>LJSU01000024.1:0-62528 GCA_001314705.1 Rhodobacteraceae bacterium HLUCCO07
ACCTTGCCCACCAGGATGTTCGACAACTGGCGGATCGGTATGTCGCGATTATCGACACTGTACTGCGCGGGAAAGCGGACGATCAGAAGTAGGCGGTCAAGCAAATCACCGCCACCGCTACGCGCCATTCGACCAGCGCACCCAGCGGCTGCGCCTCTCGCGTGTTGCGGCTCTGTTCCCCTCGAAGGCGATTGACACAAGGCCCGAAGTTTTGGCGGGGTTGCAACTCAGGCTATTGGAAAAGCGTGAAAAAATCCAACCGAACCGAAAACGGCGAGGTTCGCCCGAACAGAGACGGAGCGGCGTTCAGAGCCTGAAACGGGCTTGGCGCGTAGTCTCAGAGGTTCGCATGGTGGAGGCAAAGCCCTTTGAAAACACAACTATTTCCGCGCCGAGAGGGGCACCTGTCCGTGTTCGCAACAGGGATGATGGCGGAGCGGAAGGGATTCGAACCCTCGAGACGGTTTCCCGCCTACACACTTTCCAGGCGTGCGCCTTCGACCACTCGGCCACCGCTCCGACGACGGGTCTATCCAATATTGCGGGGGGGCTGCAAGGGGCTAAACCGCCAGATGGCTCGCTTTGCGCGCGGATCAATCGAGATGGACATGTACCCGACGGTTTTGTTTGCCCTTGTTCTCGATTCGGGAGATGCCGATTCGGCCGATTTCTGCCGTGCGGGCAACGTGCGTGCCGCCACAGGGTTGCAAATCGATCTGGCGGTTGGCTTCCCCGATACGCACGAGACGAATCCGCCCAACCCCGCGGGGGGGACGCACCGACATCGTCTTGACCAGTTCTGGCTGGGCATCCAGCGCCGCCTCGTCAATCCATCGATCGGTGACCGGTGCATCGCTCTGGATCAGGTCGTTGAGTGCCTCTTCAAGCGCCACGCGATCCTCGGGCGGTTCGGGCATGAGGAAATCCAGCCGCCCCCTGTCGACCCCGATCTGCCCGCCCGTCACCGGCAGCGGCAATACGACCGAAAGGAGGTGTAGTGCCGTGTGCATCCGCATGTGGCGATGACGCCGCTCCCAGTCGATAACTTGTTGCACCTCTGTTCCGACCGCCGGCAGGGCGTGCGGTTCGGCGGGGACGAGCGCAATCTCCCCCTGCCCTGCCTTCATGGCAGTTGCAATACGAGTCGCGCCGTCGTCCCAATGGATCGAGCCGCTGTCGCCGGGCTGTCCACCACCGGTCGGGTAGAAGATCGACCTGTCGAGGATGATCCCGCCTTCTTGGGTGTGTCCGGTCACAGTCGCAGTTGCGTCGCGCAGATAGGCATCATCTTGAAACAGGTGGTCGGTCATCGTCCGTCTCCGTCTCCGTCTCCGCCAACACCCGGGTCCCCGTCGTCCATGTCGCTTTCATGAAGGTTCGAAAGATCGGGACGATCCGCGCGTCGACCGGGTTTCCGATCATCTGGCGCAGGGTCGTGCGAAGGCTCGGCCGGTCGTTCCGGCCCGCCGCCCAGAACCTCCGGGTTGCGCAGCCATACATCGCGCTGCGCAAAGGGAATCTCGATCCCCTCATCGGCAAACCGTTTCGCAATCTCGTGGTTCATGTCCGACTTGACGGTCAGGACCCAGTTCACATCTCTCAGGATGGCGCGGATCTCGAAATCGAGGCTGCTCGCGCCGAACCCCTGGAATACGACCGCCGGGGGCGGATTCAACAGAACCATGGGATGGGCTTCGGCGATCTCGCGCAGGATCGCTTCGACCTTGCCGGTATCAGTGCCATAGGCCACACCGACCGGAACGATCACCCGCCCGACGGTATTGCCGCGGGTATAGTTCGTCACAGTGCCCGACACCAAATCGGCATTGGGCACGATCACGTCGGTGCGGTCGAAGGTCTCGATCCGGGTCGAACGCACGGAAATGTCGCGCACATATCCCATTTGGCCGCCAACCTCGATCCAGTCACCTTCGGAAATCGGCCGTTCGATCAGCAGAATGATGCCCGAGACGAAATTGGACACGATGTTCTGAAGCCCGAAACCGATCCCGACAGACAGCGCGCCGGCCACGATGGCCAGAGAACTGAGGTCGATGCCCGCCGAGGTGATGGCGATGATCGCAGCCAGAAAGATGCCGACATAGCCAAGCCCCGACACCAGGGCGTTCTGCCCGCCCACATCCATCCGCGTCTTGGGCAGAACCGTGTTGCGCAGCGTGCCCTGCAACAGCCGGGTGATCGTGTACCCTGCAGCGAAAACGATGGCAAATGTCAGGAAATCCACCGGGCTGATCCGCGTCTCGCCCAACATGAATCCGCTATTGACTTGCGTCCAGAGCTCGATCAGCTCGGTCGAGCGCGCGCCCCAGATCATCGCAAGGAACGGAGCCGCCGCCAGGCTCAACACAAACCCGGCCAGCACCGGGACCAACCCGTCTCGCCCCTCTTCGCCAAAGCCCGAGAACAGAACCCAAAGCTCGGCAACAAGGCGTTGCAGGATCATCACGAATGCCAGCAGGAGCACCGATGACAGCATCGAGAAGGTCAGCGTGCGGGCAGCCTCGAAATAACCGCCCAGTGCCAGAAGGACGCCGGCAATGGCCACTGCCTGCAAGGCCCGAGCCAGCAGCAGTAGCAACTGGTCGATATATCCCGGCGTTGCCGCGTCGTCCTCGGCGATCCTGGCGTGATTCTGTCGCAACAGCCGGGCGAGGCGCCACATCAGCAAACCGCTCAGAACAATCAGAGGGAATGTCACGACCGCGTTGGTCGCCGGCGTCCAGCCCTCATAGGTCGAAATCGGCCTGACCAGCATCGAAAGCCCCAGGACGAGGCCGATAAGCCCCCCCTCAAACCGACCTTCACGGCGCCGTTCCGCTGAAAGTTTCAAGGGAGGGTCGTCAAGGTTGCCTCGCGGGAAGACACGCAAGGCAATCCACATCGAAACGATGAACAGATATCCGGCCGGTCGCAGCGCCGACAAAAGCTGTTCGCCTCGCAAGCCGGGCAAACCCGTTGAATACGCAGCCTCGATCAAAGCGGTAAAGCCCAACAGCATGACGAGCGGTTGCCCAAGGGAGGCAACGAATCCCAAAAGCCAGCGACTCCGGCTATCGCTGTGGTTCTGAATGCGGACTGTCAGTCGACTCACCCATTTCCAGCCCTGTACGAGCAAGACCGTGCCGGCGATCAGCAAAAGGATCGACATCGGCAACCGGCTTTTCGTCATTTCTCGCTGAATCGGATTTTCCCATGCGCTGCGCCACTCATTGCGCAGGTTGGCAAAGGCAGTGTTGAGCTCGCTCAGTGCGGGTGCCCAGTGCAACGGGTTGACCGGCAAGGGCCCGCGCTCCAGCAACTGTTGCGACTGACGATCACGAATGATCGCGTCGATCCCCCGGATCAATCCATCAGCCCGCGCATGGGCGATCTCGGCGGTTTTCACCGGGGCTTGAAGCTCGGCCAGCTGCGCATTCAGTTCGCTCCTAGATTGAGCAATCTCGGTTGGTTCTTCGCCGTTTTCAGGCGGTGACCCGAGCGCGGAAAGCTGTTCACGGGTCGTGCGGATACGCGCATTGTTGGTTGACTGTGCGTCCAGAAAGCGCGCCCGCCATTCGGCGAGTTCCATGCGCAGACTTCCCAGTGCCGCATCCGACGCCCGTCCCGCTTCGACCGCCGTTTCGGCGCGCTCTGCGATGCGCTGCCATGCGTCATAATCGATCGCCTGTTCATCGGTCTGCTGGGCAACGCCGGGCAATGCCAAAAGACACAACATCAACGAGAGCAGGAATGCACGCACCTTGTTCATTCCTCGACAAACACCACCGGAACCTCTTTGGGTGCGGTGGCGAACCATCCCGGCACCGGCAAACCCTTTTCCCGCAGGAAATCCGGGTTGTACAGCTTGGACTGATAACGTGTGCCGTAATCGCACAGGATGGTCACGATGGTATGGCCCGGCCCCATCTCGCGCGCCATGTGCACCGCTCCGGCCACGTTGATTCCGCTCGACCCGCCCAGGCACAGCCCCTCGTGTTCCAGGAGGTCAAAGACGTAGGGCAACGCCTCCTCATCCGGCACCTGATAGGCCATGTCGGGCGTGAACCCCTCAAGATTGCGCGTGATCCGCACCTGCCCGATACCCTCGGCGATCGAGCTGCCCTCCATCGCGATCTCGCCGGTGGTGTAATAGCTGTAAAGCCCCGCACCCATCGGATCGGCGATGGCGATCTTGACACCCCTGGGCTGAAGCGCTTCGGCTACACCGGCGAGCGTCCCGCCCGACCCCACGGAGCAGACGAACCCGTCGACCCCGCCCTCGGTCTGCGCCCAGATCTCGGGGCCGGTGCCTTCAACATGCGCCTGACGGTTGGCCACGTTATCGAACTGGTTGGCCCAGATCGCGCCCTTGGGTTCGCTCTGCGCAAGGCGTTCGGCCAGACGGCGCGAATAATGCACGAAATTGTTGGGGTTGCGATACGGCGCAGCCGGCACCTCTACAAGCTCGGCCCCCGCCAACCGCAGCATGTCCTTCTTCTCCTGGCTTTGGGTCTCGGGAATCACGATCACTGTCTTGAACCCCATCGACGCACCTACCAGCGCCAACCCGATACCGGTGTTGCCCGCCGTCCCTTCGACGATGGTGCCACCCGGCTTCAATTCACCCCGCGCCACCGCATCGCGGATGATGTAGAGCGCCGCACGATCCTTGACCGATTGCCCGGGATTGAGAAATTCGCATTTGCCCAGGATGGTGCAGCCGGTTGCCTCGCTTACCTGCCTGAGGCGGATCATCGGCGTGTTCCCGACAGCCTGTGAGAGATCCTGAGCAATCAGCGGAATGGACATGGGGCGCTCCTTGACATGGCTTGCCCAATCAGGTGTAGGCCCTCACGCTTGGCAACTCAAGCAATCGGTTGGCCCGTTGCGGCGGCCCTCAACCGGGGCCTCTCTCGTTGCAACCAAAGCAGCATAAGCACAAGGGGTGCCACGTTCGCCTCGCCGCTTTCCATCAGTGTGATGGCCTCGTCGAACGGCAGAAGATGGCTACGTATATCTTCCTGTTCTTCTTCGGCGCCACCGTTCCCCGCGGCGTCATCGGGTAAATCTGTCAAGCCCACAAAGCAGTTGAAGTACTCGCTCGAATTCCCCGGCGAGGCATAGAACGCTCCGATCCTTTCCAGATTGCCCAGGCGTAGCCCGGCCTCCTCAACCGCTTCGCGTCGCGCCGTGGGTTCGGCGCCTTCTCCCGCCTCGATCCGCCCCGCAATCGGTTCGAGGAGCCATGGCAAGCCATCCCCCCTTGCATAAGGTCCCATGCGAAACTGCTCGATCAGCATCACCCGGTCTCGAACCGGATCGTAGGGCAGAACAAGCGCCGCATCCCCGGATATGAAAACCTCCCGGCTGATCCATTCGCTCATCCCGCCGGAAAAGAGGGGGTGTCGCAAACGGTAGACGCGCATCAGGAAGAAACCGGCGTGGCTTATCTCGGCGGCCCCTTTCTCCACGCATTCACGTCCGATCCCGCAGCGAAGGGTCGCTGGTGCCGGATGTGCCTCGGCCCGCGCGCGCGCGCCTGCACGAGCCAAGATCATATCATGACGATCTGCAACCTCCTCAGGCGAAAACTTCCCGAAATACTCCATCATCTCTCTTGCTGCGTACTTTGCCACCGGCCAGCCTTCGCAAGACCATTTGTCCAGCCTCCAGTCCGGACCTGCCTGCCACAATCCCGGCCGCGGGAAATAGGCCCATGCCACAACCGGCCCGCTATCGGTTTCGACCATGACATCACGCAGTTCGTACCCGAACCCCAGTTCGTAAAAGTTGAGCCGCGCGGCCACAGCGTCTCGCACATCGCGCAACAATACACCTTCGCAAGAGGCGCCATGGTGCTCCTCTATCAATGGGAATCCGTGCCCGTCGACCTCTGCAACCCTGTAACCGGAAAGCCGTGCCGGGACGGGATCAAGAAACTCCAGGGACTGCCCGGAAATGATTTCCAGAAGCGGCGCATGCCGCAAGGTGCCGTAGAGAAAAATGTTGGTCATCGTAGCCTTGCGCCCCTGAAGTTCAAGTCCAGCGGCGATGCACGAACTCGCTCACAACCCCAGCCAGGAGGCCACCCACGAATAATGTCGCCAGGATATGTACATGCAGGAGGTTCGCCCCGTAGTCGATCCCGAGCTGGAAGACATCCACCACCGCTTCTACAGGTCCACCATATCGCCGGGAGAGGGCAAGGCGGAGCATTTCGTTGAAAGCCTGAACAAAAAGCGCCCAGAAGACCATTGCTGCAACGCCTGTCAGGCCGATGCTTAGCGATGTGACATAATCGGTTCCCAAACGGCCGCCGATCACGACCCAGCCGCAAAGCGCGGCTATTACAAGATTGACCAGCCGGAAATACCCGAACTGCGTCTCCGAGGGCATCACGGCCATCACCTGTTCGGTAACGATCCATGCGATCACCATCAGGCAGAACGCGGCAATCAGTCGGGCGGTGCTCGGCATCGGCTCCCGTTGTCCATGATGACCCTCATCGGCATCAGCTTCCGCCATGACCGGACAGGGCGCAAGAGGCGAGCTGCAAATTCTGGATCTCATAAACCAAACAGTCACACTCTGGCCTGCGACGCGAACCTCTGGGCTCACCGGCTACTCTCATAGGCCGCCAGCGCCCGTTCGCGCCCTGCTTTCAATTCGATCAAGGGTGTGGGACGCATGTCGCCGGGCGCGAGATTCCAGCTTTCGGGCATTGCCTCGAAGAAGCTCAGCGCCGTTTCGGTGGGCTGCGCCTGCCCCTCGGCCAGCCACCTGCGCCGGTATTGTCCCTCGGGGTCGAATTTCTCTGCCTGCGTCTCGGGGTTGAAAATGCGGAAATAGGGCGCCGCATCGGGCCCCGAGCCCGCCACCCATTGCCAACCCATCGCGTTGTTGGCCGGGTCCCAGTCGGTGAGACACTCCTCGAACCATGCCTGCCCCAGCTTCCAATGCACCAGCAGATGCTTGGTCAGGTACGAGGCCACGATCATCCGCGCACGGTTGTGCATGTGTCCCGTCACATACATCTCGCGCATCGCCGCATCGACGAGATCGACCCCTGTGCGCCCCTGCTTCCAGGCTTGAAAATGCGGATGCTCTGCATCCTCGGCCCATGGGAACCCGTCCCAACCCTCGCGCCAGTTGGCGTTCAGGATATGCGGCGTGTGGAACATCAGGTGATGGGCGAAATCGCGCCACACGATCTGGCGCAGGAAGGCTTCCGCACCCCGATTGGCCTTCTCCCGTGCCGCCATCCCCGCGGCCCATACCTGCCGAGGCGAAACCTCGCCCAGCGCGAGGTATTCCGACAGGCCCGACGTCGCGTTTTGCGCCACCATGTCCCGCCCGTCGCCGTAGCTCGCCAACCGCGCCTCGATGAACGCGCTCAGCCGGGCCGCTGCCGCCGCCTCGCCGGGTTTGCAGTGGCGCGCGACCACCGCGGCGCCGCGCCGCATCGCCGCGCCCAGCGCCCAATCATCGAGAATTTCGCCCCGCGGCCAGCCTCGCGGCGGCGCGAGACGCGGCACCGGCAAGGGCGTGCCCGGATCGCGCCCACGCACCGCCTTCCAGAAAGGGGTATAAACCTTGTAGAAGCCGCCGCTCCCGGTTTCGACCGTCCACGGCTCGTGCAAGAGATGCCCGCCATGGCTCTGCGCCGTAATTCCATCCGATCGGAGTGCACTCTTGATGTCGCCGTCCCGCTCCCGCGACAGTGGATCGTAGAGCCGGTTCCAATGCACAGCACGCGCGCCCGTCTCGGCGATCACCTCGCGCAGCACGTCGAGCGCCGCGCCCCGGCGCAGGATCAACCGGCTGCCCCGCGCCTCGAGTGCACGCTGCAATTCGCGCAAACCCTCGCCCAGCCGCCATTTCGGCGCGGCCCCGAGCCCGTCCATCTGCACATCCCGGATGAACAGCGCGATCACCGGTCCACTTTCGGCCGCCGCGCTCAGTGCCGCGTTGTCGCCCAGCCGCAAATCCCGTCGCACCCACCAGATGCACGGCGTGTTGCTCTCCATGACATTAACCCCGCTTTCACGCCGTTACGCCGGCACGACGGACCCGGATCACAATTCGCGTTCCAGCGCCTCGATCAGGCGGTCAACTTCCTCGGCGCTGGTGTAATGCACGAAGCTCAGGCGCAACACGCCGCGCTCCGGCGCCACCCCCATCGCTTCGAGCGCGCGCAGCGCGTAGAAATCGCCGCCACCCGCCATGATGCCGTGCCCGGCCAGCCGACGCGCCACCTCGATCCCCGGCTCACGCAGCGCCACCGCCACCGTGGGCGCACGACCCTCGGCCCGATCCGGCCCCAACAGGCGCAGATCGTTGCGCGCGCGCAGCGCATCGAGAAGCGGTTGCAACAGCCGCACCTCATGCGCCCGCATCATGTCATGTATACCGGTGGCCCGTTCCGCCGGACCACCGCCAATCCCGTGATGCTCGGCCAGGGCGTCGAGGTAATCGGCCATCCCGGCACAGGCCGCCACCTGCGCGTGATCAGGCCCCGCGGGCGTGAACCGCTTGTAAAGTGTATCGGCGTTGAAATAATGTGCCTGGTTGGGCAGCTGCTCTCCAAGCGCGCGCCGGACCACCATGATCCCCTGATGCGGTCCATAGGTCTTGTAAGCCGAGAACAGGTAGATATCCGGTCCCAGTTCCCCGACATCGGGAAACCCGTGCGGCGCATATGACACCCCGTCGACACAGACAAACGCCCCCGCCGCATGGGCCATGGCGGTGATCTCGGTCACCGGGTTAACCTCGCCCACCACGTTGGAACAATGCGGAAAACACACCAGCCGGACGTTCTCATCGAGGAGGTTTTCGAGCGTCGACGGATCGAGATGCCCGCTCTCAGGGTCAATCTTCCATTCGCGCACCTCGACGCCCGCTTCGGCCAGCCGCCGCCACGGGCCGGTATTGGCTTCGTGATCCTGGTCGGTCACCACGATTGCCTCGCCCGGCTTCATCCATTGCCGGACCGCCTGCGCCAGGACATAGGTGTTCTGCGTGGTCGATGGCCCGAACGAAAGTTCGTCGCTCTCGATCCCCAGCATCGCCGCCAGCCGCGCGCGCGCCTCGTCCATCTCCTCACCGCCCAGGCGGCTGGCCTCATAGGGGCCATAAGGCTGCACCTTGCGTTCGCGATAGAACCGCGTCAGCCGGTCGATGACGAACCGCGAGGTGTATGACCCGCCCGCATTCTCGAAAAACCCCTGCCCCGTCAGCGACGGCACCTCAAAGGCGGGAAATTGTGCCCGCACGAAATCGACATCCAGATCCATCTGTCACACCCCTCGAACATTTGCGCCCACTCAAGTTGAAAGCCCAGCCAGACACAAGACCCCGGCCCTTCATCTTGCCAAAAATGCTCATAGAAAAACAAAAAGGCCCCGCGACATGCGCGGGGCCTTTCCTCGTTCTTTCTGACCGGCTCAGCGCTTCTCGGCGCGCAACCCCATGACGATCGCCACACAGATCGCCAGCAGGATGAGCGTGAACGGCAATCCGGTCGAGATCACCATCGCCTGTAGCGAGGTAAGCCCCCCGCCTATCAGCAACGCGATCGCCACCAGCCCTTCGAAGGTACACCAGAACACGCGCTGGCTGACCGGTGCGTCGATCTTGCCACCGGCCGTGATCGTGTCAATCACGAGGCTGCCGGAATCCGACGAGGTGACAAAGAACACGATGACCAGCACGATGCCGATGGTCGAGGTGATCGCCGCCAGCGGCAAGCTCTCCAGCATCGCGAAGAGCGACAGCGGCGGATTGTAGCTGTCGATCACCTGCGCCTTGACCGCGCTCGTTTCCGGGTTGGCAACAATGTCGTTGATCGCGGCGCCACCAAACACGGCCATCCAGAAGATGCAGACGAGGCTCGGGATGATCAGCACGCAGGTCAGGAACTCGCGCACCGTGCGGCCCCGGCTCACGCGGGCGATGAACATGCCAACGAAGGGGGACCAGCTGATCCACCACGCCCAGTAGAAGGCCGTCCAACCCTGAAGATAGCCCGTGTCCTCGCGGCCATGCGGGTTGGACAGAGGAAGAAGCTCCTGCACATAGGCACCCAGACCCTTGAAGAACTCGGTCATGATGCCCATGGCCCCCGCTGCGAACAGCACGAAGAGAAGCAGGACAATCGCGATCACCATGTTGATCTCCGAAAGCACCTTCACGCCCCCGTCGAGCCCGCGCAGAACCGAGATAAGCGCCACTGCGGTGATGCCACAGATCAGGATGACCTGCGTCGTCACGCCCTCCGGGATGCCATAGACATACTCCAGGCCGGCATTGGCCTGCTGCGCCCCGAGACCCAGCGAGGTGGCCAGGCCGAACAGCGTGGCGAACACCGCCAGGGTGTCGATGACATGGCCCCACCAGCCCCAGACGCGCTCACCCAGAATCGGATAGAAGGCCGAGCGGATGGTCAGCGGCAGACCCTTGTTATAGGTGAACAGGCCCAGCCCCAGTGCGACAACGGCATAGATTGCCCAGGGGTGCAGCGCCCAGTGATAGGACGTTGCGGCCAACGCCATGCGCCGGGCCTCCTCGATATTGCCCTCGATCAGCCCGCCATCCTCGTCAAAGGGGCGCACCACGCCCAAGGGCTCGTCACCCCAAGGTGTGCCGAAGTAATAGGCCGGCTCAAGAACACCGAAGAACATCAGGCCGATGCCCATGCCGGCCGCGAACAGCATCGAGAACCAGCCGATATAGCCGTAGTCCGGCGTCGCATCCGTCCCCCCAAGGCGGACCGAGCCCCACGGGCTGATGATCAACAGAAGGCAGAACACCACGAAAATGTTCGCTGACCACATGAAGAACCAGTCGAACGTGCTGGTCAGCGCCGGGCGCAGCCAGCCAAAGAAATCCGCCGCCTGCTGCGGCGCGATGAGCGCATAAGCCGTGAACAGCACGACCACCAACCCCGAGATCACGAAAACGGGGTTGTGAATGTCGAGTCCGAACGGCCCGATCCTGGGTTGTATGTTGTCCTGACCGACCTGGTAGTCGGTCTCGATGATATCCGAATGGCCTTCCGGCTCCGGGATACCCTGGTCTGTCGTTTCCTCGGCCATTTAACGGCCTCCCTTGTCTCGTTTTCCCTCGATCCTGATTCAGCCGCGCACGACCATGACGGAACATTTGGCATGCTCGGCGAGCTTGCCGCCATTCGATGGCCAGATGTAATCCATCACGTTGGGCATATGGCTCTGCATGACCACCAGATCGGCACCGGTCTCCTTGACCGAACGCAACAGCGCATCGTCGAGGTCGGTGGTCGGGTCATGGCTGACCACGGTGTACTCATGCGTCTCGATACCGTGGCTCTTTGCCTGTTCCTGCGCGAACTCGGACAGCTTGGCCTCGTATTCCTTGGGGTTGTGCCCCATGGCCCCGGGCGTGGCCGCGGTCACCCCGACATAGGTCACCTTGGCCCCGTAATGCTTGGCCAGATCCGCCGCGCATGTAAGCGCCCGTTCGAGGTCTGATAGATGTGCTAGATCGACCGGCACCATGATTCTCGAAAACACGTCTCTCCCTCCATTTCGGCGCGAAAGTAGGCTCTTGGCGGCCTGTTGAGCAGCAATGGGTGACCCCATCTTCCGCGCACATTCGGTTTCGGGGGTCCGCGATGGGTCCGCGGGATGCCCCTTGGATCGTCACCCTAGACCGAAACCCGCCCATCAATCAAACAACTGCGGCGCATTGGCAAACGAATACGGCATTTCCCCCGCCCGAACCGGCCCCACGACGCGAGAGGCCGGCATGCAAAAGCATACCATGCAGGTGACACCACCGTTCACATTCTTCGCCATCCGCAACCATCGGCGCGCGCGCCGCGCGTGAACGGGTTCAGCCCATTTCCGCCAGCGCGGCGCGAATCTTCGCAGCCTTTGCCTCGAGATCATCCATCTCGGCCATCTGCCCCGGCGGACGCAGGCTCACACCCTCATGGCGGGGCAATACGTGGTAATGCAGGTGAAACACCTCCTGCCCGCCCGGCGCTTCGTTGAACTGCTGCACCGTCACGCCGCCCGCATCAAAGGCGCGCATCACCGCATGCCCCATCCGTCGCACCGTGCGAAGGCAGGCGGTCAGCTGGTCGTCGCTGGCATCGAGCATGTTGCGTGCCGGGGTCTTGGGAATCACAAGGCAATGCCCGTCGGCACGCGGCATGATATCCATGAAAACATAGGTTTCGGCGTCCTCGTAGAGCTTCACGCTCGGAATCTCGCCGCGCAGGATCTTGGCGAAGATGTTGTCTCTGTCATAGCTCATGGCCAAACGCCTCCAGAATCGTTCAGTTTTCAGCCTAGAGCGTTTCAGACACGGGTTGAACCATGCAACGGCACAACGAGGGCGCGTGGCCCCGTCCACCGGCTATCTAACCCTGAACCCTGCAAACGAACCGGGTCGCCTCGATCTCGACCGGATGAAACCCCAGCCGCATGTAGAACGCCTGCGCCGCGCTGTTGCCCGGGTCGGTGGCCACCGTCATGACGTCACAGCTCTCGCTCCCGGCCCAGCCCAATGCCGCCGCCACCAAGGCTCGGCCCACCCCCTGCCCGCGCCAGTCGCGCGAAACGTAAAGGTGATGCAAATCCACGCCCCGCCGACCGGTCTGCATCTGCACCCGCCGCTGACAGGCCGCATAGCCAATCAGCCCCCCCGCCACCTCGGCCACCCACACCTCGAGCCAAGGCGCATTGCCCAGACAATCACGCGCCAGCGCCGCGCACGTCGCCGTTACCTCATCCCCGTGGTGCATGGCCAGCGCCGCCACCATTTCCGTCAGCACGGTCATGTCGCCCGCCTCCGGCCGTCTGATATGTATCATTGCCCCGTTCGCCTTCTCTTTCGGGCGCCACGGGGGCTTGATCGAATGAAAAAGACCGCCCGCGGCGGTCTTTCCTTCAGCATCTCATCATGCCCGGTCCGCCCATCTCAATGAGACAGCGTAAAATACCAAGCGTTATGTGCGGTTCTTTCGGTCATGGACGGCACGTTGCACCGCACCGCCCCACCTGTCAATGGCAATCAGGCATTCACGTCCACCACGACCCGCCCCTTGATCTGGCCTTTCAGGATATCGGCTCCCAGCCCCGGCAGATCAGAAAGCGTTGCAGGCCGGATCATCGCCTCAAGCTTCTCCATCGGCAGGTCGCGCGCGACCCGCTCCCAGGCCCGCAGCCGGTTTTCATAGGGCTGCATCACCGAATCGATGCCAAGGAGGTTCACCCCGCGCAGGATGAAGGGCGTAATCATCGCCCCCTCGATCATGGCGCCCCCGGCCAGGCCCACGGCCGCGACGCTCGTGCCGTATTTCATCTGCTTGAGCACCCGGCCCAGCATGGCGCCCGCAACAGCGTCGATACAGCCGACCCATTGCTCGCCCTCCAGCGGCTTTTTCGTGACCTCGGTCAACTCCTCGCGCGGCACGATCCGGCTCGCGCCAAGGTCTTTCAGGTAATCGCCGGTCTCGGGCCGCCCGGTCACCGCGGCCACCTCATGCCCCAGATATGCAAGAATCGCGGTCGCGACCGAGCCCACGCCCCCCGCGGCCCCGGTCACGAGAACCGGACCATGACCGGGCTCCAGCCCGTGATCTTCCAGCGCCATCACCGATAGCATCGCGGTCAGACCCGCGGTCCCCACCGCCATTGCCGCGCGGGTGTCCAGACCCGCGGGCAGCGGCACCAGCCAATCGGCCTTGACCCGCGCCTTTTGGGCATAACCGCCCCAATGCGCCTCACCCACGCGCCAGCCGGTCAGGACCACCTTGTCACCCGGCTTGTAGCGCGCATCCGTGGACGCCTCGACCGTGCCGGCAAAGTCGATCCCCGGCACGTGCGGGTAGTGCCGCACCAACCCGCCCCCCGGGCCGACGCACAGCCCGTCCTTGTAGTTCACCGTCGAATACTCGACCGCGACCAGAACCTCGGCCTCGGGCAGGTCGTCCACCGCGATCTGTTTCACCGCGGCGCTGGTCTTGCCGCTGTCTTCGTCTTTTTCCACCACAAGCGCGTTGAACATCTCAGCCTTCCTTTCGTTGGGAGAATCCCCGTTTTTCGTCTGTCTCAGGATACTCGAATCCACGGTGACGAACAGGCCGTCTCTGACACCCGGTCGTCCACCTTATGCCCAGAACATATCTCGCACGCAGGCTGCGCGCACCCCATCAGGCGTGATCACATCGACATCCGTGCCCTCGTCCCAATGGGTCATGCGCACCATCCCGATGGCCACGTTGGTCTCGAAATCCGGCGACCATGCCGCGCTGCTGACATGGCCCACCTGTGTGTCACCCGCCATGACCGGCCACAACCGGTCACAACCCGGCACCCGGTCGCCATAAATCTCGATTGCCCGGATCTGGCGTACCGGCCCTTCCCGCGCCACCCGCAAAAGTGCATCGCGTCCGACACAGCCGATGGCTGTCTGAGTATTGCAAAACCGCCCCAATCCGCATTCATGTGGCGTGTTCTCGTCGGTCATGTCATTGCCATAGCTGAGCAATCCCCCTTCGATCCGCTCGATCAGGTTGGGACAGCCCGCATACACATCCATCGACCGCCCCGCCTCCATCAGCGCATGCCACAGCGACATCCCGATATCACTTCCCTCGACATAAATCTCGAAACCGCCCTGCTTGGAATAGCCCGACCGCGCCACGACCAGTTGCCGCCCGCGGAACGCGAAAAGGCCAAAGCGGAAGAAACGGACATTGCGCACCGCATCCCCGAACACCGCCGCCACCAGGTCCTCGGCAAGCGGTCCCTGCACGGCAAGCGGGCTCACATCCGGCTCCTGAATCAGCACATCGAGCCGGAAGCCGTAGGCCAGCCCCTTGACCCAGAACAGCAGATCGCTGTCGGCAATCGATATCCACCAACGATCCTCGGCAAGCTTGACCGCCACCGGATCGTTGAGCATTCCACCAGTCTCATCGACAATCGGCACGTAATAGCATTGCCCCGGCAGCATGGCGCGCAGATCGCGCGGGGTCAGCATCTGCACAAGCCGCGTCGCGTCAGGCCCCCGGATCTCGATCTGGCGCTCGCAGGCCACGTCCCAGACCTGCACCGCTTCCTTGAGATGGCGGTAGTCCTCCTCGATACTGCGAAAAACCGTCGGCAACAGCATCCGGTTGTAGACCGTGTATCCCTTCACGCCGGCCGCCTCGACCCCGTCCGAGAACGGCGTCCGGCGCAGTCGCCGCGATAACGAAATCAAAGCCATGGCCCCTCCTCGGGCATGAAGGCCAGGTCGCTGGTCCACCCCGCACCGCCCGTCGCAGTAACCATGGCGTGAACCTGGCCACGGTGATGGGCCTGGTGGTTGAACATATGCGCCACGCAAAGCGCCATGGGCTTGGAAACTTCCCGCCCTTGTGCCCCGGAAAACCAGGTCAGGTCTCCGACCAGGTCGATCGCGCGCAAGCCTTCGGCCCAAAGCAGGGTGCGCGCATCCATGCGGAACCGCTCCAGTGCCCAATCGGACAGCCGCGTCGTCGTGTCGACACTCTCGGGAATGCCGCCTTCGGGGCGCGCACCGCCATCGAACCGCGCCATCCACATCGCATCCCCCCAAAGCAGGTGGTTCGCCGTCGCCATAATCGAGCCGAAGAACGCGCCGCGATCCTGACGACAGGCGTGCTCGCCCAACGCCTCCATCGCGGCTTTCATCTGCTTGTTCTGCCACGCATTATAGCGTGCCATGGTCAACACGAACTGCGGCGTGATCATCGCCCTCACCGTCCGGCGCCTCCCGAAGCGCCGCCCATCACATTCAGTCTGGCTTCAACACCTGGCGACTCGACATCGCCGATCCGAAGTTCAGTCAATTGGCATGCCCTGGCAAGCCTGAAACGCTTCATCGCGAAGCGCGAAAATGCGCATTCGTCGAGGATTTCCTGCCTGAACTGTCACTCGAACGCCAAAATTGAAGCGCCGGCCCCTTCCCAAACGCTCGGACGGACCCTATGTTGGACATGTTCCTGAGGGAACTATGGACATAAACGCGCTCGTAATAAGCGGATCGGACCCGGGGGCGGTACCCGGCGGCTCCACCAAAATCCCTTCGTTGGGGGACCATGGGGCCGAAACAGGATCGACGAACGTGTAAAGGGGTTTGCTTTGTCCCGGTGAGGTACCACCGTTATCGGTCCGTAAAGCATAATTGCCAACGACAATCGTGCTCCGGTTGCAGTTGCCGCGTAAGCGGTAACAAGACCGAAACCTAAGTCCTTTCGCCTAGCCGCGCAAGGCGGGGTCCGCAGGCACCTGGCAACAGAAGCCTGCACTTTACCCTCCTTCATACGCGCGCGCCAAGACGCAAAAACCCCGTCCGGGGCCTTTCTCTTTTCCCCGAATCGCCTATGCTGATACCCGATTGAAACCGCGAAAGGGTCGGACCAAGATGTCGCGCAGCATCGATTACGGCAGCCTGATGCACCGTGCCATGCGAGGGCTCATTCAGGAAGTGCTCGCCGATGTCGCCGACCACGGTCTGCCCGGCACGCATCATTTTTTCATCACATTCGACACCACCCACCCCGACGCAGAACTCGCCGACTGGCTGCGCGACCGCTATCCCACGGAAATGACAGTCGTGATGCAGCACTGGTTCGACAATCTGGATGTGGGCGACGACGGATTCTCGATCACGCTCAATTTCGGCGACGCGCCCGAACCGCTCTACATCCCCTATGACGCGATCAAGACCTTCGTCGATCCATCGGTCGAATTCGGCCTGCGCTTCGAGACCCATGCCGAGGATGACGATGGAGATGACGGCCCCGGAGAGGGGCGAGCCGATGAGGTCGGGGACGATCCGGAGGCCGAAAACAAGGCTCAGGATGCCGAGGTGGTCAGCCTCGACAGTTTCCGCAAGTAGCCTCACCCATCGTCCCTCTTGCCATCGCACAAGGAGATGCAGATGACCGATACGCCCACGCGCACGGAAACCGACAGCTTCGGCCCGCTCGACGTGCCCGCCGATCGCTACTGGGGGGCTCAGACCCAGCGGTCGCTGATGAACTTCCCAATCGGCTGGGAACGTCAGCCCGTGGCGCTCGTTCGCGCACTGGGCGTGATCAAGCAGGCCTGCGCCGGGGCCAATACCGATCTCGGACGGCTCGACGCCGCGCGCGGCGAGGCGATCCAGAAGGCCGCCGCCGAGGTGGCCGAGGGCCGGCTCGACGATCATTTCCCGCTGGTTGTCTGGCAGACCGGCTCGGGCACCCAGTCCAACATGAACGCCAACGAGGTCATCGCCAACCGCGCGATCGAGATCATGGGCGGTGTGCTCGGCTCAAAGGAGCCTGTCCATCCCAACGATCACGTCAACATGGGCCAAAGTTCGAACGACACCTTCCCCACCGCCATGCATATCGCCACCGCCACAATGGCGCATGACGTGCTGCTGCCCGGCCTTGCCCGGCTCCATGGCGCGCTCGAACAGAAGGTCCGCGATTTCGACGGCATCATCAAGATCGGCCGAACGCACACGCAAGACGCCACCCCGCTCACCCTGTCACAGGAATTTTCCGGCTACCTGCATCAGGTCGCGATGAGCATCACGCGGGTGAAATCCGCCCTGCCACGCATCTATGAACTGGCCCAGGGCGGCACCGCTGTTGGCACCGGCCTCAACACCCCGCGCGGCTGGGCCGAGGATGTGGCCGAGCGTATCGCGCGGATCACCGGTCTGCCCTTCACCACCGCCCCCAACAAGTTCGAGGCGCTGGCCGCCCATGACGCCATGGTCGAGATGTCGGGCGCGCTGCGCGTTGTCGCTGTTTCGCTTTACAAGATCGCCAACGATATCCGCTTTCTGGGCTCCGGCCCACGCTCGGGACTGGGCGAGCTTATCCTGCCAGAGAACGAGCCCGGCTCATCCATCATGCCCGGCAAGGTCAACCCCACCCAATGCGAGGCGCTCACCCAGGTCTGCGCCCATGTCATGGGCAATGACGCCGCCGTCGGCTTTGCCGGCTCGCAGGGGCATTTCGAACTCAATGTCTATAAACCCATGATGGCCTATAACGTGTTGCAATCCATGCAGCTTCTTGGCGATGCGGTGACCAGCTTCACAGATAATCTGGTGGTGGGCCTCAAGGCCAACGAGGACCGTATCGACAGGCTGATGCGCGAGAGCCTGATGCTGGTCACCGCCCTTGCGCCCGAGATCGGCTATGACAACGCCACCAAGGTCGCCAAGACCGCACATCAGAACGGCACCACCCTGCGCGAAGAGGCCGTGCGGCTGGGGTTTGTCGATGAGGCGACATTCGACCGCATCGTGCGCCCCGAGAAGATGGTGGGGCCGTCGTGATGGCGGGCGTCGTCAATCTCAACAAGGTCCGCAAGGCGGCTGCAAGGGCAGACAAGAAACGCCGGGCCGACAACAACGCGGCCAAATATGGATTGAGCAAGGCCGAGAAATCGCTTGCCAAGCTCCGCACCGAAAAGGCCGTCCGCCGGCTTGACAGCAAGCGGCGCGAGGACTGACGGTACCGTGAGCAAGCCCGTCAAACGCTCACTCACACTGCGCGGACACCGCACCTCCGTCTCGCTCGAAGCGGATTTCTGGCTGGCCTTTCGCGAGATCGCCGCCACGCGCGGACAGCCGCTCAACGCGCTCGCCGCCGAAATCGACGAGACCCGCGACCTCGATACCGGCCTTGCCACCGCGATCCGGCTTTTCGTGCTGCGCCACTACCGCGGACAGGGCTGATCGAAGTTCGATATCTGAGCACAGAGAGAGCCGCCCGTCTCAGCCCTCCGTGCCCAGCTTCTCCTCGACCTCCGCCGCCAGCGCCTCGGCCCGCGCGGCCAGTTCGGCCATGGTCTCGGTCACGCTTTCCGGCACCACCGGCACCTCGACCCGCTCCGGCTCTGGCGCTGGCCGGTTCCTGAGCTGCTCCACCTCGCTCTCCAGCTCCTGCATCCGGCCCTGCATCGCCTTGAGCTTGTCCTCGACACCTGCCGTCTTGTCGGCCAGCATGAGACCGGCCATCAACAGCATCCGCGCCTCGGGCAACCGCCCGATCTGCTCGGTCAGAACGCTGGCCTCGGAATCGAGCATCGTCGCGGCAGCGTGGAGATAGTGCTCCTCACCCTCCTGGCAGGCCACCTCGAAGGCGCGCCCGCCGATCATGATTTCCACCTCGGGCATCAGGCCCCCTCCCCTTGGTCATCCTCAAGCAACGGCTCCAGCGCCGAAAGGATCGTTCCTGTCTCGGCCGCGTCCGCCGCCCGCGCAGCGCGCAGCGCCTCAAGTTCGGCCTGCATCGCCTTGTTGATCAGGTGGGCATCCCCCACGCCGTGCTCATTGGCCTCGCGCAACGCCACGTTCGAGGCGCGCAACTGATCATTGGCCGCCCGCAGCCGCTGCAATTCGGTGTCGAGCTTTGCCATCGCCCCCGCCTGTTCCTCGACCTTGGCCGTCACCTCGGCGAGCTTGCCATCCTGGCGTGCGTGCAATGTCTTGATTCGTTCTTCAAGCTGCGCCGTGACAAGCTTTTCGTCCTCCAGCGCCGCTTTCAGCTCCTCGATCTCCGTGCCTTCGCCCACCTCGGCTTCGGCTTGTGGTCCCAGATCGTTCAACCCCTGACCGATCCTGTCCAGTGCCGCGGTAATGCGCCGCTCCAGTTCCACGATTTCCTGGGTCATGTCCTGCCCTCTCGATCCCCGTCATTCCGACTTGACCGGGCCGCAATGCTGCCCCTGAGCGAATCATCCGCATCGCGCCGGATTGCATCAAGAGTAAAGCCTTTCGCCTTGTTTCCAAACCAGGAAAGGGCTTTGCCGCCCATTCCCGGCACGGCCTTGCGCAACACAAAGCGAATTTCGGACATTTGCCCTGCCCCTGCGGACTGGTAAGAGAAGCCCCGACTCGCCCGGCAATTGCCCGCGACAGCTGTAAACCGCATATCAACCAAAGGAACTCGACCCTTGGATATCGCCGCCCTCCGCGCCGCACACCCCGACCACTGGATGCGCGCCGCCGCCATCCGCACCCTGACCCTCGATGCCGTCGCCGCCGCCAATTCCGGCCATTCTGGCATGCCGATGGGCATGGCCGACGTCGCCACGGTGCTCTATGCCAACCACCTCAAGTTCGACGCCACCGCCCCCGACTGGCCCGATCGTGATCGCTTCATCCTCTCGGCCGGGCATGGCTCGATGCTGCTCTATTCGCTTCTGCATCTTACCGGCTACCCCGAGATGACGCTCGACGAACTGAAAAATTTCCGCCAATGGGGCGCGATCACCGCTGGCCACCCCGAATACGGCCACGCGCCGGGGATCGAGACCACGACCGGTCCGCTCGGACAGGGTATGTCCAACGCCGTCGGCTTTGCGATGGCCGAGGAAATCCTGCGCGCGCGTTATGGCAAGGCGCTGATGGATCACCACACCTATGCCATCGCCGGTGACGGCTGCCTGATGGAGGGCGTCAGCCAGGAGGCCATCACCCTCGCCGGGCGGCATCAACTGGGCCGCCTCATCGTCTTTTGGGACAACAACAACATCACCATCGACGGCACGGTGGAACTTTCCGACCGCACAGATCAGCCCGCCCGCTTCCGCGCCGCCGGCTGGCACGTGCAGGAAATCGACGGCCATGACCCCGATGCGATCGACGCCGCCATCGCCGCCGCCAAGGCCAGCCCCCTGCCCTCGATGATCGCCTGCAAGACCCATATCGCACTGGGTCACGCGGCACAGGATACATCCAAGGGCCATGGCGCTCTGACCGACCTGGGCCAGCTTCAGGATGCCAAGGCCGTCTATGGCTGGACCACCGGCCCGTTCGAGGTCCCCGCCGAGATCAAGTCCTGGTGGGAAAAGGTCGGCAGCCGCGGCGCCACCGCCCGCGCCGAATGGCAGGCCCGCCTCGACGCCCAGTCCGACCGCCGCAAGGCCGAATTCGCCCGCATCTTCGCGCGCGACGTGCCCCGGTCACTCGCCTCGCGCATCCGCGCGCTGAAGAAACAGATCGCCGACGAGGCGCCCAAGGTCGCAACCCGCAAGGCATCGGAAATGGCGCTTGAGGTCATCAACCCGGTGATGAGCGAAACCGTCGGCGGCTCGGCCGATCTGACCGGCTCGAACAACACGAAAACCGGCGATCTGGGCGTGTTCGATACCGACAACCGCAATGGCCGCTATATCTATTGGGGCATCCGCGAACACGGCATGGCCGCCGCGATGAACGGCATGGCGCTGCATGGTGGTATCCGCCCCTATGGCGGCACCTTCATGGCCTTCACCGACTACGCCCGCCCGGCGATGCGGCTGGCCGCGCTGATGGGCATCCCCACCGTCTTCGTGATGACCCACGATTCCATCGGCCTGGGCGAGGACGGCCCCACGCACCAGCCGGTCGAACACCTCGCCATCTCGCGCGCGACCCCTAACACCATGGTCTTCCGCCCCGCCGACACGGTCGAGACCGCCGAAGCATGGGAACTGGCACTCACGTCCAAATCCACGCCCTCCGTGCTCTCGCTCACGCGTCAGGGCCTGCCCACCGTGCGCACCGAGCACAAGACAAAGAACCTCACGGCGCAGGGCGCCTATGTGCTGGCCGAAGCGACCGGCAAGCGCCGCGCGATCATCCTCGCCACCGGTTCCGAGGTCTCCATTGCACTGGCCGCGCGCGAGCTGTTGCAGGACGAAGGCATCGGAACCCGCGTCGTTTCCATGCCCTGCTGGGAACTGTTCGCGGATCAGTCCGAAAGCTATCGTCGCAAGGTGCTGCCCGCCGGTCCCGTCCGCGTCGGCGTCGAGGCAGCCGTGCGCACCGGCTGGGATCGCTGGCTGTGCGGAGAACGCGGCCGCGAGGCGAAATCGGGTTTCGTCGGCATGGACAGTTTCGGCGCCTCCGCCCCCGCCGATGTGCTCTACGAGAAATTCGGCATCACGGGGCAGGCCGTAGCCGACAAGGTGAAGTCCTTGCTTTGATCTGGATCCGGCCCTGGCCCTCCACGCCGAGGGCCAGGGCCGCGAACATGATCTTCGCAAGATGGCAATTCCGGGGTTGATCGGGGGCGGCGCAAACGCGGCGGAATGCAACGGTTCGGGACACGAGAGAAATGCCAATATATCAAAACGCCAGATTGTCCGTTGCCCCCATGATGGATTGGACCGACAGGCATTGTCGGCATTTCCATCGCCGGCTGTCGTCGCAGGCTCTGCTCTACACCGAAATGGTGACAGCACCCGCCCTGGTGCGTGGCGCGGCACTACATCTGCTCGATCATGATCCTGAAGACGCTCCCGTCGCATTGCAGCTGGGCGGCGCCGATCCGGACGAGTTGGCGCGGGCGGCGGGGTTGGGGATGGGGGCAGGGTTTGGCGAGATCAATCTCAACTGTGGCTGCCCGTCCGACCGGGTGCAATCGGGCACTTTCGGGGCGGTTCTCATGAAAAATCCGGCCCTCGTGAAAAAATGTTGCGCGGCGATGATCGCGGAGGTGGATGTGCCGGTAACGGTGAAGTGCCGGATCGGGGTGGATGACCAGGACCCCGAAGAGGCGCTTCCGGAGTTCCTGGCCCAGATCGTTGCGGCCGGCGTCGAACGGGTGACGATCCATGCGCGCAAGGCGTGGCTGATGGGGCTCAGCCCCAAGGAGAACCGGGACATCCCGCCGCTGGATTACGATCTCGTCCAGCGCATGAAGATGCTCTTTCCCAACCTGCATATCACGCTCAATGGCGGGATCGACACACTGGATCAAGCCGTTGAAATGCTTGAGAAAGGATTTGACGGTGTGATGATCGGGCGCGCCGCCTACCATCGGCCCTGGGACATCCTGGGGCGGGCCGATGAACGTGTTTTCGGCACCCAACCCGCGGCCCGTCGCCCCGAGGATGTGGCGCGGGAGATGCTGCCCCATATCCGCGCGCATCTGGCCTCGGGGGGACGGCTGCACCAGGTGACGCGGCACATGCTGGGGCTGTTTCACGGCCGTCCCGGCGCGCGGCAATGGCGGCGCATACTGTCGGAAGGGGCGGTGCGGCCGGATGCCGGTGTTTCGCTGGTCGAAGAGGCCCTTGAAGCGGTTCAGGAACACGCTTTATCCGCTTGATCATAAGGTGAAAGCTGCCAGCGGGCATTGCCGGCTTTCCCTTGATCCGGCAGCGGTGTAGACCGTCTCGCAGAACATAAGGAGAGCCACATGATCCCCGATACCATGCTTCTGGTGCAGATGCTCATCCTGCTGATCGTGATCGGCGGCTTGGCCGGGGTGCTGGCCGGGTTGCTCGGGGTGGGCGGAGGCATCGTCTTGGTGCCCGCTTTTTTCTATACATTCCAGACACTTGGTTATGACGGGCCGCAGTTGATGCAGATCTGCCTGGCCACCTCGCTGGCCACGATCATCGTCACCTCCTTGCGGTCGGCACACAGTCACAACAAGAAGGGCGCCGTGGATTGGGACATCCTGCGCGGCTGGGCCCTGGGCATCATGATCGGCGCGGTCCTGGGGATGCTGACGGCGGCGAGCCTGCGGTCGAGCACGCTTCAGGGGGTGTTCGGTGTTCTCGCGCTGGTGGTCGGGGCCTATCTCGGGCTGGGCCGCCAGCATTGGCAATTGGGCGACGAAATGCCAAGGGGAATCAAACGCTTGGCACTCGCTCCCATGGTCGGGTTCCTGTCGGTCCTGATGGGAATCGGGGGCGGCAGTTTCGGGGTTCCGTTGATGAGCCTCTATGCCACGCCGATTCACCGGGCGGTTGCGACGGCGGCAGGGTTCGGGGTGATCATCGCGGTGCCGTCGGTGATCGGCTTCCTGTTCCTTCGGGTCGCGGATGCGCCGCCATTCACCATCGGCGCGGTGAACCTCGTGGCCTTTGGTATCGTCATCGTTATGACAATGATTACAGCGCCTTGGGGCGTAAAGCTCGCCCATGCGATGGACCCCAGACCGCTCAGGCGGGCGTTTGCCGTGTTCCTTACGCTGGTGGCTCTGAACATGCTGCGCAAGTCGCTGGGGTGGTGAAGCGGTCCCTGCGCTTAACCTTTGCCGTTTCGGGGCGAATCGAGGGGGTGACTCGCGTATGACTCCCGGCTGCTGCCCGGCTGCCGGGGAGAGCGGGGCCAAGTGGCGCGACCAAACATTAGCGGGGCGTGCGGTGGGGTGTTGGAATCTTGGTTATTCTTGTAGGCGACGGGGTTCTCCCGTCCGGGCTGCTTGCAGCCCGGGCGGCGTCCGCCCCGCCCCATGGGCGGGCGCTTCACGCACACCCCGGGCCGGGCGCCGCCCTCTCGACCGGCATCTATCCGATTTGCCGCGACCCCCTACCGCTTGAGCCGCGCCGCGCGACCGCCACGACGCTTGCGCAGGAGGCTGGCGCGGTCGGGGAGTTCGTCCATCACAGCGCGACGCGCCTCGGCGCTCATCCGTGACCAGCCCGCGATCTCGTCGAGGGAGCGGTAACACCCGGTGCAGATCCGCGCCTCGGGATGGACGACGCAGACATTGATGCAAGGGCTTTCGACCTCGTCGCGTTTCCAGATGTCATCGCTCTTCATGTCTCACCCGATATGCCTGATGCGGTCCAGCAGCCCCTGCAGGATATAGGAGGCGGCGACGTGATCTATGACCTCGGCGCGACGCTTTCGTGTCGTATCCGCCTCGAGGAGCGCCCTTTCGGCGGCCACGGTCGAGAGCCGTTCATCCCAGAAGGTGATCGGCAGGTCCGTGAGCCGCGCGAGATTGCGGGCAAAGGCGCGGGTCGATTGGCAGCGCGGGCCTTCGGTGCCGTCCATGTTGCGCGGCAGGCCAAGCACGATCCCGGCGATGTCGCGGGCGGCGAGAATGGCCATGAGCGCCTCGGCATCGGCGGTGAATTTCTTGCGCCGGATGGTTTCGAGCGGTGTCGCGACCGAGCGCATCCCGTCGGAGACCGCGACGCCGATGGTGCGCTCGCCCAGATCGAGCCCGGCCAGCGCGCGCCGGGGCGGCAGGGCGGCCGCGAAATCCTCGGTCGCGTCAAGGATCATTCGACGAGCCCGGCCGAGCGGGCGGCGGTCTCGATGGTGGCGCGCGCGGTGCGGTCGTCGCCATGTGCGGCCAGCGCCGAATCGAACGCCGATTCGGCCGCCTCGCGGTCCCCGAGAATGGCCTGCGAGGTGATGAGCCGCGCCCATTCCTGTGCGCTGCCGCCCTCTTCGGCCAGCCGCTCGGAAAGGGTTGCCACCATGGTGCGGATCATCTCCTCGCGGTCCTCCTCAGGCATTTGCGCGGCGTTTTCCATGTCTTCGGCGGTGGGGCCGGCGGGTGCGGCGCCCTCCTCGCCCGGCAGCGGCAGTTCGCGGGCTGCGGGCGCGGTTTTCAGCAGACCGGCACGCACCGCGCCTTCGCGCACGGTGGCCAGCATCTGTGGCTGATCGGCAAAGATCATCTGGGCCTCGTCCCATATGGCGCTGGCGTGATCGGTGTTGCCAAGGATGCCCAGCGCACCGATCAGCCGCGCCCATTCCTCGGGGCTGCCGCCCTCGGTGGCGAGCTTGTCGTTGAGTTCGTCGACCATGTTCTGAATGAGGTCCCGGCGCTCGTCCTCGGAGAGGTCTTCGGCGTTGGCGATGCTTTCGGCGCTCGGGCCTTCGGGACCGGCGGGATCGGGCTGGGAATAGTCGCGCACCCCGGCCATCCAGGCGATATCGTCGATCTGGCGGCGGATCTGGGCGATCCAGGGCGCGTTTTCCGGGCCCTGGCGCAAGAGGCCGTCCCAGAGGCGAAACGCCATGTCGGGGCGATCGTTCTGCAGGAGCATCTGCCCAGTGTAATACCGCGCGACCGGGTTGTTGGGCTCCTTTTCGAGGGCGCGGCGCAGTTCGGCCTCGGCCTCGGGCGAGACATAGCCCTGGGCGGCGGTGATCATCAGATCGGCCAGCAGGACATGGTCGTCGGCGCTGGCCTCGTCACCGCGCAGGCGCACCACGGCCGCCTGGGCCTCGGCGGCGGCGCTGTAATTGCCGAGTCCGGCCTCGTTGCGGGCCAGGAGCGTCTGTCCCTGGAGGTCATCAGGGCGTTCGGCGACGGCTTCGCGCAGCTTCTCGATGAGATCGGCAAAGCGTTCCTCGTCGGGGGTGTTGAGCGGGGCCGCGGGCAGTTCGTCCATGCGCTCGGCCTGGCTTGGCCGCGTGGCGCGCATCTCGTTTGACCGCGCGATCCGCTGGGAGATGGGCAGATCGCGCGCGCCGGGTTTGCCGAGCACCGGATAAAGCGCCAGCGAGCCGCCGACCGTGGCGACGAGCACGAGCCCCGCAAGCGCCAGCGTGGCGGCGCGGGGCTGGCCGCTTCCGGTGGTGCTCGCCGCGCGCAGCCGGGCATCCGCCTGGAGCACGCGGCGGCCGACCTCGGTGCGCACGCGCTCGGCATCGGCCTCGTCGATCAGGCCGCGGGCAAGGTCGCGCTCGACCTCCTTGAGCTGATCGCGGTAGATGCGCAGGTCATAGGCGGCGGGGTGCTCCTCCGCGGGCTTGGCGCGCAGGAGCGTCAGGGCGAACACGAGAGCAATTGCGAGTGCGAGTGCGGCGGCGGTGATCCAGAATACCATTGCGGGCCCCGGTTAGAACTTCATGTGCCCTGCATGTAATCGTGCCGGCGCCGGGGCGAAAGGGCAAATGGCCGCATGGATACGCGATGTCGCATTCGGGTGTCATTGTGACGGATGCAAACGCGGGGCAAAACCGGCAAAGTTGCACTAGGATGGCGCGGGGTCATCGCATCGGGAATCGGGGGAAACGGACGCATGAGACGGTATTCAGCCTTTGCGGTGGCGCGGGAGGCCACACGTTACCACCAGGGATGGGCGCGCGCGTGGCGCTCGCCCGAGCCGAAGAAGAAATACGACGTCATCATCGTCGGCGCGGGCGGGCACGGGCTGGCCACGGCGTTCTACCTTGGCAGGAATTTCGGGATCACCAATGTCGCGATCCTCGAAAAGGGCTGGCTGGGCGGCGGCAATACCGGGCGCAACACCACGATCATCCGCTCGAATTACCTGCAGGACCCCTCGGCGGCGATCTACGAGAAATCGCGCTCGCTCTACGAGACGATGAGCCAGGATCTCAATTACAACGTGATGTATTCGCCGCGCGGCGTCCTGATGCTGGCCCAGACGGAAGCCGAGGTGCGCGGCTACAAGCGCACAGCACACGCCAACGCCTTGCAGGGCGTGGACACCGAGTTCGTGTCGCCCGAGCGGGTGAAGCAACTGGTGCCGATTATCTCGCTCGACGGGCCGCGCTACCCGGTGCTGGGCGGGCTCTGGCAGGCGCGCGCCGGGACCGGGCGGCATGACGCGGTGGCCTGGGGCTATGCGCGGGCGTGCAGCGACATGGGGATGGACATCATCCAGCAATGCGAGGTCACGGGGATACGCCAGGACGGTGGCAAGGTCGTCGGCGTGGACACCACGAAAGGCGCGATCGACTGCGACAAGCTGGGCGTGGTGGTGGCCGGCCATTCCGGGGTGCTGGCCGAGATGGCCGGGTTCCGCCTGCCCATTGAATCGGTGGCGCTCCAGGCGCTGGTGAGCGAGCCGATCAAGCCCTGCATGGACATCGTGGTGATGGCCAACACGGTGCATGGCTACATGAGCCAGTCCGACAAGGGCGAGATGGTGATCGGCGGCGGTGCGGACGGGTATAACAACTATACCCAGCGCGGCAGCTTCCACCACATCGAGGAAACCGTGCGCGCGCTGGTCGAGACCTTCCCGATGATTTCACGTCTCAAGATGCTGCGGCAGTGGGGCGGGATCGTGGACATGACCGGGGATCGCTCGCCGATCCTGTCGAAAACACCGGTGGAGAACGTCTTTTTCAACTGCGGCTGGGGCACCGGCGGGTTCAAGGCGACGCCGGGCTCGGGCTGGGGGTTCGCGGAACTGGTGGCCAAGGGGTATTCGCCACTTTGCGAGGCGTTCGGGCTGGACCGCTTCCGCGAGGGGCGGTTCGTGGACGAGAGCGTGGCCGCAGGGGTGGCGCATTGATGGGGCGCGAAACGGTCGGGACGCGGGCGTTCCTGCAACGCGAACAGGGCGGAATCCCTGCATATTTCAGGCTTTCCCGGGCATGGAGCGGCACGGGGATCACCCCGGAAAGCAGCGCATCGGAGTTCAGGTCGGCAGGTTTTTGCCACCCGCGAGTGAAGCAAATCGCAGGAAAATGCCTAAACCGACCGGGGATTTCCGCTCATTCTTCCGTTGTGCGAGGAAACGCCCCAACTGTGGTTCATACCGAAAAGGAGGATGAACCATGTCGCATTTTGACTATGACACCAGCCTGCACAACGAGCCCCGAACCTCGTCAGGATCGGGCATACTCGGGTGGATCATCGCCCTTGGGCTGGTTGTTGGCGTTCTCGTCGTGCTGGGCTCGTTCGGATCCGGCACCATCGAGCCCGACCAGGGTAGCGGTGCCGGTACAGGGACGGAAGGCACTGGCTCGGACATGCCGGCGGCCGAAGCACCGGCGGACGACGCGAACTGAAACCGATCTCAAGCAGGATCCGACCCGAATGGGCCGGTGCCTTGGGGCGCCGGCCCATTTGTCATGTGCGCCCGCCCTCACGCTGAACGACATCACGAACCGAAAGGGACAGGCGCCATGCTGATCCTTGAATGCCCCTGTTGCGGGGTCAAAGGCGAAGAGACGGAATTTCATGGCGGGGGCGAGGCGCATATCAAGCGCTTCGGTCCGGGCTCGTCCGAGGAAGAGTTTCACGACTACCTCTTTGCCAAGGAAAACCCGCGCGGCGTGCATTTCGAACGCTGGCGGCATGTGAATGGCTGCGGCAAGTGGTTCCACGTGGCGCGCTGCACCCGGACGCTGGAGGTGTTCGGCAGCTATTCGGCGCAGACCACCGAGCCGCCGCAGGAGATACGCGACGCGATCACGGCCAGGCGGCCGGGCTGGCGCTGGAGGGAATTTTCGTGATGGCGTTTGCGATCTGTTTCCCTGCCGGGTCGCTTGCGGCCCGGCATGCGCCCGCCCGCCCCATGGCGGGCGCATTCGCGCCCACCCGGGCGGCCGCATGCCTCTGCTTGGCGCAAGGCAGTATCAGAATCACAAGGGGGCGGACATGAGCACGCGTCTGGCATTTGGCGGTCGGCGGATCGACCGCACGAAACCCGTGGAATTCCGCTTCAACGGCAAGCGGCTCAAGGGGTTTGCGGGCGATACGCTGGCCTCGGCGCTTCTGGCCAATGACCAGGTGATGGTGGGGCGCAGCTTCAAGTATCACCGCCCGCGCGGCATCGTGGCCTCGGGGGCCGAAGAGCCCAACGCGCTCTTCAACATGGGTCAGGGCGGGCGGTTCGAGCCCAACCAGCGCGCCACCACGACCGAGCTTTTCGACGGGCTCAGCGTGACCAGCCAGAACCACTGGCCAAGCCTCGAATTCGACGTGGGCGCGATCAACAATCACCTCGCGCGGTTCTTTCCGGCCGGGTTCTACTACAAGACCTTCATGTTCCCGCGTTTCGCGTGGAAGCATGTTTACGAGCCGATCGTGCGGCAATCGGCCGGCCTCGGCCGCGCGCCCAAGGACCGCGATGCCGACCGGTACGAGCATTTCTACGCGTTCTTCGATGTCGTGGTCATCGGCGGCGGCGTCGCGGGATTGCAGGCGGCACGGGCCGCGGGCGCGGCGGGCGCGAAGGTGTTGGTCATGGAGCAGACCGCCGATTGGGGCGGGCGCGCGATGGTCGATGGCGGCACGGTGGATGGCCAGCCGGTGGCGGAGTTCGTCTCCGAGTCGCTGGCCGCGCTGGAGGCGATGGAAAACGTTACCCTGCGCACCCGCATGATGGGCGCCGGGGTCTATGACCATGGCTACCTGCTGGGCTACGAGCGGCTGCGCGACCATAGCCCCGACGCGCCCGGCCCGCGCCACCGGCTGTGGCGCATCCGGGCGGACCGGATCGTGACGGCGACGGGGGCGATCGAGCGGCCGCTGAGTTTCGCGGGCAACGACGTGCCCGGCGTGATGCTGGCCAGCGCGGTGCGCGACTATATCGTCGATTACGGCGTCTCGCCCGGGGACCGGGTGGTCGTGGTGACCAACAATGACGATGCCTATCGCACGGCGATCGCGGTGCGGCAGGCCGGGCTTGCGGTGCCGGTGATCCTCGATGCGCGGCTGGGCGGCGGCGGGGCGCTGGCCGAGGAGGCGACGAAGCTGGGCATAAGGGTCGAGACCGGCATGGGCGTGGCCAGGGTGCACGGGGCCAGGCGGGTCGAGGGCGTCAGCGTCTGTGCACAGGCCGGCGAAGGCGCGGTTCTGGAAAGGATCGCCTGCGACGTGGTGGCGATGTCGGGCGGCTGGTCGCCGGTGGTGCACCTGTGGTCGCATTGCGGTGGCAAGCTCGTCTGGGACGAGGCCGAGGCGCATTTCCGCCCCGATGGCGACAAGCCGCCGCTGGGCGCGGATGGGGCGGGTTTCGTCGTTCCGGCGGGGGCCGCCAACGGCGCGCTGTCGCTGGGCGCGGGCCTGGCCGATGCGGATGCCGCGGGGCGGCGCGCGGCAAGAGATCTGGGACTGAAGCCCGCCAGGTCCGCCGCTCCCGAGGTCGGGGACGCGCCCGAGGCGCCGATCGAGCCGGTCTGGCTGATGCCGCAGGGCGCCAGCGCCGGGCTGCGCATGAAGGCATGGCTGGATTACCAGAACGATGTCAAGGTGAGCGACGTTCAACTGGCCGCGCGCGAGGGCTATGAATCGGTCGAGCACACCAAGCGCTATACCACGCTGGGGATGGCGACGGATCAGGGCAAGCTGAGCAATATCAACGGCCTGGCGATCCTCTCGGACGCGCTGGGCCGGCCCATTCCACAGACCGGCACGACGACCTTCCGCCCGCCCTATACGCCGATATCCATGGGCGCGATCGCGGGCGAGGCGCGCGGCGAGACATTCCAGCCGTTGCGCCGCACGCCGATGCATGACTGGCACGAGGCGCAGGGCGCCCATTGGGAGCCGGTGGGCCAGTGGCGGCGCCCCTATTGCTATCCCCGGGGCGAGGAGAGCCATGCCGCGGCCGTCGCGCGCGAGATCATGGCCACGCGCGAGAGCCTGGGGCTTCTCGATGCCTCGACGCTGGGCAAGCTTATCGTGAAGGGGCCGGATGCCGGGCGGTTCATGGACATGCTCTACACCAACATGATGAGCACGCTGAAACCCGGGCGCTGTCGCTACGGGTTGATGTGCAGCGAGAACGGCTTCCTGATCGACGACGGCGTGGTGGCGCGGATCGACGATCAGACCTTCCTGTGCCACACCACCACGGGCGGGGCCGAGCGTATCCATGCCCATATGGAGGAATGGCTTCAGACCGAGTGGTGGGACTGGCAGGTTTACGTCGCCAACGTGACCGAGCAGTTCGCCCAGATCGGCGTGGTCGGCCCCAAGGCGCGCAAGGTGCTGGAGAAGCTGACCGAGGACGATCTTAGCGCCGATGGCTTCGCCTTCATGGCGTGGAAGGATGTGACCTTCGGCGAGATCGGCGCGCGGGTTTTCCGGATTTCGTTTTCCGGCGAGTTGAGCTTCGAGATCGCCGTGCCCGCCAGCCACGGGCGCGCGCTCTGGGACAAGCTGCTGGCGGCCGGGCAAGAGTTCGGCGTGACCCCCTATGGCACCGAGGCGCTGCACGTGATGCGCGCCGAGAAGGGCTTCATCATGATCGGCGACGAGACCGATGGCACGGTGATCCCGCAGGACCTGGGGCTCGACTGGGCGATCTCGAAGAAGAAGGACGACTACCTCGGCAAGCGGGCGCAGGCGCGCAGCCACATGAGCGATCCGAACCGCTGGAAGCTTGTGGGGCTGGAAACCGTGGACGGCTCGGTCATTCCCGACGGGGCCTATGCGGTGGCCGAGGGCACCAATGCCAACGGCCAGCGCAACGTGCAGGGGCGCGTAACCTCGAGCTATTTCAGCCCGACGCTGGGCCGTGGCATCGCCATGGGGCTGGTTCTGCACGGGCCGGACCGGATGGGCGAGGTGATCGAGTTTCCCGGCACCGACGGCAAGACCTACAGCGCGAAGATCGTCGATCCGGTCTTCTATGACAAGGACGGGGAGAAGCAGAATGTCTGAGGCGAAAAGCGCGCTGCCCGGCGCCCGGTTTGACGGGATCGCATCGGTCGAGGAGGCCGGGCTCAACGGCATGATCACGCTGCGCGGCGATCTGGACGACACGGCGCTGGCAAAGGCCCTGCGCGAGGTGACGGGATGCGCCCTGCCCGGCCCGCGCGAAGTGGTGATGGCGGGTGACAAGGGCGCGGCATGGATGTCGCCGGACGAGCTTCTGGTGATGGTGCCGCATGGCGAGGCAGAGGCCGCGGTTGCCGCGCTCGATGCCGCGCTGGGCGAGAGCCACGCGCTGGCGGTCAACGTGTCGGACGCGCGGGCGGTCTTCGACGTGCGGGGTTCCCATGCCCGCGAGGTGCTGGGCAAGCTGATGCCGGTGGATTTCTCCGCCGCCGCCTTCGGCCCGGGGCAGATCCGCCGCTCGCGCATGGCGCAGGTGCCCGCCGCCGTCTGGATGACGGGCGAGGACGCGTTCCGCGTGGTCTGTTTCCGCTCGGTCGCGCAATATGTATTCGACCTGCTGAAAACCGCCGCGTCCGAGGGCGGCGAGGTCGGGCTTTACGCCTGAGACGCCTGCGGGTCGCGCGCCCGGGCCGTGACGTGCGACAGATGTGCAAGGCGGGACATGGGATGACCGACATCCGATGAAAGGGCAGCGCCCGACCGCGGGTGGGCGCCTCCGTCGGTTGTGGCAGACAATTTATCTCAAGGTATCTTCCAATGATGACCGGTCGTTCGACGTTGAATAGCGCCCGCCCGGGGGGCGGTCGGGCGCTGCCCGGGCGGCTCCGCCGCTGTTCCGGGCAGGAATGACGTCGATCGAGCGCGGCGTGGTCTAGATATCCAGCCGCCCCTGCGCGCCCCTGTCCTCTTCGCGGGCGGCTTTCTTGTAGGGGTTGCCGTGGCGCAGCGGCGTGTTGACGGCGCGGGGACCCATCTCCATCGCTTCCTCGATGGTCACGATCTGGATGCGCGGCACCGGATCGAACCCCTCGACATCCAAGGTGCCCGCGCCCTTGGCCCAGTCGATCATCGGTTTGGTAGGCGGCGTGAGGGTCAGCAGGATACCGATCTGCGCCTTTTGCTCGGTCACTACTGCGTCAAGGTCGCGCACCATGCCGACGCCCACGTTCTTGCCGCCCTTCACGCTGACGATCGCGGTGTGTTCCTTGGCCGGGCCAAAACGAAACAACCCGTCGATGCCGCCATCGGCCCCTTTCTTGCCGCCGCTCTGCGGATAGGCCTTGATCAACCCGCAGGCCCATTTCTCGAATTCCTTCTTGGTCTTGTCGTCGCGGGCAAAGAAATCGCGCGCCCCGCCGATATCCTGCGGCACGCCGTGGACGGTGAACTCCGCCCGTCCCTTGAAGGCGTCGTAAAGCCGCGTCTCGATCAGGTTGATCGCCAGATGGGTGATGTCGATGCCGATCCATTGGCGGCCCAGCTTCTGCGCCGCGTGAACGGTGGTGCCGCAGCCGCAGAACGGATCGAGCACCACGTCGCCCGGATTGGACGAGGCATTGATGATGCGTTCCAGCAGAGCGACGGGTTTCTGGGTGGGGTAGCCGAGGCGTTCTTGGGCTTTTGCGGTTAAAGGGCCAATATCGTGTATAATGTCTTGAACGGGATTGCCGAGCGTAACCTCGACGTAGCGCTTAAATCGAGGCACTGATCCCTTTTTAGGCCAATAGATCAAGCCCTGTTGGTCCAGAACATCGAGCCGTTCCTGACAAGTCATCTGCTCAAAGTCTTTGGGACGAACAAATCTATTTGGCAATGCGCGGTCAGGGGGCAGTTCCCAATGACGGCCACTAGTGTTCGGATCGACATTGCGCCAGCTTTTACCCGATGATCCGGTTCTAGTTCCTGGCCCGGTCAAAGAGATTGGCTGGAAGTTTCCGTGCTCATCTGAGTAATTGTAGTGTTCGCTCAGATAACTTTCTTCGTAAGCTTCATGGGTCTTATTCCAAATGTAGCCATCAGTTTTTGAATAGAATAGCAGCGTGTCGTGTATTGGCCCCCATTTCTTGGCTCTTCCGTGTGCCCCCGTTCGCTTCCAAATAACTTCATTTCTGAAATTTCGCGCCCCGAACACCGCGTCCAGCAATATCTTCAGGTAATGGCTCGCCGTCGGGTCGCAATGCAGGTAGAGCGATCCGGTGGGCTTCAGCACCCGGTGCAGCTCCACCAGCCGCACCGCCATCATGGCCAGATAGGCGGTCATCGGGTTCTTGCCGAGGAATCCCACCATCGCGTCGAGCATTTTCGCCGCCTCCTGATGCGGGCTGTCGCGCAATTCGATCAGCGCCTGCCCCGACACCATGTCATCCCAGTGCCACGTGTCGTCAAATGCCGCGATCTGCGCGCCCGAGACCTGCCCGCTCTCGTCCTTGAAAAGGTGGGAATAGGTCGCGTTCGAGTTGAACGGCGGGTCGAGATAGACGAGATCGACGCTCTCGTCCGCGATACTCTCGCGCAGCACCGCGAGGTTGTCGCCGTAATAAAGGTGATTGCCCATGGCCTGCGCCCCCTGTTGCCGTCTCCGCCCTTATCGGGCGTGAGTTTGGTTAAGATCGAGTTTAAGGGGCAAGGTTGCACAATGGCAATGGCGGGCGCCCCGCATCCCGCCCCGGATGTTAGCGCAACCCCCTGCAAGTTAACGCTACCACCGCGCAAATCGGCGCGCGCCCCCCTTTCGGCCCCGCGTGAACCCGCTTAAGACAGCTCCAAATCCACAGCCCAGGAAGGAGCCTTGTCCATGGCCATCAAAGTCGGGATCAACGGGTTCGGCCGCATCGGCCGCTGCACGCTCAGCCATATCGCCGCCTCGGGGCGCGACGATATCGAGGTGATCAAGATCAACGCCACCGGCCCGATCGAGACAGCGGCGCACCTGATCAGGTATGACAGCGTGCATGGCCGCTTCCCGGGCGAGGTGACGGTCGGCGAGGGCGTGATGAATCTCGGCCGTGGCGACATGCAGGTCTTTTCGACCTATGACCTCGATGCGCTCGACTGGTCGGGATGTGACGTGGTGCTCGAATGCACGGGCAAGTTCAACGACGGCAAGAAGGCCGACGCGCATCTGCGCCGCGGCGCGGGCAAGGTGCTGCTCTCGGCCCCGGGCAAGAACGTGGACAAGACCGTCGTCTTCGGCGTCAACCACGATCAGCTGACCGCCGACGACCGGATGATCTCGAACGGCTCCTGCACCACCAACTGCCTCGCCCCGGTCGCCAAGGTGCTGCATAACGCGGTCGGGATCGAGTCGGGCATCATGACCACGATCCATGCCTATACCGGCGACCAGCCCACGCATGACCGTCGCCACAACGATCTCTACCGCGCCCGCGCCGCGGCGATGTCGATGATCCCGACCTCGACCGGCGCGGCCAAGGCGCTGGGCGAGGTGCTGCCCGATCTGGCCGGGCGGCTCGACGGCTCGGCCATTCGCGTGCCCACCCCGAACGTGAGCGCGGTCGACCTGACCTTTACCGCCGCGCGCGACGTGACCGCCGCCGAGATCAACGCGATCATGCAGGAGGCGGCCGACGGCCCGATGAAGGGCGTGCTGGGCTATGAGTCCGCGCCGCTCGTGTCGGTGGATTTCAACCATACCGAGGAAAGCTCGATCTTCGCCCCGGCGCAGACGCGGGTTGTCGGTGACCGGCTCGTGCGCGTGCTGGCATGGTATGACAACGAATGGGCCTTTTCCTGCCGCATGGCCGATGTGGCCGTGGCGATGGGCCGTCTCTGACCGCGGCATCGCCGCGCTTGATCGGACCCGCGGCCTGGGGCATACCCGGCCCCAGAGCCGCCGCGCCGGCTTGGTTTCGCAAGGCACGCCATGACCAATCAGATCGCCATCGGGCTCGGCCTCGTCATCCTGGGATTGCTGGGCCTTGACTGGTATCTGGCGGATGGCGGCGGCCTGCTCTTCCTGATCCGCAAGGGCGCCGAGATGATCGAATGGATGGCCTTCTGGCGCTGAGCCACCGATCGTGCGCCGGACGAATCGTTACCGCCCCAGCTTGGCCAGCAATTTCTCGTTCACCGCGGGGGGCACGAATTTCGACACGTCCCCGTTCAGCCGGGCGATTTCCTTGACCAGCTTCGAGGCGATCGCCTGACGACGTGCATCCGCCATCAGGAACACGGTCTCGACGCTGTCGTCGAGCGCCCGGTTCATGCCGACCATCTGGAACTCGTATTCGAAATCGGCCACCGCGCGCAGCCCGCGCACGATCACCCGCGCGCCGACGTCATGTGCGCAGTCGATCAGCAGGTTCTCGAACGGGTGCGCCACGATCTCGGTGCCCGTGTCCTTGGCCAGGCTCGCGCATTCCTCCTCGATCATCTCGACCCGCTCTTCGAGGTCGAAAAGCGGCCCCTTGTCACGGTTGATCGCCACCCCGATCACCAGCTTGTCCACCAAGAGCGTCGCGCGCCGGATGATGTCGGTATGTCCATAGGTGATCGGGTCAAAGGTACCGGGGTAAAGGCCGATGCGCATGAGAGCCTCCCATTCTGCGGTTGCGCAATAATCTTTCGCGCCATGCAGCATCGCGACAGGAATTGCAAGGCGGAACCCGCCTGCCCGGAACCGGCCCGGGGCTCAGTGCCCCATGATCATCCCTTCGAGCGCATCCTTTTCCATCGAAAGCTCCTCGAGCCGTGCCTTGACCACGTCGCCGATGGTCACGATCCCGACCAGCTCCTCATCCTCGACCACGGGCATGTGGCGGAAACGGCCGTTGGTCATCCGCTGGAGCACCGAATCCGCGGTTTCGCTCTTGGTGCAGCAGACCGGGTTGCGGGTCATCATCTGGTCGACCGACTCGTTCAGGCAGACCGCGCCGCGCAGCGCGAGACTGCGCACGATGTCGCGCTCCGACAGGATGCCCTCGGCCCGGCGTCCGTCGGTCGACACGATCACCCCGCCGATGCGCCGCTCTGCCAGGATCTGCGCCGCCTCGGTGACCGATGTGCCGGGCGTGACCGTGATCACCGAAGTGTCGCCCTTGGATTTCAGAATCTGATGTACCAGCATGACCTGTCCCTCCGTTTGAGCGCCGCAAATGCCGCCTATCGAGCGTTGCCGGGATACCGCTTTCTGTCAAGTCAGCCGTTCGAGCCGCGCCACTTCACGCCGGACCCCCTCGGTCAGGAGCGCGGCAAACCGGCTCAGTCGTTCGACCCGGCGATCATCCTCGTGACGGATCAGGTAGAAGCTGCGCGTCAGGCTGAACTCGCGGGGCAGCAGCTTGCGCAGCCCCGGTGCGGCGGGCAGGGCAAAGTCGTGCACCACGCCCAGCCCGCCGCCCTGTCGGATCCAGTTGAACTGGACCGAAACCGAGTTCGAGGCCAGCGCCACGCGCTCGATGCCCAGCTCGCCCAGGTAATCGAGCTCGGCGTCGAAGATCATGTCGGGGATATAGCCGATCATCCGGTGGCCGCCGAGATCGTCGAGCCCGGTCACCGGCCCGTGGCGGCGCAGGTAGACCTCGGCCGCCGCCAGATGCAGCCGGTAATCGGTCAGTTTCGAGACCAGCAGCCGCCCGGCACTGGGCGGGCTGACCCCGATCGCCATGTCGGCTTCGCGCTTGCTGAGGTTGAAGACGCGCGGCAGGGCGACGATCTGCACTTCGAGATCGGGATTGTCCTCGACGATCGCGGCACAGACCTGCGGCAGCAGGAAATTGGCGGCCCCGTCCGGCGCGCCAAGGCGGATCTGGCCCGACAGGGCCCCGCCCCGCCCGGCGAGGTCGTCCATCGCCTCGCCCATCGCGGCCTCGGCGCGCGCCACGTGGGTCATGAGGCGTTGCCCCTCACCCGTCAGCGCATAGCCCTGCGGCGACTTGGTGAAGAGGACCACGCCCATGTCATGTTCGAGCCGCGCCACGCGCCGCCCGACCGTCGCCGCATCGAGCCGCAACCGCCGACCCGCCCGCGACAGGCTCTCGTCGCGCGCCACGGCCAGGAAGCAGCGCATGTCGTCCCATCTTGCCTGCACGGATGTTCTCCCTGGTTTCCGCCCTGCCCTATCCTGCAATAATGCAAAACGGGCTTTGGGCAACTACCTCTTTTCACCGCAAATGCGCAAGGCTATCTTGGCGCGGAACGATACCCGAGGAGGATCCGATGCAAGAACTGACCCATTACATCAACGGCGAGCATGTCAAAGGCACGTCCGGGCGCTTTGGCGATGTCTACAACCCTGCCACCGGCGAGGTGATCGCCAAGGCCCCGCTCGCCTCGACCGCCGAGGTCGAGAAGGCGGTCGAACTGGCCGCCGCCGCGCAACCGGCCTGGGCGGCGACCAACCCGCAGCGCCGCGCGCGCGTGATGATGAAATTCGTCGACCTGCTCAACCGCGACATGGACAAGCTGGCCGAGGCGCTCTCGCGCGAGCATGGCAAGACCCTGCCCGACGCTGCCGGCGACGTGCAGCGCGGCCTCGAGGTCGTGGAATACTGCATCGGCGCGCCGCAACTGCTCAAGGGCGAGTATACCGACGGCGCCGGCCCCGGCATCGACATGTATTCCATGCGCCAGCCGCTGGGTGTCTCGGCCGGGATCACGCCCTTCAACTTCCCCGCCATGATCCCGATGTGGATGTTCGCCCCCGCGCTGGCCTGCGGCAACGCCTTCATCCTCAAGCCCAGCGAGCGCGACCCCTCGGTGCCGCTCATGCTGGCCGAGCTGATGGAAGAGGCCGGCCTGCCCAAGGGTCTCTTGCAGGTCGTGAACGGCGACAAGGAAGCGGTTGACGCGATCCTGCACAATCCCACGGTCCAGTCGGTGGGCTTTGTCGGCTCGACCCCGATCGCCGAATACATCTATGGCACGGGCTGCACCAACGGCAAGCGCGTGCAATGCTTCGGCGGCGCCAAGAACCACATGATCATCATGCCCGACGCCGACATGGACCAAGCCGCCGATGCGCTCGTGGGTGCGGGCTATGGCGCGGCGGGCGAACGCTGCATGGCGATCTCCGTTGCCGTTCCGGTGGGCGACGAAACCGCCGACCGCCTGATCGAGAAACTCGTGCCGCGCATCGAAAAGCTCAAGGTCGGCCCCTATACCGATGGCAACGATGTCGATTACGGCCCCGTCGTGACCGCCGCGGCCAAGGCCAACATCGAACGGCTGGTGCAATCCGGCATCGACCAGGGCGCGAAACTCGTCGTCGACGGGCGCGGCTTCTCGCTCCAGGGCTACGAGGACGGCTTTTTCGTCGGCCCGCATCTCTTTGACAACGTCACCCCCGACATGGACATCTACAAGACCGAGATCTTCGGCCCGGTCCTGTCGACCGTGCGCGCGGGCAGCTACGAAGAGGCGCTCAAGCTGGCGATGGATCACGAGATGGGCAACGGCACCGCGATCTTCACCCGCGACGGCGACGCGGCGCGCGATTTCGCCAGCCGGATCAATATCGGCATGGTCGGCATCAACGTGCCGATCCCCGTGCCGCTGGCCTATCACACCTTCGGCGGCTGGAAGAAATCGATGTTTGGCGATCTCAACCAGCACGGCCCCGACGCCTTCAAGTTCTACACCCGCACCAAGACGGTGACGGCACGCTGGCCCTCGGGTCTCAAGGAAGGTGGCGAATTCCACTTCAAGGCGATGGACTGAACCATTGGCTCATTGCATCGCGCGGGTTGCACCACGCGATGCATGATCCTAGGCTTCTGTCATGCCACTGACCTTTCGCATCCTGCCCGACATGGCATTGGTTTACGTGCGTTACAGGGGGGCCATTTGCCCGCGCGACACGATGCGGGTCTTTGGCGAGTACATGTCGCACCCCGATTTCCGCCCCGGCCAGAAACAGCTTGTCGACCTGCGCCAGGTCACCAGGATCGCGTTCGACTATCCCGAGCTCGTCAAGATGCAGGCGAAGAAGTGCGAAGGGATCTACCTGCCCGGGGCGCCGACCCTCATGGCCTACCTGACCGGATCGCCCGACACGATGCGCGCCGCCCGGGCGATCCAACGCTCATGGGACGGCACGTCGGACGTGATCGCGCGCATCTTCACCGATGAAGCCGACGCGCTCGGGTTTCTCGGCCTGCCCCAGACCGAATTGCAAGCCATACTGGTGCGCACGGCCTGAACCCTTTGCACGACCGACCGGGGCATCGTGACCATATCTCCCGAATCCGCGCCATGACCTGCCACCCGTATGCAACAGGTGGTTCACTGGTTAAATTTTGTGGTTTTGAATTACATTCCCTTGAGTAGAGTTAACCGCATTAAAACTACTTTTACGCGAGACTCTCTTTATGCCCGTGACTTACGATATAGATGACATCGCCCATATCGTCACCGCGCGCTACGCGGGCGAGGTGACGCTCGATGAAATCGCCGCCATGTTCACCGCCTATATCCGGGACCCCCGTTTCGACATCGACCGTCCACATCTGGCCGACCTTTCCAGGGTCACGGGCACGGATATCGGATTCGAGGATACCTATGCCCTGTTTTCCATGTACATGCGCAACTATACCCGCCCGGGTCACCATTTGCGGATCGCGATCCATGCCCCCGAGCCGATCTCCTTCGGCATCGCGCGGATTTTCCAGAACCTGGCCGAAAGCTCCGATGCGATCGACGTGGAACTCTTCGACAGGCTCGATACCGCCCGCGACTGGGCGCTGAGCCGCACGCCCACGGCCTCGACCCACGGCTGAGCTTGCACGGCATTCCCTTTCCTGCTCAAACTCGTTCGACACGCGCGTGCAGACGCAGCAGACGCAAAGGGGGGCCGCCATGGCCAGCACCGAACCCGCTTTCAGCCTCGGCATCGAAGAGGAATATCTGCTCGTCGATCGGGACAGCCTCGATCTTGCAACCGCCCCCGAGGCCCTGATGGAGCGCTGCGCCGCCGCGCTCGAAGGCCAGTTCAGCCCCGAATTCCTCGACTGCCAGGTCGAGATCGGCACCAAGGTCTGCCGCGACATCGACGAGGCGCGCGAAGACCTCAGACGCCTGCGCGCCACCGTCGGGCGCGAGGCTGCGGCCTTCAACCTCGCGCCCATCGCCGCCTCGTGCCACCCGTTTTCGGACTGGCGCGACCAGCATCACACCCGCAAGGAACGCTATGACAGCCTGCGCGACGACCTCGCCGGGGTGGTGCGCCGCCTGCTGATCTGCGGCAACCACGTTCATGTCGGCATCGACGACCGCGACCGCCGGGTCGACACGATCAACCAGCTCAAGTATTTCCTGCCGCACCTGCTGGCGCTGAGCTGCTCCTCGCCCTTCTGGCAGGGCCAGGATACGGGGCTGAGCTGTTACCGGCTCACCGTGTTCGACAACCTGCCGCGCACCGGCCTGCCGCCCCGGCTCGAAGCCTGGGGGGAATTCGAACGCTCGGTTTCGGCCCTTGTCGAACTGGATCTGATCGAGGACGCCAGCAAGATCTGGTGGGATCTGCGCCCCTCGCATGCCTATCCGACCATCGAATCGCGCATCTGCGATGTTTCACCGCGCATGGAGACCGCCCTCACCCTCGCGGCATTGACCCAATCGCTCACCCGGATGCTCTGGCGGCTCAGCCAGAAGAACCAGCGATGGCGCATCTACGACAATTTCCTGATCGCCGAGAACCGCTGGCGCGCACAGCGTTACGGGGTCGACGAAGGGCTGATCGATTTCGGTGCCCACGCGATCCAGCCCTTTTCGGAGGCAATCGACGACATTCTCGAACTCGTCGCCGAGGACGCCGGCATTCTTGGCTGCACCCGCGAGGTCGAACATGCCCGCACCATCCTGCGCGACGGCACATCCGCCCATCGCCAGCGCGGGGTCTATCGCGAGGCATGCGATACCGGCCAGACCCACGACGATGCCCTGCGCGCCGTGGTGCGCCACCTGATCGAGGAGTATCATGCGGATCTCTGAAGGGCCGAATTCCGCGTCAGGCGCGCGCGCCCCTTCAAGCCGTTGCAAAACTCGTGTAAGAATCCGGAATTAAACACTCGTTCAATTCCACCGAGGAGGAGCCGCATCATGGATTTCGCACTGAGCGAGGAACAGACCCTCATATTCGACATGGCCAAGGGGTTCGGCGAGGAGCACATCGCCCCCCACGCCCAGGACTGGGAAGACCAGGGCACGATCCCCAGGGATCTCTGGCCCAAATGCGCCGAACTGGGCTTCGGCGGGCTTTACGTCTCCGAGGATTACGGCGGCTCGGGCCTCTCGCGCCTCGATGCGGCGCTGGTGTTCGAGGCGCTTGCGATGTCCTGCCCCTCGGTGGGGTCGTTCCTGTCGATCCACAACATGTGCGGCGGCATGATCGACAAGTTCGGCTCCGAGGAAACCAAGCAGAAATGGCTTCCTGACCTGTGTTCGATGGAAAAGGTCTTTTCCTATTGCCTGACAGAACCCGGCTCCGGCTCGGACGCCGCCGCGCTGAAAACCCGCGCGGCGAAAACCAATGACGGCTACGTGCTCAACGGCACCAAGGCGTTCATCTCGGGCGGCTCCTATTCGGATGCCTATGTCACCATGGTGCGCACCGGCGAGGACGGACCCAAGGGCATTTCCACCGTCGTGGTCGAGGATGGCACCGCGGGACTTTCGTTCGGTGCGCTGGAGCGGAAGATGGGATGGCTCGCCCAGCCCACCGCGCAGGTGCAGTTCGACGATTGCAAGGTGCCGCTCGACAACCTGATCGGCGACGAGGGCCGCGGTTTTGCCTATGCCATGGCCGGACTCGACGGCGGGCGGCTCAACATCGCCGCCTCGGCGCTGGGCGGGGCGCAAAAGGCGCTCGACCTCACGCTGGCCTACATGGCCGAGCGCAAGGCCTTCGGCAAGCCGATCAACCAGTTCCAGGCCCTGCAATTCAAGCTGGCCGAGTTCGAGACCCGGCTGCAAGCCTCGCGCACCTTCCTGCGCCAGGCGGCATGGAAACTCGACAACGGCGCCCATGACGCGACCAAGTTCTGCGCCATGGCGAAGCTCATGGTCACCGACGCGGCCTTCGACGTGGCCAATGGCTGCCTGCAACTGCATGGCGGTTATGGCTATCTCGCCGATTACGGGATCGAGAAGATCGTGCGCGACCTGCGCGTCCACCAGATCCTCGAAGGTACCAACGAGATCATGCGCATGATCGTCTCGCGCCAGATGATCGCCGACGCGGCATGAGGCCAGTCGGCGTATATCCCGCCGGATCGCCCGCGATCCGGCATGCGCCCACCCGCCCCCAAGGCGGGCGCATTCGCGCCCACCACGGGCGGACGCATGCCTGCCGTTCCGAACAACAAAGTCCGTATCCATGACCGACATCACCACCACCATCACCGGACGCGCCGGTCGCATCACCCTCCGGCGCCCCAAGGCGCTCAACGCCGTCACCTATGAAATGGTCGAGGCGATCGACGCCGCGCTCAGGGACTGGCGCGACAATGATGCCGTCGCCCTCGTCGTGATCGACGCCGAGGGCGAGAAAGCGTTCAGCGCGGGCGGCGACATCGCCGAGCTTTACGCCACCGGCAAGGCGGGCGATTACGATTTCGGCCGGACCTTCTGGCGCGACGAATACCGCATGAACGCCATGCTCGCGGAATATGAAAAACCCATCGTCTCGTTCCTGCAGGGCTTCACCATGGGCGGCGGCATGGGCGTGGGCTGTCACGTCTCGCACCGGGTCGTGGGCGAGACGAGCCAGATCGCCATGCCCGAATGCGGCATCGGCCTCGTGCCCGACGTGGGCGGCTCGATGATCCTGGCCAATGCGCCGGGGCATCTCGGCGCTTACCTCGGCACCACCGGTGCGCGCATGGGGCCCGCCGACGCGATCCTCGCTGGCTTTGCCGATCTTTTTATCCCGCAGGATCAATGGCCCGCCCTCATCGCCACGCTCGAAGCCTCCGGCGAAACCACCTGCCTCGATCAGGCCAGGGCCACGCCACCCCAAGGCAAGCTCGATGCGCTGCGCCCCGAGATCGACAGCCATTTCGCCGCCCCCGACCTGCCCGCGCTCCTCGCCGCGCTGGGCACGAGCGACAGCGCGTTCGCCGCCGAAACGCACAAGTCCCTGTCGCGCGCCTCGCCGCTCTCGGTCGCCTGCACGCTCGAGATGATGCGCAGGCTCAAGGGCAACACCGACATCCGCGACGCGCTCGCCCTCGAATACCGCTTCACCTTCCGCGCGATGGAACATGGCGATTTCCTCGAAGGCATCCGCGCCGCGATCATCGACAAGGACCGCAAGCCGCGCTGGCAACACGACCCCGACCACTTGCCATCCAGTGCCGTCGCCGACATGCTCGCGCCGCTGGGCGAACACGAACTGACATTCTGAGGGAGGAAACCATGAAAATCGGATTCATCGGACTGGGCAACATGGGCGCGCCCATGGCCACGAACCTGGCCAAGGCAGGTCACGAGGTCACAGGCTTTGACACCGCGGATGTCACGATCGAGGGCGTGACCATGGCCAGCAGCGCCGCCGAGGCCGCAAGCGGGCGGGACGTGGTCATCACCATGCTGCCCAATGGCAAGATCCTGCGCGCCGTCGCCGACGAGATCATTCCCGCCATGGCCCCCGGCACAGGGTTCGTCGATTGCTCGACCGTCGATGTCGAAAGCGCCCGCGCCGTCGCCGAGAAGGCCGCCGCCGCGGGCCTGCTGCCCGTCGATGCGCCGGTTTCGGGCGGCGTGGGCGGTGCCGCGGGTGGCACGCTCACCTTCATGGCCGGCGGCAGCGCAGAGGCTTTCGCCAAGGCCGAACCCCTGTTCGGGATCATGGGCCAGAAGGCCGTGCATTGCGGCGATCCGGGGGCCGGGCAAGCCGCCAAGATCTGCAACAACATGATTCTCGGCGCGACCATGATCGTGACCTGCGAAGCCTTCGCGCTGGCCGACAAGCTCGGCCTCGACCGGCAGAAGATGTTCGACGTGGTCTCGACCTCCTCGGGCTACAGCTGGTCGATGAACGCCTATTGCCCGGCGCCCGGCATCGGCCCGCAAAGCCCGGCCGACAACGACTACAAGCCCGGCTTTGCCGCCGATCTCATGCTCAAGGATCTGCGCCTTTCGCAACAGGCCGCCGAAGCGGTCGACGCCGACACGCCCCTGGGCCAGGCCGCGATGCGGCTCTACGCGCAATTCGTCGAGAACGAGGATGGTCTGGGCCGCGATTTCTCGGCCATGCTGCCCCGGTTCGAGAAACGATCGCGTGAGGGCGACAAATAACCGATGACGCGTCCGGGGGTATGCAGTAACATATAGCAGAAATTGCATACTCCCTGGAAAGGACAAGTCATGACCCGCAACATCGACAATATCGAACGCATCCTGCGCATCGTCATCGGCGCCGCCCTCGTTCTGGGCTTCTTCGTCAGCAGCGGCAGCTACAGCTGGCTCTACCTGCTCGGGCTGATCCCTTTGGTCACCGGCCTGATCGGCTGGTGCCCGCCCTATGCGCTTCTGGGCATCAACACCTGCAAGACGAAATAGGCGCAAGAGGTGTTGCGCCGCGCTGACGCGCGCCGCCGCGGGGCCTCGCTCCGCTCGGCCCACAGGGGCAAGCCGGTGAGGGCCGGCCGGATTGCAGATGCCGCGCGGACATCGGACGGTGAATTGAGTATTTTTTCCAAGAAAGAGACCGCGCCCCGAATCTCCGGTTAACGAATTGCCTCCGGCTCTCGGCCCTGCCCCGCCGGCAGCCGGATGGCAGCCGGGCCGTGTACGCATGTCACCCCCCGATCTGCGCTGTCCGAGGCGGGTCAACCATCGTTAACGCGATGGGCCGAGCAGGCGACGAAACAGGCCCGGCCGGCCCCGCCCCGCGCCCTATTCCGCCGCCGTCTGCTTACCGGTCTGGCGCCCCGCGGCCAGCATCGGCTTGAGATATCTGCCGGTATGGCTGCGCGCGACTTCCGCCACCTCCTCGGGCGTGCCCACGGCCACGATCTCGCCGCCGCCATCGCCGCCTTCGGGTCCGATATCGATGATGTGATCGGCGGTCTTGATCACGTCGAGATTATGCTCGATCACGACCACCGTATTGCCCGCCTCGACCAGCTCATGCAGCACTTCGAGCAGCTTTTTCACGTCCTCGAAATGCAGCCCCGTGGTCGGCTCGTCGAGGATGTAAAGCGTGCGGCCGGTGGAGCGTTTCGACAGCTCTTTCGAGAGCTTCACCCGCTGCGCCTCGCCGCCCGAAAGCGTGGTCGCCTGCTGGCCCACCTTGATGTATCCCAGCCCCACGCGCATCAGAGCGTCCATCTTCTCGCGGATGCTGGGCACCGCCTTGAAGAACGCCTGTGCCTCTTCAACCGTCATGTCAAGAACGTCGGCTATGCTTTTGCCTTTGAAGCGAATTTCCAAGGTTTCGCGATTGTAGCGCGCGCCCTTGCAGGTCTCGCATTCGACATAGACGTCCGGAAGGAAATGCATCTCGATCTTGATCACGCCGTCGCCCTGGCAGGCTTCGCAACGCCCGCCCTTGACGTTGAAGGAAAACCGCCCCGGCTTGTAGCCGCGCGCCTTGGCCTCGGGCAGCCCGGCGAACCAGTCGCGGATCGGGGTGAAGGCGCCGGTATAGGTCGCGGGGTTCGAGCGCGGGGTGCGCCCGATCGGGCGCTGGTCGATGTCGATCACCTTGTCGAGATGTTCCAGCCCCTTGATCGTCTCGCAGGACGCGGGGGTCTGGCGCGCACCGTTGAGGCGCATGCTCGCCGTCTTGAACAGGGTCTCGATGGTCAGGGTCGATTTGCCGCCGCCCGACACGCCCGTCACGCAGACGAACTTGCCCAGCGGAAACTCGGCCGTGACCTCGCGCAGGTTGTTGCCCGTGGCCTTAACCACGGTGACGGATTTTCCGCTGCCGGCGCGGCGTTCGGTGGCGTAAGGAATGCTCCGGGTTCCGGCCAGGTACTGCCCCGTGACCGAAGCCGCGTCCGCCGCGATCTCCTCCGGCGTCCCCCGCGCCACCACTTGCCCCCCATGCACCCCGGCACCCGGGCCGATGTCAAAGACGTAATCGGCCTCGCGGATCGCCTCCTCGTCATGTTCGACCACGATCACGGTGTTGCCCTGGTCGCGCAGGTTCTTGAGCGTGCCGAGAAGCCGGTCATTGTCGCGCTGGTGCAGTCCGATCGACGGCTCGTCGAGCACGTAGAGCACCCCGGTGAGGCCGCTGCCGATCTGGCTGGCCAACCGGATGCGCTGGCTCTCGCCACCCGACAGGGTACCACTTGAACGGCTAAGCGTAAGGTATTCCAATCCCACGTTATTCAGGAAACCGAGCCGCTCGCGGATCTCCTTGAGGATGGCCCGGGCGATCTCGTTCTTCTGGGCGCTCAGTTGCTCTGGCACGCCCTCGATCCAGGCCAGCGCCTCGCGGATGCTCATCTGCACCACCTGGCCGACATGCAACCTGGCGATCTTTACCGCCAGTGCCTCCTCGCGCAGCCGGTATCCGCCGCAGGCCCCGCAGGGGCGGTTGTTCTGGTAGCGTTCGAATTCCTCGCGAATCCAGCTCGAATCGGTTTCGCGATAGCGCCGCTCCATGTTCGGGATCACCCCCTCGAACACCCGGCTCACCTGGTAGACGCGGCCCCCCTCGTCATAGCGAAACTGGATCTCCTCGTCGCCCGATCCATACAGGAACACCTGCTGCACATGCTCGGGCAGGTCTTTCCACGCGGTGTTGACGTCGAATTCATAATGCCGCGCAAGTGCCTCGATCGTTTGCAGAAAATAGGGCGACTTGCCCTTGCGCCAAGGCGCCAGCGCGCCGTCGTAGATCTTGAGCGCGGCATCCGGCACGACAAGGCGTTCATCGAAGAAGAGCTCGACCCCCAACCCGTCGCATTCCGGGCAGGCCCCGAACGGCGCGTTGAACGAAAACAGCCGCGGCTCGATCTCGGGGATGGTGAAGCCACTGACGGGACAGGCGAAATTCTCGCTAAAGGTCATCCGCTCGGGCGCACCTTCGCGCGGAGCGGTTTCCAGGATCGCGATTCCATCAGCGAGGTCAAGCGCCGTGCGCAGACTGTCGGCCAGCCGCGTCTCCATCCCCTCGCGCACCACGATCCGATCGACTACCACGTCGATGTCATGGCGGAACTTCTTGTCGAGCGTGGGCGGATCATCCAGCTCGTGAAAGGTGCCATCGACCTTGACCCGCTGGAACCCCTGCTTGCGCAACTCGATGAATTCCTTGCGATATTCGCCCTTCCGGTCGCGCACGATCGGGGCCAGGAGATAGGCGCGCGTGCCGTGCTCCATGGCCATGATCCGGTCGACCATGTCCTGCACCTGCTGCGCCTCGATCGGCAGGCCCGTGGCCGGGCTGTAGGGCGTGCCGGCGCGGGCAAAGAGCAGCCGCAGGTAATCGTAGATCTCGGTGACGGTCCCCACGGTCGAGCGCGGGTTCTTCGAGGTTGTCTTTTGCTCGATCGAAATTGCCGGGGACAGGCCGCTGATGTGATCCACATCGGGCTTTTCCATCATATCAAGGAATTGCCGCGCATAGGCCGACAGGCTCTCGACATAGCGCCGCTGCCCTTCGGCATAGATCGTGTCGAAGGCCAGCGACGACTTGCCGGACCCCGAAAGCCCGGTGATCACCACGAGCCGGTCACGCGGAATGTCCACGTCGATATTCTTGAGGTTATGCTCGCGCGCCCCGCGCACCTCGATGTTCTTCAGCTCAGCCATCACATGCCCCCCGGACAGACCGCTTAACAGATAGTCACGCCATACCATAGTGCCAACCCGAAATCGAGAACGAAGGACGAACATATGAAAATCAACCAACCACCTGCTTAACATTCTGCTTTTCGAATGTTATGTACCGGGCTCAGGCAAGTACGCCATGACGGAACATTGAACAGGAGGACGGCCATGTTCGGCCTTTTCGCAGGCAACAGGATTGAACGCATTGACCCGGTCGAGGCCGTCACCGGCGCGCGCGAAGGAACGGTCACGGTGATCGACGTGCGCGAGATCGGCGAAGTCGCCGCCACCGGCAAGGCCGAGGGAGCCAAACACATTCCGATGATGCTCTTGCGTTCGAAATGTGACCCCAGTCACCCCGAATTCGACCGCGCCCTCGATCCCGACAAGACCGTCGTCTTGTATTGCGCCACCGGCGCGCGCTCATCCTCGGCCGGGCAAATGCTCTGTCGCATGGGGTTCAAGGACGTGCGCAACCTGGGCGGGCTGCGCGACTGGGTGCGGGGTGGCGGCGCCACCGAACGCGCTTAATCCATCGCTTCATTTTTCCGGGCCAAAGCCCATGAACATATGGGAAAATCCGGATCGTTGGTCAGGTCGTCCTGGTCCGGGTCGTATTTCGGGGGCCAGTCTCTCTCGAGGTTGCGCGCCGCCGCGGCCCGGTTGCCCCATTGCGCGGCCCTGATGTCGTCGGGTGCGAATCCCGCCTCGATCAACAGGTTCTTCAACCCCCGCGCCGACCAGCGCGAACAATCCACCGGGTCGCCGTGAAACGGGATGAGGAACGGCACGGCGAGCCAGAAATACCCGCCGGGCCGCAACATATCCAGCACGTTGACCGTGGCCATGTAGGGCCGGTCGAGATGTTCCCAGACCTGGTTGGCGAGGATCAGGTCGAACTGGCGCACTCGCCCTTTCGCGTCGAGGAACGGCCCCTTGCAGATGTCATGCCTGGGATACCGAAACCGGCGATAGGAGCGGAAGGCGAACATCCGCCCCCATTTGCCGGAAATCTCGGCGGCATCCATGTTTGCCAGATCCAGCGCCTTGAGCCAGCCGCGGCTGGTCTGCTGCATCACGATCCTGTTCAGGCTTCCACTCATCGCCCTCACGCCGGAGTTCAGAAATGGATGGCCCGACCATAGGCATCCAGCACGCTTTCATGCATCATTTCCGAGAGCGTCGGGTGCGGAAAGACCGTGTGCATCAATTCTTCTTCGGTGGTTTCCAGCGTCCGGCCCACAACATAGCCCTGGATGAGTTCCGTCACCTCGGCCCCGACCATGTGTGCCCCCAGAAGCTCACCGGTCCCGGCATCGAACACGGTCTTCACCATCCCCTCGGATTCCCCCAATGCGATGGCCTTGCCGTTGCCGATGAAAGGGAAACGGCCCACCTTGATCTCGTGGCCGGCCTCTTTCGCCTGGGCCTCGGTCAGGCCCACGCTGGCGATCTGCGGATGGCAATAGGTGCAGCCTGCGATGCTCTCGGGGCGCACCGGGTGCGGCTTCTGCCCGGCGATCAGCTCGGCCACCGCCACGCCCTCGTGGCTGGCCTTGTGCGCGAGCCATGGCGCCCCCGCGAGATCGCCGATCGCGTAAATCCCTTCGACGCCGGTGCGACAGTATTCATCGACCACCACGTGGCTGCGGTCGATCTTGATCCCCAGATCCTCAAGCCCCAGCCCTTCGACATTGCCGACGATCCCCACGGCCGAGATCACCGTGTCGAATTCCTGTTTCCCGGTCTTGCCGCCGGTCTCGATATGGGCGGTGACCTTGCCCTTGCCGCGATCGAGCTGCTTGACCATGGCGCCTTCCATGATGGTCATGCCCTGTTTTTCGAACTGCTTTTTCGCGAAAGCGGCAATCTCTTCATCCTCGACCGGCAGGATGCGCTCCATCACCTCGACCACGGTGGTTTGCGCACCGAGCGTGTTGAAGAAGCTGGCAAACTCGATCCCGATCGCCCCCGACCCGATGACCAGGAGTTTCTTCGGCATCCGTGGCGGCTCCAGCGCATGGCGATAGGTCAGGACCAGGTCGCCATCGGCCTCGAGCCCCGGCAACTCGCGTGCACGCGCCCCGGTGGCCAGAACGATGGATTTGCCCGTCAACTCCTCTTCGCCCTTGTCGGTCTTGACCGTGACCTTGCCCTTGCCGGTCAGGCGCGCCTCGCCCATGATCGCCGTGACCTTGTTCTTCTTGAGAAGATGCGTGACCCCGGAATTGAGCTGCTTGGCCACCCCGCGCGACCGTTTCACGACCGCGTCGAGATCGAACCCTGGCTTCTCGACGGAAAGGCCGAACTCCTTGGCGCGATGCATCAGGTGGAACACCTCGGCCGAGCGCAGGAGTGCCTTGGTCGGGATGCAGCCCCAGTTGAGGCAAATGCCGCCCATGTGCTCGCGCTCGATGATCGCCACCGACAGGCCCAGTTGCGCACCGCGGATCGCGGCCACGTATCCGCCGGGCCCGGCGCCGATCACGATCATGTCAAATGCCTTGCCTGCCATGGGCCATACTCCGATTCCAAGTTTAGTTTGACACTAAACTATCCCTCGCCACATCACAACGCAGCCGGGCCGCTCACCCGCGACCGCGCCAGCCAGATGCATGATCGAGGCAGAGTCAGGCCGCGGCGGCCTGTTCCAGCGTCTTGACGGTCGATCCGTAACCACCGTTTTCCACATAGGCCCGCTCTTGCGGGGTGGTCGCGCGAGACAGGGCATCGTTGCGGTATGGAAACCGCCCGAAGCGCCGGATCACCTCGCGATGTGCCCGCGCATGAAGCAGGTTGCCCGCCCCGGTCTCCGGCATCCGTTCCTTCATCAGCCGGACACAATGTTCCTGGTCGCACAGGTTTTCCGAATGCATCAGGGGCAGGTAGAAGAACTGCCGCGCGGGCTCGTCGATCTTCAGATCCCAACCCTTGTGAATCGCCGCCTTGGCCGCAGCAAGTGCGATCCGGTCGGTCACAAAGGCCTCGCCCGAGCCGCGGAACATGTTGCGCGGGAACTGGTCGAGCAGGATGATATAGGCAAGCACACCGCTGGGATAGGTCAGCCAGAGCGAATAGGCGCCGGTCTGCGCCTCTTTCCACATCGCCAGGAACCGGTCGCGAATCTCCTGGTCAAGGTCGTCCGACGCCGTGTACCACCCGGCCGGCCCGATCTTGTCGAGCCAGAATTCCAGAACCCCCTTCGGGTCACCCATTGGTCCATCTCCTCACGCAAGACCGGTCGTCTACTGACATGAAAACGTTACACATCATGCGCCGCCGATGGATAGTAAAGTTTTATGACGATTTGCGACATTTCACGCCACGGTGGATTCCTGCTCGTCCCTTTCCTCGATCGCGATTTCCACAGCAACCGGCGAGGTCGACATCGAGACCGGCGTATAGGAGCTGGTATCCTCCACCACCGGCGCCGCGCGCCGGGTCATCCGCCAGCCGGCATAGCCCGCCATCGCGAACAGAAGGATACCGAGGAACACGAAATATCCCGGTGCGCCGATTACCCCCATCATCCAGCCGGTGATCAACGGGCCGGTGATCGCCCCCAAGCCATTGGCGAAAACAAGCCCGCCCGACACCGCCGCCATGTCTTCATGGTCCACGAAATCATTGGTATAAGCCAGAAGCAGCGAATAGAGCGGGTTCGACGTGCCACCGATCATGAACGCCGCGGCCAGAAGGGCGGGAAAGGCACCCCCAAAGCCAAAGCCGACGATCGCTCCCAGCCCCCCCAGAACGGAAACCGCAAGGATCAGGGCCCGCCGGTCCATCCGGTCCGAAATCCATCCCAGCGGATACTGGAACAGGGTCGCACCGACATAGAAGGCCGAAACGAAAATCGAGATCTGCACCAGCGTCAGCCCCGCCTCGGCGCCATAGACCGCACCCATGCCGAACTGGGCTGAAAAGACCCCGCCCAGCAGGAGCATGCCCACGATGCCCAGCGGCGAGATCCTGTAGATCTGCCCGAGGCTCATCGGCTTGGTCCTCTCGAAGGCCGGCGTCGGCGCGATCGACAACAGGATCGGCGCAAAGGAGATCGACACCAGGACCGAGGGGATGATGAACAGGACGAAACCGGCCGGGTCCGCCACCAGCAAGAGCCCCTGTGCAACGACGATCCCCACCATCTGAACCATCATGTAAAGCGACAGCGCCTTGCCCCGCGTGTCATTGCTCGCCGCGTTGTTGAGCCAGCTCTCGGCGGTGACATAGACGCCCGAGAAGCAGAACCCGATCACCACCCGCAGCACGGTCCAGAACCACGGGTTGGCCCAGACCGCATAGAGCACCAGGATCGCCGAGACGAACGAGGCAAGCGCCGCGAACACCCGCACATGCCCGACCCTTCGAATCAACTCGGGCGTGAGGCGCGATCCGCCCAGGAACCCGACGAAATAGGCCGACATCACGATCGACATCTCGACAGCCGAGAACCCCTCGATGCCACCGCGCACACCCAGAAGCGTGCCCTGAAGGCCGTTGCCGACCATCAACAGCATCATGCCCAGCAGCAGGGCCCAGATGGATGTGAGAACCTGAAACATGTGTTTTCCTTTGCGTCTCGCAGTGCCATGCCAGACTGGCACAGCAGGCGTCAGGCTCCAAGGCGACCTGCCGATGCCGTTTTCATTCCCCGGGAATCAAAAGTGACGCATCGCCATAGGAAAAGAACCGATAGCGTTCTTCAACCGCGTGCGCATAGATCCGCATGATCCGCTCGCGCCCCATGAGAGCCGAGACCAGCATCATCAGGGTCGATTTCGGCAGGTGGAAATTGGTCATCAGGGCACCGGTCACGCGGAAGGTGAAACCCGGGTAGATGAAGATGTCGGTCTCCCCTTGCCAGGGGGCGATGGCGCCGCTGTCGCGTGCCGCCGTCTCGATCAGGCGCAACGCGGTCGTGCCCACCGGAATGATCCGCCCGCCGCTGGCCCGCGTCGCGGCGATCTCGCTTGCGGCTTGCGCGCTCACTTCGCCCCATTCGGCATGCATCCTGTGCTGGCGCACGTCATCCACCTTGACCGGCAGGAAGGTGCCCGCCCCGACATGCAGGGTCACGTGGGTGAATTGCACGCCCTTCGCGGCAAGCCGCTCGAGCAGGTCCTCATCGAAATGCAGGCTCGCCGTGGGGGCCGCGACCGCGCCGCGCCTCCTCGCCCAGACGGTCTGGTAGTCATGCCTGTCGCGCGCATCGGGTTTGCGCCGCGCCTCGATATAGGGCGGCAGCGGCATCGCGCCGGCCTGTTCCAGCGCCGCGTCGAAATCGCCTCCGGCAAGGTTGAACTCCAGCACCGCCTGCCCGTCCGACTTTTCCACGCATCGCGCCGAGAGGCCGTTGCCGAACTCGATCCGCTCGCCCAGGCCCAGCTTGCGCAACGGCTTGATCAGCGCCGCCCAGCGGCCCTCGGGGCGTGGTTCGAGCAAGGTCACCTCCATGCCCGCCCGGCTCTCGCCGTCCGGCCCCGGCCGCACCCGCTGGCCCGAGAGCCGCGCGGGTATGACCCTGGTGTCGTTGAGCACCAGCCGATCGCCCGGCCGCAGCCAGTCGGGCAGTTCCCGCACCACCGCATCGGTGATCCGCGCGCCTTCCGCCACCAGCAATCGCGCCGACGAGCGCGGGTTCGCCGGTCGCGTGGCGATCAGCCCCTCGGGCAGATCGAAATCGAAATCGGAGAGTTTCATGGGGTTACTGTGTCACCTCGGGCACCGGGCGGCGGAAAATCTCGCGGAACATGCCCGGCGTCAACAGCGAAAACGGATTGACCCGCACCTGGGGCGCGTCGGGCAGACCGAGCAGGCGGAAATTGAACCCGATCAAGCCCTCGCCCCGCCGTGTCAGGACCTGCCCGACGGCGTTGAGCATGTAGAGCGGTGAGAGCACGCCCTGGAACCGCATCTCTCCGCTGTCGAAATAGTAATAGCCATCCATGGATATGCCGAGCGACGCGCCCACCGCGCTCGACTGCAAAAGCGTGACCTGGTCAGGGGCAAGGCGAAACCGCGCATCGACATCCGAGAACAGGATGCCATTGCCGCTCAGTTGCTCCAGAAGCCCAACGACGCTTATCGCGTTGAGCAACTCGGCCATCGCCGGGGCCTCGCGCAGGCGGATATCGCCGATCCTGAGCGTTCCGTCGAAGTTGCCCGCTTCGGCAACGGGAACCAGCGTGAGGTCGAGATCACCGCCATGTGCATTCTTCAAAAGCCCCGCCGACTTGAGCACCCCGCCCGCGTCCTGCGACTGGATGCGGAACGCGCTGCGCCCCGATCTCGGGATCACCCGGCCGGTCACCTCGGCGCCGCCATTGACCTGGCCGGTAAAGGATCCGTCCATCCCGCCCGCGGTCGAGAAGTCGCCACTGAACCCGGTCAGCGCGATGGCATCGCTGATCGTGAGCCGGTCAAGCGTCGCCCGGATCGGCCCGCCCCTGCCCCGAGCCCCCGCGCCCGTGCCGCTGCCGATCTCGGTCTGCCGCAGGTCGACCGTGCCGCCGTCGATACGGATCTCGGGCGCCTGCCCCGGACCCCGTCCGATCAGCGTCACTGGCGCGTCAAGCCAACTGCCGGCGCGCACCCGCTCGAAGATGGCCGCGCGAAACGCGCCGTCCGGCTCCAGATCGAGCCGCCCCGTGGCATTCAGACCCGGCGCATCCAGCGCGATGGCGCTGATCTCGACCGGCTCGCCCAGCTGGCCCGAGACCTGCAATTGTCCGGTCGCGGCCTCGCCCATCGACCAGCCGATTTCGGGAATGCGCAGGCCCAGCCCGGCGAGATCGGACTCCAGCGTGAATTGCGCGGGCGCATCGCGCTGCAATTCCATCGTGAGGTTGCCTTGCGCCCGCCCCTCCACGGCGCCGGGCGGCAGGCCCACGCGGAACTGATCGACAAAGGCCTGTGAAAGCTCGACCCGCCCCTCGACCCGGCTGCCGGTCTCTGCGTCCCGGCGCAGAGGGGTGACGAACCTGCCCTCGATCGGCACCTCTCCGATTCGCCCCGCGCCACTGACCTGCAACCCGGCGGCGTCCGCGCGCAACGCGAGCTCCGGCGCCACGAGGGCATGACCGGGAACCAGGCTCTCGCTGCGCACGTCCCGCAACTGCGCCGAGATGTCGTAGGACATCTCCTCGACCGGCACATCGGGCTTGCGCGGAAAGACGAGTCGCCCGGTCGCCTCGGCCCGGCCATCGGCGATCGTGACCGGACGCCCGGCCTTGCGCAAAAGCCCGAGCGGTTCGATATCGAGAAGCGACAGGGCGGCGATGATCGAGCTTTTCGTATTCAGATCGACGATGCCGGGCCCGTTGCGCACCCGCACATCGGGAATGCGGAACTCGGTTCCGGCAATTTCGACCTCTCCGCCCTGCGGTGCCGTCACATGCCCCGCCTCGGCCCTGACCGAGAATTCATTGCGCAGCAGGCTCGCATGGCCGCGCGCGTCCCGCAGAGGCGGCATGGTCTTCGAAAACCGCGTCGTGGCCCCGTCGAACTCGAACCCGAGATAAAGGTCCGGGTCGGCCTCCGCCTCGCCATGCAGACCGATCTGCACGTTGCGAAAATTCGCCGTGAGAAGATTGTCGCGCACCCAGTCGCGGGTGCGGGGGATGGCCCGTTCCGGCCAGAGCTCCAGCAACCGCTCGGGCGAGAGGTGGTTGAGGCGTCCGTCGAGCGAAAAACTCCACCCTTCTGGCGGCGCACGCAGATCGCCCGACATCACGAGCCGCCGCGCCCCGTCCTGCACCGTCATCTCGCCAAGGCTCAGTTGAAACGGGTCGAGCCGAAGCCGCAGATCGGCGCTGGCATTGCTCAGGTTCACGGGCGCGGCGAAGACATCGTCGGGATTGGCGGTGATCTCGCTCAGCCGGATCTGCGCGACGAACTCATCCGGCCAAGCGCCCTGCCCGATCGGGTCGGCGCGCGCGGGCGCGCCGACCATGACCTGTCCATCGGCACGCGCCTGGCCCCACGCGCTGTCGATCGACATCTGGTCGAGCTGCATGATCCGGCTGTTCGGGTCATAGGTGAAATATGTCTGTGCGCTTTGGAACGGGATCGGGCGCGTGGTCTCGGTCGGTTGCAAGACTCCCTCGCCAATGCGCAGCGTCGCGCTCAGCGGCCCGAGATTGCCCTCGTCATCGGTAGAGGCCCGCAGCGACCCCGAGATCGGGGCCCGCAAAACGTCGAGCCATAACAGCGCCGCCGACTGCTCGGCGATGTCGCTGGTGTCGAGATCCTCGAACGACACCGCGAAAGCGGCCTCGGGCGTGCCAAGCTGCCCGCGATAGCTGACCTCGACCGTGGCGGCATAATCGCGCCCGCCCAGAAGCGCGAAATCGCCGCGCAGGCTCAGCTCGTCGCCCGTCCTCCCCCCGGGCCGGGCAATCTCGATCCGTCCTCCGTCGAATATCCACGCCCGCCCCGCGCGCGCGTCCTCATAGCGCAGGGTCAGCCCATCCGCAGACAAGCTCTCGAACTCCGACAGCAGCGCGAGGTCCAGCACCGCGTCGATCTGCGCGGCAAGGCCCGCGAAATCCGCCGCCTGCCGCACAGCACCCGGCATCTCGCCGAGGCTCAGCCGCAGCCGCCCATCGACATCCCGCCTGAGCAAGAGCTGCATCCCGGAAAGCCAGAACTGGTTGGGCCGGAATTCGCCCGCCAACAATGGCCGGAGGGCAAAGGTGCTCTCGACATCCGACAGGTTCAGGACATGCCGCCCCTCCGCATCGCGAAGCCGCACATCGCGCAGGTGAACCCGGGGTTGCCAGCCTTCCTCGACCACGAGCACGACCTCGCCCATCTCGATCTCGACGGACTCGACCTGCGCGTTCACCTGCGCCTCGATCTGCGCACGCGCCCATTCGGGCATCACGACCGGTCGGCCGGTCACCGCCAGGGCCGCGACGCCCACCCCCAGCACCAGCGCCGCCATCACGATCAGCGCCATGAGCCCGACCCGACGCCGCAACCCGCGCCCGCGCGGTCCGCGGACGTCCGGGGGCGCCCCTGTCTCGTGCGGCGGGTTCGCCTTGTCGCTGATCCGCTTTTCCTCCATCAGTCCAGTTCTAGCGCCTTTGGTCTGTTTGGGCGACCGCCGGCGCCCTTCATGGTTCAAGTTTGCGCCCTGACGCCCTAATATGGAATCCCGCATTTGCAAATTGGTAAGGAGCCGCCAATGTCCGACCTGCCCCGCCCCGCCCCCGACTTCACCCTGCCCGCCGATGACGGAACGCAGGTGACGCTGTCGGGTCTCCGGCCCGCACCCGTCGTCCTGTTCTTCTATCCCCGCGACAATACCTCCGGCTGCACGAAAGAGGCCCGGGGCTTTTCGGCGCTGCGCTCCGATTTCGACGCCGCCGGGGTCAAGGTATTCGGTATCTCCAAGGACAGCCTCTCAAGCCATGAGAAATTCCGCGACAAGCAGGATCTGACGATCCCGCTGCTGTCCGACGAGAACGACACCGTCTGCGAGGCATTCGACGTCTGGAAGGAAAAGAAGATGTACGGCAAGACCTTCATGGGCATCGAACGCTCGACCTTCCTGATCGACGGCACCGGGCAGATCGTGGCCGAGTGGCGCAAGGTCAAGGTCGATGGCCATGCCGACGAGGTTCTCGCGGCCGCAAAGGCCCTCTGAATGCCCCAGACCCTCGCAGAAATGGCCACCGACGTTCTGACCTGTGCCGACGGCCGCGAAAAGACCGCGCGCTCGCACGCCCACGCCGCCGCGTGGTTCGCCGCGCGCGACGCGGGCACACCCATTCCGCTGGGTCGGGCCGAGCCGCCGCTGCGCCCGGCGCGGCCCGCACGCCCCGAACTGCGCGACCCGCGCGACGTGCCCAAGCGCAAACCCGGAAGCGTCCAGGGCCGGATCGCGCTCCTGCATGCCGTCGCCCATATCGAGTTGAACGCGGTCGATCTGCACTGGGACATCATCGCGCGCTTTACCGATATCCCGATGCCACCCGGGTTCTATGACGACTGGGTCAGGGCCGCCGACGAGGAATCGAAACATTTCAACCTGGTGTGCGATTGCCTCGAGGACATGGAAAGCCACTATGGCGCCCTGCCCGCCCATGCCGGCATGTGGCGCGCGGCCGAGGACACCGCTGAAGACATCATGGGCCGCCTTGCGGTCGTGCCCATGGTGCTCGAGGCACGCGGACTCGACGTGACGCCCGGCATGATCGAGATCTTCCGCAAGGCCGGCGCGGACCGGGCCGTGGCCGCGCTCGAAACCATCTATGCCGAAGAGGTGGGGCACGTCGCCTACGGGTCGAAGTGGTTTCACTTCCTGTGCGGACGGCACGACATCGACCCGCGCGACGAATTCCACCGCCTCGTGCGGCATTATTTTCGCGGACCGCTCAAGCCTCCCTTCAACGCCGAGAAGCGCGCCGAGGCCGGATTGCCGCCCGACTTCTACTGGCCCCTGGCAGACGAGACCCCGAAAAAGCATCAGCCGCGTTGAGCAAGCCCTTCAATATCGGCGGTTTTTCGCCGGAATTCGGCGCAACCCCACGTCACGGCGCATTCAGCCGGTCAAAGGCGTTGCCCTCACGAATCCGCCCCGATATTCACGAAATGGTCATGCTTTTCGGAGGATGGCCAAGATGGGATGAGACAGGGGACAGGAACTCGTGAGATCACGACTGGCAATTCGCGTTCATTCACTTCTCGAACGCTACTTTCCCGAACGACGCGTCTTCCTGCGGTCCGACAAGGATACAAGGTTCATCCGCCTGCGCCCGCATGTGCAGATCGCCGCGGCCGTCGGAAGTGTCACCCTCGTGGCATGGGTGATCGTCGCCACCGCGATCCTGCTGATGGACTCGATCGGATCGGGCAATTTCCGCGAGCAGGCCAAGCGCGACCAACGCATGTACGAGGCCCGGCTGAACCACCTGGCCAGCGAACGCGACGCCCGCGCCGACGAGGCGCTGGCCGCACAGGAGCGGTTCAATTCGTCGCTCGAACAGATCTCGCAAATGCAATCGCAACTGCTTGCCTCCGAGGTGCGCCGTCACGAGCTCGAAACCGGGATCGACGTGATCCAGACCACCCTGCGCCGTGCAATGAAGGAACGTGATTACGCCCGCGCAGCCGAGGAAGAGCTGCGCCTTGCGCTGTCGGAAAACCCCGGCAACGGCACGCTGGGAAGCGCCGAGGGCATGAGCGAAAGCGCGTTCGACATGCTCGCCATGGTGCTTTCGGAGACCGCCGCCGAACGCGACAAGGTCATGGCCGATGCCCGCGACGCGATCGAGCAGGCCGAAGAGATGGAGTTCGAAATCCGCCTCATGCAGGATCAGAACAAGCAGATCTTCCGCCAGCTCGAAGAGGCGATGGCCGTCTCGGTCGAACCGCTCGACAAGATGTTCCGCTCGGCCGGGCTCGACACAGACAACATCATCGACCAGGTGCGCAGCGGCTATTCCGGTCAGGGCGGACCGCTCACCCCGCTGACGTTCTCCACCAAGGGGGAAGAGCCGTCACCGGACGCAATGCGCGCCAACCGTATCCTCAACCAGATGGACCAGCTCAACCTTTACCGCATCGCCGCCGAAAAGGCGCCCTTCGCCGTGCCGATCAAGGACGCCTACCGCTTCACCAGCGAGTTCGGGTATCGGCGCGATCCGAAAACCGGCGGGCGGCGCCTGCATGAGGGCGTCGATTTCGCCGGTCCTGTCGGCACTCCGCTCCATGCCACCGCCGATGGCGTGGTCACCCATGCCGGCTGGAGTTCGGGCTATGGCCGGCTGGTCAAGATCAAGCACGAATTCGGAATCGAGACCCGCTATGCCCACCTGTCCAAAATCAACGTGAAATCCGGACAAAGAGTCTCGCGTGGCGACCGGATTGGTGATATGGGGGCTTCCGGACGTGTGACCGGACCGCATCTTCACTACGAAGTCCGCATCGGCGGCAAGGCCGTCAACCCAATGACCTACATCAAGGCTGCAAACGATGTTTTCTAAGAGCAAGATCAACGAGCCCGGCCCGAAAGCGCCGGAAACACCGAAACCGAGCCAGTCCGGCGAAGCGGAATCTGGCGGCGCCAAGCAGGCGGCGGCAAGCGATTACCGCGCCTCGGCCCCCAAGGCCAAGCCGCCCGCATCCGTTCTGTCCTCGGACCTGCACATCACCGGCAACCTCAAGACGACCGGCGACATCCAGATCGAGGGCACCGTCGAAGGCGACATCCGCGCGCATCTGCTGACCGTCGGCGAAGGCGCCACCGTCAAGGGCGAGGTGGTGGCCGATGATGTCGTTGTGAATGGCCGGATCGTGGGCCGCGTGCGCGGTTTGAAGGTGCGCCTCACCGCCACGGCCCGGGTCGAAGGCGATATCATTCACAAGACTATCGCGATTGAATCGGGCGCCCATTTCGAGGGTTCGGTGCAACGGCAGGATGATCCGCTGTCCGGGGGAAAGTCGCAGGCGGCCCAGACGCCGCAGTCCGCGGCCAAACCGAACACCGCGTCACAGGCAGCCCCGGCCAAGCCCAGTTCCTGACGCGCCGCGGCTCGCTCTGATAGGTCATCCAGGGGGCGCCTGACCGGCGCCCTCGTTCATTTTGCAAGGCCGCGCCGTTCGAGTTCGGCCACCGTCATCGGCAAACGCTCCGGGCGATCCCGCACTTCGAGAATCAGCCGCGGCGCGGCCGGCGAACGCGCAAGCGCCGCGAACACCGCCGCCCACGGCACACAACCCTCCCCCGGATGCCAGTGCCTGTCGGCATAGCCATCGGCATCCTGCACATGCACGTGGCCCAGATGCGCCCCCGCCTCGGCGATGAAATCGACCACCGGCGGCGCACCATAGCGGCCATGCGCCAGTTGGGCGTGCCCGGTGTCGATCGACAGCTTCAGGCTCGGATGTCCGATCCGCGCCACCACGTCGTTGCGGTCCCGCGGGTCGGTATCGTCGATGTTCTCCAGCATGAGGTCACACCCGATCTCGCCCGCCCGCGCCAGCACCGGGGCAAGGCAGGACGCCATCGCATCCAGCATCTGGCCATGCAGCTCGGCATAATTGCGCCGGTTGAGAAGGTGCCAGTATGTGAAGGGGCTGTGCACCACCATATGCGTCGCCTCCAGCGCCTCGGCGATCTCCAGCGCCTTGAGCATCCGTGCCTGGATGATCCCGCGGATATCCGGGTCCGGGTTGGCCAGGTCGAGCCCGAAAAACGGCCCGTGAATGCCACGCGCGCCAGGATGTCCTTCCAGCGCCGCGCGATACGATTCGATCAGCGGTCCGGGATCGCCCGCGATCACCTCGGGCATCACGAAATCCTGTATCTCGATGGCGCGGCCCGGTTCGAATATCCAGTCGCGCAGCACATCGAGATCGGCGCGCCGGATCGCCACGCCGAGCAGCGGAAGGCTCATGTCAGGTCTCCTTTTCATGTCATTTGATACCCGCGCGCATGAAGCTCTGGACGAACTGGCGCTGGAACAGCAGGAAAGCGATGAGAAGCGGCCCCGATGTCATCAGCGTGGCGGCATTGATCACCGACCATTCCACCCCGGAGTCGGTGGTCGAAAAGATGCTCAGCCCCACGGTCACGGGCCGTGTCTCGACCGAGTTGGTGACGATCAGCGGCCACAGGAAGTTGTTCCAGTGATGGCTCACCGAAACCAGCCCATAGGCAAGGTAGATCGGCTTG
>LJSU01000024.1:62540-288975 GCA_001314705.1 Rhodobacteraceae bacterium HLUCCO07
TAGACCCGCCACAGGATCGTCAGCGGCCCCGCCCCCTCGATCCGCGCGGCCTCGTCGAGCTCGCGCGGGACGGTCATGAAGGTCTGGCGGATCAGGAAAACGCCGAACCCCGACGCGACATAGGGCAGCGCGATGGCCGCGATCGTATCGACCAGCCCCAGCGCGCCAATGGTGCGGTAATTCTCGACGATGAGGATGTCGGGCATCACCAGAAGTTGCAGCAACACGAGCGAAAACAGGATGTCGCGCCCCGGAAACCGGTAGCGCGCAAACCCATAGGCGGCCAGCGTGCACAGCACGAACTGGCACACGACGATCCCGGTGACGAGGATGAACGTGTTCAGGAAATATCGCGCGAACGGTGCCGCGTTCCATGCCTTGACGAAATTCTCCAGCGTCAGCGGCGCACTCAGGACGAACCGCGCCTCGTATTCCGACGGATGGACCGCCGTCCAGATCGCATAGACCAGCGGCAAGACCCAGATCAGCGCCAGCACCACCGCGCCGGTGGTCATCAATATGCGGTCGAACCCGGTCATTTGTAATGCACCTTGCGGTCGAACAGGAAGAACTGGCCGATGGCAAACAGCCCCAGCAGCGCCAGCATCACCACCGTCAGCGTCGCGCCATAGGCCGTGTCCCAGAACCGGAACGACGTTTCGTATATGTAATAGAGCAGCAGCGACGACGCGTTGTCCGGCCCGCCACCGGTCAGGATGAAGATGTGATCGACCAGCCGGAAGGCATTTATCACCGCGTTGACCGACACGAAAAGCGTGGTCGGCATCATCATCGGAAAGGTGATGCGGCGAAAGATCGTCCAGCCGCCCGCACCCTCGATCCGCGCCGCCTCGGCCAGTTGCGGCGGAATCGCCTGCAAGGCGGCGAGGTAGAAGATCATGAAGAACCCCGCCTCCTTCCAGATCGACACCACGATGATCGCCCCCAGCGCCGTGTCGGGACTGCCCAGAAGGTTGCTCTGGCCACGGCCGAAGGCGCCCAGCACCTGGTCGATCAGGCCAAAGCCCGGCGTGTAGAAAAACAGCCAGATGTTCGCCACGGCGATCAACGGCAGAACCGTCGGCGTGAAATAGGCCATGCGCACCAGCGACCGCCCCGCAAAGGCGCGATTGACGAACAGCGCCATGGCGATGCTGAGCGCGATGGAAACCGGGATCGTGCCCAGCGCGAACCACAGGTTGTTGACCAGCACCTTCCAGAATACCGGATCACCGATCAGCCGCTCGTAATTGTCCAGCCCCACGAATTGCGACGGGCGCCGCCCGCGCGGGGTCGACTGGAAGCTGTTCCAGATCGTCGTGATCGCGGGAATATGCGTGAACAGAAAGATGAACGCCAGCGCGGGCAGCAACAGCAACCAGCCATGTATCCATTGGCGCGACAGCATCGGCGCATCCTCTTTCTCAAGGGAAAACGGGCGGACCACAACGGCCCGCCCGCATGGGGCTCACTCAGCGATAGGCGGCCAGGATCGCATCGGCCTGCGCCTGTGCCTCGGCCAGGGCCTCGTCGGCCGGCTTTTCCCCGGTGATCGCTGCGGCCAGCGCATCGTTGAAGATCTGCGTGATGCGCTGGTTCTCATAGGTCGAAAGCTCGGCCACCGCATGTTCGAGCTGATCGCGCGCCACCAGAACGGCGGGGAACTCCTCGGCATAGGCTTTCATCGTGTCGGTTTCCCACGTCGCCGGGCGCGGCGCGACATAGCCGGTGGCCATGGTCCACTTGGCCGATTGCTCCGGCCCGGTGATCCACTTGATGAAATCCACCGCCGCGGCAAGCTCTTCATCGCTCGATCCCTCGAACAGGTAGAAATTGCCGCCCCCCGTGGGCGCGCCCCGACGCTTGTGCGCAGGCAGCATCGCGACACCGAAATCAAACGGCGCATTGTCGCGCACATTGGTCAGATTGCCGGTCGTGGTCCACATCATCGCGGTCTGGCCTTCAAAGAACGCCTTGGGCGTGGCGCCCCATTCCACGATGCCCGGCTCCATCACCCCGTGCTCGGTCGAAAGCGACACCAGGTATTCCAGCGCCTCGACTACCGCCGGGTCGTCGAAATTGGTCTCGTTGCCGTCCGAATTGGCCAGGATCACGTCGTTTTGCGTGGTCAGCCCCTGGAACAGCCAATAGGGAAAGCCCGAGGTCGGGATACGCACGCCCCATTGCTCGACATTGCCACTGTCATCCTTCCTGGTGAGGGCCTTGCCCATCTCGACCATCTCCTCCCAGTTGGCGGGCGGCGTTTCGGGGTCGAGCCCGGCCTCGGCAAAGGCTTCCTTGTTCCAGTAAAGCACCGGCGTCGAGCGCTGGAACGGGATGCCATAGGTCTTGCCGCCGGTCTGGCTGTTTTCCATGAAGGCCGGATAGAAGCTGTCGAGCCAGGCGCGATCTTCCTCGGTCGTGATGAAATCGTCGAACGACAGGATCAGCCCCTCGTCGAGCAGGGTGAACATGTCCACGGCAAGCGCAACCGAAAGCTGCGGCGCGTTGCCGCCGCGGGCGGCGGTGATCACCTTGGTGATCGTGTCCTGGTAGGTGCCGGCATAGACCGCGTCGATATTCACATCGGGGTTTTCTTCCAGGTATTCATCGGTGAGCGACTGGATCACCTCGGCCGCACCGCCGCCCACGGCGACGGGGAAGTAGAATTGCAGGTCGACGGCACGCGCCGGTGACGTCATGGTGATGGCAAGCGCGGCAGAAGCGGCCGCGCCCTTCAGGATATTGGCAAGCATTGTCATGGTGTCCTCTGGTTGATGACAGGCGCCTCCGCGCCCCGGGTGGCCACCGAGAAACCGGTTCGGGCCAACAACGATGCCGGATCGGGTGTCGCAAGGCGTGCGCCCGTTCCCGCATCGAAGACGTGAAACTCATCTGCCGCGACCGAAACCGCGACCGTGCTGCCGACCTCGGGCATGGCATGGCCCGGCACCCGCATCTGCGCCGGGGCCTCGCCGATCCGCCCCTGCACCAGCGCATCCGCGCCAAGGTATTCCACGCCGGTCACGCGCATCTCGAACGTGCCCGCGCCATGGGCCGGGTGCATCGCCTCGGGGCGGATGCCCACCTGAACCGCCACGCCCAGCGCGCGTTCCAGCCGCAGCCCTGCCTGCCCGAACGCCGCCGCCGGGATCAGGTTCATCGGCGGTGTGCCGATAAAGCGCGCCGCAAAGGTCGTGGCGGGCCGTTCATACAATTCCGTCGGCGTGGCCGCCTGCTCGACCCGCCCGGCATTCATCAGCACCACCCGGTCGGCCATGGTGATCGCCTCGACCTGGTCATGGGTGACGTAGAGCATGGTAAAGCCCAGCTCGCGCTGCAGCGCGCGCAGCTCGGTGCGCATGGTCTGGCGCAGCTTGGCATCGAGGTTCGACAACGGCTCGTCCATCAGGCAGATCGAGCGCTCGGCGATCACCGCGCGCCCCAGTGCCACGCGCTGCTGTTGCCCGCCCGACAGCGCGGAGGGCTTGCGCTCAAGCAACGCCTCCAGCCCCAGAAGATGCGCCACGCGCTCCAGCCGCGCCTGCCGCTCGGAGCGTTTGACCCCGCGGGTGCGCAGGCCGAAGATGATGTTCTCGGCCACGCTCAGATGCGGGAACAGCGCATAGGACTGGAACACCATCGACAGGTCGCGCTTGTCGGCGGGCCGGTCGGTCACGTCCTCTTCGCCGATCATCACCCGCCCCGCGCTGGCCTGTTCCAGCCCCGCCACGATGCGCAGCAGCGTGGACTTGCCACATCCCGACGGCCCGAGAAGCGCGGTAAAGCTGCCGGGCGCGACATCGATATGAACCTGGTCGAGCGCAACCGTGTCATCCCATCGCTTGACGATGGACTCGAGCCGGATCGCCCGCCCGCGCGCAGTGAATCCCGGACTCATGCGTTCTCCTCCGCGATGGTGAAGCGAACACCTTGCGCCGCGATCTCCCGGGCCAGGGCCGCGGGCGGCGCGACATCACAGATCACCTCGTCCACATCCGCGATATGGCCACCGCGCACATGGGCGGCGCGGCCGAACTTGCTGCCATCCAGCAACAGGACCGAGCGGCGGCAATGCCGGAGAATGGCCATGCGCGCGGCCACCTCGTCCTCGGTGAAATCCAGCAACGTGCCGTCGGCATCCACGCCCGCCACGCCGAACAGCCCGATATCCACCTGGTAGCGCGCAAAGAACGCCTCGACCTGGCTGCCCAGAACATCGCGATCCCCCGGTCGCACCATGCCGCCCGCGATGTGAACGGCCCAGCCTTCGCACTCGCAGGCGAACAGCGCGATATTGAGGTTGTTGGTCATCACCGTCAGATCAGTCTTGTCGTGCAGGGCCTGAACCGCGAATTCAGGCGTGGTCCCGATCGACACGGCCAGCGACAGGCCCGGCTCGACCCGTGCGGCGAAACACGCCGCGATGCGACGCTTGGCAGGGGCATTGAGCGTGCGTCGCGCCCCATAGCCCAGGTTGTCGCCGCGCGGCGCCTCGACCCCGCCATGGACCCGGCGCAGCACGCCGGCCTCGCACATCGCGTTCACATCGCGCCGGACGGTCTGTGGCGAAACGCCGTAGATCTCGGCCAGCCGCTCGATCGAGACGTGTTGCGCGTCCTGCACCTTGCAGAGCATGTCGCGCTGCCGATCCGATAAGCGTATCGCCGTCCAGTCCATGAACACACATCCCGTTCAACCGCTTTCTGGACGACCGGTCTCATGTTCATATGAACTTTGGGGAACATTCACATGAACCCTTTGTGAAACATCCGTCCGGTGCGTTCACACCCCGCGCGGCCATCGCGGCGCCAACACCCGGCAGCCGCACGGCAGCCGGGCGGCAGCCGGATGTCACCCCCCCGAATCCGGCCGATGCGCCGCGTTAACGCTTTGTGGCCGATTGTGGCAAAATGTGGCAAAATCACGGCACGCGGGCGTCGCGAAACCCATGCGCCGCCTGAATGGCGCAAGGCTTTCCGCATGGCTCCAGGCTCGAATATGGGCCGACAGCTCCGTGAAAACGCACGTCTGCGGCACGTGGGACGGCCTGAAACATGCGGATTTGCTTGGACAATCCGCAGCCATCTGCGGAAATGGCCCGGCAATTAAGACAATATTGCCCTTATTGTCTCGCAAAAATCCACAATTCGCACAAAATACGTCCTTAATTTCCTGCTCAATTTAGAACGAACTGATGGCCGGAGGATTCCACCATGACGAGCAGAGCCAACAGTACGATTGCGGCGCTTTGCTACGCCACCCCGTCAAAACTCGACTTCACGGTTCTCGCAGCCGAGTTGGAAGAGGCATTGCGAAGCAACCCTGCGCTCGATGTACGGGTGTCGTCACAGTATGACGACTTCATCTTCCTTGACCTTTCGGGGCTGCGCATCTGCCTCGCCTTCTGCGATTTCACGAAGGAATTCAAGCATGTCGAGGCGCTTCGCCCCTATGCAGAATGTCTCGTGATGGCCGTTGGCACGCGTGAGGACATGCCCAGCGACGGCCCCCTTTTCGAACGGCGCAACTTTGTGTTCGACGGGTTGGTCGAGCGGGTCGAAAGCCACCACCCCCCGGATCGGTTCCTGCGGATCGAACTCGTCGAGGCCTTTTCAGAGGATCTCTACGACGCAGTCATCGATCACATCTGGCAAGTGCTGCAAGACGAAACCGACGAGGCGCATGTCCGGGCGGAGCCCGAGATCAGCCCCGAGATCACAGCCGCTTCATCTTCCAACCCGTACAGCGAGGAAGAAAAGCCCAGGAAAGCGCATGTAAGCCCCGTCACGGACATCATGCCCGATGATGTTCTCGATGATCTGGCACGGCGCTATGACGCCGAGCGAAGCAACCGTGCGGCCGGCTCCTCCTATGGCGCAGCCAGCTTGAACACAGTGGAAACGCCCAAGGCGGAACCCGAGCACCCGCGTATCCGCCCAACCCATCCGGCGATCAACGCGGATCGCGCCAGGTCACGCACAAGGCCCAATCGGCCCAGGACGGCGCCGCAACGCGACAAGGTCTGGCTGGAAAACGCACGGCTGAGGATGGCGCTCTATCCGCCCGAGGATGAACTGCCACAACCGCAACAGGCAAAACCCCTTGTGCATCGTGCCGCGATCCACTCGATGAACGCATCGGTCATCGCGTTTTCGCTGCCGCTGGGCGCAGCTGTTCTGACCTATACGATCCTCGGTCGCGAGAGCTTTGAATTCAGCGGTCGCATGGCGGCGCTGACCGGGTTCATCATGGGAACCTCGCAAACCCAGCTGGGCGCTCAGCTTCTGTCTGCTTTCGTCTGACGCAACATCGCGCTCGAGCGTGCGGGATCTCGCGATCCCGCACGATCAACTGCCGAACATCGACGCAAGCTGCTCCATTTGATCTTCGCTCAGCCGGTCGCGCCCCTGCGCATAGTTTCGGGCATTCATCTCGTAAAACCTTGCGTTTCCGATGTTCTTTGCCCCACAATCCCGCGTTGCGATCTGTTTGGCCGGCACCCCGGCAATGACCGAGTTTGCCGGAAAGTCCGCATTCTCGGTCACAATCGAATGACCCGCCACGATCGAATTGGCCCCGATCCTTGCCCCGTCCATGATCGTGGCGTTGATTCCGATCAGGCAACGGTCGCCGATTTGACAACCGTGCAGCGTGACATGATGCGTGATCGAGCAATCCTCGCCCACGATGGTCGGCGTGAACGCGCCCACATGGATCATCACGAAATCCTGGACATTGCTGCGCGCTCCGATGCGGATCTCGTGCATTTCGGCCCGGGTCACGACATTGGGCCAGATTGACGCGCCAGGCCCGATATGGACCTTGCCGTAAAGCTGCGCCGAAGCGTGCACCAGCGCAGGTTCATCCAGCACCACGTCCTTGCCGATATGACCCATGCCACTCTCCTCCATTGATCCTTGCCTCAGGCTGCACGTAACCCCATCCCAAGGTCAAGTAGCGCTGGGCGAACGCTTTTCCTTTGCGGGCCAGCTTGCGCCCGGCTAATCTCGAAGCGGAATGGGACAGTTTCCGGGGGTATCCATGCGTCTGCCTGCGGCCTTGAAGGCCACCGCCCTGTCCGGTGTCGTTCTTGTTCTTGGCGGGGCAGCTCTCGCCGTCGAGTGCGGCAACACGGCAAGCGGTTTCGAGCAATGGAAATCAGGATTCACAAGCGATGCCGAACGCGCGGGTGTCGGCCCTGCGGGACTTCAGGCGCTGGCCAAGACCCGTTATGCCGGTCCGACAATCGCCGCCGACCGCAATCAGAAGAGCTTTCGCTACAGTCTCGAGAAATTCATGCAGATACGTGGCGCCAGCACCATTATCGCGCAGGGCCGCAACAAAAAGTCACGCAATGCCGCATTTTACCAGTCGCTCGAACGGATTTACGGCGTGCCGGCGGGGATATTGATAGCAATTCATGGAATGGAAACGGCCTTTGGCAGCTTCATGGGTGATTCAAGCGTGGTCTCGGCCATCGTCACGCTGGCCTACGACTGCCGCCGCTCGGATTTCTTCCGCCCTCATGCCATAGGGGCGCTCAGGATGGTCGACACCGGGTCGATCACCCCCGCCACCAAGGGCGCCAAGCATGGTGAGTTGGGCCACACCCAGTTCCTGCCGGGCAACGCGCTCGAATACGGGGTGGACGGCAACGGCGATGGGCGGATCGATTTCTACAACCAGGTGGACGCGCTGGCCTCGACCGCCAACTACCTGCGCGCCAAGGGTTGGAAACCGGGCCAGCCCTATCACAAGGGCACCCACAACTATGCCGTGCTGAAGGAATGGAACGCGGCCTCGGTCTATCAGGAAACGCTCTCGATCATGGGTGCGCAAATCGACCGTTAGTGTTCGTTGCCCGATACACAGTCCAGCATCCGGCCAACCACACAATCGCATGGCGTCAACGAGCGCGGGGCAACAATGCTGCGGAGCTGTGCTTCTGGAAACGCGCGAAGGGAGAGCATCGGTCCAGGAGGAAGGCCCAGCAGGCGCGCTCAAATCCCCGGCACATCCGTTCGCGCCAGGACGTATGTATGAATGCCGAACACCACCGAGCGGCTGTTCGGCAGTCGGCGGATGGTCTGCATCTCGGAGCGAAGGTAGCGCGCATGCGCCGGATCTACCCTGTCGCGCCTTTCGCCCTCACGTCGGGGCTGATGCAGGGCCGGATCATCATACCAAAGCGCGTTGAACCGCCATAGCGGACGCTCAGGGCGCACTCCGTCAAACAATCGCTGTACCCGCCGCGCGACATTGTCGTCATAGCTCTCGACAGGAATGTGAATTCCCACAAGCGGGCGCCGAAATTTCTCGTCCAGCGACCAACTGGCCGGAAAACACAGCACCGCGCCCAGCAGCACATGCTCTTCGCCGCGCTTGTCGAGAATGCAGAAATCCTCCTGCACCAGTCGTCCCAGCGTGGCCATCGGATCGCCCCGGTCGATCCTGACATGCCTGCCGTCGGGGGGTGTCACCGCATCACCCACGCGCTGGTACTGCCCGGTGCCCAGGACCTGCGCCAGCACCAGGTCAAGCAGTTCTTCAGCCGCGGACCGTGCGCTTTCATCGAGCGCGATCACCGCCGCACGGTGTCCGGAGATCAGCCGTTCACGCTCAACCATCTGTTCGGCAAAAGCCTCGTCCACCCGAAGCCAGTCACGCGGTTCGAGCGGTGCAATGCCAGGCAAGGGGCGCGGGGCGTTCACGTCATAGGGAATGGTACGTTGCAGGATCATGCGCCGTGAGTAGCCCGTTCCAAGATCGGCGCCAAGCCCCGGAACGCCCGTTCATATCACTATACCAGACCCGGCCCTATCGCAGACACCTTTGCTCACAGCAACGTCATCTGCATGAAACATGGCTTGCACCGCGCCGAACCCTCACCCACCCTTGCACCAAACCGATCAACCATTCGCGAAAGGACCACCCCATGCCCAGCGAGAAGATCACCTTCACCGGTCACGATGGGCATGACCTTGCCGCACGGCTCGACCGGCCATCGGGGCCGCACCTGGCCACCGCGCTCTTTGCGCATTGCTTTACCTGCTCCAAGGACATCCCCGCCGCGCGGCGCATCGCGCAGCGCCTCAACGCGGCGGGAATTGCGGTGCTTCGCTTCGATTTCACCGGTCTGGGCCATTCCGAGGGCGAGTTTGCCAACACCTCCTTCGCCACCAATCTCACCGACCTCAAGGCAGCCGCTACATGGCTGTCGGAAAACGACATGGCCCCTGACCTGCTCATCGGCCATTCGCTGGGCGGGGCGGCAATGCTTGCGGCGGCGGGCGACATCCGGTCGGCGCGTGCTGTCGCCACCATCGGCGCGCCTTTTGATCCCGCACATGTCACGCATCATTTCTCGGACAGGATAGACACGATTTGCCGCGAGGGTGAGGCTGAGGTCGACCTCGGAGGGCGGCCCTTCATCATCAGCCGCGACTTCATCGAGGACATCTCGTCGCGCAACCTCGCCCATGCGGTCGAAAACCTAAAACGCGCGCTTCTCATCCTGCACGCACCGCGCGACACCGTGGTAGGCATCGACAACGCCGCCGACATCTTCAAGGCCGCCAAGCATCCCAAGAGTTTCGTGACGCTCGACGATGCCGATCACCTGATCTCCGACGCCTCTGATGCCGAATATGCTGCCGGCGTCATCGCCGCCTGGGCCACGCGCTACCTGGAAATCAAACACCCCGCCCCGCCTCCAGGCGCGCCCGAAGGCGTGACACGCGTCTCGGAATCCGACCCCGAGGGTTTCTTGCAAGACATCACCTCGGGCCCGCGCCATCACGTGCTGGCCGACGAACCAGAATCATATGGCGGCACCAACCGCGGCATGTCTCCCTACGGGTTTCTTGCCTCGGGTCTTGGGGCCTGCACCTCGATGACGATCCGCATGTATGCCCGCCGCAAGGGCTGGCCGCTCGACCATGTGCAGGTGGATGTTTGCCATGACAAAGTGCATGCTCAGGACGCAGGCTCGGCCGAGAAATCCGAAAAGATCGACTCTTTTCGTCGCGAAATCACCCTCACCGGCAATTTGAGCGAGGAGCAGCGCCAGCGGCTTCTCGAGATCGCAGATAAATGTCCGGTGCATCGCACGCTGGAACGCAGCTCGGAAATTGTCACCACCCTGACCGATTCGGCGTGACAGATGTGGCCGGATCGACGCGGCCACCCCGCGAGTCCGCTCAGTCCGGCCCTTACACGTCTGGCTTGACGCAGATCAAGGCGCGGCCCACGCCCGGCCGACATGCTGGGCCATCGGGTCCGGCCTTGTCGTTCAAATGCCGGCCCATCAGTTCGGAGGAACCCATGGGACTCTTTTCCAGAATTTCGCAAAGCGCCGATCTCGTGCACGGCATGGCCGCACGTCTGGGGGCGGATGTCACCAACCCGATCCTGCGCAACCCGGATCAGGGAGCGCTTGATTTCCGGGCGATGATCCTGCGCTGTTCGGCCTGCACCGATCAGGTTGGCTGCGCGAATCTTCAGGCGCGCTGCACTCATCTTGAAAACGCGCCCGCCTACTGCCTGAACAAGGCTGAGTTCGACCCGCCTACCACCTGAGGCGTGCGACATTGGCGGCAACGGACCTCCACTCGATCATCTGCGCCTTGGTGGTTAAGGCATGGGATCGGCGGCGGCACAGCGTATTGCCACATCCCGGCCAACCGTGCCTTGTGATCGCGTCGTCTCCGGTCTATCACCGCGGCAAATGACCCAACCGCGAGACACCTGTCGATGATCCCCCGCTATGCCCGCCCCGAGATGACCGCCATCTGGGAGCCCGCCACCAAGTTCCGCATCTGGTACGAGATCGAGGCCCATGCCTGCGACGCGCAGGCCGACCTGGGCGTGATCCCGCGCGAGAACGCCGAGGCGGTGTGGAAAGCGAAGGACGTCGAATTCGACGTCGCCCGCATCGACGAGATCGAGGCCGTCACCAAACATGACGTAATCGCCTTCCTTACTCACCTTGCCGAGATCATCGGCAATGACGCAGCCCGCTTTGTTCATCAGGGCATGACCAGTTCCGACGTGCTCGATACCACGCTCAACATCCAGCTGGTGCGCGCCGCCGACATCCTGCTGGTCGATCTCGACAAGGTGCTGGCCGCTCTGAAGCAACGCGCCTACGAGCACAAGGACACGGTACGCATCGGGCGCAGCCACGGCATCCACGCCGAGCCCACCACGATGGGGCTGACCTTCGCGCGGTTCTATGCCGAGATGGACCGCAATCGCAATCGGCTCGAAAAGGCCCGTTGGGAAATCGCCACCGGCGCGATTTCCGGCGCGGTCGGCACCTTCGCCAATATCGACCCTGCGGTCGAAGAGCATGTCTGCGCCAAGCTGGGTTTGCGGCCCGAACCGATCTCGACCCAGGTCATTCCACGCGATCGCCACGCGATGTTCTTTGCCACGCTGGGCGTGATCGCCAGCAGCATCGAGAACATCGCCATCGAGATTCGACACATGCAGCGTACAGAGGTTCTGGAGGCCGAGGAGTTCTTTTCCAAGGGCCAGAAAGGCAGTTCGGCCATGCCGCACAAACGTAACCCGGTGCTGACCGAGAACCTCACCGGGCTGGCGCGGCTGGTGCGCATGACTGTGATCCCGGCGATGGAGAACGTGGCGCTCTGGCATGAACGCGACATCTCGCATTCCTCGGTCGAACGCGGCATCGGGCCCGACGCCACCGTAACACTCGATTTCGCGCTCAACCGGCTGGCCGGCGTGATCGAAAAGCTCGTGGTCTATCCCGAGACGATGCGGGAGAACATGGACAAGTTCAAGGGCCTGGTGATGAGCCAGCGCGTGTTGCTTGCGCTCACCCAGGCCGGCGTGAGCCGCGAGGACGCCTATCGCCTGGTTCAACGCAATGCGATGAAGGTCTGGGAAAGGGGCGCGGATTTCCGCGAGGAACTGCTCGCCGACGACGAGGTGCGCGCCGCTCTTTCCGAGGCCGATATCAACGAGAAGTTCGACCTTGGCTATCACACTAAGCATGTCGACACGATCTTTGCCCGGGTGTTTGGCAGCCAGAAGGATTGACGCCGACCTCTCTCCGATCAACCCGCCTAGAGCCCGACCTACGGGCCATCGTCATTACAATCTGCATCATTCCAAGGCAGAACCGAGCGTTTTGCCTGATAAACAGGCTGGGCTGCAATCCGAGAGGCGTTACGCCTGCAAAGGCGAAGAGCGGCTGCGAGTCTCACAGTTTCGTGATCTTGGGGACGCGTGCATCATGTTAGCCTTTTGCCATCAGCGGGAAAGGATATCAGCATGCAAAAAAAACTCACACTCGCCGTCGTCGCGCTAGTTCTTGCGCCGGGCCTCGCGTCGGCCATGTGTTCGCGCGATCATGACAAGGCCATGACCTGTGCCGAAGGCTCGGTCTACAACCCTGAAACAGGAAGCTGCGTTCCGCAGACGACAAGCTGACAGGACGCGGCAACCCACGATCCGGCGCTCCGGTACATGATATTGCAATTGGGCTTTGAGCGTCGCTCGGCCTGTTCCGGTTCAGCGTTTGTTAACGGGTCAACCGGTAGCCTGTCCGTGAAGCGATTTTACCGGACAGTGCCATGCCGACGAAATATCTGACGCCGCTCACTCCACCAAAGGCCGCAAATGGTCCTGGTATCGCGTCGCAACATTCACAGGAAATGGAGTCGAGCGTCACCGCGCTGACACGACGACAAAAGGCCGCGATAATTGTCCGTTTCCTGATACAGGAGGGCGCGGACATTCCGATCGACGCTCTGCCTGACGACCTGCAATTGGCTCTTACACAGCAGATCGGCGCCATGCGCTATGTCGATCGCGACACGCTGGCCGCAGTGATCACCGAATTTGCAGACGAGCTCGACCGGATGGGGCTGATCTTTCCGGGTGATTTGGCCGGCGCGCTCACCGCACTCGACGGGCGCATATCACCCCAAACCGCGGCGCGCCTGCGCAAAGAGGCCGGAGTGCGCCAGATCGGTGATCCATGGGCGCTTATCCGGGCACAGGAGGTCGACGCACTGCTGCCCATTCTCATTCGCGAGAGTACGGAAGTCTCCGCCATCCTCCTGTCGAAACTTCCCGTGGCCAAGGCCGCCGAGCTGCTTCATCGCTTACCCGGGGCACATGCGCGCCGCATTACCCATGCGATCACCCTTACCGGGAGTGTCAGGCCCGACACCGTCGATCGCATCGGCTTGTCGCTTGCCGCCGAATTCCAGATCCGGCCTGACCTCGCCTTTGATGAGGATCCGGTAGAACGGTTGGGCGCCATTCTCAATATCTCACCTGCCGATACTCGGAACCAGGTGCTTACCGGACTGGACGAAGATGATGCCGAATTCTCGCAAAAGCTGCGCAAGGCGATCTTCACCTTCGCTCATATCTCCGCGCGCGTCGCGCCGACCGACATTCCAAGGGCCGTGCGGGAGATCGAACAACCCCGTCTCGTCATTGCGCTTGCTCATGCACTGGCGGCGAAGGATGATCTCGCCACCACGGCCGAGTTCATTCTTGGCAATATCCCCAAACGCATGGCCGAAACCCTGCGGGAAGAAGTCGGCGAGGTCGGCAGCGTAAAGCCGAAAGAGGGCGAAGCGGCGATGAACGAACTGGTCGGCGCAATCCGTGCACTCGAAATGGCCGGGGAAATCAGTCTCAGGACCGCCGATGACGACGACGAGGTAGAAATCGATTGACCAGACCCCCTCACCAACTGGCTGGGGTCAGGCGTCCAGTTCCGCGTCCCAGTAGAGAAAATCCAGCCAACTGTCATGCAGATGGCCGGGCGGGAATTTGCGGCCCAGGTTGCGCAATTCCTCGGCACCGGGCATACGGGGTGGCTTTTGCAGACTCATCCGCGCCTCGCGCAGGCTTTTCGACCCTTTCTTGAGATTGCAACTGCTGCATGCAGCGACCACGTTCTGCCAACTGGTCACGCCCCCAGCCGCGCGCGGCACGACGTGATCAAAGGTCAGGTCACCCTTTGCCCCGCAATACTGACAGCGGAATTCGTCCCGCAGAAAAAGATTGAAGCGCGTGAAGGCCACGCGCTTCCTTGGTCTGACATAATCCTTCAGAACCACGACCGAGGGCACCCTTATCTCTGTACTGGGGGACCGGACCACGTGGTCGTATTCCGCAACAATATCCACCCGATCCAGCCAGGCCGCCTTGACCGCTTCCTGCCACGGCCAAAGACTCAGCGGGTAATAGGACAAGGGACGATAGTCAGCATTCAGCACCAAGGCCGGAAACTGCTTGAGTGCGCCAGGTTGCCTTACGAATTCACTTCTGAAGTCTCCATCCATGTCCTTACCGCCCGACCCCTGCGGGCGTTGCCATCCGCCCCCGTCATTGCGTTTACTATATATCGTGGAAGAAACCCTGCAAGCCCCACGATATCGGGTTGTCGCCCAAGAGATAATTCGATGATGCAACAGCGGCATTACAATCGCAAATCATGGGACAAGCAATTGAATCTGGGCAATAATCTTGTGGTCAACGCTCGCACCCGGAATCTCGGAGGCTAACCATGTGCATATCAACCGGACCTTCGAAAATGATGCCCCGGCAGAATCGCACCGTCCACGCAACGACGAGCCCGCGCCTATAAATCAGTCCGAATTGCGCTGCGCTTCTATCTCACGCCACCTGCGGACATTCTCGTTGTGCTCTTCCAGCGTCTCTGCAAAGGCATGGCCACCCGTGCCATCAGCGACGAAAAAGACATAACTCGTATCGTCAGGGTTCAAGGCAGCCTCGATGCTCGCCCGGCCCGGATTGGCGATCGGCGTCGGCGGCAACCCGTCGATCACATATGTGTTCCATGGCGTCTCACCGCGCAATTCGCTTTGCCGCAAGCCGCGGTCCAGAATGTTCTGCCCGTTGGTTATGCCATAAATCACGGTCGGATCAGTCTGAAGCCGCATGCCGCGGTTGAGCCGGTTGATGAACACGCTCGCCACTTGGCGGCGCTCGTCGGGCACACCGGTCTCCTTCTCGATGATCGACGCCAGGATCAAGGCTTCTTCCGGCGTCTCGATCGGCAATCCTTCGGCCCGGTTCTGCCACGCCTCTGTCAGGATCGCCTCCTGCGCGGCCGTCATCCGCGCGATAAGATCAGGGCGTGCATCGCCGACTTGCACATCGTAACTGTCTGGCGCAAGGCTGCCCTCTGCCGGCATCTCGTCGATCGTACCCTCGAGCACATCGATCTGAGCCAGCGCATTGACGACATGCCAGCTAGTGACACCTTCAGCCAATGCCACGCGATAGCGCGTATCGGCGCGTTCCCGGACCTCGACATATGACGACGGTGGCTCGTCTGACGACGGCTCGAAACTGGTTTTTTCCTCGAACCGGCTGGTCACGGGATCCAATTCGCGCACCTGTACTGTCGACCGCGTCACCCCGATCCGATAGACCACCTCGGTGCCACAGGTCGACGCCCCGCTGCGGGTTATGATATCCGCGATCTCGGCCATCGATGAACCCGCGGGCACCAGAAAGCTGCCCGCCTTGAGCTGCGATGCCTTGTCGGCGTAATCCATGCCGAGGCGAAAGATCGTGCCGGAGGAGACTGCACCCTCTTCCTCTAAGGCACGCGAGACGCGAGTGACATTGCTACCCGGCTCGACTCGCAAGCAAACCGGCTCTTCCAATGGCCCTTCGGACACATACTGGTTCTGACCCCACAAGATCACACCGCCCAGAAGGAAGGCACCCACGATCAACAGCGTAATCGCGTTCGAGGCGATGTGTCGCCACATGGATCAGACCTTTCTGAATATCACGCTGGCATTGGTACCGCCAAATCCGAAGCTGTTTGACAGCGCCACGTTCACCTCGCGCGGGCGCTTGGCGTTCGGGGCCAGGTCAATCGGGGTTTCAACCGCCGGATTGTCGAGGTTGATGGTGGGCGGCGCCACCTGATCACGAATCGCCAGAATCGAGAAGATGGCCTCGATCGCACCGGCCGCACCCAACAGGTGCCCGGTCATCGACTTGGTCGAGGACATCGTGACCTTGCCCGCCGCATCACCCAACAGTCGCTCGACCGCGGCCAGTTCGATTACGTCGGCCATCGTCGATGTGCCATGCGCATTGATATAATCGAGCGCAGCCGGTTCCAGCCCTGCATCCCTGAGCGCCGCAGTCATCGACCGGAATCCGCCATCGCCATCCTCGCTGGGAGCGGTGATGTGATAGGCATCGCCCGAAAGCCCGTAGCCAGCAACCTCAGCATAGATCGTGGCGCCGCGCGCTTTGGCGTGTTCGTATTCCTCGAGCACGACCACGCCCGCCCCCTCGCCCATCACGAACCCGTCGCGATCGGCATCATAGGGGCGGCTCGCCGCCTCGGGGTCGTCGCTGCGCTTGGTCGAAAGCGCCTTGCAGGCGTTGAACCCGGCAATCCCGATCTCGCAAATTGCCGCCTCGGCCCCGCCTGCAATCATCACATCGGCATCCCCGTATTTGATCAGCCGCGCGGCATCACCGATCGCATGCGCGCCGGTCGAACAGGCCGTCACCACCGCATGGTTCGGCCCCTTGAACCCGTAGCGGATGCTCACCTGCCCAGAGATCAGGTTGATCAACGCGCCCGGAATGAAGAAGGGCGAGACCCGCCGCGGCCCCTTTTCGGCCATCAGAAGGGTTGTCGCCTCGATGCTCTTCAACCCACCGATACCTGAACCGATCATCACGCCGGTACGCAGGCGGGCCTCTTCGTCTTCGGGCATCCAGTTCGCATCCCTGACCGCCTGATCGGCGGCGGCAATGCCGTAAAGGATGAAATCGTCGATCTTGCGCCGCTCCTTGACGTCGCAATGGGCATCGGCGTTGAATGTCCCATCATTGCCATCGCCATGCCGGACCTCGCAGGCATAATCGGTCGTCACACGCGACGTGTCGAACGCGGTAATCTTGCCCGCCCCGGATTGCCCATCCAGAATACGGTTCCAGCTTTCCTCGACTCCAGACGCCAGCGGGGTAACAAGCCCCAATCCGGTGACAACCACTCGACGCATGAGAATGCCCTTCCCCAAACGGATTTCTTTCGCCGCTGTTTACGCGGCTTGAACAATCTCGGCAAGAGCCACGGCCGGAGCTTGGCGGATTTCGCCGCCCGTTCGTCAGATGAACCTTGCCACCTCGCCGGGTTCCGGCCGCGCGATTTCGAGCGCTTCGGTCAAGTCGACATCGCGTGCGAACAGAGCCCGTCCAACCAGCACACCGGAGATATTGGGCACGTATTTAAGGCGCGAAATATCGTCGATTTCGCGCACGATCCCGCTTGCAATAACCGGGTGGCGCGTCTGTCCGGCCAGCCCGGTCAGTACACCCAGGCTCGCATCCGGTTCGTCGATATCACTGTCGATATCGGTGATCAGCACCCCGGCCAGCGGACTGTTCGCGTACGATGCCAGGAAATCCTCGGGCGCGATCGCGGAAGGCGTGGTCCAGCCATCTGTCATTAGCTTTCCCTGATGGATATCGAGTGCCACAACGATCTGGTCCGGATAGCGATCCGCCAGGAACTTGACTGTATCGGGATCACGCGTTGGCAGCGTTCCCAGCACGATCCGACCCGCGCCACGGTCGATCCAGCTTTCGACACGCTCGCGCGACCTGAAGCCCCCCGCCAATTGCACTGGGACTCGGGCGCGCAGGATGATCGTTTCGATCAGCGCATCATTGTTGCCACTGCCCGCCACCGCGTCGAAATCGGTAACATGGATCCACTCCGCTCCCGCTCCGGCCCAGGCGATGGCGGTCTCGACCGGATCGACATGGTAAATGGCCGGCTCTTCGAGACGCCCGCGGTGAAGTGTGACGCATGTGCCGCCCTTGAGTTCCATCGTGGGGCAAATGATCATTGTGGAGTCCTCGGGTTTGGTGCCTGAGCATGCAGGCTTCGCCAGACCCTAACTCTTACCATATTCTGCGACTCGCTTCGAATCGACAGATTGCCGTCCGAATCCGCCCGCCGGTTCGGTTTCCGGGACGGACGCCAACGAAAACGCCCCCACCGAACCGGCGGGGGCGCATGATGTCATTCTGTCCGAATAACGGATCAGGCGGCGTCGGAGATGAACTTCACCGCGTCGCCAAAGGTCTGGATGGTCTCGGCGGCATCATCCGGAATCTCGATGCCGAACTCTTCCTCGAAGGCCATGACCAGCTCGACCGTGTCGAGGCTGTCCGCGCCCAGATCGTCAATGAACGAAGCGTTCTCGACAACCTTGTCTTCTTCCACACCGAGGTGCTCCACAACGATTTTCTTCACGCGGTCAGCGACGTCGCTCATGTCATAGTCCTCATAAGTTCAGGGCCACTCGGCCCGGTTCTTGCCCTCGCCCCTCGGGGTCGTCGGTTCCATGGTGTCCCGCTTTCGGAACTGTCCAGCTCCGTCTTTCCCCCGCCTCCCGGAAGGGTCGAAACGAAACTGATCCGCCCCCGTTTGAACGGAGACACAAAGTGAATCTGCGCCGCCTATAGCATATGAAAACACGAACGCAAACGCTTTCAAGCCTCCGCATGAGTGGCCGCCAACTGCGCCAAGACATCCCTCTGCGCGACGGCCAGGCCAGCCCGGGGGCCGGATCACCAGGGTTGATCCGAATGCCAAAAAGCGCCAGCCTGTCCGCATACGGATGACATTGCGTCATCTCGCGATCACCAGCCTGGGAGGAGGCCATTGCGTTACATACCGCTCATTGCCTTTCTGGCCTTGACGCTTTCTGGTCTGCTCGTAGCGGTCTGGCTGCCATTATGGGGCGGTCTGGTTGCGGGGCTTGCGGGTATCGTCTCGGCTGTTGGTCTTCATGACCTGTTCCAGACCCGGCGCGCGGTGCTCAAGAACTATCCGATCTCGGCGCGACTGCGTTTCCTGTTCGAGCATTTTCGCCCCGAGATCCGCCAGTATTTCCTGGAGAGCGACCACGAAGAGACACCCTATTCACGCGAACAGCGCGCGCTTGTCTATCGCCGCGCCAAGGGAATCGAGGGGCTGCGCCCGTTCGGGACACTTCGCAACGTCAACGAGATCGGGCACGAGTGGATCAACCATTCCATGGCCCCCACGCATCTCGACAGCCATGATTTCCGCGTGGCCATCGGCGGGCCGGATTGCAAACAACCCTATGAAGCCTCGCCGCTCAACATCTCGGGCATGTCCTATGGCGCGCTTTCGCCTCATGCGATTGAATCGCTGAATTGGGGGGCGAAACTTGGCGGGTTCGCACACACCACTGGCGAAGGCTCGATCTCGCGCTTTCACCGCAAGCATGGAGGCGATCTGATCTGGCAGATCGGTTCGGGTTATTTCGGGTGCCGCACGCCCGACGGGGCCTTCAACCCTGAGAAGTTTGCCGAATCGGCAGCGGACGATCAGGTCAAGATGATCGAGGTCAAGCTGAGCCAGGGCGCCAAGCCGGGCCATGGGGGCATCCTACCGGGCGCCAAGGTGACCGAAGCCATCGCCGAGGCACGCGGAGTCGTCGTGGGCGAGGATTGCATCAGCCCACCCGGCCATTCGGAATTCACCACACCCGAGGAACTTTGTGCCTTCATCGCCCGGATACGAGAGCTGTCGGGCGGAAAGCCCGTCGGTCTCAAGCTCTGTGTCGGTCACCCGTGGGAATTCTTTGCCATGACCAAGGCCTTTGACGCGACCGGCATCACACCAGATTTCATCACCATCGACGGGGCCGAAGGCGGCACCGGGGCGGCACCGGCCGAGTTTGCCGACCACAAGGGCGCGCCCATCCGCGAGGGGTTGATGCTGGTGCATAATACGCTCGTGGGCATGGGCTTGCGCGACCGGGTCAAGCTCATCGTGTCGGGCAAACTGGTCAGTGCTTTCGACCTGTGCCGGATGTTCGCGCTCGGCGCTGATGGATGCAATATGGCGCGCGGTTTCATGTTCGCCGTGGGGTGCATCCAGGCGCAGGTGTGCCATTCCGGAAAATGCCCCACGGGTGTGACCACACAGGATCCGGGCCGCTACCGTGCACTGGTCGTTGCGGACAAGTATCAGCGCGTGGCCAATTTCCACCGTAACACCATGATCGCCTTGAAAGAGGCCGTGGAATCTTCCGGCCTGCACGCGCCGCAGGACTTTACGCCGCATCACCTGATGATCCGTGTCAACAGCCGCGAGGTGCGCTCGGCCGCAAGCCAGTATCTGTGACTTGAGCCTGGTGCGTTGCGCGCGGGCGAAGTCAGTCATCCCGCCTTTGCCAAATACTGGGATCGCGCCCGCGCCGACAGCTTCGATTTCGCAGCCTGAAAAGCCTCGGAATGCCGCTCGACCGCCAGGCGCGCGCCCTGAACCAACCGCTATTGACCGACCTCGACCGTCGCCGTCAACCACGCGCGGAACCGCTCGATCTCGGCCGAGCGTTTGGTGTCTTCCCGCGCCACGAGGTAAAATCCCTTGTCCATCGGCAATTCATAGGGCAGCGGCGACACCAGCAACCCCTGGTCAAGGTACCGTTGTGCAAAACGGCGCATGATGATCGCGCAGCCCTGGCCGCTGGCCAGCATTTGAAGTGCCATCAGAGACGAGTCGGCCTTGAATCGTTGCGCCGGAGCCGGCAGGTCGAGATCGAACCGCGCCGAAAGCCGATCCCAATCGCCCTCGGAGCCGGTCACCTGAACCACGTCGGAGGCCGCAAGCGCCGCAATGGTCGGACCACCCTCGAAGGAGGCGGCGAAATCAGGGTGGCACACCACGCCGCCCCATTCCGAGCCGAGCGGCCAGATCCGGCTTTCCGGCCAGTCGCCGGTGCCGTGGCGAATGTCCACGTCGATCGCTGTGTCGTCCATGCGGTCGGACCAGACGGCGGTGGATAGCTGGATGTCGATATCGGGGTTGAGCGCGCGGAAGGCGATCAACTGCGGCGCCAGCACCAGCGCCCCGTACGAGATCGAGGCACGCACGCGCAGGGTCTTGCGACGTGGCACCTGGAACAATCCGTCGGTCGCCGATTGCATGTCGCGAAAGGATTTTCGGATCGGCTGCGCATAGGCCTGGCCGATATCGGTCAGCTCGACCCCACGCGGCAGACGATGGAAGAGCCGCACGTTAAGATGCTGTTCCAAAAGCCTTATTTGCTGGCTCACCGCCGCCGGGGTCAGGGCCAGCTCGTCCGCGGCCGCGGTGAACGAACTGTGCCGGGCCGCCGCTTCGAAGGCGCGCAGCCAGATGACATGGGGCAGCGGGGTCATGCGATGTCCTTCATGCAAGCGGGGGCGTGGGCCGTGTTGCCAACGCATAGCGTGTTCGCAGGAACGGGTGAAACCCCATTTGCAGCGCACGGTGGGGTTAACACGGTCTTGCGCCATGAAATCGGGGGGGTGATCCCCGGCTGCGCCCCGGCTGCCGGGCGTGCACCGCCGCGATGCGGCGCAAACGGGCCGGAATCGGGTAAACGCAGCGCGCGCTGCCCGCGTGCGATCCTGTTTCCCGATCACTGTCCCGGGATGGTTCCGCAGGGCAACGACCCGGCCGAAGGATGCCTTGTCACGCAAAGCGCACCGCGCCGGGGCGCACCCCCGACGCGGCGCATCTTCACGCCTTTGCGTTCCGCTTCAAGCCACCACCCTGTCGGCCTCGACCCCGGTGAAGCCGCGCCGGGCAAGCACACGGTAGGTGCTGCGCAGCGCGCCGCGATCCGTGTAGCAGCCGCGCAGGTGCCGCAGGCCGCTCTCGGCGACATAGCCTTCGCGGCCATGCACGATGCGATGGTTGTCGAACACCACGCAGGTGCCGGGCTGCGACCGGTAGCGGATGACAAAACGGTCTTCCTGCATCATGCGGATGAACCGGACAAGGGCCGGGTAATAGCGGTCCAGCAGCTCCTGGGGCAGATCCATGAAATCCTGAAGATGCTGCGAGATGGTGACACCCGTTACCTCGCCATCGACATCGGTCTCGATCACGCGTTGATGGGCGCGGTAATCCCAGTTGTCGTGCCGATAGTAGAACGGGATGTCATGGCCCGCCAGAAGCGCGAACGCCTCGGGATCCTCGGCCTTGAGCGCCATCGCCGCCGCCGCCCCGTCGAGAAAGAGCGACAGCCCGCCCTCGACCGTGTTGGCCATGCAATGCAGGAACTGCAAGCCCGGGGCGGTTTCCTCGCCCGGCAGGTCGGTGTGCATTTCCAGAGGCCCGGCGGTAAAGGCGAGATTGGTCGGCGCGATCTCGACCCGGACGTCAAAGAACAGGCCCTCGGCCGACGGGGTGATCGGCCCGATGGCGTTCACGAGGCGCGGGAGGCTCTCGTCATTCTCGGCCATGTCGGTGACAAAGACGATGCCCTCCTCGATCAGCGCGCGGGTGAGCGCGGCGCGGCCCGCGTCGGAGGTCAGAACCGCCTGTTGCGGGATACGCAGGATCTCGGGCAGGTGATCGCCATACCAGAGCTTGCGCGGCAGGGCCGCCGGATCGGCCGGGCGCCCGGTCTCCTGCACCTCGCGCAACAGCGAGAGCGGAACCTGGCTCACCTGGTCCTCGGCCTGCCAGTCGATCACCAGCATCTCGCCTTCCAGCCGCGCCGACCTCGCGCGCGGCGGCGTCGGAAGGGCGGAACAGTCGAAAACCCGTTCCAGCGTTTGCGGGTCGAAACAGTCGAGGCTCGCATCCCTGAGCCAGTAGTAGTTGAAATAGGCCGCGCCGCCCGGCAGGGCGACCAACATGCCATTGTCCCGAAGCTCCACCGCGGGGTTCGTCATCTCATCTCAATCCTTCTGTTGGTGGGTGTGCGTTTCAAGCGGAGAGGTGTCGTCATCGCCGCCCCCCGCGTCACGTCGCCAGAAGCGGCTTTGACAGGCCGGTCGGGATCACCTCGTATCCCGGCTCCTCCGGCTCGTCGTCGACCATCTCGGCGGGAAAGCCGGGTGCGCTGATCCGCAATCCGGTCGCATCTTCGAGGCGGCGGATGATGTTCGGCGACAGTTCACGATCGCCGTAGCGCGCGATGCCGTCCTCGAAAATGCTCAGCAAGAGCGGGCTGATCTCCAACGGCACGCCGGCTTGCTCGGCAAGGCTCTGGAACAGGCCGACATCCTTTTTCACCAGGTCCATGGTGAACGAGATGTCGCGCGACCCGTTGAGGATGATCTGGCTTTCGGTCTCATGCACGAAGGAGGTGCCCGAACTGATCTTCATCGCCTCGTAGGCGGTGTTCATGTCCATGCCCGCGGCCTTCATCGTCACCAGCGCCTCGCAGCAGGTCAGCAGGTTCGCCGTGGCCAGATAGTTGGTCATCACCTTGAGGACCGAAGCGGTCCCGAGTTCTCCGGTATGCAGCACCCGCCGTCCGAGCGTGGTCAGGAGCGGCAGCACGCGTTCGAACGTGGCGCGGTCGCAGCCCGCGAAGATCGAGATGTTGGCCGTGTCCGCCCGGTGGCACCCGCCCGAGACCGGGCATTCCACCGCAACCCCGCCACGCTCGGCCACGAGCGCGGCCAGCCGCTTGATCTCGGTGGCGTCGGTGGTCGACATTTCCAGCCAGATCTTGGTCTCGTCGATCTCCGGCAACATCGCCTCGACCACGGCGGCCGATGCGGCCGGCGAGGGCAGGCAGGTGATCACGATATCGCATCCACGCATGAGATCGGCCGGATCGCGCGCCGCCTTTGCGCCGCGGGCGACAAAGCTTGCCATGGAACCGGCGTCGATATCGAAAACGGTCAGATCAATACCATTGCGAAGCACACTGCCCGCCAGCTTGCCGCCAACATTTCCAAGCCCGATGAATCCTACCTGCATCAGCTGCACCTTCTCCGATCATTTCGCCGGAGTTTGGCGCAGCCGATTGTCGGTTGGAAACGATGGCTTTTCGATCTGAGCCACCAAATTCATTGAAGCACCCGCGCATGGCATGGCGCGGGTCGCGTCGCGGTCTCGCCTGCGGCCGGGTGAACCCGTTTCAGGCGGCCTTGGCCTTTTGCTGTTGCTGGACGCTGATCGTCGCCCAGAATGCCGCGCGCACCAGGGCGTCTGCCGATCCGTCGAGACCGTCAGCGCCCAATTGCACCGCGACCACGGTCCGCGGATACTCGATCAGCGCAAGCTCGACCTCGTCGCGGCGCAGCCCGAAACCTTCTGCAAATCCCGTCAATGCCGCATCGGCGCGGCCAAGGATATCCGCCGCCCGTATTCGCGTGCCCTGTGCCAGCGCCGCATGGCGCAACACCGTGCGCTGGCCGCTGACCAGGACCGGTGCGGCGGCACTCTCGCGCCGGGCGAACCGCGGCATGTAAAGTGCAGCGCGCAACCCGCCGCGCACGCCCCGCGTGTTATGAATATGCGAGATCACGCCCTGCAGATAGGCCCCTTCCGACCAGGCCCATGTCTCGGCCAAAAGCCCTTCGTAGGAGCCGAACCTGTGATAGAGCGACCCGATCGACACGCCGGATGCCTTGGAGATGTCCCTGATGCCGGGCATCACGCCATCCGCGATCCCGCTTGCCATCGCCGCATATACCGTCTGATCGGCGAATCCTGCCTTTCGTCCCATGCTCTGCCTCGTTCGTTTTTTGTTTTGGTGCACTGATTCTACTACAGGTGATTCGCTGCGCACAGATTTTTTTCCGCCGGCTTGCGCGCTGGTGGCAAAAAGGGCGCGCTGGCCCTCGCCCGCGCGCCCTTGTTCTCGGGTCTGAACGGATGTTCGCCCCGGCTCAGAGCATCGCCATCCCGCCATTCACATGCAGGGTCGCGCCGGTGACATAGCCCGCCTCGGGGCTGGCAAGGTAGAGGACCGCCGCCGCGATCTCCTCGGGCGTGCCCATGCGTGCGGCCGGGATCTTCGCGTTGATCGCCGCCTTCTGATCGTCGCTCAGCCCCTCGGTCATGGCCGTGGCGATGAAGCCGGGCGCGACCGCGTTGGCGGTGATGCCGCGGCTTGCCACTTCGTAGGCGATGGATTTCGTCATACCCACCATGCCCGCCTTTGACGCGGCATAGTTGACCTGCCCGGGGTTGCCCGTCGCGCCCACAATGGACGATATGTTGACGATCCGGCCCCAGCGCGCCTTCATCATCGGGCGCATCACGCCGCGGCAGAGGCGCATCGTCGCGGTCAGGTTCACGTCGATGACCGACTGCCATTCCTCGTCCGACATGCGCATGAAAATCTGGTCGCGGGTAATGCCGGCGTTGTTAACGAGGATATCCACCGATCCCATGGCCGCCTGTGCCTCTTTCGGCAACGCCTCGACCGCCTGCGAATCGGACAGGTTGCAGGGCAACACATGCGCCCGCTCGCCCAGGTCCCCGGCCAATTCCTGGAGCGGCGCCTCGCGCGTGCCCGACAGGCCCACCGTGGCCCCCGCCCTGTGCAATGCGCGGGCGATCGCGCCGCCGATCCCCCCCGACGCGCCGGTGACCAGCGCGCATTTTCCCGTCAGATCGAACATGCCTCATCCTTTCTTTCCAGCGCCGGGTTCCTTTCAACGGAACTCGACAAGAAAATTCAACTTTCGTGGCCCGGCTCAGCCGTTCAGGCTCTCCGCCGCCGCCTTCACCTCGTCGGGCGTGCCCACGGCCCGGGTCGCGATCTCGCGGTCGATCCGCCGGATCATGCCCGAGAGCGCCTTGCCCGCGCCGATCTCCCAGATCTCGCGCACGCCGGCACCGCCCATGAAGGCCACCGACTCGCGCCAGCGCACCGACCCGGTGACCTGTTCGACCAGCAATGCCCTGATCTCGGCCGGTTCGCTGACCGGTGCTGCGCGCACATTGGCCACCACCGGCACCGATGGCGCGGCGATCTCGACCTCGGCCAGCGCCGCCTGCATCGCATCCGCCGCGGGCTGCATCAGCGCACAGTGAAACGGCGCGCTGACCGGCAACAGGACCGCCCGTTTCGCGCCGCGCGCCTTGGCGATCTCGACCGCGCGTTCCACCGCGGCCTTGTGCCCCGACACCACCACCTGGGCGGGGTCGTTGTCATTGGCGGCCTGGCACACCTCGCCCTGCGCGGCCTCCTCGGCCACCGATTTCGCGGTCTCGAAATCCAGCCCCAGAAGGGCCGCCATCGCGCCCACGCCCACCGGCACCGCCTCCTGCATCGCCCGCCCGCGTATCCGCAAGAGCCGCGCCGTGTCGGCCACGCTCAGCGCGCCCGCAGCGGCCAGCGCCGAATACTCGCCCAGCGAATGCCCCGCCACGAAAGCGGCGTCCGTGACCTTCACGCCCTCGGCCTCCAGCGCGCGCATCGCCGCCAGCGAGGTCGCCATCAGCGCGGGCTGTGCGTTCTGCGTCAGGGTCAGGGCATCCTGATCGCCCTCCCATGTCAGCGCGCTGAGTGCCTCGCCCAGCGCGTCATCGACCTCGTCGAACACGGCCCGGGCGGCAGGATAGGCATCGGCCAGCGCGCGGCCCATGCCGATTGTCTGTGCCCCCTGCCCCGGAAATACGAATGCGCGGCTCATCTGGCTCTCCCGATTGCTTCAGCTTTGCGCCGGGATAGCGCGCGCGCCGGGTCGGTGCAACGGCCCTTCACCTGCGCGCGTCCCGGGCGGCACCTTCACCCCTTCACGTCGTCGCGCCCCTGCACCGCCATCATCGTGGCGGTGAGCCGGGCAATCTCGTGCTCTCGTTCGCCGTCGATCGCGGTCGCCACGGCCTCGGTAAAGAGGATCGTCCGCCCCGGTTTCAGAACCCGCGCGTGAAAGTTGAACCGCTGCCCCTTGCCCGGCCGCATCAGCGAGGTCTTGAGTTCCACGGTGAGCACCCCGGCCTCCTCGGGCATCAGGGTAAAGGCCGCGAACCCGGCGGCGGTGTCCAGCCCCGAGACGATCGCCCCGGCATGCATGAATCCGTGCTGCTGGGTGAAATCGGGGTTGAACGGCATCGACAGCCAGACCTCGCCCGGGGCGATATCGTCGATCGAAATCCCCATCGCGCGCATTGCGGGCTGGCGGGCAAAACTCTCGCGGGTGCGGGCGGCATAATCGCCGAAGGTCGCGAGGTTCATCCCAGCCGCTCCAGGATCGCCTGTGTATCAAGGCCCGAAACCGCCCCGTAAACCCGCCCCCGGGGGCGGCCCAGCCGCGTCGCGGTGTAACCGTCGGCCACTGCTGCGGGCGCCTCCCGGATCAGAACGCATGCGGTCAGAAGCGAGGCCAGGCTTTCGGTGAACCAGCGCGCCTGCGCCTCGTCGGGCAGCCCGGGCCAGCGGTCGAGATGCGCGGCCAGCGCGGCGTCATAGGCCGGGTTCTCGCCCCGGATATCCGAGAGCTCCGCCATCAGCGCCTCGCGCGCCGCCTCGTCCCGCGCCAGCGCGCGCATCACGTCAAGGCAGATCACGTTGCCCGACCCTTCCCAGATCGAGTTGAGCGGGCTTTCGCGGAAGAGCATCGGCATCGGCGTCTCCTCGACATAGCCCATGCCGCCGAGGCACTCCATCGCCTCGTAGATCACGTTCGGGGCCAGCTTGTTGCCAAGGAACTTGGCCAGCGCCACCGCGATCCGCGAAAAGGCGCGTTCCTCAATCGTGCCCGCATCGAACGCCCGCGCCACGCGGAACGCTAGTGCCGTGGTGCCCTCGAGATCGAGCGCCAGGTCGGCGAGAACGGCGCGCATCATCGGCTGGTCGATCAGGCGACGCTGGAACGCGCTGCGCCCCTCGACCCAGTATTTTGCTTCGGCCAGCGCCCCGCGCATCAGCCCCGCCGGCGCGACCGAGGTGGAAAGCCGCGTGTGATGCACCATCTCGATGATGGTCTTGACCCCCTGCCCCTCGTCGCCCAGCCGGAAGGCCAGCGTATCGTGATACTCGATCTCCGACGACGCGTTGGCGCGGTTCCCGAGCTTGTCCTTCAATCGCATCACGTGGATCGGGTTGCGTTCACCATCGAGCCAGCGCGGCACGAGAAAGCAGGTCAGGCCCCCCTCGGCCTGCGCCAGCGTCAGGAACCCGTCGGACATCGGCGCCGAACAGAACCATTTATGCCCGCTGAGGCGGTAATGATCGCCCGAGCGCACGGCCCGCGTGGTGTTGGCGCGCACGTCCGATCCGCCCTGTTTCTCGGTCATTGCCATGCCCAGCGTCACCGCGCGCTTCTCGGCCACGGGCGCGCGGGCGGTGTCGTAGTCGCGCGCGATCAGCTTGGGCACCCATTGCGCCGCCAGCGCCGGATCGGCCCCGAGCGCGGGAACGGCGGCATAGGTCATCACCATCGGGCAGGTCACGCCCGGCTCGACCTGGCTTGTCATGTAGCACATCGCGGCATGGGCGGTGTGACCGGCCGGGACCTGCTCTTCCCAGGGTGCCGCCGCGAACCCCGCCTGCAACCCCGCCGTCATCAGGTCGTGATAGGCGGGATGGAATTTCACCTCGTCCAGCCGCCGCCCCGCGCGGTCGAAACTCTCCAGAACCGGCGGCACGCGGTTGGCCTCGCGCCCGGCCTCGCGCATCTCCGCGCTGCCCACCCGGGCGCCATAGGCCGAGAGCGCCGCCTGATCGGCACCGTTCGCCCCCGCGTAGTGGCACAGGATCGGGTCCGACGCCCAGAGATCGCCCGCATCGCGGGCCGGTGGCTGGTTCATCACCTCATGGGTCGCAAGGGTGCCGATCGGCGGGGAATGTGTCATTGCGGTCTCTCCCTTCGCCCCGATCCTCGCAAATTGCGCGGTCTCGCAAAAGAGGGATTCACAATCCGAATCGCCTGTGGCACTGTTTCCCTCGTGTCACGGGCAGGATGGTCCGGACAACGGGCAGAGCAGCCAGCGAACGGGAACAGGCAAGACATGGCAATGCGCAGATTCACCGGATACCGGCCCGCGCTCGGCGGCATGGCCTATTACACGGTGGCGTTCACGCTCGGGCTCTATTTCACCTTTGCCGCCGTGCAGGGGGATTACGGGTTGTTCCGCCGGGCCGAGATCCAGGCCGAGGCGTCCGATCTTGAAAAGCGCCTCGAGACACTCGACAGCCAGGTCGCGCGGATGGAGAACCTCACGCGCCGGCTTTCGGATACCTATCTCGACATCGACCTGCTCGACGAACAGGCGCGCTCGGTCCTGGGCTACATCCGCGCCGACGAGATCGTGATCCGCTGATCCACAGGATTGCGCAGGCAAGGCGACCGGTCGGTCGGTTGACTTCACCATTCACCCCGACCGAATGTAACAGGAACATGACAGTTCGGCTCGGCAAGGGAGGTACGGGTGCAGTCTCTGGCAATCCTGGTCGCGATCGGTGGCGCGGTGGCACTGCTGCTCTTCGGGTTGCGGCTGGTGCGGGACGGCGTGACCGAAGGCTTCGGTCTGCGCCTGAAACTGGCGCTCAGCCAGGGCACGCGAACCTCTCCGCGCGCCTTTGTCTCGGGGCTGGTCGCGACACTGGGGCTGCAATCCTCGACCGCGACCGCGCTGATGAGCTCGGATTTCGTCGAGCGGGGCATGATCCGCCCCGGACGGGCGCAGGTGGCGCTGCTGGGCGCCAACCTGGGCACCGCGCTGACCGCCTGGATCGTCAGCGCCGGGATCGAGGCGCTTTCGCCGCTGCTGCTCTTGCTGGGCTACGTGTTGCGGCGGCAGGCGCGTGCGGCCGTTTCCGGCACCGGGCAGGCGCTGATCGGCATCGGCCTCGTCCTGCTGTCACTGACCTTGCTGGGCCAGGCCACGTCGCCGCTGCGCGACTCGGCGGAACTGCTGGCGTTCCTGGGGCTACTGGACAATGCCTGGCTGGTGGCCTTTGGCGTGGCCGCGGCGCTGGCGGTGGTGTTCTCGTCATCGCTGGCGGTGGTGATGCTGGTCCTGTCGCTGGGGTCCACGGGCGGCCTTGCCCCGGCGCTGGCGGTGGTGCTGGTGCTGGGCGCCAATTTCGGCGGCGCCGTGCCGCCGGTCCTTGCCACGCTGGCGGCGCCGCCGGCCGCGCGACGGGTGACGCTGGGCAACCTTCTGGTGCGCGGGTTGGGCTGCCTCGTCGCGCTGCCGCTGGCCGGGCAGATCGGCCCCTGGCTGGAGGGGCTGGACCTTGTGCCCGCCGGCCTGCCCGTCGCGGCACACCTGGCCTTCAACATCGCGCTGGCGGTGGTCATCTGGCCGATCGCGGGGCGGATCGCAAGTGCGCTCCCGCTCGTCCTTCCCGATCCGCCAACCCATGAAGGCGACGGGCCGCGCTGGCTCGACGAGGCGGCGCTCGACCGTCCGGAAGTGGCCCTGGCCGGAGCCAGCCGAGAGGCGCTGGCGCTGGGCGACACGGTGGAGCGGATGATGCGGCTGATCATGACCGCCTTTCGCGACAACGACCCCGCGCCCCTGGCCGAGATCACGCGGCTGGAGGAGCGGGTCGACCGCCTGCAACAGCAGGTCAAGCTTTACCTGTCGCGCCTGGGGCCCGGCGCCTCCAAGCGCGACAAGCGCCGCATCATCACCGTTCTCGACTATATCATCAATCTCGAACATGCCGGTGACATCATCGAAAAGGGCCTTGCCGTGCAGGTGGATCGCAAGATCGAGCTGGGGCTGCGGTTTTCCGAGGAAGGCTATCGCGAGCTCGATTCCCTGTTCCTGATGACACTGGACACGATGCAGGTCGCCCAGACCATCTTCATGAGCCGCGACGAACGGCTGGCCCGGCAACTGATCGAGACCAAGGTGCGCATCCGGCAGGTGGAACGCCAGTCTGCCGAGCGTCACTTCCGGCGCCTGCGCAAGGGACATCCCGAGAGCCTTCAGACATCATCGCTGCATCTCGACATGCTGCGCGATCTCAAGCGCGTCGGCGCCCACCTGGTCTCGGTCGCCTATCCGATCCTCGACGAGGAGGGCCTTCTGGTCGAAAGCCGCCTCAAGGACGCCGACGACACGTGAAGCGCCCGGACAGGGCAGAGGATCTGCGCGCAAACGGACCGCGCGGCAAATTCATACTCGCCAGAACCGGACTCCCATGTTATGAATTGATGCTGATAGTTCAACGTTAAACTATTCTCTGCGCGAAGGAGGACGCGACCGATGGCCGCCCGAAAAAGCACCAGGAAACCCAATGTGTCCGCCGACGAGCTCAAGGGATTTTACCGCGACATGCTGCTCATCCGGCGATTCGAGGAAAAGGCCGGGCAGCTTTACGGCATGGGCCTGATCGGCGGCTTCTGTCACCTCTATATCGGCCAGGAGGCCGTGGTCGTCGGGCTCGAAGCCACCGCGAAAGAGGGCGATCAGCGCATCACCACCTATCGCGATCATGGCCACATGCTCGCTTGCGGCATGGACCCCAAGGGCGTGATGGCCGAGCTCACCGGGCGCGAGGGCGGCTATTCCAAGGGCAAGGGCGGCTCGATGCACATGTTTTCCAAGGAAAAGGAATTCTACGGCGGCCATGGCATCGTCGGCGCCAACGTGCCGCTGGGCGCGGGGCTGGCCTTTGTCAATAAGTATCGCGACAACGATCATGTCTGTTTCACCTATTTCGGCGACGGCGCAGCCAACCAGGGCCAGGTTTACGAGACCTTCAACATGGCCGCGCTCTGGGATCTGCCGGTCGTCTTCGTGATCGAGAACAACAAGTATGCGATGGGCACCTCGCAGACCCGTTCGACCTCGTCCAAGGACATTCACACCCGCGGCGAGGCTTTCGGCATCCCCGGCGAGACGGTTGACGGCATGGACGTGCTCGCCGTGCGCGACGCGGGGCAAAAGGCAGTGGAGCACGCCCGGTCGGGCAAGGGGCCCTATATCCTCGAAGTGATGACCTATCGCTATCGCGGCCATTCGATGTCGGACCCCGCGAAATACCGCACCCGCGAAGAGGTCCAGAAGGTGCGCGAGAAATCCGACGCGATCGAACATGTGCGCGAGCTTCTGCTCTCGGGCAAACATGCGAGCGAGGATGATCTCAAGGCGATCGACAAGGAGATCAAGCAGATCATCAACGACGCCGCCGATTTCGCCCGCGAAAGCCCCGAGCCCGCCATCGAGGAGCTCTGGACCGACATCTACGCCACCGAGACGCCGCAAAACGCCTGAGCGACCGGGACCAAGGAGAACACGACAATGGCAACCGAAATTCTCATGCCCGCCCTCAGCCCCACCATGGAGGAAGGCACGCTCGCCAAGTGGCTGGTGAAAGAGGGCGACACCGTGAAATCCGGTGACATCATGGCCGAAATCGAAACCGACAAGGCGACGATGGAATTCGAAGCCGTCGATGAAGGGGTGATCGGCAAGATCCTCGTCGAGGAGGGCACCGAGGGCGTGAAGGTCAACACCGCCATCGCGGTGCTGGTCGAAGAGGGCGAGGACGTCCCCGAGGATGCGGGCAAATCCGAGGCCCCGGCCAGGGACGACGACGAGGACGAAAAAAGCGAGGACGAGGACGACAGCGCCCCCGCCAAGCAGGATGTGAAAGCCGCCCGCGCCGCCGCGCCCGACGGCCCCGACCCACGGGCTGCGACGGCGGAACCCGACTGGCCCGAGGGCACCGAGACCCGCCAGCAGACCGTGCGCGAGGCGCTGCGCGACGCCATGGCCGAGGAAATGCGCCGCGACGACAGCGTGTTCCTGATGGGCGAAGAGGTGGCCGAGTACCAAGGCGCCTACAAGATTTCCCAGGGGTTGCTGGATGAATTCGGCGCCAAGCGCGTGATCGACACCCCGATCACCGAACATGGCTTTGCCGGCATCGGCGTGGGTGCCGCCTTCGGCGGGTTGCGCCCCATCGTCGAGTTCATGACCTGGAATTTCGCGATGCAGGCGATCGACCAGATCATCAACTCCGCCGCCAAGACGCTCTACATGTCCGGCGGGCAGATGGGCGCGCCGATCGTCTTTCGCGGCCCCAACGGTGCGGCCGCCCGCGTCGCCGCCCAGCACAGCCAGGATTACGCGGCATGGTATGCGCAAGTGCCCGGCCTGCGGGTCGTCATGCCCTATTCGGCCTCGGACTATAAGGGCCTGATGAAAACCGCGATCCGCGACCCGAACCCGGTGGTGTTCCTCGAAAACGAGATCCTCTACGGGCGCAGCTTCGACGTGCCGGTGATGGAGGATTTCACCGTGCCGTTCGGCAAGGCCCGGATCTGGCGCGAGGGCGCGGACGTGACCATCGTGAGCTTCGGCATCGGCATGAGCTACGCGCTTGAAGCCGCTGAAAAGCTGGCCGAAAACGGGATCGAGGCCGAGGTGATCGACCTGCGCACCCTGCGCCCGCTCGACTATGACACAGTGATCGCGAGCGTGATGAAAACCAACCGCTGCGTCACCGTCGAAGAGGGCTGGCCGGTGGGCTCCATCGGCAATCACCTCTCGGCCTACATCATGACCCACGCTTTCGACTATCTCGACGCGCCGGTGCTCAACGTCACCGGCAGGGACGTGCCCATGCCCTATGCCGCGAACCTCGAAAGACTGGCCCTGACCTCGACCGACGAAGTGATCGAAGCGGTCCGCCAAGTGACCTACCGGTAAGGAGAGACGCGATGCCCACCGAGATTCTCATGCCCGCGCTCAGCCCCACGATGGAAGAGGGCACGCTTGCCAAATGGCTGGTCAATGAGGGTGACACGGTGTCCGCCGGTGACCTTCTGGCCGAGATCGAGACCGACAAGGCGACGATGGAATTCGAGGCCGTCGATGAAGGAGTGATCGGCAAGATCCTCGTCGAGGAAGGCACCGAGGGCGTGAAGGTCAACACCGCCATCGCGGTGCTTCTGGAAGAGGGCGAAAGCGCCGACGACATCGACGCGGATTCCGACAAACCCGCGCCCGCCAAGGACAAGAAAGACGACGGGGCGGAAAAGGAAAGCAAGGAAGAAGCCAAAGAAACGTCCGGCTCAGACGAGCCGGCGGAAGACTCGAAAGAGGACAAGGCGGACAAGGGCAAGGTGACATCCGCCCCCCCTGCCCCGCAACAGGACGGCAAGCGCATCTTTGCCTCGCCGCTCGCGCGGCGCATCGCCGCCGACAAGGGGCTCGACCTGCGCGAGATCGAGGGCTCCGGCCCCAAGGGCCGGATCGTCAAGGCCGATGTCGAAGCCGCCAGACCAGCCGACAAGCCGGCACCCGACGCGCGCGCCGAAACCAAGGCCCCGGCACAGGCCGCAACGGCCATGCCCACCGGCCCGGCCACCGAAACCGTGCTCAAGATGTACGAGACCCGCGCGTTCGAGGAAATGAAGCTCGACGGGATGCGCAAGACCATCGCCGCGCGCCTCACCGAGGCAAAGCAGACCATCCCGCATTTCTACCTGCGCCGCGACATCCGCCTTGATGCACTGCTCAAACTGCGCTCCGAGATGAATGCGGGGCTGGAAAGCCGGGGCGTGAAGCTCAGCGTCAACGATTTCATCATCAAGGCCTGCGCCAACGCGCTTCAGGCCGTGCCCGACGCCAATGCCGTCTGGGCGGGCGACCGTATCCTGAAACTCGAACCCTCCGACGTGGCCGTCGCCGTGGCGATCGAGGGCGGGCTCTTTACCCCTGTCATCCAGGACGCCGAGAAGAAATCGCTCTCCGCCCTTTCGGCCGAGATGAAGGATCTCGCCACCCGCGCCCGCGACCGCAAGCTGGCGCCACATGAATACCAGGGCGGCAGTTTCGCCATTTCCAACCTGGGCATGTTCGGGATCGACAATTTCGACGCGGTGATCAACCCGCCGCACGGCGCGATCCTTGCCGTGGGCGCCGGGGTTAAAAGGCCGGTGGTCGGCAAGGATGGCGAACTGACCACGGCCACGGTGATGAGCGTCACGCTCTCGGTCGATCACCGGGTCATCGACGGCGCGCTCGGGTCAGAGCTTTTGCAGGTGATCACAGAGCAGATCGAGAATCCGCTGGCGATGCTCGCCTGACCCTGACCGGGTCCACCTGGTTCTCAACATGGGGCAGCGCCCGCCCATGATGGGGCGGGGCAAACCCGATCAGGCGCGCGACCACACCCCAAGGCACGCGCGTTTGCGCAAACACCGCGCGCGCCCCTTTCCCTTGTGTCCCCTGCCCGGTAAAAGCCGCCGCAAAGGCGCGGTTTCCGCGCAATTTCAGCAAGGGACATTGGCCACATGAGCACCATCATCGACATCCACGCCCGTGAAATCCTCGATAGCCGTGGCAACCCCACGATCGAGGTCGACGTGATCCTCGAAGACGGCACCATGGGCCGCGCCGCCGTGCCTTCGGGCGCCTCGACCGGGGCGCATGAAGCGGTGGAACGCCGCGACGGCGACAAGACGCGTTACGCCGGAAAAGGCGTGCTCGAAGCCTGCGCCGCCGTCAACGGCGAGATCGCCGAGGAACTGGTCGGAATGGACGCCACCGAACAGGTGTCGATCGACATGGGATTGATCGAGCTTGACGGCACCCCCAACAAGGCGCGGCTCGGTGCCAACGCGATCCTCGGCGTCAGCCTCGCCTGTGCCAAGGCGGCGGCCGATTTCACCACCCAGCCGCTTTACCGCTATGTCGGGGGCACCTCGGCCCGGGTGCTTCCAGTGCCGATGATGAACATCATCAACGGCGGCGAACATGCCGACAACCCGATCGACATCCAGGAATTCATGATCATGCCGGTGAGCGCCCCCACCATCCGCGACGCGGTGCGCATGGGCGCCGAGGTGTTCCACATCCTCAAGAAGGAACTCTCCGCCGCCGGTCTCGCCACCGGTGTCGGTGACGAGGGCGGATTCGCGCCCAACCTCTCGTCGACCCGCGACGCGCTCGATTTCATCCTGCGCTCGATCGAGAAGGCAGGATACAAGCCCGGCGACGACATTCACCTTGCCCTCGATTGCGCCGCGACCGAGTATTTCAAGGATGGAAAATACGCGATGACAGGCGAGGGCAAGACCCTCTCGCCCGATGAGAACGTCGCCTACCTTGCCGCGCTCTGCGCCGATTATCCGATCATCTCGATCGAGGACGGCTGCGCCGAGGATGACTGGGACGGCTGGCGCGCGCTCAACGACACGCTGGGCGGCAAGGTGCAGCTTGTCGGCGACGACCTTTTCGTGACCAACCCCGACCGGCTGGCCATTGGGATCGAGCGGGGCTGTGCCAATTCGATGCTGGTCAAGGTCAACCAGATCGGCACGCTGACCGAAACGCTGCGCGCGGTCGATATGGCCCATCGCGCAGGGTTCACCAACGTGATGTCGCACCGCTCGGGCGAGACCGAGGATGCCACCATCGCGGATCTCGCCGTCGCCACCAATTGCGGACAGATCAAGACCGGCAGCCTCGCGCGCTCCGACCGGCTGGCGAAGTACAACCAGTTGATCCGGATCGAGGAAACCCTCGCCGAAACCGCGCAATATGCCGGGCGCTCGATCCTGAAGTGATCCCATCGACTCCGGCCGGTGGGTCATGTGCAGATGTGACCGCGCCGGCCACACCCCCGCCGCGACGGGTTCGGAGAACCGGGCCGCATTTCGCAGATTTAAGAATTTTCGTCTGTTTTCTGGTGGGTCGTGAGAGACTCGAACTCCCGACATCTTCGGTGTAAACGAAGCGCTCTACCAACTGAGCTAACGACCCCGCGCGCGGTCTCTACCCCGCCACCACGGCCCGTGCAAGACCCTTGATGGTCCCAACCCCGCGAGATGACCATGAGCTTCGATCCGAACCTCCACCAGACCCATCCGACCCGCCCTTTCGACGATTTCCGGGTTGGCGAGGTGTTCCGCGCGCCCTCGCGCACCATGACCGAGGGCGTCTTTGCCACCTTTCAGGCCGCCAGCGGCGACAACCACCCGATCCATTACGATCGCGCCTACCTGCAACGGCTGGGGCATCGTGATCTCATGGCGCATGGGTACCAGACGCTCATCCAGGCCGCGATCGGCGCCGCACCTCTGGCGCATCAGATGGGCGAGGCGCTGATCGGCTTTGTCGCGCAATCGTCGCGGTTTCTCGCCCCGGTCTATTGCGGCGACACGCTCTATCCCGCCTTTACCATCACCGCGCTCGAGAAACGCAACACCACCGGCACGATGACCCTCGCCATCACCATCCACAACCAGGATGGCACGCTGGTCTGCGACGGCGAACAGACCTATCTCATGCGGCTTTGACATCCGATCCCGCCCCATTCGTGGCGGCGGCGGCGCGGTTCAGTCGCGCGTTGCGCAGTCGAAGGGCGCCGGCTTGTCCCCCGCGCCCAGGACCCAGTCGTAAACCCCGGCGATCTGGCGTGCCTTTTGCGCCCAGGTGAATTTCTCCGCCACCCGCGCCCGCGCCGCGCGCGACAGCGGCGCCAACGCCGCCGGATCATCTGCACAGCGGCCAAGGGCCGCGCGCACGTCCTGCACGATCCGCCCGCGCGGACCGATCGGCACCTTCACACCCCACCCCGGCGCCACAAGCTCGCCCGGCCCGGCATAATCCACCACCAGCGGAACCAGCCCCAGCGCCATCGCCTCGAGCACCACGCCGCCGCCGAATTCGCGCACAGACGGAAAGGCCAGCATGTGACAGGCGGACATCACCTCCTGCACATGCTCATGCGCCATCCAGCCGTGAAATGTCACGGCCGCGCCGATCCCCTCGCGCGCGGCGAAATCCTTCAGCCCGGCAAGCATCGGCCCGTCGCCCACCATCTCCAGCCGCATCCGCCCCGCCCGCAACAAGGGCAGCGCCGCCTCGAGCAGCATGTCGGGCCCCTTGTAGGGCACCATCCGCCCCACGAAACAGGCGCGCAGCACATCCCCTTGCGGCGCCGCCTCAAATGAAAACCGCGCCGGGTCGATGCCGTTCTCGGGGATATAGACGCATTTGCCCCGATGCCGCGCCGGAATCTCGGATTGCGTATGGCGCGACCCTACCACGATCGCGGCCGCATGGCGCAGGGTCGCCCCGCGCCCGGGCAACGCCTTGTAGGCGCCGCGCAAGTAGGACAGCCACTCGCGTTCGCGCCGTCGCTCGGCCTCGAACCCCTTGGGCCATGGCACCCCGCCATTGAGCGGCCCCAGAATGAAGGGCACGCCCGCGCCCGCGCATTTGCCCGCCAACGGTGACGAGATCGTCGGCGAGAGCGGCGTCACCCGATGCACCACGTCATATTCCCCTGCCGCGATCGCCGCCCCGAACCGGCGCCAGACCAGCCGCTCGAACCAGGGGTATGAGAGCGCCGAAATCGCCTGCACCATGGTCCAGCCCTTGCCCTGCCCCATGCGCAGCGCCTCGCCCAGTTTCCACATCGGCCGCGCGAGCGCCTCGCTGTCGATGGCGGTGAAGGTCTCGCCCTCGACTTCGCCGGCGCGCAGGAATGCCTCGCGGTTGCGCAGCTGCGTGACGATATGCACATCCGCCACATCGCGCAGCGCCGTGGCCAGCGACCAGCCCACCAGCGGCACGCTCACCCATTCCGGGTTCGCGGCCTCCGCGATCACCAATATGCGCCGTCGTTCCGCCATTGCCGCCTCACATGATGCTTTCGAGCGTTTCGCGCTCTCGCTGCTTTCGGATCAGACGCACGGTTTCGAGATGCCCCAGCATCGACCCCGACAAGAGCCACGTCAGCGTGGTGATCGTCGCATTGGGCAAGAGATCGAAAAGGTTGAACCCGAGGATCAGCGCCAGCGGCCCGAGCCATGGCGAGACCCGCGCAACGTCGAGCCCCTTGAAACCGCGCGCCGCCAGGATGAAGATCGGCCAGGCCAGAAGCGCGAACTCGGCAAAGTAGCCGACCCAGCCGAAGACCCCGATGGTGATCACCCAACGCCCGTCCGCCACCGTCAGGACCCGCCCCGAAACCGGATCGTGCACATGGTTGCGCCCCCAGCTGCCCCAGCCGAAGGCCGGCTTTTCAAGGGCCCGCTCCATCAGGACGTCCTCGTTGTCGAACCGGAATTCCAATGACCTCGCCCGCTCCGGGTCAACCGCTGTCGCCTGTTCGAGCAGGAAATCGGACGGGATCAGGCCATTGCCCTTGAGCACCGGATACCCGACCGCCAGAAGCGCCAGAAGGGCGGCCACACGAAACTGCATGAGACGTCCGCCGAACAGGATCAGCGGCACCAGGACCAGCGAATAGGCGATCGAGGCCATTGACTTGCACAGCACCAGAACGGCCCAGAGATACCCGGTGGCAATCATCAGATACCCCTTTGGCCGGCCATCGGCCTCGCGAAACAGGGCCGCCGCCGCGGCCAGCGCCATCAACGCGAACATCGCCACCCACAACCCGTGATAGAGGAACACGATGGGCCGGTAGCCGCCATCCCGGATCATCTGCTCGAAGATATGCTGGAAATACCCGTAGACCCAGGTGTTGAGTTGCGGGCTCAACCGCACCTCGACCAGCATCGGCACCGAATAGACCAGACCCGCCAGCAACAGCGCGACCAGGATATCGCGCTGATCGCTCTCGCGGGTCAGGAAATTCTGCGCCAGAACGAAGGGCATCAACAGCATCGCCTGGTTGACCATCAACGCGATCCCCTCGAGCAGCCGGAGCGACGGGAGCACCACGGGCCCCCATATCACCGGCTCGTCATTGGTCAGGACCGTGGCCATCGGGCTGACCACGAAGACCACCATCAACGCCCTGGCCGCAACCGACTTCGGCAACAGTTTCAGATCGCGCCCGCGCATTGCCCATGCCATCAGAAAGGCACTGATCGACGGCAGGGTTTCCTTGGACAGGGGCGGCATCATCGGAAAGTCGAACATCGCGGGCGGCGGAGGCAGGAACAGATAGGCCAGCAGGAGCGACCAGATCACCGCGCGCCCGATCTCGAGGCGAAGAAAGATGAAAATCGTCACCAGCGGCCACAGGGCCAGCACCAGATAGGCGAGGGTATTGGGCATGTTCGGGGCTGTATCCGGGCTATGCGTTGACTTGTCGGTCAAGCCTAGCAGTCAATTCAAGGCCTGTCGCGGCCTTATGGCCGGGTCTGGCCGGACATTGTCAAGCCAACCGCCGCAATAGAAGCGCTGCCCGCTTGATTGTTCATGCCGGGCGCGCAGTTCACTTGATCATGGTCATCAGTATCCGGTGCCGCGCAGAACCACCCGTGCCGTCTCGGCGATCACCCGCAGATCGGTCGTCAGCGACATCTGGCGGAAATAATTGGTGTCATAGATCGCACGTTCCGGGAACGAGGTCTCGTTGCGTTCGCTCACCTGCCAGAAACCGGTGATGCCGGGGCGCATCTCGTAATAGGCTGCCCCGGGATAGATGTCGCGCTGCTCGACCATCATCGGGCGTGGCCCGACGATCGACATGTGACCCAGCAAGACATTGAAAAGTTGCGGCAACTCGTCCAGCGATGTCTTGCGGATGAACTGGCCGAAACCGGTGATCCGCGGGTCATGCCTGAGCTTCTGAGTGCGATCCCATTCCGCACGGGCCTCGGGATTGCGCGCGAGATAGGCGTCAAGCACCTGGTCGGCGCCTGCCACCATCGAGCGCAGCTTGAACATGCGGAACACCCGTCCGCCCTTGCCCAGGCGCTTTTGCAGGTAGATGGGCGAATGTCCGTCCAGCGCGATGATCGCCATCAGCGGCAAGAGGATCGCCAGGGCCGGCACAAGCGCGATCAGCACGATCACAAGGTCCAGCGCGCGCTTGACCCGGTTGCGATAGAAGGCTTTTCCTGTGCGGAGCGGCCTTTCACCTTCGATCAGCCGCCTGAGTTCCGCGGCATCAAATGTTTCACCCGTATTCCGACTCACGACAACAATCCCCAAGTGGTGCACGGGCCAGAACCCGCACAAAAGCATGATCTGTCCGGACGACATCGCCCGTCAGCCTTCGCTGCCGCAGCCGGCAGCGATCTTTTTCAAATGACCCAAGAGAAAACAGGGCCTTTCAACATGTCTGTACTCACGCCTGCGGTGGCAGTACCGCATGCGTATCGTTTCTGTCCGGACCCTTCCGCGCGTTCAGCCCCAAGCGCACGAAAAGTGTCACTGCCCGATCCATCAATGATGTGTAAAAGTCTGCCCATCCGCCCCGCATTAGTCAATCGCGCTCGACGTCATTCAACCTATGCGCGATCACCGCGATCGCCGGGGCGGATCACCTTTCCGTCGGCACCTTGCCCGCATGGCGCGAAAACGACGCGCGGCCATGCGCCGATATTCTATCCCGTCCCTGTCTTTCGGCCTCGCGGATATGTTGAAAGCAGCCCGAACTGTTGTCCGGGTGCAAACGGTTCATGGTATTCCCGCAATGTCTTTGTCCTTGCTTTCGAAACAAACCGGTTGATAGCCCGCAACAATACTGGTCAAGGAAACGAACGATACGATGGAATATACGGAAGCCGCTGCAATTGTTGAATTAAATCAGGATGCATTCCCAGACCGACCCGACTGGCCAAGCCCCGCTTGACGGCTTGCAACCGTCCATGATCCGCGACGATCGCGCGCTGCCGAACCGCCGCACGACCGACACGCCAAGGGCGAGTGCCACGATGTCGCAGGCCGGCCGATCGCGCGGGCCTGGCTGCATCCGCGCCGGCCGGAATGCGAAATCCCGCCCGATTTGATTCGCATTTTCGCCAGATTTGGCCGAATCACCGCCATGGTTGTGCCGCAATTGTCTCGTCCCAGGCCACTCGACATGGGGGGCGCGGTCAGTGTAAGACATGAAGAGTGTCAACATACGCATTGTCTCCACATGAACTGTTCCAATATACATCACATTTCAATGTGTCGTGACGCCCTGTCATCGAATAGCTTGATAGCAATTGCGAAATTCGCCACCTAGCAGGTGATCGCATCCAGACTGCCCGATGCAAACCGGAGGAACCGAGCACTCTCATGACGAACAGACGGCCAGAGGCGCGCCCCTCCCCCAAGGTCTCGGACGAGGTGCGCAAGACGACATGCTACATGTGCGCCTGCCGCTGCGGCATCGACGTCCATCTTCAGGACGGGCGCGTCAAGTATATCGAGGGCAACCGTGACCACCCGGTCAATCAGGGGGTGCTCTGCGCCAAGGGCAGCGCGGGCATCATGCAGCACTACTCCCCCGCGCGCCTGCGCGCGCCGCTCAAGCGGACCGGGCCGCGCGGCTCGGGCCAGTTCGAGGAAATCACCTGGGACGAAGCCTATGAGATCGCGGCATCCTGGCTCGAACCGATCCGCGCCACCGACCCCTCGAAACTCGCCTTCTTCACCGGTCGCGACCAATCGCAGAGCTTCACCTCCTTCTGGGCCGAAGCCTTCGGCACGCCCAACTATGCCGCCCATGGCGGTTTCTGTTCGGTCAACATGGCGGCGGCAGGCATCTATACGATGGGCGGCGCGTTCTGGGAATTCGGCCAACCCGACTGGGACCGCACGCGCCTTTTCATGATCTTCGGCGTGGCCGAGGATCATGACAGCAATCCGATCAAGATCGGCCTCGGCAAGCTCAAGAAGAACGGCGGGCGCGTCATTGGCGTCAACCCGATCCGCTCGGGCTACAACGCCATCGCCGATGACTGGATCGGCATCACGCCGGGCACCGACGGGCTTTTCATCCTTTCGATGATCCACGAACTTCTCAAGGCCGGCAAGGTCGATCTTGATTACCTCACCCGTTACACCAATGCCGGGTTCCTGGTGAACGACGATCCCTGTGACCCCGATTACGGCCTTTTCCTGCGCGACGGGGACGGCACCGCGCAGGTGATCGACCGCGCCACCGGCAAAGCCGCCAAATACGATGCGAAAGGCGTGAGACCCGATCTCGCCGGGCACCTGCGCAAGGGCGGCGTGACCTACAAACCGGCCTTCCAGCTTCTGGCCGAGAAATATCTCGATCCGCAATACGATGCGGAAAAGGTTGCCGCCCAATGCGGCCTCACCCCCGAGAGGATCCGCGCCACCGCTGCCGAACTGGCCCGCGTTGCCTTCGAGGAAGAGATCACCCTCGATGTCGAATGGACCGACTGGAAAGGCGAGACACACAAGACCATGACCGGCCGTCCGGTCGCGTTCCACGCGATGCGCGGGATTTCGGCCCATTCCAACGGGTTCCAGACCTGCCGCGCGCTCCATATCCTGCAAATCCTCCTGGGTTCGGTCGAGGTTCCGGGCGGTTTCCGTTTCAAGCCACCCTATCCCAAGCCACCTGAATCCCACCCCAAACCCCATGCCGGGCACCGGCCCGGCAAGCCGCTCGACGGCCCGCACCTGGGCTATCCGCTCGGCCCCGAACACCTCCTGCTGAACGAGGACGGCACACCCAAGCGCATCGACAAGGCCTTCACCTGGGAGAACCCGTTCTCGGCCCACGGCCTCATGCACATGGTCATCTCCAACGCCCATGCGGGCGATCCCTACAAGATCGACACGCTCTTCATGTACATGGCCAACATGGCCTGGAACTCGACGATGAACACGTCACAGGTGATCGACATGCTCACCGACACTGACGAGAACGGCGATTACGTGATCCCGCATTTCATCTATTCCGATGCCTATTCGTCGGAAACCGTGGCCTATGCCGATCTCGTCCTGCCCGACACCACCTATCTCGAACGGCATGACTGCATCAGCCTGCTCGACCGGCCGATCTGCGAGGCCGAGGCGGCGGCGGATTCGATCCGCTGGCCCGTGGTCGAACCCGATCGCGACGTCAAGGGCTTCCAGTCCGCGCTCTGCGATCTTGGTGCGCGCCTCGGCCTGCCCGGTTTCGTGAACGAGGACGGAAGCCAGAAATACCGCGATTACGCCCATTACATGGTCAGCCACGAACGCCGCCCCGGCGTCGGCCCGCTCGCCGGGTGGCGTGGCAAGGATGGCGACAAGGGCGGACGGGGAGAGCCGAACCCCGACCAGATCGAGAAATACATCGAAAACGGTGGCTTCTGGCTCAGCCACATCCCCCAGAACGCACAATTCTACAAGCCGTGGAACCAGCATTACCAGGACTGGGCGGTCGAGATCGGCCTCTTCGACGCGGCCGCGCCCTATGTCTTCAACCTCTACCTCGAACCTCTGCGCAAACTGCAACGCGCCGCCGAAGGGCATGGCGATATCCAGCCCCCCGATCACCTGCGCGAACAGGTGAAATCGGCGATGACACCTTTGCCCGAATGGTATGAACCCTTCGAGGAGGCTGTCACCGACAAGGACGCCTATCCCCTGCACGCCCTGAGCCAGCGCCCGATGCACATGTATCACTCCTGGGGTGGGCAAAACGCATGGCTGCGCCAGATCACCGGCGTGAACCGGCTCTTTGTCCCGCGCGCGGTATGGGAGGAAAACGGTTTTGCCGAAGGCGACGACTGGGCGTTCGTCACCTCGCCTCATGGCCGCATCAAGTGCCGCGTGGCGCGTATGGACGCGCTCAACGAAAACACCGTCTGGACCTGGAACGCCATCGGCAAGAAGCGTGGTGCATGGGCGCTTGCCGAGGACGCGCAGGAGGCGACCCAGAGCTTCCTTCTCAATCACCTCATCAACGAATTGCTGCCTGAAAAGGGCGATGGCCGCCGCTGGGCCAATTCCGACCCCGTGACCGGCCAGGCCGCATGGTTCGATCTGCGCGTGCGCATCGAAAAGGCACCGCCCGGTGATCACCTCGCCGAACCCGCGCACCCGGCGCAAGCCTCGCCCGTGGGCGTCGGACCCAAGGACATCGCCTATGGAGAAGAGTTTTGATGCGCGCTGATGACATGTTCCGCCCGGCCGCAGGCCGGGCAGCACCCGACTGCCCCCATGGGCGGGCACTTCGCGCCCACCCGCGGTCGGGCGCTGACCTCACCACCCAACTCGAAAGAGGCGCCGCATGACCACCCTGCCCACCTCCACCGAAAAGAAACTCGGCCTTGCCATCGACCTCGACACCTGCGTCGGCTGCCATGCCTGCGTGGTCAGTTGCAAGGAATGGAACACCTCGAACTACGGCACGCCGCTCTCGGACGAGGACGCCTATGGCGCCGAGCCCCATGGCACCTTTCTCAACCGTGTCCACAGCTTCGAGGCCCAGCCGGAATCGGGATGCTCGCAGACCATCCATTTCCCCAAATCCTGTCTGCATTGCGACGATGCGCCCTGCGTCACCGTCTGCCCCACCGGCGCCAGCTACAAGCGCAGCGAGGACGGTATCGTCCTGGTGAACGAGGACGATTGCATGGGCTGCGGGCTCTGCGCCTGGGCCTGCCCCTATGGCGCGCGCGAGCTTGACCAGCTTTCCGGCGTGATGAAGAAATGCACGCTTTGCGTGGATCGCATCTATAACGAGAACATCCCCGAGCAAGACCGCGAGCCTGCCTGCGTGCGCAGTTGCCCCGCCGGCGCGCGCCATTTCGGCGATTTCGCCGATCCCGACTCGAACGTCTCGAAACTGGTCGGCGAGCGCGGCGGCATCGATCTCATGCCGGAAATGGGCACCAAGCCGGTCAACAAGTACCTGCCCCCGCGCCTCAAGGACGCCCCGTCCGAGGCGCGGCTCCCGGAAACGAACAAGGACGCCAAGGGGTTTCTCGCCTGGCTCGACAAGGCACTCGAGGCGATCTGATGCATCCAGCACCGTCCGTTATCCTCTTCACCTCGCTTTCGGGCCTCGGCTTCGGGCTTCTGGCATGGCTGGGCCTCGGTCTTCCGGCCGTCACCGGCTGGGTCGCCTTCGTGTTCTATTTCATCGGTTATGCGCTGGCGGCGGGCGGGCTGATGATCTCGGCCTTTCACCTCGCCAATCCCAAGAACGCCATCAAGTCCTTTTCCCAGTGGCGCAGTTCATGGCTGTCGCGCGAGGCGGTGATGGCGGTGATCTCGCTTCTGGTCATCGCGGTCCACGCGATCGGCACGATCTTCTTTTCCACCCGCCTGCCTGCGATCGGCGCATTGGGCACGATCCTGGCGCTCGGCACCGTGTTCACCACCTCGATGATCTATACCCAGCTCAAGAGCGTGCCGCGCTGGAACACCCCGCTCACCCCGATCCTGTTCCAGCTCTGGTCCCTTGGTGGCGGCGGGTTGCTGGCCGGGCAATTCACCGCCGCGGCGGTCCTGCTTACCATCCTTGGTGCGGTTCAGGTCATCGCCTGGAAACAGGGCGACGCGAAAGGCGCGACCGGCCAAAGCACCATCGAGACCGCCACCGGGCTCGGGCGCATCGGCAAGACCCGCCTGCTCGAACCACCCCATACCGGCGAAAACTACCTGCTGAAGGAAATGGCCTTCACCGTCGGGCGCAAGCACGCGCTCAAGCTGCGCATCATCGCGCTCATCTGTGCCGTGGTCCTGCCCGTGGCCCTGATCGTCGCCTTCCCCGCCACCCACGCGCTCGCGCTGCCGGTCATCGCGCTTCACATCGTGGGGCTCCTCGCCGCGCGCTGGCTTTTCTTCGCCGAGGCCGCCCACGTGCAGCGCCTCTACTACGGCATGTAGCCCCCCGGCAAACGCGGGTCAGCGCGCGAGATCCCCTGTGGCACTCGGTCCCTCCAAGCCGGCGCATAGGGGCATGGCCTGTAACACCGCCGCAATCATGGTATGATTTTCCGACCGCACGGCACCGACTCGGCCGCTCCCTGATCACGGGCAGTCGGGGAAGCCACTGAAACAGAACACGAATCTCGCAAACCGCGCAGATGCCACGCGATCCCCGGCAGGAGAAACCAAGACATGGCCGACCGAACCCTTGACGCAAGAGGGCTCATCTGCCCGCTGCCCATTCTCAAGACGAGAAAGACCCTTGAGGAAATGAACCGGGGTCAGGTTCTGCTGGTCGAGGCCACCGATCCCGCGTCGGTCATCGATTTCGCCGCCTTTTGCCGCCAGACCGGCAACGCGCTTCTCACGCAGTCAACGCATGACGATGTCTACAGGTTCGAAATCAGGCGCGGCTGACCGAACACGCCACACCGGGCCGCGGTCCGAGGCGATTGCCACAGGACCCTCCCCCTGGCTCACCTCGATGGCCCGATCGTTGCGCTCAGTGCAACCAGTGCCGAGTGAACCCCGTCGCGCATTCCGTCCGGAGGATAGGGGCCAAAGACGTTCGGCCCGACCCGGAAATACAGGTTCACACGCGCGCCCGGCACGTCCTGAAACCGGATCAGGTAAAGGTCGGTCCGGCTTGCCAGCGACCTTGCGATCATGTCGCGCAGCGCGGCGCGTTTCATGGCCCCGGCCCAATCCTCTCCCCACTCCACAGATACCTCGATCATGGCCGGGCCGGCCTCCGCACGTCCCTGGCTGTATGCAACGGGACGCCCGGTGGTGATCGCGAGTGGACGAAGATCGGGATCATCCGCGAAATGGCTGGCGACGCGAAGCCCGACGGCCGGAGCGGCAAGAAGGAACAGGATCACAACCGGTCGAATCCAGTCGGTTTCGCGATCCATGTCCGCACCTGCACCTCTGCTTTCACGTCAGCATTCTTGCAGATCGAGGCTTTCAAATGATTAATGTGTGCCTCTGGCTGAATCGTTTTCCGTGAAACCCGTGATCGCGCAGGCTCAGCCTGTGAGCTGTTCCATCACCTCGTCGGGGGCATCGAAATTGGTGGTCACGCGCTGCACGTCGTCGTCGTCCTCGAGCGCGTCGATCAGCTTCATCAGCTTCTGCATGCCTTCGAGGTCAAGCTCGGTCGTGGTGGTCGGGCGCCAGACCAGCTTGGTCTCGTCGCTTTCGCCGAGTTCCGCCTCGAGCGCGTTGGCCACGTCGTTGAGGTCGGTATCGGCGCACCAGATGACATGGCCGTCCTCGCTGCTTTCCACGTCCTCGGCACCGGCCTCGATCGCGGCCATCATCACCGTATCGGCATCGCCCACGCTGGCGGGATAGGTCACCGCGCCCTTGCGCTCGAACATGAAGCCGACGCTGCCGGTCTCGCCGAGGTTGCCGCCATGCTTGGTAAAGGTCGAGCGCACGTTCGAGGCGGTGCGGTTGCGGTTGTCGGTCATCGCCTCGACGATCACCGCGACGCCACCCGGGCCATAGCCCTCATAGCGGATTTCCTCGTAATCCTCGCCCTCGCCTCCTGTGGCCTTCTTGATCGCGCGGTCGATATTGTCATTGGGCATGGATTGCGACTTGGCGACCTTGACGGCGAGGCGCAGGCGCGGGTTCTTTTCGGGGTCGGGGTCGCCCATCTTGGCGGCGACGGTGATTTCCTTGGAAAGTTTCGAAAACAGTTTCGAGCGCGCCGCGTCCTGGCGCCCCTTGCGGTGCTGGATATTTGCCCATTTGGAGTGGCCGGCCATGTCGCTCTCCCGACGTGTTTCATCTGACCGCGTCTCTATAGGCCACGCCCGCGCCCGGGTTCAATCCCCGTTGAGCGCCCCCTGCCATGCAGCGGTCCGTGTTGGCACAGTCGCACCGGCGCGCACCTACTCGCCCCACATCCAGCGCCCTTCGGGCCAGAAGGCGTGATAGGCGAAGGCGAACATCAGGTCATGGGCCACATCGCGTCCTGCATCGTCGCGCACCCGGATCGAGCCCACGTCGCGGCCATTGCCGATCTCGCTCGTATCGAGCGCCGAGGCTTGCCCCTCCTCCCAGGTGATCACCACGCCTGCCTCGGAAATCCGGCCGGCCTTGCGCAGGCGCTCCATCGGCCAGGCGCGCTCGCCCACCCGCACCACGCGCGACAGCGGGTCGATCCCGTGGGGCGGGTCCTCGCCATTGTAGAGAAACGGCCGCGCGGCGCTGTCATAGCCGCGATAGGGGTTGCTTCCGTAGGGGCGCGAGACCCCTGGTTCGTCCATGACCAGCCCCTCGGGGTTTCGGTCGCGGAACTGGTCCCAGCTTTCCATCCAGCTGGCCACCTGTTTCAGTTCGACACCGGTCATCTCGCCCACGATGCCCTCGCCCAGCGCCTGTTGCCACCAGCTCTGGGTTTCGCGGTCATACATCACCATGTCGGAATTGCGCAGCTTGCCGGTCACGCCGAAGCTCAGAACCTCGCCCTGCACCCGCCGATCAAAGGTCAGCGCCGAGTTGCACAAGGGGCAGAACGTCACCGCCACCGGCACGCCGCCGACCGTGTCGTTCACGATTTCATGCCAGGTGAGATAGCGGATCGGATAAGCGCGCGGCGTCTCATCGCCGATCTCGACCGTGATCACCGGCTCGCGCCCCTCGATCCGGCTCTCTTGTGACGCGGGAATGAACTCCGGCCCGCTCAGTGCCGGAATGCCATCCTTGCCCGGCCCGCCCGACATGATCTCGGACCAGGCTGACACGTTCGAGCGGGAAAAGTCGGTCTCGGGCCACTCGGAGCGCCAGGCATCCGGGTTGGCCAGGGCCGGGCCTGCAAGGGCCAGCCAGAACAGTGTCGCGCGCAAGATCATGGGTCATCCTCCCCTGGTTCAAGACAAGGATGACCCATCGCAGGCGGGTTTGCACAGCCCCCGACACGCGGATGTGAGAGGGTTTGAACTCAGTCGGTGACGGTGACGCGTTTCATCACGTCGGGCTGGCCGACGACGGCGCCGTTTTGACCCTCGCCGCGCTTGATCGCATCGACCACATCCATGCCGGAGGTCACCCGCCCCACGACGGTATATTGACCGTCAAGATGCGTCGCCGGTGCGAACATGATGAAGAATTGCGAATTGGCGCTGTCTGGATCGCTGCTCCGGGCCATGCCGACCACACCACGCTCGAAACTCTCGTCCGAGAACTCGGCGCTGAGGTTCGGCCGGTCAGATTTGCCGGTGCCCGCGCGGCGCATGTCACCGCCCATCTTGCCGAACTGCACGTCGCCGGTCTGGGCCATGAACCCCTCGATCACGCGATGAAACACCACCCCGTCATAGGCGCCATCCTCGGCCAGCGCGGTGATCTGTTCGACATGGCCGGGCGCCACGTCTTCCAGCAGGTCGATCTCGATCACGCCATCGGCTTCACCATCGACCTCGATCTTGAGGCCGGTGGCGGCGGCGGGGCTGGCCGTCAGTGCGGCCATCAAAAGAACCTTATGCAACATCGGCCGCCACCTTCACGCTGATCATCCGGTCGGGGTTGGCGGGCGGCTCGCCCCGGGTGATCGCATCGACATGTTCCATGCCCTCGATCACCTGCCCATAGACGGTGTATTGCCCGTTGAGGAAATCATTGTCCTTGAAGCTGATGAAGAATTGCGAATTGGCCGAATTGGGGTTCTGCGACCGCGCCGCGCCAAGGCTGCCACGGGCATGGGGGATGCGGCTGAACTCGGCCGGAAGGTCGGGCAGGTCCGATCCGCCGGTGCCCGCACGCCCGGGGTTGTAATCCTTTTCCATGTTGGCGTGCTGCACATCGCCGGTCTGGGCCATGAAGCCGTCGATCACGCGGTGAAAGGCCACGTTGTCATAGGCCCCGGCGCGGGCAAGCTCCTTCATCCGTTCGCAATGTTTCGGTGCCACATCCGGCATCAGTTGAATCGTGACGGTGCCGTCTTTCAGCTCCATCAGGATGGTGTTCTCGGGGTCCTTGATCTCGGCCATGTGGGCGCTCCTTCCTGTCTCATCGCAGGTTACCTATGCCGCATTGCCCGCGACGACAAGTGACGGCATTGACGCCCGGGCAAGGCTTCGCCAAAGAGACGCCATCGAAAACCGGAACCGGGCCGAGGGGACAGGATGGGCTGGAAGACACTCGACGACATGGATCTTGCGGGCAAGCGCGTGCTGGTCCGCGTGGACATCAACGTGCCGGTGCAGGACGGCCGGGTGAGCGACGCCACGCGGATCGAACGCATCGCCCCCACCGTGCGCGACATTCTGGCCAAGGGCGGCAAGCCGATGCTGCTGGCCCATTTCGGACGGCCCAAGGGCAAGGTGGTGCTCGACCTGAGCCTGCGCATCATCCTGCCTGCGCTGGAGCGGGCGCTCGGCTGCTCCGTCGGGTTCGTCGAGACGCTGGACGCCGCCGAGACGCTGACCGACGAGGCGCGCGCCGCCGATGTGCTGCTTCTCGAGAACATCCGTTTTCACCCCGGCGAAGAGTCCAATGACCCCGATTTCGCCGCCCGTCTGGCCGGGCTGGGCGATGTCTATTGCAACGATGCCTTTTCCGCGGCGCACCGGGCACATGCCTCGACCGAAGGCGTGGCACATCACCTGCCCGCCTGTGCCGGACGGCTGATGCAGGCCGAGCTCGAGGCGCTCGAAGCGGCGCTGGGCAGACCCGCGCGCCCGGTCATGGCGGTGGTGGGCGGCGCCAAGGTCTCGACCAAGCTCGACCTGCTGGGCAACCTGGTGGGACGGGTCGAGACCCTCGTGATCGGCGGCGGCATGGCCAACACCTTCCTTGCCGCACAGGGCATCGGGGTGGGAAAATCGCTCTGCGAGCATGACATGGCCGATACCGCGCGCGAGATCATGGCCAAGGCCACGACCCAGGGCTGCGAGATCATCCTGCCCGAAGACGTGGTGGTCGCACGTGAGTTCGCTGCACATGCCCTGCACGAGACCGTGCCCGCCACCGAATGCCCATCGGACGCGATGATCCTCGATGCCGGGCCGCTCACCGTCGCGCGGATCGCCACGGCGCTGGACAACGCGAGAACGCTGATCTGGAACGGCCCGCTGGGCGCGTTCGAGATTCCCCCCTTCGACGCCGCCACCAGGGCCGCCGCGCAAAGCGCCGCCGCACACAGCCGCGCGGGTGCACTGGTTTCGGTCGCGGGCGGGGGCGATACGGTGGCAGCGCTCAACCAGGCGGGCGCAGCAGATGATTTCACCTATATCTCGACCGCGGGCGGTGCGTTCCTAGAATGGATGGAAGGCAAGACGCTGCCCGGCGTCGCCGCGCTCGAGGCCTGAACGGGCGAGGGAATCGCCCCGGACAGACCCGGCCGGCCCGCTATGCCGGGCGCGCGAAGGCCGCGCCAAGCTCCGCACGGATCGCGTCGGTGTTGGCTGCACGTTCGACCGGCATTTCGACCAGCGTTCGCCCATGATGGTCACGCGCGATCAACATCCCGTCGCGGAAATCGACATCGCTCAGGTTGTCATAGCTGATCTCGACCTCGCGGACCACGACACCCGCCTCGCGCCTGATCAGCCGCAAACACCGCCGCCGCCCGTCAAGCCAGACCTCGGGGTTCACAGGCCGACAGGCAGCCATCACGAACATGAGGCCACCACAAGCCAGAAACAGGCTCAGCCCCAGCTTGACCAGCATCAACAGCGGGTCCCAGATCGCCCCGGGCCAGAACCAGAGCCCGACCGCCGCGATCAGAAGCGCGCCCCCGCCGATCCAGCCGATCACGCCGCTCGTGGAATGGCCGGAGATCGCCAGCCCGCGATCGCCATGCAAGGATTGCATTTCGGAAATGCCAGCCATGGTGTTCCTCCTCTTGCCTGCGATCGCTCCGGGCTTTCACGGACAGCCTGTGTTCCGATCCCGGCAGCAGTGCGACGCCAAATGGGCTTTTTCCCGACACCTTTTGTTTCGGCATGTAACCGCGGCGCCCGTTGACCGCGCTCGGCCACTCCGTCTTGCGCGGCCGGCGAAAACATCGTAAGGGCACTCGTCCTTCCGCAGTTTTTCATGAACCGCGCAGTCTCTCGTGGATGGGTCGCGGAAGGTGACATCGGCCCTCCTATGAAATGCGCATGACAAGAAGGAAGATCGCATGCCGCTCTACGAGCATGTTTTCATCTCGCGCCAGGACCTGTCCAGTACCCAGGCCGAGGGTCTCATCGAACATTTCGGCACCGTGCTCAGCGACAATGGCGGAAACGTTATCGACAGCGAGTACTGGGGCGTCAAGACGATGGCCTACAAGATCAACAAGAACCGCAAGGGGCACTATGCATTCCTCAAGACCGACGCCCCGGCGCCGGCCGTTCAGGAAATGGAACGCCTCATGCGCCTGCATGACGACGTGATGCGCATCCTGACCATCAAGGTCGACGAACATGTCGAGGGCCCGTCGGTCCAGATGCAGAAACGCGACGAGCGCGCCGAGCGCCGCGAGCGCCGTTGATCAGCCGCAGGAAAGGACCCTAAACCATGGCAACCAAACCGTTTTTCCGTCGTCGCAAGGTGTGCCCCTTCTCGGGCGACAACGCACCCAAGATCGACTACAAGGATACCCGTCTGCTGCAACGCTACATTTCCGAGCGTGGCAAGATCGTGCCCTCGCGCATCACCGCCGTCTCGGCCAAGAAGCAGCGTGAACTGGCCCGCGCCATCAAGCGCGCCCGTTTCCTCGCCCTTCTGCCCTATGCCGTGAAATAAGAAGGAGTATGGCAATGCAAGTGATCCTTCTCGAACGCGTGGCCAAGCTCGGCCAGATGGGCGATGTCGTCGACGTCAAGCCCGGCTTTGCACGCAATTTCCTTCTGCCGCAGGGCAAGGCGCTGTCGGCCTCCGAGGCCAATATCGCTTCCTTCGAGGCCCGCAAGGCACAGCTCGAAGCGCGCAACCTGGAAACCCGCAAGGAGGCCGAGGCCCTGGCTGCGAAACTCGAAGGCCAGCGGTTCGTCGTGATTCGCTCGGCCTCGGATTCCGGGTCGCTCTATGGCTCGGTCAGCACGCGCGACGCCGCCGATGCCGCGAACGAGGCCGGGTTCTCGCTCGACCGCAAGCAGGTGTCGCTGTCGCGCCCGATCAAGGAACTGGGCCTGCATGAGGTGCATGTGAACCTCCACCCCGAGGTCGATGTGACCATCCAGCTCAACGTCGCACGCTCGCCCGAAGAGGCCGAGCTTCAGGCATCGGGCAAGTCGATCCAGGAACTGGCCGCCGAGGAAGAGGCTGCGGCCGATTTCGAGATCGCCGAACTGTTCGAAGATATCGGCGCCGCCGCGTCGGAAGACGAAGAGCTTGCCGAAACTGTCGGGATCGAAGAAGAGCCCGCCAGCGACGAGAGCGGCGACGAACACAAGGCCTGATCGGCGCAGGTCAACCGACGGGCATCAAGGCCGCGCAACCCCGGTTGCGCGGCCTTCTTTTGGCATGACCAATCGCACCAGCGCGCTGTTTCTCTCCGAAGAGGCGGTGACGCACGCCATCCTGTGCCTGGGACAGACAAGGGCGGGCGCCTAAATTCTGACCATTTCTTCGAGCATATTGTAAACTCGGGCGGCATTCATCTATGGTTGGGTGCATCCGAACGCGGGCAAGGGCGGCTTCATGGATCTGATCGATCTCAGCAAGATTCCGGATGCGGATGACCGCTTCCTGCGGTTTCTTGACGATCTTTGCCAGACGCTTGAGTTCGATCATGCCTCCTATGCAACGCTCAACCCGGTCTCGGGCACGGTTCAGGGGTTTGCCAATTACCGGAGTGACTGGGTCGACCATTACACGCGCAAGGCCCTGCACCGGATCGACCCGACCCTGCATTTCGGGCGCAAGTCCATTGCCCCGGTTGATTGGGGCCGGCTCGAACGCACCGCCCATTTCCACTCGGTGTTCAACGATGCGCCCCAGTTCGGCATGTCCGACCAGGGGCTGACCGTCCCGGTGCGCGGACCCTATGGTGATTTTGGCCTGCTTTCCGTCACCCGCGACTGCCCGAAACACGAATGGCAGAGCCTCAAGAAAAAGGTGATGGGCAATCTTCAGGTCGCCGCGGTGCACATGCATGACAACATCATGCAATCCGACCTTGGCATTGCGACACTGCACCGCCCGGCACTCTCGACGCGGGAACGCGAAATCCTGCAATGGGTCGCCGAAGGAAAATCACAGCAGGATATCGGCGACATCCTTTCAATCTCGCACCGCACGGTCGAGGTTCACCTGCGCTCCGGCCGGTCCAAGCTCGGCGCACTGACCACCGCGCAGGCGGTCGGCCGAGCAATCAGCCTCGGCCTCGTAAAGCCCGGCTGACCGGGATACCGCCCCACCATCTTTCGAAAAGTGACGCTACGTAATCTTCTCGCCTTACGGGAATCCCCTAATGGCCCGTTCACCCGGTTTGAGCGATTCTATCCACACGACGACAAACTTGGGGATAACAAAAATGATCATCGTGACAGACGCACTGAACCGTGAACGACACACGGATATAATCGACGAAATGTACCGGCTGCGTGCCCGCGTGTTCCAGGGCCGCCTGGGCTGGGACGTCAAGGTCACCGACGGGCGCGAGTTCGATGAGTTCGACGCACTTGATCCGGTCTATATCATCGCGCTCGACGAAAGCGGCCATGTGGTCGGCTGCATGCGGCTTTTGCAAACCACCGGCCCGCACATGCTTTCGGATGTCTTCCACGAGATCCTCGATGGCGAGCCCCCCCTGCGCAGCGCGCAGGTCTGGGAAGCGACGCGTTTTTGCGTCGATACCGAACGCCTTTCGCGTTCCGGCCGGGCCAGCAACTCGATTTCCTATGTCACTTCCGAGGTCATGATCGCGGCGTTCGAATATGGCCAGGAGTCCGGAATTCTCGATGCGGTGGCGGTGATCGACCCGGTGATGAACCGCGTCATGATCCGTTCGGGCAATGCGCCTTACGACTATCTCGGCACGGCCAAACCGATGGGCAAGGTCACGGCCATGGCCGCGCTCATGGATTGCTCGGAAGAGCGTGTGGCCCGCATTCGCGAATTTTCCGGCATCACGCATGACGTATTCACGCCCGAGCATGTCGTGCGCGCCGTGTTCGAAGCGGCCCACGCCCCCACCACTCACGATCACCTGCCGGAGGCGCTGAAATCCTATCTGGACGAACAGATCGCTGCGGCAGGCACGGCTGATGAACTGCGGGATGCAAAGGCGCTCGCGGCCACTCTCGCAACCCGCTTCTCACGGGAGGAAGATCAAAGATATCAATCGGTTCACTGATAGAACAGACGACACTCACGGTTCCCCTACCCGGCGCGCAAGCGCCTGGGGTCTCTCCCTGCGATTGCTCCCCAGTCTTCGATTGGTCCGGTGCGCGTTACGGCCCGCCCAATCGACGCAGGGAGAGACGGTTTCTTGCACGTCGCAGCCATGCCCGCAGGCGCACGGCTGACAGGACCGGCTTGCCCCCGATCGTAAGCGCGCTTACCATGCGCCCCAACGACGACCCGAGGGAGGCATGGCCATGGATGGCAGGATCAACGATTTCGACCTGATGGAGATCGGGGCTGAGTTCATCGAGAACCCCTATCCCACCCTGCGCGCCTTGCGCGAGACGTCGCCGGTGCATCGCAACGCCGACGGCTCGGTCTTTCTTACCCGCCATGCCGATTGCCTGCGCGTCTATCAGTCGCGCGACATGCTTTCGGACAAGACCCGCGAGTTCGGCCGCAAATTCGGCCAGTGCCCGCTGCTTACCCATCACACGACCTCGCTCATCTTCAACGACCCGCCCTATCACACGGTGGTGCGCAAATTGATTTCCGGCGCCTTCACCCCGCGCAAGCTGGCCGAGTTCGAGCCGCTGATCGACGAGATCGTCGATCGCCTGCTCGACCGGGTCGAGGAACTGGGCGAGTTGGACCTGATCGAGGATTTCGCCAAGATCCTGCCGACCGAGATCATTTCCTTCATGCTCGGCATCCCCGAGCAATACCGCGCCAAGCTGCGCGACTATTCGCTGGCGATCCTTGGCGCGCTCGATCCGGTCGTGCCCGAAGACCGGATGGAAGCCGGCAATCAGGCGGTCACGGAATTTTCCGAGATTCTCGACGATCTCATCAACCACCGGCGCGCCAACCCCGAAGGCGCCGCCCAGGGCGAGGTGCTCGAAGCACTCATTTTCGGCGAACATGACGGGCGTCGCCTGACCCAGGAAGAGTTGATCCAGAACTGTATCTTCCTCCTGAACGCCGGCCACGAGACCACCACGAGCTTTGTCGGCAATTCGATCGGTATCCTTCTTGATGAGCCCGAACAGCACCGGATGCTGCTCGACGACCCGGCCCTGATCGACACCGCGGTCGAGGAGTTTCTGCGCGTGCAGTCGCCCCTTCAGATCGGCAATCGCCTGGCCCACGCGGATATCGAGCTTTCCGACGGCACGGTGCTGCCCGAGGGCACGTATATCCACACCTCGATCGCCGGGGCCAACCGCGACCCGGCGATGTTCGACGCACCCGAAACGGTCGATATCACACGCAAGCCCAACCGCCATATCGCCTTTATCACCGGCATCCATGTCTGCCTTGGTGCAACGCTGGCACGAATCGAGGGGCGCATCGCGCTGGGCAAGTTCATCGCGCGTTTCCCGAGGATGCAACAGACCGGTCCACGCCGCCTTGTCCCGCTGGCGCGATTCCGCGGGTATGCCAGCCTGCCGATCCGCGTGCGTTGACGCCGCGCGGGAGGCTTAGCCGCCGAAGTCCTCGCCCACCGGCAGCGGCTCCATCCGGATCAGCCGCGAATCACGCACCGCCGCCTGCCGGTGCTCCATTGCCGCGCGATACTCGGGGTCCTTGATCATGCTCACAAAGGCTTCGGCATCGGGATATTCCGCGATAAAGCACAGATCCCAGTCCTCGCCCTCCTGAGGGCCGATCAGCATGAATTCCATCTTGCCGCGCCAGACGATCCGCCCGCCCAGCCGTTCAAGGATATGCGCCGTCTCGCGCCCATAGGCGGCATAGGCCTCGGCCCCCGTGGCCGCGCGGCCATCTGGGTATTCGGCCCTCTCGCGCAGCTTCACGAGGTTGAGCATGTGAATCGGCCCCTTGCGCGGCACGTCGCGAAAACCGCGAAACTGCTCTCCGGTAAATCCGACATGATCCATGATGATCCTCCCTTTGGGACCAACGTGACCTCACCGCCCCGACCGGTCAACGCATCCCTGCTTGTGACGCCGCGGCATTGGCCGCATAGTCGCGCGCATGACTGACAGACCCGACCCCACGACCCGCTTTCACGCCATGCTGCACGCGCGTTCCGGCGCGCTCGAGCCCGGCGACCCGGTGCCCGAACCGCTGGTCATGACTTCGGCCTTCGCGCTTTCGGAGCAGCCCGCACCCGATCGCAGCTATGGCCGCATGGCCACGCCCACGGTCTCGGCGGTGGAGGCGCGGCTGGCCCTGCTCGAAGACGCACCCTGTCTGCTTTTTCCCTCTGGAATGGGGGCTTACGGTGCATTGATGATGGCCGCGCTCAAGACGGGCGACCGGGTTCTCTTGCTCTCGGATGGCTATTACGCCGCGCGCGCGCTCACCGAAACCGTGCTCGCCCCCTTCGGCATCACCATGCAAAGCTGTGCTGCGCGCGACATCGCCAGCGCCCCGCTCGACGGGCTGTCCATGGTCATCGTCGAAACCCCGTCCAATCCCGGCCTCGACGTGATCGACATCGCGGCGCTGGCCGCACGTTGCCGGACCGCGGGCGCGCGCCTCGTGGTCGACAACACGGTCTGCACGCCGCTCTTGCAGCAACCGCTCGATCTGGGGGCCGATGCGGTGATCGTCTCGGACACCAAGGCGATGGGCGGGCATTCAGACCTGCTCATGGGTCATGTCGCCAGCCGCGATGCTGGGCTGATGGAGCGGCTTCACGCCACCCGTTCGCTCGCGGGCGCGATCCCCGGCCCGTTCGAGGCATGGCTTTTACTGCGCGGGCTTGAAACGCTCGATCTGCGGCTTGCGCGGATGTGCGAGAACGCGCGCGCCGCCCTGCCCGTTCTCGAGGGGTCCAGCAAGGTCTCCGACGTCATCTACCCCGCGCCCCACCCGCAGGCTGCCGACCAGGGGTTCCTCGTCGGGGCCAGCTTCGCCGACGCCCCGACCGCCGACCGGTTTCTCGAACTGGCAGGCTTTGCCCCCACCACCAGTTTCGGCGGGTTGCACAGCTCGGGCGACCGCCGCGCGCGCTGGGGCGACGCGGTGCCCGCGGGGTTCCTGCGCCTGTCGTTCGGCACCGAACCGACCGTGCGTCTCATGGCCGACATCGCCCGCGCCCTCGATCGGCTCTGACCAAGGGGCGCATCCCGATCTTTGCAGAAGAATCGTCTGCCGGGCCGAAACCCCTATGCCGCGGCCTGGGCCGCCACGCCGCGAATGCGCTCGATCATGGCGCGCAACCCGTTCGAACGTTGCGCCGAAAGCGCCTCGTCCAGACCCAGCCGCGCCATCTCGGCGCGCGCGTCGACCTGGAGCACCTTGTCAACCGGCAAGCCGTTGTAAAGTCGGCGCAACACCGCGATCAGCCCGCGCACGATCATCGCATCGGAGTCGCCCTCGAACGAGAACACGCCGCCCTCGATCCGCGGATGCAGCCAGACCTGGCTGGCACAACCCTCGACCTTGGTCGCCGGCACCTTGAGCGCCTCGGGCAAAGGGTCCATCGCCTTGCCCTCCTCGATTACGAGGGCATAACGATCCTCCCAATCCTCCAGAAACTCGAAATCCTCTACAATGTCCTCAAAGGCTTGCGTGGCCATGATGCTCTCCGGTTGCGACAGCCTCTACCTAAGCACGCCCGGCGCAGAGGTCCAGATCATCGCATGGCGTCTTTTCAACGCGGCGTGAATAGGCTAACCCGGAACAAACGGCAAAGGCAGGGCCCATGCGGACATCCATCATCCTTCTCCTGACGGCGACGCTCACCCTTTCGGCCTGCGGCGCGGTGCGCGACAGCCGGGTCAACCCGTTCAACTGGTTCGGCGGAAGTCGCGCCGAATCCTCGCCCGCCACCGAGAACAGCAACCCGCTCATTCCCCAGCGCAGCGGCATGTTCGCCCGCCGCCCCGAGGCACCCTATGCCGGCATGCCGGTGGCTATGATCGACGACCTTTCGATCGAACGCGCCCCGGGCGGCGCCATCGTCCGCGTGCGCGGCACCGCCGCCACCCAGGGCGCGCACGAGGTTCGGCTTGTCAAGGAAGACGAAGAGAGCGACGCCACCACGCTGACCTACACGCTCAAGGCGCAGTTCCCGCAAGACAGGCGGCGGGTCGGTCCCGAAACCAGCCGCGAGTTGACCGCCGCGCGTTTCGTGACAAACAACGATCTCGAAGGCATCCGGACGATCCGCGTCAAGGGCGCGCAGAACGCACGGGTCAGCTCGCGCCGCTAGCTGCTCAACTGACCTGCCCGCCAGATCGGTGAGCCATTGTCTTTCTGGTGACCCCAAACCCGCTTTGCCCTCACCCGAGCGTCAAACTACACTCCCACGAACGATTTAGGGGGCGCTCCAATGAAGAACCAAATGACAGGCAACGCCGGGCTATTTTACATAGCTTGGGAATTGACCCGGCGCGGTTGGAACGTCATGCCCACCGTTCGTAATGCCCGTGGAGCCGATCTATACGCCGCCCCGGTTGACGATGAAGAGGCGGTGATTCCAATTCAGTCAAAGGCCCTGTCGAAACGTGCGGCAGTGCCATTGGGTACAGATCTGGAACGGCTGCGTTCACGGTGGTGGATCATCACGTTGGGCGCAGACAACGATGATCCGGTATGCTTCATCCTGACGCTGGACGAAGTGAGGGAACTGGCATCGCGAGACAAGGGAAAGAACCGTGCATACTGGCTTGAGGCCAAGAATTACGACAAACCAGAATTCCGCGAGGCGTGGTACCGACTAGGCATCTAGCTCGTGTTGCCATCACTTGGGGCCGGTCGATCAAGGCGCTGAGCGTTCGCCCGGGTGGGCGCGGAACGCGCCCGCCATGGGGCGGGCGGGTGAATGCGAACGCGTGCAATATGGTATAATTGTTCAGTCTCGAAATGTGCTCGTCTACTGATCTGTAACCATCACAAGGGCACACCCGCATCCCGACCCGTTCAAAGCTCGACCACCTTCACGTTACGCCCCTTGGCCGCAAGCGCGATCTTGCCCTCGCACAGGCGCAGCGCATCCTCGCCGAACACCTCGCGCCGCCAGCCCTTGAGCGCGGGCACATCCCGCTCGCCCGCCGCGATCAGGTCGAGATCGGCGGCCGGCGCGATCAGTTTCGACGCCACCCCCTCGCGTTCGGTCTTGGCCTTCAAAAGCACCCGCAACAGGTCGGCCAGCGCCGGGTTGACCTGGAGCTTCTCGCGGCTGCGGTCGATCTGTGGCATGTCCTCGGGCGGGCACTCCATCCCGGCCTTGACCGCGGCGAGGATCCCTTCGGCAATCTCGCCCCGCCGCGCCTCGCGCAAGAGCAGCCGCGACCGGCCCAGATCCTGCATGCTCTGCGGCTTGGTCGAGGCCAGCTCGACCAGCGCGTCATCCTTGAACACCCGGTTGCGCGGGATGTTGCGCGACCTGGCGTAACCTTCGCGGAACCGCGCCAGTTCGCGCACGATCGCCATGAACCGGCCCGACTGGGTCCGCGTCTTGACGCGTTTCCATGCCTCGCTGGGCTTGACCTCATAGGTCTCGGGATCGGTCAGAACCGCCAGTTCCTCTTTCACCCATTTGTCGCGCCCGGTCTTTTCCAGCTCTGCCGCCAGATGCTCATAGATCACCCGCAGATGCGTCACGTCGGCCAGCGCGTATTTCTTCTGCGCCTCGCTCAGCGGGCGGCTCGACCAGTCGGTAAAGCGCGAGGTCTTGTCGAGATCGGCGCGTGCGATCTTCTTGACGAGCGTCTCATATCCCACCTGCTCGCCAAAACCACAGACCATGGCCGCGACCTGCGTGTCGAAAAACGGTTCGGGGATCACCCCCGCCTCGACCTGGAAGATCTCGAGATCCTGTCGCGCGGCGTGAAACACCTTGACCACGCCCGTGTCGCGAAAAAGCTCGTAAAGCGGTTCAAGCGACATCCCCTCGGCCAGCGGATCGACCAGGACCGCGCCTTCGTCCCCCTCGCCCGGCATCGCCATCTGCACGAGACAGAGCTTGGAAAAATAGGTCCGCTCACGCAGGAACTCGGTATCGATCGTCACATAGGGATGTTCACGCGCTTCCGCGCAAAAGGCGGCGAGGTCTTCGGTCGTGGTCAGGGTCTTCATGCTTTGCGGTTTCGCTTTCTTGGTTCATTGCACAGGGCGCGTCTTACGCCATGGCGCAGGTGATGGAAAGGCGCGCGGATCACAAAGGCACGGGTGGGCACCTCAGTTCAGAAAGATCCTCTCACGCTCGCCCGACAGGAAGCGGCGCAGCACCAGCGGGTAGAGTTCGTGCTCACGCACCTGCACCCGCGCCGCCAGCGCCTCGGGCGTGTCGCCGGGCCGGATCGGCACCACCGCCTGCCCCAGGATCGGCCCGTCATCGAGCTCGGCCGTCACCTCGTGAACGGTGCAACCCGCCTCTGAATCGCCTGCCGCCAGTGCCCGCGCATGGGTGTCGAGCCCGCGATATTTCGGCAAGAGCGACGGATGGATATTCAACATCCGCCCGGCATAATGCCCGATGAAAAGCGGTGTCAGGATGCGCATGAACCCGGCGAGGCAGATTACTTGCGCCCCTGCTCTGTCAATCTCGGAAATCAGCGCCTTTTCAAACCCTTCCCGGTCACCCTTGAAGGCGCGATGATCCACTGCCGCCGTGGCAATTCCCATCTCGCGTGCCTTTTGCAGGCCCCCAGCCGCCGGATCGTTCGACAGCACGAGGCAGGCCCGCCCCGGGTGATCGCCGGTCATCGACTCCACCAGCCGAACCATGTTCGACCCGCCCCCCGAGATCAGGATCGCGACCGGGATGCTCACGCAAGCGTCCCGCGATAGGACACGCCGTCACCCGCCACGACGCGGCCCAGCTCGTAAACTGCTTCGCCCTCACCTTCGAGAACCGCGCGCAGCGCCCCTGCCCGCGCCGCATCGACCACGAGGATCATGCCCATGCCGCAATTGAAGGTCTTGAGCATTTCGCCCTCTTCCATGCCGCCCACGCCGCGCAACCAGTCGAACACCGGTGGCAAGGACCACGCGCCCAGATCGACCTCGGCGCCCAGCCCCGCGGGCAAGACCCGCGGCAGGTTCTCGCTCAGTCCCCCGCCGGTGATGTGGGCCAGGCCATGCACGCCCCCCGCCCGTACCGCCGCCAGCGCCTGTTTCACGTAAAGCCGCGTCGGGCGCAAAAGCGTCGCACCAAGGCTGCCTTCGTCCCATGGGCAGGCCGCATCCCAGCCCAGGCCGCTCATCTCGACCAGTTTGCGCACGAGTGAATAGCCATTGGAATGCACCCCCGACGAGGCCAGCCCGAGGAGCACATCGCCCTCGCTCACCCCCTCGGGCAGGGCCGTGCCGCGCTCCATCGCGCCCACGGCAAAGCCCGCCAGGTCGAAATCGCCGGGCGGGTACATCCCCGGCATTTCCGCCGTCTCGCCGCCGATGAGGGCGCAGCCCGATTGCACGCAGCCCTCGGCAATACCCTCGACGATCCGCGCGGCCTTGTCGGTCTCAAGCTTGCCGGTTGCGAAATAATCGAGGAAAAACAGTGGCTCCGCCCCCTGGCAGACAAGGTCGTTGACGCACATCGCCACCAGGTCGATGCCCACGCCATCGACCTCGCCCGTGTCGATCGCGATGCGCAGCTTGGTGCCCACGCCATCGGTCGCAGCCACCAGAACCGGATCGGCATAACCCGCCGCCTTGAGATCGAAAAGCGCGCCAAAGCCCCCCAGCCCCGCCATCACGCCGGGGCGGTCCGTGCGCCGGGCCGCCGGCTTGATCCGCTCCACGAGTGCATTGCCCGCGTCGATATCCACACCGGCATCGGCATAGGTCACACCATTCTTTCCGCTCATCGGCACATCTCCCGGAAATTCCTGCGTCAGCGCCTACCCCATCGCGCGCAGCCGCGCAACGGCACAGACCCTTTCCCGATCATGCGCCACGACCCGATGGAACGCGACGCGCTTCGCCGTCACACGGCCACCGCTTCGCCGGCCGCTTGACCTCTCCCACGGTTCTGCTAGCAACGTTTCCGGGCGGGCCTGTAGCTCAATTGGTTAGAGCAGAGCGCTCATAACGCTTTGGTTGGGGGTTCGAGTCCCTCCGGGCCTACCATCATTTGACACCATCCGGTCGATTGCCCGCTATTCTGCCACTGCCCGGCGACAGAGGAGAGGACAAAACCGGTTGCCAACGGATGGCTGACCTGTCGGTCACGATTGGGACCCAAAAGGGAACCGAGGGCGCCCTCGAAAAGGGGGTCGCACCGGTTCCCCTGGCACCCCTTGCAAACCTGGCACCCCTTGCAAAGACGCGACCTCAGGGAGGTCGAACATGCAGCGACCTGACCCCGCAAAGACAACTGCACTTTTCCCGCCCCTGACCTGCCCGACCGCACGAGACTCGCCAACCTGTCGCCCGCTCGAAACAAAATAGCACTTGATCATCAGGCATGGGCAAGCGAGTTTGCGGACGAACCGTGGACCGCCGGGTGGCGTTCCTTTCGAACGCGCGATCGGCGATACGTGACGACGCAAACGCACAAGACGCGCATGGAAAGCGACCAGAAAGAGGGAAGGCGCATGTCGATGGGAAAACGCGAACAGGGCGCACGGCTCGACAAGGGCAAGCGACAATATCGCGAAACATCTGCGCCATCCCAAACGGAGTTCGAAGCCTACATGGCGCAACTTTACACGGCGTCCGGGCGTACATGGTTTTCGGCATGGTCGAGGCCACATCTGATGAAACGCGCCAGGGTGAAACGCATGGCGAAACGTCTGCGTGACTCCGGCTTTTTCGACGGCGAATGGTATCTGCAGCAAAATCCAGACGTGGCCGAAGCGGGCGTTGATGCTGCTCAGCACTTCGTCGAGTATGGATATTCAGAAGGGCGCAAACCGTCACCGCACTTCGATTCCCCGGCCAACATGAACGACCATCCGGAGTGGGACGCGGCACAGCTGACGCCGTCGCCTCGTTCCGAGGACCCGAATTCGATCTCGGACCGCCCGGACGAGGACCCGGACGCCCCCGTCCCGCATTACGGAAAGGGGCTGGACAACCTTGTCAGGGCGGCACGACGGCGCACCAAATCCCCCGGGCAGACCGACGAGTATGAGGTGATCCGCAGCGCGTTCGACATCGCCTACTATCTTGCGCGCTATCGTGACATCGCGCGCGCGGTCCGCCTCGACCCGATCCAGCACTACATCAATGCCGGAGCCAGAGAAGGGCGCGATCCGTCGCCGCATTTCTCCACGAAAAGCTACCGCGCGCGTTACCCGGAGGTGGATGAAAGCGGGCTCAATCCGTTCTATCACTGGCTCACCATCGGCCGGGACAAGGGCTATATCGCGGAACCCTTCACCGAATTCGAGGGCATGTGCCGGATCCTCGGGCGCTCGCCACAGGAGGTGCAGGGCCTGCTGACCGAACGGCGCGACGACCTGCGGCAGCGCCTCGAGCATGGCAAGCTGGGCGAGATGGTGGCAAAAGCCGCCGAACTCGACCCCCTGATCGCCCATTCCTGGCCCGAAGCGCTGCAGATCAAGCTGCCGCCCTTTCATTCCGAGCCCGTCGTGTCGCGCGTGGTGGCGATGCACCGCCTTCAGGAAGCCGCGGACTTCAGGCGTGCACGCTTCGTCATCGTGGTCAACCGGCCCAGATGGGGGGGAGGGCGGCGAATCGAAGGGCACATACTCCATGCACTTGCACAGCGATACTCGCCAGACGAAATGCTGGTATTGAACACCGAGGAGGGCGGCGATGCGCCACCCGGTCGCTTTCCGGAAGGATGCCGGCACCTGGACTTCGCGACGGTAACCGCCGACCTCAAGCCCGACGCACGTGAGAGGGTCCTGGTGGAGTTTCTGCGCTCTCTTCGTCCCGATGCGGTATTCAATGTGAACAGCCGCCTGATGTGGGAAGCCCTCAAACCTTACGGCAAGGCACTTTCGGCAACCACCGCCCTTTATGCTTGTCTTTTCTGCAATGAAAAGACGCTTTTCGGTTTCTGGACTGGCTACCCCGTCAAGCAATTCTATCGAAATTTCGACGTGCTTGCCGGTATCTTCTGCGACAGCCATTATCTCGCCGAGCAACTGACCGCGCAATTCCAGGTACCACCTGGTCTGCGCCACAAAGTCCGCGTGCTCGAAGCCCCCGTGGACAGCTCGCAGCCGGTCATTCCCGCACCCGCACCCGATACGCAGCGGCGGCCACAGGTCTTCTGGTCCGGGCGCTTCGACCGGCAGAAACGCGTGGATATCGCGTACGAGATCGCCCGACGCGTGCCGGAAGCCGATTTCCGGATGTGGGGCGAAGATGTGCTCAAGGGCGGCACCGGCGATCTGCGGCGCCCGGAAAACGTGCAGGTCGAGGGCAAATACGTCCATTTCAGTGACCTCCCGCTGGAGAACTGCGATCTGTGGCTCTACACATCTGAATGGGATGGCGTGCCCAGCCTTCTGATCGAGGTGGCAATGACCGGCGTGCCACTGGTCGGCTCCTTGGCCGGGGGCACAGGTGAAATCCTGCGCCACGGCATGAGCTGGCCCATAGAGGATATCGAGGACATCGATGCCTACGTCATCGCGATTCGCGAGGTTCTTGCCGCTCCCGACGCGGCGCGCACCCGCGCCCGCGACCTGCGCGCTCACCTCGCCGCAAAGCGGACCGAGGCGAACTATCTCGATGCGCTCGAAAGCATCCTGCCACAGGAGGTGACCCATGGCTGACATCGATCTCACGGTCGTGGTGACGGCGCACTCCGAGACGATCGTCGCGGGCCCGACCATGCAGGCCGCGGAGGCTTCCGTGCGTTACGCGGAGGCGGAGGGTTTCACCGTCGAGCGGTTGATCGTGCTGGACTCCGCGACCGAGGAATGCACCGCCTTTTTCATGCAGCCCGCATTCGACGACTGGACACGGGTCGAGTTGGAACAACAGGATCTCGGGCGCGTGAGAAACGAGATCGTTCCACGCACCTCGGGCAGGTATATCGCCTTCCTGGACGCCGATGACCTTTTCAGCGAGAACTGGCTGGCGGAGGGGATCAGGTGCCTTGACGCAGCCACCGCGCGCGGCGAGCGCGCGATTGCACATCCCGAACTCAACTGGCTGTTCGATGACGGAAACTCCGTTTATGTCAAGCCCGCACAGTCCGATCCGCTCTTCACGCCGTATTTCTTCTATCTGATCAACTACTACGACTCACTGTGCATGACACCGCGACAGGCGCATCTGGACATTCCCTATGTGCATCGCGACATCCCGAACGGGTTGTCATTCCAGGACTGGCAGTTCAGCATCGAAACGATGGCCGCCGGCTGGGAGCATATCATCGCGAAGGACACGATCATCTTCAAGCGGCGCAGGGATTTCTCGCTTGTGACCGAGAGCCGGGACAGGAAAGCGATCTTGCGACAGCTGGAACCGATGGCGATTGATCGGGCGGCACAGTTGGGAGTTTTCGAAAAGTAGTATGAAATCTATTCGCGCAACTATGAACTTTTTGGGTACTGAAAAATGAAAAACATCCTCATCACCGGCGGGGCCGGCTTCATCGGGGTCAATCTCTGTGCGCATCTGGCCGCGCATGGGGGCTATGACGTCACCGTGCTCGACAACGAGTCCATGGGCGACCGGCGTCACCTCGACGGGTTCGGCGTGCGCTTCATCGAGGGCGATATCCGCGACACGGACGCGCTCGACCATGCTGTCGCCGGGCAAGAGGTCGTCGTGCATCTGGCCGCCGATACGCGGGTGATGGATTCCATCGAGAACCCGGAGTACAATTTCGACGTCAACGTCAACGGCAGCTTCCGCCTGCTGCAGGCCTGCCGCAAGCATGGCGTCGGCCGCGTCGTCGCCGCCTCGACCGGCGGCGCGATCCTCGGCGAGGTGCCCGCCCCCGTGCATGAGGACATGGTGGCCAGGCCGATGGCCCCCTACGGCGCGTCCAAACTGGCGATGGAGGGATACCTGTCGGCGTTTTCCGGCGCCTATGGCGTGCAGGGCTGCGCGCTGCGCTTTTCCAACATCTATGGTCCCCGTTCCTATCACAAGGGCAGCGTGGTGGCGCATTTCTACAAGCAGATCCTCGCCGGCAAGCCGCTGACCGTCTATGGCGATGGCAGCCAGGCGCGTGATTTCCTGTTCATCGGCGATCTCGTCGAAGGGATCAGGCGTGCGATGGAGATTGACGCAACAGGCGTGTTCCAGCTGGGCAGTGGCCGGCCGACCACGGTGAACGAGCTGCTCGACATCATCCGCGACGTGACCGGCCGTGCCCCCGAAGTGCGCTACGAGGAGTTTCGCGCCGGAGAGATTCACACGACCTGGTGCGACATTTCCAAGGCTCGGGAATCGCTCGACTTCGACCCGGATGCGCCGCTGGCGGACGGAATGCGGCAAACCTGGGCATGGTTCACGGACGAGGCGCGTGCATGAAGTCGATCCGTGCAAATGCGCCTTGACATGCTCGAACAGTTCGCGGCACCGATCAGGAAGGCTCTGGCACTGCGCTGCGGGCGTGCTGTGATTTTGTAAACAAGGAGAATCAAATGAAAGTCATCGTACTTGGGGGGGACGGATTCTGTGGTTGGCCGACCTCGCTGCACCTGTCCCGCCGCGGGCATGACGTCATCATCGTGGACAACCTGTCGCGCCGCGAGATCGATCTGGAACTCGAGGTGGACAGCCTGACACCGATCCGGCCCATCGGCGAGCGTCTGCGCGTCTGGAAAGAGCTGACCGGCAAGGAGATTGCGTTTCACAACTTCACGGTCGGTGAGCATTATCACAGGCTTCTCACGCTGATCGAAGACGAGAAACCCGACGCAATCATCCACTTCGCCGAGCAGCGCGCCGCGCCCTACTCGATGAAGTCCGCGTCGCACAAGCGCTATACCGTCAACAACAACCTCAACGCCACCAACGACGTGCTCGCCGCGATCGTCGAGTCGGGCCAGGATATCCACCTGATCCACCTCGGCACCATGGGCGTCTACGGCTATGGCACGGCCGGGATGAAGATCCCCGAGGGGTATCTGAAGGTAAAGGTCGACACCGCAAACGGTCCCACGGAACAGGAAATCCTCTATCCCGCCAACCCCGGGTCGATCTATCACATGACCAAGACCCAGGATCAGCTCTTCTTCCACTTCTACAACAAGAACGACCAGGTCAAGATCACCGACCTGCACCAGGGGATCGTCTGGGGCACGCAGACCGACGAAACCCGCATGGACGAGCGGCTGATCAACCGTTTCGACTATGACGGCGATTACGGCACGGTGCTGAACCGCTTCGTTATGCAGGCGGCGGTGAACTACCCGATGACCGTTCACGGCACCGGTGGCCAGACACGCGCCTTCATCCATATCCAGGATACCTGCCGCTGTATCGAGCTTGCTCTCGAGAACCCGCCACAGAAAGGCGAGCGCGTGAACATCCTGAACCAGATGACCGAGACCCACCGCGTGCGCGAACTTGCCGACATCATCGCCAAGATGACCGGCGCCGAGATCGCCTATCTCGAAAACCCGCGCAACGAGGCCGACGAGAACGATCTGCATGTTGCGAACGATCGCTTCCTCGGCCTCGGGCTTGAGCCGATCACGCTCAATGACGGCCTGCTCGAAGAGGTCAAGCAGATCGCCGAGAAATACGCGGATCGCTGCGACCGGGACAAGATCCCCTGCGTCTCGCTCTGGAGATAGCGCCACCAGAGGTCATTCGCGATCACGCTCGGAGGGAACATGCAACTGGAAACCAATCAGCGGCTTGAACTCACCGAGCGTGCCGCGGCGCTCACACGAAACTACGAGCGGCTGCGCACCCACGACCTGCTGCGCGGCCTGCTCACCGAGGACTATCCCGGGCGCATCGGTCTCGTCTCCTCCTTCGGGGCCGAGGCGGCCGTGACGCTTCACATGGTCGCCGAGATCGATCCATACACACCGGTGATCTTTCTCGACACCTGGAAACACTTTCCCGAGACGCTGGCCTACCGCGACGCGCTGGTTACGCGGCTGGGGCTTTGCAACATGCAAACGGTGACGCCGCGCCCCGTCCATCTCGAGGTCGAGGATCCCGATGGCGATCTCAATGCCCGCGATCCGGACCGGTGTTGCCACTATCGCAAGACGCGCCCCATGCTCCAGGCTCTGCGCGCCATGGATTGCTGGATCACGGGGCGCAAGCGTCATCAGGCCGACACGCGCCGTGAACTGACGCTGTTCGAGGTTCAGGACCGCTGGATCAAGGTCAATCCGCTCCTGGACTGGACGCCCGAAGACGTGGCCGCATACTACCGGGCGCACGATCTGCCCCCGCACCCTCTGACCTCTCAGGGATATCCTTCGATCGGATGCGTTCCCTGCACGCGGCCCGTCGCACCCGGAGAGGACGCGCGCGCCGGTCGCTGGGCAGACAGTGAAAAGACCGAATGCGGAATCCATTTCGAGAATGGCAAGATCGTCCGCGGTGGCACCTAGGCGCGGCGGCGCCCACCCCTCATGCCAGTGAAAAGCGCGCATCCGCCGACAGATGCGGATGCGGTGTGACACGGCGTTTGCCGGTCAGGTCGACAAGATGCGCAAACACGTTGCGCGTGGCGGCGCCGAGAAGCGCGGGCGGCGTCTCGGTATAGATCCGCGTGGCCAGCCCATAGGCCGTGTCGGGGCCCTCCGCCAACCGCGAAAGAATCTCGGCCTCGCGCCCCTGCCGATGGGCCACCAGCCAGTCGAGCCGCCCCGCCGGGTCGTCGATCGGCGCCCCGTGACCGGCATGGAACACCCGCCAGTCGCGGCGCTGCAACCGTGCGCAGGACGCCATGAAATCGCTCAGATCCCCGTCGGGCGGCGAGACCAGCGAACTGGCCCAGCCCATCACGTGATCCCCGCAGAAAAGCGCATCCCCCCATGCCAGGCTGATGTGATTGCCGTAATGCCCCGGCGTGTGGATCGCCCGAAGGCTCCAGCCATCGCCCGCAAGGGTCTCGCCATCGCCCAGCACCTGGTCGGGGTGAAACCCGGTATCGACGCCCTCGCCGCCCCCGGCCAGCCCCTCGTCGGCCAGCTTCTGCATCACCGCCGAGCGCCCCGCCTGCCAATCGCCGAATCCCACGATGGGCGCCCCGGTTTCGCGCGCCAGCGGCCGCGAGAGCGGCGAGTGATCGACATGCGAATGGGTCACGACGATATGGCTGATCTCCTGCCCGGGGCGCAGCGCATCCAGAATGGCGCGCAGATGCGCCGCGCTTTCGGGGCCCGGGTCGATCACGGCCAATTGCCGCTCGCCCAGAAGATAGGTATTGGTCCCGCGATAGGTCATCGGTGACGGGTTCGGCGCCAGGATCCGGGTCAGGCCCGGCTCGATCTCGATCGGCACGCCCGCGGGCGGGTTGAAATCATCGGGGCTTTGCATCGCTCTTCCTTGTGGCTCGTTCCCCGGCTAGGAATAGGCATGTTTTTCGATTGGCTCAAACGGTATATGCCGCGCTCGCTTTACGGGCGGGCGGCGCTTATCCTGATCCTGCCGGTCGTGCTGCTGCAACTGGTGGTCTCGGTGGTCTTCGTTCAGCGCCACTTCGAAGGCGTCACGCGCCAGATGAGCCAAAGCACCAGCCGCGAGCTGGCCCTGGTGATCGCCTCGGTCGAAAGCGGTGACGAAAGGGCCACGCACGAGGCCGACCAGTTGCAGATCGAGGTGCGGCGGCTGGAGGACGGCGATTTGCCCGGACGCGACACAAGGCGCTGGTATGATTTCTCGGGGCTGATCATTCGCGAGGAAATGCGCACGCTGCTGCCAGGTTACGCAGGGATCGACCTGCCCGATGACCAGCGGGTGCAGGTCTATGTTCAAAGCGAGGCGGGTCCCCTCGAACTCGGCTTCGACCGGAACAGGGTCTCGGCGAGCAATCCACATCAGCTTTTTGCCAACATGCTCTTTTTCGGCATCCTGCTGACGGTGATCGCCTTCATCTATCTGCGCAACCAGCTGCGTCCGATCAAGCGACTCGCCCGCGCAGCCGAGGCATTCGGACGCGGGCGGCACGTGCCTTACCGGCCCACCGGCGCGGTCGAGGTGCGCGCAGCGGGCCATGCCTTTCTCGACATGCGCGCGCGGATCGAGCGGCAGATCGAACAGCGCACGCTGATGCTCTCGGGGGTCAGCCACGACCTGCGCACCCCGCTGACCCGTCTCAGGCTTGGCCTCGCGCTGCTCGACGAGGACGAGCGCGCACCGCTCGAACAGGATGTCGACGAGATGCAGCGCCTGCTCGACGCGTTCCTGGCCTTCGTGCGCGATGCTTCCGAGGGTGAAACCGAACCGGTCGATCCGGTCGATCTGGTGCGCCGGATCGTCGAGGACAGCCAGCGCGCCGGTCATCCTGTCACCCTCGTCCAGGCCACGGGCGAGGGGACGGTCCCCCTGCGCTCACTGGCCATCCGTCGCGCGGTCGAGAACCTCATCACCAACGCCGTGCGCTATGGCAACTGCGCCGAGGTCTCGGTCGAACTGACCGACAAGTCGCTGCGCATCCGGGTCGAGGATGACGGCCCCGGCATCCCCCCCGAAAGCCGCGAAGAGGCAATGCGGCCCTTCACCCGGCTCGACACCGCGCGCAACCAGAACCGCGGCTCGGGCGTGGGGCTGGGCCTGTCGATTGCCACCGACGTGGCCCGCGCCCATGGCGGTGTGCTCCGGCTCGGCACGAGCGACACGCTGGGCGGGCTCAGGGCCGATATCGTGATCGCGCGCTAAAACATTCCTGGCGGGCGCCTCCCCTCACACGAAACTGCGCACCGTCTTGAGCGCGCCCTCCAGCGCCTCGCCCTTCTCGTCCTGCAACGCCGCCTCGCGCAGCCGTGCAACCCACTGGGCGGCATCCTCGCGCCCGCGCAAAAGTCCGGCCCCCTCCATCACCCGGTCGAATTTCGACAGGCCCCGTGCATGGGTGTCGGAATAGCCCTTGATCAGCCGCCGACAGCGCAGCATCTCGACGGCCAGTGCGTAATCCTGTGACACGGCCTCCCTGACCGCCGACAGCCAACGGTCAAGATGCGCCTCTTCGTGGCGGTGGCGCAGGGTGCGGCGGCGGTACCCGCGCAGGCCGCCCAGCGCATAGAGCATCAGGAACGATCCCAACCGATGGGTGCGCACCCGCCGCCCACGGTTGAACCAGCGGTCGAGCCGCGCCATCCATTTCGGGCTGGCCTCGATCCGCGCCCCGATGCGCGCGGGCAGCAGCCCGGCGATCTCCTCGGCGCGCGGATGCATGAACTCGGTCAGCGCCACGGGCCGGTCGCCGGCACCCATTTCCTCGCGGATACGCGCGAATCGCGCCGCGCGGGTCTTGAGATCGGCCACCCGGATCACGTCGTCATAGGCCATGGCATTGGCGATGTATTTCGCGGCCTCAAGGCTCAGCTCATGACCCTGCGCCGCATCGTCCAGCGCCGCGATCCCTTCAAGCCGATCCATGTATTCGCGGCCATAGTCCACGTCCTGGAACGCCACCACCTTGCGCAATCCGTGCAGGGCCATCTCCCGCGCCGGTCCCGGCAGGGCACGCGCACGGGCCGCCAGCGCCTCCCATTTCTCAAGCAATGGTTTCGGCCCCTGCGCCGCCGCCTGCATGGCAGGGGCCGGGCTCTCACCGGCATCCTCCGGCTCTGACACATCGTTGCGCGCCCGCTCGAACGCCGCGCCAAAGGCCCGCAAGGACGCCTCGACCCCCTTGCCCGACGCGCGGATCGCATCCTCGAAGGCCGCGCGTGGAAAGGGCAGAGCCCCCGACCCCGCCAGCGCGCCAAGCAGCGAGGACGAAATCACCGAGCCATTCTCGGCCGCCATGCGATCCATGTCGAACGCGATGAGCTTGTCCGCGGCCAGTTCCGCCGCCGCGTGCACCTCCTCGGACGAGGCGATGCCGTCACCCGGCGCCATCTTTTCCGAAACCGCCAGCGCCCGGTGGGTCGAAGCGATGAGCGTGGTGCGATCCGGGGTGACGAAACCGCGCATGATCGCACGTCCCGCCTCCATCATCTCGGCGGCGATCAGGATATCGACGTCACCCGCCGCCGGGGCGAGCGAAAACACCGGTGCGCGGTCGCCCAGCGGGGCCATCTCGATGTAATAGATCGTGGCCCCCGTCCGCTGGGCCACGCCCGCGACCGACGTCGCCTGACAGGCATAGCCTTGCGCGCGCGCCACCGCCTCGATCCAGTTGGTGAGCACTCCACCCCCCTGCCCGCCCACGGCCATGACGGCCAGCTTGATGATGGTGCCGAGTTTCGCATCGGGTCGGCGCGGGGCCAGGGCCTGCTGAACGGTCATCGTGCGCCCTCCGCGAATTCCAGCCGCCGCGCGGCGCGGCGCGCCTGCAACCAGCCGATGAGGCGGGCCGACAGGGCCTGCCACCACCGTTCCAGCCCCTTGGGGTTGTGCACCACGTCGGCGCGGTAGAAGCTGGGGCAAAGCACGGCGACATCCGCCACCTCGCCGCAATTGCCACACCCGACGCAGGACTGGTCGATATGGGCGATGGGATCGTCGCGCAGCGGGTCGTCGAGCCGTTTGAGCGACAGCGACGGACAGCCCGAAAGCCGGATGCAGGCATGATCGCCTGTGCATATATCCGCGTCCACGCCAAAGCGCGGCACCTCGACGCGCGCGCCCTCCCTGATCGCGGTGTTGCGCAGCGGCTTCTCGCGCCGCTGGCGATTGAGCATGCATTCCGACGAGGCCACGATCACCTTTGGCCCCGTCACGTCGGTGGTCAGCGCCTCGCGGATCGTGTCACGCATCCTGCCCACGTCATAGGTATGGTCGATCTGGCGCACCCATTTCACGCCGACGCCCCTGAGCGCCTCGGCAATCGGCTGCTGGGTGGTCTTGGTCGGGTTCTCGGCGCGGCTCGACAACACGTCCTGCCCGCCCGTGGCCGCCGAGTAATAGTTATCCACGATCACCGCCACGCTGTCGGACCGGTTGAACACCATGTTCCCGATTGAGGACGACAGCCCGTTGTGCCAGAAACCCCCATCCCCCAGGAACGAGATCGCCCGCCGCTCGCCGCCGCCATCGAACGCCGCGTTCGAGGCCGGGCCAAGCCCATACCCCATGGTCGAGCCGCCAATCTCGAAAGGCGGCAGGCTGGCAAAGAGGTGACAACCGATATCGCCGGTGATCTGGTGCTTGCCCAGTTCCTCCTCGACCAGTTTCATCGCGGCAAAGATCGGCCGCTCCGGGCAGCCGGTGCAAAATCCCGGCGGCCGGGTCGGCACGGTCTGCGACAGGTCGGGAATTTCCGGCGCCGGATCGTTGGGCGCGCGCACCTGCCCCGGAAGCAACCCCGGCGCATGTTCCTTCAAAAAGGCGGTGATCCCGTCCAGCATCACCTGCCCGGTATATTCGCCTGCCATGGGCAGCATATCCTTGCCATGCAGGCGCACCTTGAGGCCCGCGCGCAACAGCACCGTGGACAGGCCCTGTTCGATGAACTCGGGCTGCCCCTCTTCCACGACCAGCAGCCCATCCTTGCCACGCGCAAAGGCTTCGAACTCGTCGCGCACGATCGGATAGGTCACGTTGAGGCAATAGATCGGCACCTCGCTGTCGCCATGAATGTCTGCGAGGCCCAGCCGCTGCAAGGCGCGGATCACGCCATTATACATCCCGCCCTGGCAGACAATGCCGATGCGCGCCTCACCGGCGCCGAAAACCTCGTTCAATCCTTTGTCGCGGATGAATTTCTCTGCCGCCGGCCAGCGGTTGTCGATCTTGTCCTGCTCGTGCCGATAGGACATCGGCGGCAGCACCACCCGGTTGAAATCACGCTGCGGGTCGGACAACGCCTCGCGCACCGTCAATGGCGGGCGGCGGTTGTCACGGCAGTCGAAACTTCCCGTCACATGGCACGACCGGATGCGCACCATCAGCATCACCGGCGTGTTGCTCGCCTCGGAAAGCTCGAACCCGTCGCCCACCGCCTTGACGATCGAGGGCAGGTTGGGCCGCGGGTCGAGCAGCCAGAATTGCGATTTCATGGCAAAGGCGTGGCTGCGCTCCTGCATGATCGACGATCCCTCGCCGTAATCCTCGCCCACGATGACCAGCGCCCCGCCATTGACGCCAGACGAGGCGAGGTTCGCGAGCGCATCCGAGGCCACGTTGACACCCACCGACCCCTTGAACGTCACCGCACCGCGGATCGGGTAATGCACCGAGGCCGCCAGCATCGCCGCCGCCGCGGCCTCCGAGGCATTGGCCTCGAACCGCACGCCCAGCTCGCCCATCAGGTCCTCGGCATCGGCCAGCACGTCCATCAGGTGGCTGATCGGCGCGCCCTGGTAGCCGCCGACATAGCCCACACCGTTTTCCAGAAGCGCCTTGGTGATCGCCAGGATCCCCTCTCCGGTGAAGGTCTCGCCCGCGCCCATGCGCAGGTGCTCGACTTCGCGTTTGAACGATCTCTCGGCCATGTGCTCCCCTTCAGAATGCGTTGCGGCGCACGTTGCGCAGGATCTTTTGCAGCGTCGCGACAAAGGCCCGCTGCTCAGCCTCCGGAATGTCGCGGAACATCTGGTCATGCGCAGATGCCATCGCGGGCCAGTGCCGCTCGAACGTGGCGCGGCCCGCATCGGTGATGAACACCCGCGTGGCACGGCTGTCGTCCCGGTCGGGCGCGCGCCGGATCAACCCGTCGGCCGCCATCCCGTCCAGCGCCCGGCTCAGCGTGGATTGCTCGACCACCGCGTAAACCGCCAGTTCCCGGATCAGGATGCCGTCGATCACCGCCAAGACCGCCAGCGCGCGCATCTTGGGCGTGCTCATGCCCTGATGCGCCATGTCCGCGCGCAGCGTGGCGTTGTAGCGCCCCATGATGCGATTCATCAGGTAGGGCGCGAAATTGTCCAAACCGATCTCGCCAAGTCGGCGCGGTGCCTCGGCTTCGTCCTTCATCCGCCTGTCCTCCCCGGTGAACGCGCGCCCGCCCGGCGCGGTTCGACGTTAGGTGATTTTATATGCGTTTGCAAATACCTTGACGTCACCGCCCGCCCATCCGGTTCGCCTATAAAGGCTCGCTTTCAGGAATTTGAGAAACATCCCCTTATTTCATGCGTTTGCATATACCGGCCCACAACCCGCCACAGGCTTTGACAAGACCCGCGCACCCGCGCTAATGAACAGCTGTTCAATTCATTCAAACCGGAGGGATCGCCCATGCGCATCCAGGATACCGCTGCCATCATCACCGGGGGCGCCTCGGGCCTTGGCGAAGCCACGGCCCGCCAATTCGTGGCAGGGGGCGCACAGGTCACGCTGCTCGACCGCGACAGCGCGCGCGGCGAGACCGTCGCCAGGGAGATCGGCGCCACCTTCGCCGAAACCGATGTCACGTCCGAAGACAGCGTCGCCGCCGCCATTGCCAAGGCGAAATCCGACATGGGCCGGATCACCTGCGCCGTGAACTGCGCCGGGATCGGCACCGCCGAAAAGACGCTGGGCAAGGAGGGGCCGCACAGCCTCGACCATTACAAGCGCATCATCGACATCAACCTGGTCGGCAGCTTCAACGTCGCCCGCCTCGCCGCCGCCGAAATGGCCACCAACGAGCCCGACGATGACGGAGCGCGCGGCGTGATCGTCAACACTGCCTCGGTCGCCGCCTTCGACGGGCAAAAGGGCCAGGTCGGCTATGCCTCGTCCAAGGGCGGCATCGTCGGCATGACCCTGCCGATGGCGCGTGACCTTGCGCGCAGCGGCATCCGCGTGATGACCATCGCGCCAGGCATCTTCGCCACGCCGATGCTCATGGGCCTGCCGCAAGAGGTGCAGGACAGCCTCGCCGCCGATGTTACCTGCCCGCAGCGGCTGGGCGATCCGTCGGAATACGCGCGGCTCGCACAGTTCATCGTCGAATGCGGCTATCTCAACGGCACCGTGATCCGCATCGACGGCGCGCTTCGGATGCAGTAAGGCCCCGACCGCGGCGGGCCGCGCGCCCCGTCGCGGCTATACCACGCCCTCGGTCTCGATCTTGAGGTCGTGCCCGCAATGCTTGCAGTGGATCGCATCCGGGTCATGCTTGAGCAATCCGCATTCCGGGCATTTGTGCCGCACCTTCGCAGGCATGAAGATCGCCCGCGCCAGCCGCAGGAAAAGCCCCACGCCGATCACCATGATCCCCACGGCCAGAATCCGCCCGGTGCCCGTCGTCATGATGATGTCGCCATAGCCCGTCGTGGTGAGCGATGTCACCGTGAAATAGAGCGCATCGACATAGGTCTCCAGTCCCGGCTCCTTCCCGCCGCGCAACACCAGCACGAGCGCGGTCATCGCAAAGATGAACACCAGGAGGTTGACCGAGGCGAGAATCGCATCCTCGTGCAGGCGAAAGAACCGCACGTCCCGCCTCAGGTCGCGCAAGAGGTGAAAGGAATGCACCAGCCGCAGCGCCCGCACCACCCGCAACGCCGCCCATCCCTGCCCCAGGAACGGCGCCGAGACGAGCACGGCCAGAACCACAAGATCGACGAGCACATAGATCTGCCGCATGTGGCGCAGCCGGTTCTCCGCGATCCACAGGCGCCCCAGGAAGTCGGCAAGGATGAGCGTTCCAATCACCGCATCCGCCGCGATCAGCCAGGGGCTTATCGGCACCGCCGCCGTCGCAAGGAAAAACACGATGGTCACCACGTCAAATATCAGCAGACCATAGCGAAACCGCGTCGCGCGCTTGCTGCGCCCCTCATAGAGTAGGCGAAGGCGGTCTTGGACTGTGCGATCTGACTGGCTCATGCGAAACAACTTACCCAAGCCTGCGCGCGACCTACAGAAAAATCAGCTTTCGGCCTTCTCGGCCAGCGTCAGCCATTCTTCCTCGGCCGCGGCCAGCTTTTCCTGCCGCTCGACCAGCGCCTCGGTGGCCTTGCGGAACTTGACCGGCTCGGCGGTGTAAAGGTCGGGCTGCGCCAGAAGCTCTTCGAGCTTGGCAATCTCCGCCTCCAGCCGTTCGATCACACCGGGCAACGCCTCGAGACGGTGCTTCTCGGTGAAACTCAGCTTTGGCCTGGCGCTGACTTCCTGCGTGACCTTTTGGCCGGAAGATTTTGCTTTCTCTGACTTTTCCTGCCGCTCCGACGCCTCCGTGCGGGATTTTTGCCGCTGGTAGTCGCTCCAGCCCCCGGCATAGACGGTGGCGCGCCCATCGCCTTCCATCGCCACGGTGACGCTCGCCACCCGGTCGAGGAAATCGCGGTCGTGGCTGACCAGCAGGACGGTGCCCGCGTAGTCATCCAGCAGTTCCTGCAACAGGTCGAGCGTCTCCACGTCGAGATCGTTGGTCGGCTCGTCCAGCACCAGCAGGTTGCTCTCCCGCGCCATCAGCCGGGCCAGCAACAGGCGCGCTTTTTCCCCGCCTGACAGGGACTTGACCGGCGCCCTGACCTGTCGCTCGTCGAACAGGAAATCCTTGAGATAGCCCACCACGTGACGCGGCGCGCCGCGCACCATCACCTGGTCGGACTGTCCCGAAACCCGCATTTCCTTGTCCCCGGTCAGGCTGTCCCAGAGGGTCGCCTCGGGGTCGAGCTGCGCGCGCGCCTGGTCGAACACCGCCGGAACAAGGTTGGTGCCATGGCGCACGCTGCCGCTGTCGGGCTCGATCTCGCCCATCAAGAGCTTGAGCAAGGTGGTCTTGCCCACGCCATTGGGCCCGACAAAGGCCACGCGGTCGCCCCGCATCACCGTCAGGTCAAAGGGTCTCAGGATGAGCTTGTCATCGTAAGCCTTTGAAATTCCTTTTGCCTCGATCACCTTGCGGCCCGACTTCGGCCCCGAGTCGAGCGCCATCGCCGCGGCGCCCTGCCGCGCGATCTGGGCGGCGCGTTCGGCCCTGAGATCGGCCAGCGCCCGCACCCGGCCCATGTTGCGCTTGCGCCGCGCGCTGATCCCCTCGACCGCCCATCGCGCCTCGGCCTTGATCTTGCGGTCGAGCTTGTGGCGGGACTGGTCCTCTTCGTCCCAGATCTTGTCGCGCCAGGCTTCGAAATGCTCGAATCCCTTTTCCTGCCGACGGGTCATTCCCCTGTCAATCCAGAGGGTTGCGCGCGTCAGCTCACGCAAGAATGCGCGGTCGTGCGAGATCAGGACAAAGGCCTTGCGCGTCGATTTCAACTCCTGCTCCAGCCACAGCACCGCCTCGATATCGAGATGGTTGGTCGGCTCGTCCAGCAGCATCAGTTCGGGGCTTTCGGCCATCAGCTTGGCCAGCGCCGCGCGCCGCCGCTCCCCCCCCGAGGCGGTGTCGACGGCGCGGTCGGGATCGAATTTCAAGCCCTCGCCGGCGCGCTCAACCTTGTAAAGCTCGCCCGGCTCCAACTCGCTCGCGGCATAGTCGCCCAGCGTGGCAAAACCCTTCATCTCGGGCTCCTGCTCCATGTAGCCCACGCTCACGCCGGGGCCGGCAACCCGGCTGCCACGGTCGGGTTCGACCAGCCCGGCCATCACCTTCATCAGGGTCGACTTGCCCGACCCGTTGCGCCCCACCAGCGCCACCCGGTCGCCGGGCTGGATCACCAGCGACAGGTCGTCGAACAGCGGCTCACCGCCGAACGTGAGGGAAATGTCGGTCAGTTGAAGCAAGGGAGCACGCGCCATGCCGCTGCGCTACCGCGCGCACGGGCCAAGGTCAAGCTAGCCCGTGACCGCCCGCAACGCCCGCTTGCGCGCATCCGGGATCTGCGCGATCTCGACCCCGGTGAAAACATGCAGCGTGCCCATCTCCGGGTCGACCACCGCATGATCGCTGACCCAGCCCCCCATCATCAGGTAAGTGCGCAGCAAGGGCGGCATCGCGGCCATTGCGCGCCGCGAGTCGGGCTTGCGCCTGAGCCGGGACGCAAAGCGGAACACCTGCGGCGCCTTGACCCGCGGCAGCCAGCGTTTGGGGCCGAGGTGCCGCGCCTTGAGCCAGGCGAAAACGTCCGAATACTGCGCTGCGTCCGTGCCCGCGAAGGACGAGCAGCCAAACAGCATTTCGATATCGTTGTCATCGACATAGCCGGTCATCGCACCCCAGGCCACGCGCAGGATATCGGGGTCACGCCGCCCCGGCGCGATGCAGAACCGGCCCAGTTCGACCATCTTGCCCCCGAACCGCTCGAGCGCGGAAAGCTCGTAATACTGCGCCGAATAGCTGCGCGAGATCTCGCAACCGTCGGTCAGCGGCAGGAACCGGAAACAGGCGACCAGCTCACCGCTGGCCCGTTCCTCGATCAGAACGTGATCGCAGATCCCGTCGAACCGGTCCGCGTCGCGGCCCGCTGTCCCGAAGAAACACAGATGGCGCAGGTGCTGCGCCGCCACGACATCCGCCTCGGTCTGCGCCATTCGCGCGCCATAGCGCCCCTTTGTCAGTTCCAGCGTCATGGGCCACCCCCGGCTCTGTGCACATGATCATGCGTCAAGCCAAGGTTACGGGCAAGATATGACGTTCACGCGACCAACCGGCACGGCCGCGCGCATCGCGGGGTTTTCGCGCCCGTCAGCCGCGCGTTTCCAGCATGTCCCCGGCGTTGAAGCGCCCAAGGTTGCCCATCAGCTGCTGAAAGAAGCTCTTGTCCTCGACAGAACTGTCGGTGACCCGCCGCGACAACACGACAGGGCGCCCCTCCTCGAGGCCGAAACGTTCGATGTTCTGCACAACGTCCGAGTCGTCAAAGCTGATCGCCACGACCTCGCGATCGGTCACCCTGGGTTCCAACATGCCCAGATGGCGCACCTGGCTGCGCACGTAGTAGATGTCGCCGCCTTCCATGACCGCCCCCGCCGAGGGTGTGCCCAGCACGTCCTCGACCGTGGCGCGGCTGTCGATGCCGACGGTGATTTCCTGCAATTCGTCATCGCTCGGCACATAGCCATGGTTGCGCATGATCGGCGAGCAGCCCGCCACCGCGACCAGCGCCACAGAAACGATGATCGCCCGTGCGGTTGCTCTCATATCCATGCTGCTGCCCTCTTGCCACGGCGGATCACGCCTTTTATCCCGCTTACAACACGCACCCCACTGGTTCAAGAATGTAAGCTCATGCCCCGTTACGGAAATGCCGCCCGCTTTCGACTGGCGGATCTGTCGCACAAGACGCCCACCGGGTTCGACCTGCGCCCCGACGCCGAGACGCTCAAGGCGATGGCGCGCGATCTCGGGCTCGATGACCTGCGCAAGCTGTCCTTCACCGGCAGCATCCGCGCCGAGGGCGCCCGGGACTGGCGCCTCGACGCACGGCTGGGCGCGACGGTGGTGCAGCCCTGCGTCGTGACCCTCGCCCCCGTGACCACGCGAATCGAAGAGGACGTGACCCGCCGCTACCTCGCCCACATGCCCGAGGACGGGGTGACCGACGACGAGGTCGAGATGCCCCAGGACGAAAGCATCGAGCCCCTCGGCGAGGTGATCGACGTGGGCGCCGCCATGGTCGAGGCGCTGGTACTCGCGTTGCCGCTCTATCCACGGGCCGACGACGCGACACTCGAGCAGGCGCAGTTCAGCGAGCCAGGCAAGGCGCCGATGCGCGACGAGGATGCCCGCCCCTTCGCGGCACTCAAGGCCCTGCGCGACAAGCTCGAGCGCGACGATTGAGCCGGGCGCCGGAATCCGCTTGCACTCGCGGCCGAACCGGCTATTTTCCCCGCTCTTGCGAATTTAGGGTTGGACAGTCCGGCGCGTTCGGACTAAGAGCCACCAGAACCCGCGAACGGGTGAAATCCGCTCTACTGGAAACATCCGGGCCCCGCGCCCGCACTTTGGAATTGAGGTTGTGACATGGCCGTCCAACAGAACAAGGTCTCGAAATCGCGCCGCAACAATCGTCGGGCGCATGACTCGCTGGTTGCCGCGAACCCCAACGAATGCTCGAACTGTGGCGAGTTGAAGCGCCCGCATCATGTCTGCCCCGCCTGCGGGCATTACGACGATCGTGAGATCGTCGCCATGGCAGACGAGATCGACCTCGACGAAGACGCGGCCTGAGGCCGGCGTCGCCGCCGAACACCCGTGGCATGAACGCATCGCACGACACCTCCGCCCCGGACGAATCCGGCAAGGGGACGGTCACGGGAACCGGACGTATCAGCATATCCGTCGACACCATGGGTGGCGACGCGGGACCGGCGACCGTGCTGGCCGGGCTGGCACGTTATGCCAGAAAGCACACCGACGTCGATTTCATCCTGCATGGCCCGCGCGAGACGCTCGACCCGCTGGTCGCGCGCCGCAAGCAGCTGGCCGGCCGTTGCGACATCCGCGACGTTCCGGACGTGGTGTCGATGGAGGACAAACCCAGCCAGGTCATACGCCAGAGCCGCAACACTTCCATGTTCTCGGCGCTCGAAACGGTGCGCTCGGGCGAGGCACATGCCTGCGTCTCCTGCGGCAATACCGGGGCGCTGATGCTGCTGTCGGTGGTGCGTCTGCGCAAGCTTCCCGGCGTCTACCGCCCGGCCATCGCCGTGCTCTGGCCCTCGCGCAATCCCCAGGGCTTCAACGTCATGCTCGACGGTGGCGCCGACGTGAAGGCCGACGAGCGCGACCTTCTGCAATATGCGCTGATGGGGGCCTCATACGCGCGCAACGGTCTTGGCCTCGCGCGTCCGCGGGTCGGCCTGCTCAATGTCGGCACCGAGGAATTCAAGGGCCGCGCCGAGATGCAGGCGGCCAATGAACTGATCGCCGAGAACGCGCCCGCGGCCCATTTCGACTATGTCGGCTTCGTCGAGGGCTCCGACCTGCCCGGCGAACGCTGTGACGTGATCGTGACCGACGGGTTCACCGGCAACGTGGCGCTCAAGACCGGCGAAGGCGTGGCCAAGCTCTTCGGGGATTTCCTGCGCGAAGCGTTCCGCTATTCTCCGCTCTCGCGTCTGGCCTCGGTTCTGGCCTATACCTCCATGCAGCGACTGAAAAAACGAATCGATCCGCGCCGGGTCAATGGCGGCGTGTTTCTCGGGCTCAACGGCACGGTCGTGAAATCCCATGGCGGGGCCGACGCCACCGGCGTCGCGGCGGCGGTCAAGCTCGCCGTGCAACTCGCGGAGTCGAATTTCGCCGACAAGCTCGCCGCGCGTATCGCCGCCGCCACGATGCTTGCCACCGAGGGCGGGCAGGATGAAAAGGACGGAGACCGGAAATGACCATCAGGGCGGTCGTGACAGGCGTGGGCCACTACCTTCCCGAACGGATCGTGCCCAATGCCGAGTTCGAAAAGACGCTGGACACATCCGACGAGTGGATTCGCACCCGCTCGGGGATCGAGCGGCGCCATTTTGCCGCCGAGGGCGAAACCACCTCCGACATGGCGGTGACGGCCGCGCGGCGCGCACTGGAGAACGCGGGGCTTGCCGCCGATGACATCGACGCGGTGATCGTGGCCACCTCGACCCCCGATCTCACCTTCCCGTCCGTCGCCACCATGGTCCAGAACGGGCTCGGCATGACCCGTGGCTTCGGCTTCGACGTTCAGGCGGTCTGCGCAGGCTTCGTCTATGCGCTGACCAATGCCAACGCGCTCATCCTCGCGGGGCAGGTGCGGCGCGTGCTGGTGATCGGCGCCGAAACCTTCAGCCGCATCATGGACTGGACCGACCGTTCGACCTGCGTGCTCTTCGGCGATGGCGCGGGCGCGATCGTGCTCGAAGCGCAGGAGGGCACCGGAACGTCCGACGATCGCGGCATCCTCTCGGCCGATCTCAACTCCGACGGGCGCTTTCGCGACATGCTCTATGTCGATGGCGGCGTTTCCTCGACCGGCCATGCGGGCAAGCTCCGGATGCAGGGCAACCCCCTCTTCCGCCAGGCCGTGGACAAGCTCACCTCGACCGCCGACGCGGCCCTGGCCAAGGCCGGGCTTACCGGCGACGCGGTTGACTGGATCGTGCCGCACCAGGCCAATATCCGCATCATCCGCGGCACCGCGAAAAAGATGGGCGTGCCGATGGAGCGGGTGATCGTCACCGTTCAGGATCACGGCAACACCTCTGCCGCCTCGATCCCGCTGGCGCTGGCCGTCGGGGTCGAACGCGGCCAGATCAAGCGCGGCGACCTTCTCGTGACCGAGGCGATCGGCGGCGGCCTGGCATGGGGCGCGGTCGTTCTGCGCTGGTAGTCGCACCCAAGGCACGCAGAGACAGGGCATCACAGGGCCGCGGTCGGGGGCCAACAACATCAGCCCAGGGCGGTTATCCCGCAACACCATCCCCCGCCGAGAGCGGCGCGCAACCCATCGAAAGCGCCCGGCCGGGGGGGGGCGCGTGCTGCCCGGGCGGCTCCGCCGCTGTTCCGGGCGGGGCACGATGCGGCAGCGCGGCGAAGCTCCACATAAAACCTCGTGGGCAAGCCCTTGATATTGACTCGGAAATTGCATTGCCCCAAGGTTGTCGGAAAACAACCCGGGGGAACAAATGAGTGAAAAGACATTGACGCGCATGGACCTGAGCGAGGCAGTGTTTCGCGAAGTGGGTCTCTCGCGCAACGACAGCGCTCAACTCGTGGAAAGCGTTCTGCAACACATGTCCGATGCCCTGGTGCGCGGCGAACAGGTGAAAATCTCCTCCTTCGGCACTTTCTCGGTGCGCGAAAAGGCCGCCCGCGTTGGCCGCAACCCCAAGACCGGAGAAGAGGTGCCGATCAACCCGCGCCGGGTACTCACCTTCCGCCCCTCGCACCTGATGAAGGACCGCGTGACGGAAGGGAACAAACGCTAGGAGGGTCCGCACATGGGCAAATCCGCCGACGCTTTCCGAACCATCAGCGAAGTCGCGGACTGGCTCGAAACCCCGGCCCATGTGCTGCGTTTCTGGGAAAGCAAGTTTCCCCAGATCAAACCGGTGAAACGCGCTGGCGGGCGCCGTTATTACCGTCCCGCCGACATGGCGCTGATCGGCGGTATCAAGAAACTGCTCCATGATGACGGGATGACCATCAAGGGCGTGCAGAAAATCCTGCGCGATCAAGGGGTCAAACATGTCGCGGCGCTCTCGCCCCCGATCGACGGCGAAACGCCCCAGGGCGAAGGCGACACGATCGAGGCCACCGCCACGCCCGGCGTCACCGCCCCCGAGGAAAGCGCCACCGTTCTGCCCTTCCAGCCCGTGAACAGGCCCGCCGACGAGACACAGGAACCCGCCCCCGACCGGCCGGACGACGCGGCCGACGCGGACCAACAAGGGGAGCGCGCCGCAACGCCGCCGGCCCTCGACGCCAGCCCGCCCCTGCCCGATGACGCCACCGAAGCCGGCACCGCGGAGTCTGATCCCGACGCCGGCACGGCGGCCGAGGATGCGGACGCGACCGAACAGCCGGCCGCAGCGGCGCCCGAACCACGCGACCCGACGGATGCGCCCGAGGTCGCTGCCGAGGCGCCTGCGGCCCCCGCACCCGAGGACACGGGAAAACCCGCCGCCGTGCCCGCCTTTCTCCGTCGCGGCGAACCTTCCCCGGATGCAGCCCCACCGCTCACCGCGCCCCAGCATGATCCGCGACCCGAGACCGGGATCGAATCCCGGCCCGACTCGCCCCCCGGCGCCGCCGATACCCGGCCCGAACCCGAACCGCTCCGCCCGGCGCAGATCGACGTGCCGCCCGACCCTGACGAAGACAGCATCACCGCCCCGCCCGGCCTTCTGGCCACCATCGCGGCGCGCAAGGGCAGACCGCTCGCCACCGAGGCCCGCTCGGAACTGCGCGCCCTGCGTGACCGGCTCGCGGCGGTTCACGCCCGCCAGAGCGACACGCCCCGGACCGCCGCAACCGACTGAACCTTCCCTGCCGCGGTTTCGGCAAATTCCCCCTTGCCCCTGCCCGCAAAACCGTTATCTAGGCGCAACGTCGGGCTATAGCGCAGTCTGGTAGCGCGTCCGTCTGGGGGACGGGAGGTCGTAGGTTCGAATCCTGCTAGCCCGACCATCAACTCCGCCCCCACACCGGAAATTTCCCTTTTCCCGCCGCGCAAGCGCATGTATCCCCATGCGAAACCCCGCGGGAGTGACCAACATGACAGGCGTTCTGGCCAGCCAGCAGATCGAGGCGATGATCGCCCGGGGCGAGATCATCGCCGATCCCGCCATCCTGCCCGACCAGGTTCAACCCGCCAGTCTCGATCTGCGGCTGGGCCGTCGCGCATGGCGCGTGCGCGCCTCGTTCCTCGCCGGTCACGGGCGCCCCGTCTCCGAACGGCTGGCAGAATTCGAGATGCACCAGATCGACCTATCGGAGGGCGCGGTGCTTGAAAAAGGCTGCGTCTACGTCGTGCCGCTGATGGAGGGGCTTGCCCTGCCCCCAGGCATCCAGGCGGTCGCCAACGCCAAGAGCTCGACCGGACGGCTCGACCTACTCACACGCGCGATCACCGATGGCGGCGAGGAATTCGACCGCATCGCGCCGGGCTATCACGGCCCGCTCTATGCCGAGATCTGCCCGCGCAGCTTCTCCGTGCTGGTCCGCCCCGGTATGCGCCTCAACCAGATCCGCTTTCGCGCCGGGCAGGCCACGCTTTCCGACGATGAACTCGACGCGCTCCATTCCGAATCCCCGCTCGTGGACGGCGATGCCCTCATCGACGACGGCCTCGGGTTCTCCGTCGATCTCGAACCGACGGAGGGCACCCGCGTCGGCTATCGCGCCAAGCCGCATACCGGCGTGATCGACCTCGACCGCATCGGCTTCTACGACCCCGCCGAATACTGGGAGGAGTTGCACAGCGCGAACGGCCAGATCATCCTCGACCCCGGCGCCTTCTACATCCTCGTCAGCCGCGAGGCGGTGCATATTCCGCCCGCCTATGCCGCCGAGATGGCCCCCTTCCTCGCCATGGTGGGCGAGTTCCGGGTGCATTACGCGGGCTTCTTCGATCCCGGCTTCGGCCATGCACAACTGGGCGGCGCGGGCTCGCGCGGGGTGCTCGAAGTGCGCTGTCACGAATCGCCCTTCGTGCTCGAACACGGGCAGGTGGTGGGCCGTCTCGTCTATGAACGCATGTCCCAAGTGCCCGAGCAGCTTTACGGCGCGGGCATCGCCTCGAATTACCAGGGCCAGGGCCTCAAGCTCTCCAAGCATTTCCGCGCCCAAGAGCGTTCCGCCTGATACCTGAGACAGGGATAAGGTGAAACGCGGCCAACATACCAGCAAAGCGCGCGTTCCGCGAAAAGCTGTGATTCAGGTTTTTCGCGGAACGCTTCAGAACAGGGATCAGGCGGAACGCGGCGCAACATATCAGCAAAGCGCGCGTCTCGCGAAAAGCAGTGGCCTGGGTTTTCCGCAAAGCGCTTAAGGTTAACCCTTTTCATTAACGCAAGATGACCGCCACCTTGGCAGCCGGGCAACAGCCGGGAGTCATACGCATGTCACCCCCCGGATTCATCGCCGAGAAACCGTGTTAACCGGCCGGCGCGGTGGCGCAAGCTTGGCTTAACCCCGCCGCGCGCTCACATTTTCCCGATACGGCGGCCCATCTTCATCGCCTGTCGTGCCCGGCGGGCCGATTGCTTGCCCTGCCGTGCCTTGCGGCGCTCCTCTGGCGACATCTCCTCACGGGATTTTCCCTTTCCTGCCAGTCGGTTGATACCCGCGTTCATGCCGCGTCCCACGGCCTTGCGAATGAACATCCGCATCACGAGATTGATGATCTGGTTGGCGTTCATGGCGCCCTCCTGCCGTTGTCTCATGCCCATATAGAGGGTCAATTTGCCCGCAATATGGCACGGATCGCGGGCTTTACCAAATCACGATCCGGCCATGCGAGACTGTCCTCAATCCTCGAACAGCTCGCTTTGCCCCTCCGATGCCTCTTCCTCGTCCACGTCCTCTCCTTCGCCCGCACGCGGCATCAATGCCGGCGGCGGACGGCTTTCCAACAGGCCCGCGGCGCGCAGGTCTTTCAATCCCGGAAGGTCGCGCGCACTTTCCAGGCCGAAATGATCGAGAAAGCCCTGCGTCACCACGAATGTCACCGGCCGCCCCGGCGTCATCTTGCGCCGGCCAAAGCGAATCCATTCCATTTCAAGCAGTTGATCGACCGTCCCGCGCGACACGCTCACCCCGCGAATCTCCTCGATCTCGGCCCGCGTCACCGGTTGGTGATAGGCGATGATCGCCAATGTCTCGATCGCCGCGCGGCTCAGCTTGCGGGTCTCGACCGTCTCTTTCTGCATCAGGAACCCGAGGTCCGGCGCGGTGCGGATCGCCCAGGCATCGCCGACCTTGACCACGCGCACGCCGCGCCCCTCATAACGCTTGCGCAGATGCACCAGCGCCTCGGCCGCATCTGATCCAAAGGGCATCCGCGCGTTCAGTTCCTGCACCGTCACCGGCTCGGCACTGGCGAAAAGAATGGCCTCGACCATGCGTTCCTGCTCGGCGATGGGGGGCGAGTCGAACAGGGTATCACGGTCATTTTCTTCTTCTTTATCAATGTCTTCCGACATTCTCCTAATCTCTCCTGCGAAGCTCGATCGGCGCGAATGTCTCGGCCTGGCGCAGCTCTACCCGCCCCTCTTTCACGAGTTCGAGCGAGGCCGCGAAGGTCGAGGCCAGCGACGACCGCCGCCGCGCCGGATCACTGTCCCAACCCTCTGGAACATAGCTCGCAATATCCGTCCACTGCCCCGCGAACCCGATCAGCCCGCGCATCCGCTCCAGCGCCTGTTCCATCGTCCAGACCGCGTCACGGTCCATCGCATAGGGGCGAAACTCGTCGCGGGTGCGTATCCGCGCATAGCCCTGCATCAGGTCGAGGAGCGTGGCCGTGAACCGGACCTTGCGCACCCGCGTCACATCCTCCGGAATGCCCCGGGCAAAGAAATCCCGCCCCAGCCTGTCCCGCGCCATAAGCCGCGCCGCCACGTCGCGCATCGCCTGCAACCGCTCCAGTTGGAACGCCAGATGCGCCGCCAGCTCCTCGCCCGACGGGCCCTCTTCGCTCGGGTCGGGCGGCAGCAGCAGGCGCGACTTGAGAAACGCGAGCCACGCCGCCATGACAAGGTAATCAGCCGCCAACTCAAGCCGTAGCGCCTTGGCTTTCTCAACGAAAGCAAGGTATTGCCGGGCGAGTTGCAACACGCTGATCTTGCGCAGATCGACCTTCTGCGTCCGGCTCAGCGTGAGCAGCACATCAAGCGGCCCCTCGAACCCGTCCACATCCACGATCAGCGCCTCGGCGGCCAGCCGCTCGCTTACCGATTGGCGGTCTTCCTCGAACTCGTCCTCAGCCATCCACAGCGCCCTTTGAAAGCGCCTCAACCTCGGCTTCCAGCGCCGCGATGTCAATCTCGTCCGCCGCATGACGCGACGCCAGCGCCCGCTCGGCCCGGGCCTGGGCAACCGCACCCATCCGCCCTGCCGCCTCGGCCACACGGCGTTTCTCGTCCAGCGTGCCATTGCAATGCAACACCACGTCACAGCCTGCCGCGATCGCCTGCCGGCTCAGGTCACCAAGATCGCCCGCCAGCGCCTTCATCGAGATGTCGTCGCTCATGATCAGGCCATCGAACCCGATCTCGTCGCGGATCATCGCCATGACCGGGGCCGAAAGCGTCGCGGGGGCCGCATCCAGCGCCTCGTAAACCAAATGCGCGGTCATCCCCAGCGGCATGTCAGAAAGCGCACGGAAAGGCGCGAAATCAACCTCTTGCAGCGCTTTCTTCGCGGCACTGACCCGGGGCAACTCGAGATGGCTGTCGCTCTGCGCCCGGCCATGGCCGGGAAGATGCTTCACCACCGGCAACACGCCCCCGTCCAGATGCGCCTGTGCCACTGCCCGCCCGATCCATGCCACGGTCGCAACGCTCTCGCCATAGCACCGGTTGCGCAGGAACGGATGGGTCCACGGCGTCGCCACATCCAGCAGGGGTGCGCAATTGCTGTCGATCCCAAGCGACCGCAATTCATGCGCGATGATGCGATATCGCAGGTACATCACCCGCGCGGCCCCTGCCCCGGCGCGCTCCACCTGATCGAGCGGTGGTATCCATTCACGCCACTGCGGCGCGTGCAGCCGCTGGACGCGCCCCCCCTCCTGGTCGATGGTGATCAGCGCCTCTCGCCCCACCGCCTCGCGCATCTCGATACAGAGCGCGGCGAGCTGGCCGGGGCCCTCCACATTGCGCGCGAACAGGATGAAGCCGAACGGATCGGCCTCGCGAAAGAACGCCTTTTCCTCCGCCGTCAGCCGCAGCCCCCCGGCATCGAGGATCGTCGCGCCGAAGCGGCTCACCGTGTCGTCACCGGGATGCAATCGCCCCGCTCGGCCTGCAGGGCCGAACAGAAGCGCCGCGCATCGTTGAGATCGGCAAATCCCATGGCGCGGAGCCTGTAAAATGTCCGCCCGCCGCTTTGCGCTTTCTGGATAACACGCTGTTTTCCCTCGAGGTAATCCCCAAATCTCTCGCTCAGGCGGTCCCATTCGCGCCGCGCGACTTCGGCGCTTTCAAAGGCGCCGAGCTGCGCCAGCCGCGTTCCCTTGGCGATGCTCTCGGGGTCGATCTCTTCGGGTTCGGTCGCGGGCCCGGCCGCTGCTGTCTGTTTCATCTCTTCCGGCCGCAGAACCGGGCGCAGGGACTGCTTGATCCCCCCCTTGACCTCCAGTCGCGCCTCGGGCTCGGGATTGCGCTCGTCCTCGACCGGAGCGGCCTCTATGGCCGCCACATGCTGGATCTTTTCTGCCGGTTCGCCCGTGTCCAGGCGTTCGGCCCCTGCGGCCAGTCGATCGGCCAGCGCCAGCATCGACTCGTTGTCCGGGCCATCCTTTGCCGACCCGCTTTCCGCGTTTGCCGTCTGTTCCCGCTCAGGGCCCGATGTCTCCTCTTTGACCGGCTGAACCGCGCTGAGCGCAACATCCTCCTCGCTCAGATCAACCGGTGCCGGCGCGAGGATCAACTGATCTGCCGGCTTTGCGGCCGGTCCGAGCGCCGCGACGCTGTTCACCGCAAGCCCCTGGTGCAGCGCCGGCCGTCCACCCGGGTTTTCGGGCTGCACCCGCATCGGTTTGCCCTCGGCCGCACGCACGACCGGGACGGCACTCACGTCGCGGGCCAACATCTTGTATCCCCAGACACTTATTCCAACGACAAGTGCCAGAGACACCGCGGCTCCGGCCCAGTTCATCACCGTTCCGAGGGTCCTGAGCGTGTCGCCGCCGCCGTTGCTTTCCGCCGTATTCGTGCTACTGCCCGCATGTGCCCCGTAAACGGGATCACCCAATGGAATATCCGCCATGTTCGCCTCGCTTTCCCCGGGCGATACATTGCCGCCGGGGTGGTCTTGACTGCCTCACCGGCGACGGCGCGTCTTGCCTGTCAGCGCATTTCTTCCGCCGGCGTTACCCCAAGAATACCAAGACCTGCGGAAATAACAACGGCCACGGACCTTACAAGGGCCAGTTTTGACTGGCTTGTGGCCGGATCGTCCTCCTGAAGAAAGCGCAAGGCGGGCTCATCATTGCCCCTGTTCCACAGGCTGTGAAACTCGCTGGCCAGTTCATAGAGGTAAAAGGCGACGCGATGCGGCTCGTTCGCGCGGCCTGCCGTGTCCACAAGGCGCGGCCATTCGGCCAGCTTGCGGATCACCGTCATCTCCGCCTCATGCCCCAACCTGGCCAGATCGGCCGTGCCGAGCGTACCGTCCCCCGTCTCGATACCCGCCTCGGCGGCCTTGCGCAGCACCGAGCACACCCGCGCATGGGCATACTGCACATAGAAAACCGGGTTGTCCTTGGATTGCTCCATCACCTTGTCGAAATCGAAATCGAGCGGCGCATCGTTCTTGCGCGTGAGCATGTGAAAGCGCGTCACATCGGCGCCCACCTGATCAACCACGTCGCGCAGGGTCACGAAATTGCCGGCCCGCTTGGACATCTTGAACGGCTCGCCATTCTTCCACAGCTTGACCAGTTGCGTGAGCTTGATGTCGAGCGGCACCTTCCCGTCCGAGAGCGCCGAAACGGCCGCCTTCATCCGCTTGACATAGCCGCCATGATCCGCTCCGAACACATCAATAAGCGCGTCGAACCCCCTGGAAATCTTGTCATAATGATAGGCGATATCAGGCGCGAAATAGGTCCAGCCGCCGTCGGATTTCATGATCGGACGATCCACGTCATCGCCATGGGCCGTCGAACGGAAAAGGGTCTGTTCGCGCGGCTCCCAATCCTCGGGCATCTTGCCCTTGGGCGGCTCAAGCACACCGCGATAGATCAACCCCTTGTCGCGCAGGCTATCGATCGCCGCCTCGATCCGCCCCGTGCCATAAAGCGATTTCTCGCTGAAGAACACGTCCATCTCGACCCCCAGTGCCTTCAGGTCCGTGCGGATCAGGTCCATCATCGCGTCCGTTGCGAAATCACGCAGCTCTTCGAGCCATTCCCCTTCGCCCTTGTCGAGAAGGGTCTCGCCGTATTTCTCCTTGAGTGCCGCGCCGACCGGCACGAGGTAATCGCCCGGGTAAAGCCCTTCCGCGATCTCGGGTTCGAGACCGCACGCCTCGCGGTAACGCTCATAGACAGACCGCGCCAGCGTATCGACCTGCGCGCCGCCATCGTTGATGTAATATTCGCGGGTCACGTCGTAGCCCACGAAATCCAGCAGCGAGGCCAGCGCATCGCCAAAGACCGCGCCGCGCGTGTGGCCCACATGCAACGGGCCGGTGGGGTTGGCGCTCACGTATTCCACGTTGACCCGCTTGCCTGCGCCAAGGGTGGAACGACCGAAATTCGCCCCTTCCGCCAGCACCGCGCGCAGCACCCCCTGCCAGACACCCGCATCAAGCCTCAGGTTCAGGAAACCCGGCCCCGCCACCTCTGCGCTGGTGATCCGCGCGTCGCCACCCAGCCGCGCGGCCAAGGCTTCGGCAATGTCGCGCGGCTTCAACCCGGCGGGCTTGGCCAGAACCATCGCGGCATTCGTCGCCATGTCGCCATGCGCCGGGTCGCGCGGCGGCTCGACCGTGACGTTGGCGAAATCAAGGCCCTCGGGCAAGTCGCCCGCCACCTGCATCTGGGCAAGCGTGTCGACGACAAGGTCGCGGATATCCGAAAAAAGGTTCATGATACGGTCCTGGATGGTTAGGGGTCAGCATTTACCACACAGTACCCACGCTGCAACCCGCCCATGCGCCTTGTGTTGCGCTTTGCCTCTGGCCTTTTGCGCCGCCCCGGGTTAGGCGCCTGCGACGCATTCAGGAAGGCTGACTTATGGACCTGCGAAATATCGCAATCATTGCCCATGTGGACCACGGGAAGACCACGCTCGTGGACGAGCTTTTGAAACAATCCGGCTCGTTCCGCGAGAACCAGGCCGTGGCCGAACGGGCGATGGACAGCAACGATATCGAACGCGAACGCGGGATCACCATCCTAGCCAAGGCCACCAGCGTGGAATGGAAGGGCACCCGCATCAATATCGTCGACACGCCCGGCCACGCCGATTTCGGCGGCGAGGTCGAGCGCATCCTGAGCATGGTCGACGGCGTCGTGTTGCTGGTCGATGCCGCCGAGGGCCCGATGCCGCAGACCAAGTTCGTGACTTCCAAGGCGCTGGCCCTCGGGCTGCGCCCGATCGTCGTGCTCAACAAGGTCGACAAGCCCGCCGCCGAGCCCGACCGCGCGCTGGACGAGGTGTTCGACCTGTTCGCCAGTCTCGGCGCGAACGATGATCAACTCGATTTCCCGCATCTCTATGCCTCGGGCATCAGCGGCTGGGCCGATCCCGAGCTTGACGGCCCGCGCAAGGATCTGCATGCACTCTTCAACCTGATCGTCAACCACGTCCCTGCGCCCAAACAACAAAAACACGCGGACGAGGATTTCCGCATGCTCGCCACCACGCTGGGCAGCGATCCGTTCGTCGGACGCATCCTCACCGGACGGGTCGAGTCCGGCCGTCTCAAGGTGGGCCAGACGGTGCAGGCGCTGTCACGTATCGGGCAAAAGATCGAACAGTTTCGCATCACCAAGATCCAGGCATTCCGCGGTCTCAACCTGCAAGACATCGACGAAGCGGTTGCCGGCGATATCGTCAGCATCTCGGGGATGCAAAAGGCCACGGTGGCCGACACGATCTGTGCGCTGGCCGTGGACACGCCGATCGATGCGCAACCCATCGACCCGCCGACGATCTCGGTCACCTTCGGCATCAATGACAGCCCGCTGGCCGGGCGCGAGGGCAAGAAGGTTCAGAGCCGGGTCATCCGCGAACGCCTGATGAAAGAGGCCGAATCGAATGTTGCCATCCGTGTGACCGACACGCCGGGCGGCGAAGCGTTCGACGTGGCGGGGCGTGGCGAACTGCAAATGGGCGTTCTGATCGAGAACATGCGCCGCGAAGGCTTTGAACTCTCGATCTCGCGCCCCAAGGTGATCATGCGCGAAGAAGAGGGGCAAAGACTCGAACCGGTCGAAGAGGTCACGATCGACGTGGATGACGACTATACCGGCGCCGTGATCGAAAAGATCACCGGCCCGCGCAAGGGCGAGTTGATCGAAATGAAGCCGGCGGGCGCGGGCAAGACCCGCATCATCGCGCATGTGCCCTCACGCGGGCTTATCGGCTATCACGGCGAGTTCCTGACCGATACACGCGGCACCGGCGTGTTGAACCGCGTCTTTCATGGCTGGACCCCGCACAAGGGGCCGATTCCCGGGCGTCGCGCGGGCGTTCTCATCTCGATGGAAAACGGCGAGGCCGTGGCCTATGCGCTGTGGAACCTCGAAGACCGGGGGCGGATGTTCATCAACCCACAGGACAAGATCTATCAGGGCATGATCATCGGGGAACACAGCCGCGAAAACGATCTCGAGGTGAACCCGCTCAAGGGCAAGAAGCTCACCAATGTGCGGGCCAGCGGCACCGACGAGGCCGTGCGCCTCACTCCGCCCACGATTCTGTCGCTCGAACAGGCCATCGCCTATATCAACGACGACGAACTGGTCGAGGTGACGCCCAAGGCGATCCGGCTGCGCAAGCGCCACCTCGATCCGCATGAACGCAAGCGGATGTCGAAACAGGCATGACAGGCTGCGCCGGTCACGGGGCGATCAGCACACGGCCCGTCACCTCCAGCTCGCCATCGTCGCGCATTTGCGCGACGATGATCTCGCCTGACTGCGGCACGACCCCGGTCAGCGCGGTGATGTTCACCTGGTGCGTCACCATGAGGATGCGTTGGCCTTGCGCCCTTTCGATCCGCTCCAGGGTGGCCGCGGTCTGGCGGTCGCTTCGCCGCCGATCGGCAAAAAAGGAATTGAGCGCGGGCACCTCCTCGACGGCACCCATCTCCATGAGGTCCGCAGTGTCGCGGCTGCGGCACCATTGGCTCGTCCACACGGCATCGAATTGAACATCGTTTCGGCGCAGTTGCGCGCCGGTTTCGCGCGCCTGATCGCGCCCACGCGCGTCCAGATTGCGTTGCGTCGTGCAATCCGACAACTCGAAGGAAGACGGGTCGCCCGTCCCCGGCGCCAGCGCGTGACGCATCAGCGCGACCGCCTCTGGGCGTTTCAGCGCGTCCCAATCGTCGGCGGCGGCCGAAACCGGCATCGACAGGAGAATGAGGCACAGGGCGCGGATCATGGCTGGCTCCTTGATGAGTGACGATCGCCAGCCGGATATGGGCACCTATTCCGAGGTTTCCACCACCATCAGCTCACGCTCGGACGCGCCGCGCGCGTGGCTCAGCGCCTCCTGGTATTCCGGGCTGTGATAGCAATCGACCGCCGCCTCGACACTCGGGAACCGTGCCACCACGTTGCGTGGCCGCTCGCGCCCCTCAAGTTGCACGAACCGCCCGCCGCGGGCGATGAACTCGCCCCCGTGCTTGGCAATCGCGGGGCCGGCAAGCTCGGCATATTTGCCATAGGCTTCGGCATCGGTCACCGTCACATGTGCAATCCAGAGTGCACCCATCTCAACCTCCTATCACGGCTTGTGCCGCCTTGATCGCCGCGTCGGCGTTACCGGCATCCGGGCCACCGCCCTGCGCCATGTCGGGTCGGCCACCGCCACCCTTGCCGCCCAGCTCGGCCACCGCCGCGCGCACAAGATCAACCGCCGAGAGCGTATCGGTCAAGTCCGCAGTGACGCCCGCCGCCACCGCCGCCTTGCCCCCGGCGTCGGCAATGAGCAGGACCACCCCGCTTTCCAGCCGCGCCTTGTGCTCGTCGATGAGCGCGGGCAGGTCCTTGCCACTCACCCCCGAAAGAACCTGCGCCAGGAACCGCACACCGTTGATGTCACGTGGCTCGGCACCGCTTCCCTGCCCCGCGCCCCCGCCCATGGCCAGTTCGCGGCGCAGTTGCGCAACCTCGTTCTGCAACGCCCGGCGCTCGTCCATCAACGTCCTTATGCGCGTGGCGACCTCGGCCGGCTGCGCCTTCACGGTGGCCGAGATTTCGCTGACGAGGGCCGCCTGCGCCTCGAGATGCTCGAAAGCCGCCGCCCCGGTCAGGGCCTCGATCCGGCGCACACCGGCGCTCGATGCCGCATCGCTCACGATCACGCAGAGCCCGATATCCCCGGTGCGCGTTACATGCGTGCCACCACAGAGCTCGATCGACCAGGTCTCGCCATCCGTGCCCTTGCCGGTCGGCGCGCGCCCCATCGACACGACCCGCACCTCGTCGCCGTATTTCTCGCCGAAAAGCGCCTGCGCCCCGATCTCGCGCGCTTCGTCGGGCGTCATGATCCGGGTTGTCACCGGGCTGTTCTGGCGGATGAAGGCGTTCACCTCTTCGCCAACCGCGCGCAGTTCCGCCTCCGTCAGCGGCTTGGCATGGCTGAAATCGAAGCGCAACCGATCCACATCGTTGAGCGAGCCGCGCTGTGCCACGTGATCGCCCAGATGCACGCGAAGCGCCTCGTGAAGCAGGTGCGTGGCCGAATGGTTGGCCCGCACCTTGCTGCGACGCTTGTGATCCACTTCTAGAGAAACGGTATCACCCCGCGCGAGGGCGCCACGCTCCACCCGCAGCTTATGTGCAAAGAGCCGGCCATCGGCATGTCTTTGCACGTCCGTCACGTGGCTGACGTCATCGAGATCCGCGAGCCGCCGGATATAGCCGTGGTCGGCCACCTGCCCGCCCGCCTCGGCGTAGAACGGGGTCTGGTTGAGAATGGCCCAGCCCTCCTGCCCGGCATCCAGCCGCTCGACCTCGGCCCCCTCCTGGACCAGGGCCAGAACCTGCCCTTCGGCCGTCTCGGTATCATAGCCGAGAAAATCCGTGGCCCCGTGCCGATCCGCCAGGTCGAACCAGAGCGAGGCATCCGCCGCCTCGCCCGACCCGGCCCAGGCCGCACGGGCCTTGGCCTTCTGCTCGGCCATGGCCTTCTCGAACCCTTCGGTATCGACCGCGCGCCCCTTCTCGCGCAGGGCATCCTGCGTGAGATCGAGCGGGAACCCGTAGGTATCATAGAGCTTGAACGCCGATTCTCCGGGCAAGGGCGCGTCCGCATCAAGCGTTTCAAGCTCCTCGTCAAGCAGCCGCAAGCCCCGATCCAGCGTCTGCTTGAACCGCGTTTCCTCAAGCTCCAGCGTTTCCTCGATCAGGGGTTGTGCCCGCCCCAGTTCGGGATAGGCCGCGCCCATCTGGTGCACGAGCGCCGGAACCAGGCGGTGCATCACCGGGTCTTTCGATCCCAGAAGATGCGCATGGCGCATCGCACGGCGCATGATCCGGCGCAAGACGTAGCCGCGGCCGTCATTCGACGGCATCACGCCATCGGCAATGAGGAACGAGGTCGAGCGCAGATGATCGGCAATGACCCGGTGATGCGTCTTGCCCGGACCGTCCGGGTCGCTCGACGTGGCATTTGCGCTGGCCTCGATCAGCGCGCGAATGAGGTCGGTCGCGTAATTGTCGTTGGTCCCCTGCAACAGCGCCGCGACCCGCTCGATTCCCATGCCCGTGTCGATCGACTGCATGTCGAGCGCCTTCATCGAGCCGTCCTCGAACTGCTCGTTCTGCATGAAGACAAGGTTCCAGATCTCGACGAACCGGTCGCCATCCTCTTCCGGGCTCCCGGGCGGGCCACCCCAGTATTGCTCGCCATGGTCAAAGAATATCTCGGTGCAGGGGCCGCAGGGGCCTGTCGGGCCCATCATCCAGAAATTGTCGCTGGTCGGGATCCGGATGATCCGCTCATCCGGCAGGCCCGCAACCTTCTTCCACAGATCGGCCGCCTCGTCATCCGTGTGATAGACCGTCACCAGAAGTCTTTCGGTCGGGATACCGAACTCTTTCGTCACCAGCTCCCAGGCAAAGGGAATCGCCTCGGCCTTGAAATAATCGCCGAAGCTGAAATTGCCCAGCATCTCGAAGAACGTATGATGCCGCGCGGTATAGCCGACATTGTCGAGATCGTTGTGCTTGCCGCCCGCGCGCACGCATTTCTGAGCCGTGGTGGCGCGCGTATAGTCGCGGGTCTCGACCCCGGTGAACAGGTTCTTGAACTGCACCATGCCCGAATTGACGAACATCAGGGTCGGGTCGTTGCGCGGCACGAGCGGACTCGAGGGCACGATCTCGTGCCCGTTCCTTGCGAAATAATTCAGGAAGGTCGAACGGATATCGTTCAGGTTGGGCATCGCGCATGGCCTCTGGGACTGGGTCAGTGATCCTGTGCGGTGTAGCCCCAAGCGTTTGGCCTGTCCACCGCCCTTGAACGGCCCGCCCGACCCCGACAATGCGCTCCGTATGAAAGGGGCCGCCCGTTAGATGGGCGGCCCTGGAAACAAGCGGCGGATGGCGCTCAGGTATCGAGAACGGCGTCGTCCCCCGCGGCGCCTTCGGGCGCATCGAAATCGAGCCCGTGGGCCGCCCGGATCTTGTCCTCGATCTCAAGCGCTGCCTTGGGGTTGTCCTTGAGATACTGGCGCGCATTCTCGCGCCCCTGCCCGATACGCTCGTCCCCATAGGAATACCAAGAGCCGGATTTCTGCACGGCGCCGGCCGCGACCCCCAGATCGAGGATCTCGCCGGTCTTGGAAATGCCCTCGCCGAACAGAATGTCGAACTCCACCTGCTTGAAGGGCGGTGCCACCTTGTTCTTGACCACCTTCACGCGGGTCTGGTTGCCGATCACCTCGTCGCGATCCTTGATCGAGCCGATCCGCCGGATGTCGAGCCGCACGGAGGAATAGAACTTGAGCGCGTTCCCGCCCGAGGTCGTCTCCGGGCTGCCGAACATCACGCCGATCTTCATGCGGATCTGGTTGATGAAGATCACCATGCAGTTCGACCGCGACATCGAGCCGGTCAGCTTGCGCATGGCCTGGCTCATCAGCCGGGCCTGCACGCCCACGCTCGAATCGCCCATTTCGCCCTCGAGCTCGCTTTTCGGGGTAAGGGCCGCAACCGAGTCGACCACCACCAGGCTCACCGCGCCCGACCGGACCAGCGTGTCGGTGATCTCGAGCGCCTGCTCGCCCGTGTCCGGTTGCGAGATCAGCAACTCGTCAAGATCGACGCCGAGTTTCCTGGCATATTGCGGATCGAGCGCATGTTCGGCATCGACAAAGGCGCAAACCCCGCCCCTCTTCTGCTCTTCGGCCACGCAATGCAGCGTCAGCGTCGTCTTGCCCGAGCTTTCGGGGCCGTAGATCTCGATGATCCGACCCTTGGGCAGGCCGCCGATGCCCAGCGCGATATCGAGCCCGATCGACCCGGTCGAGGTTGCCTCGATCTGTTGAACCGGGCTGTCGGCCCCCAGTTTCATGATCGAACCTTTCCCGAATTGCCGTTCGATCTGCGCCAGCGCGCTGTCGAGCGCCTTTTGCTTGTTCGCGTCGCGTTTGTTGTCCATCTGGAAAAGTTCTGCCGTTGCCATTGATTTGCGTCCTTATCTCACAGCCGCCCCGGAGCGGCAATCGCCGTCACTCATGTTCCCTTAATGTTCTTATTGGAGACAAAAAGGGAACATTTCAACAGGAAATTTCATGAACCCACTTTTTCGCCAAAAGGTTAAAAGATAGTTTACGCGCAACAGAAAGCCGCATCCGCCATATTGGGACCGCTGACATGCTCGTTTTTTCCAAGGCACGCCTGGTGGTCCTTTCGGTCCCCAAGACCGGCACGACCGCGATCGAACAGGCGCTGGCCGCACATGCCGCCATCGCCGTGCTCGATCCGCCCGAGCTCAAGCACGCGCCGGTCTATCGTTACAACCGGTTCTTCCGCCCCATGGTCGAGAAGTTCATCGGCCCGGATGTCGAAACCATCGCCGTCATGCGCGAGCCGGTCAGCTGGCTGGGAAGCTGGTATCGCTATCGCCAACGGCCGTTCCTTTCCGGAACGCCCGCCTCCACCGCCGAGATGAGCTTTGCAGACTTCGTCGAGGGCTACCTTCGCGATCCCCGTCCGGCTTTTGCCAATGTCGGCTCGCAGGCCAGGTTCCTCGAACCACGCCCCAACGGTACATCGGTTGACCGGATCTTCCGTTACGAGGCGATCGAGGATTGCGTGGCCTATCTCGAAGAGCGCCTGGGGCTCGAGATCGCGCTGCCGCACGTCAATGTTTCGCCCGTTGCGGACCTGACATTGCCGGAGTCGCTCAGAACCCGGCTGACCGATGCCTGCGCCGAGGATTTCGCCTTGTGGGACAGCCTGGCGTGAGCTTGCAGCGCTGTCGCCCTGCCTGTCTGGCCGAACCGCGCGGGCGCCTGCGCCGGTCCCCGGCATCAATGCAGTTGCCGCTGCACCGCTTCCGTCAATTCGGTGAGTGAGAACGGTTTCGGCAGGAAAACCGAGTTCGGAATGCCCGGCTGTCCTTCCGCGAAGGCATCTTCGGGATACCCCGAGACAAAGACCACGCGCACACCGGGATGCGTTTCCAGTGCCCTTCGCACCCAGCTCGGGCCATCCATGCCGGGCATCACGACATCGGTGACGAAGACATCAATGTCGAGATCGGTTTCTTCCAGGGTGCGGAGCGCATCCTCGGCCGATTCGGCCTCGAGAACCGTGTAGCCGCGCAGGCGCAGGGCGCGCGACGCGAAGGATCGCACCGGCGCCTCATCCTCGACCAGCAGGATGACACCATCGCCCGCGGGCGCGGCCACCGGCAAGCCCCCTTCCGCGGGCTTTGCGGGCTCACGCTGCTCGTCCTCGTCATGGATCGGAAGGATCACGCTGAAGACCGTTCCTTGCCCAGGGGTGCTGTCGGCGAAGATGAACCCGCCCGATTGCTTGATGATCCCGTAGGCGGTGGAAAGTCCAAGTCCCGTGCCCTCGCCGGTGCGCTTCGTCGTGTAGAACGGCTCGAAAATCTTTTGCAGAACATCCGGCGGCATGCCGACGCCGTCGTCATGTATCCGGATGCAGACATATTTCCCGGCCGGCACCACCGCCCGGTTGCGCGTCATCGGCTCGGCCAGGTCGAGGCCCTGCGTCTCGATCCGGATCTCTCCGCCCTCCGGCATGGCATCGCGGGCGTTCACCACGATGTTCATCAGAACCTGCTCCAACTGCCGCTTGTCCGCCCTGAGCTTGTGAACCACCGGATCATGTTCGAGCGTGAGCACCACCTTCTCACCCACGAGCCGGTTGAGCAGATGGGTCAGGTCCGAGAGCGTTTCGCGCAGGTCGAGCAACCTCGGTTGCAGGGTCTGCTTGCGTGAGAATGCAAGCAGCTGCCCCACGAGGGCGGCCGCACGGTTGGCATTCTGGTTGATCTGGACAAGGTCGCTATAGTCCGGATCGCTCTGATCGTGGCGCAGCAGCAAGAGATCGCAATGGCCTGAAATCGCGGTAAGCAGGTTGTTGAAATCATGCGCCACACCCCCGGCAAGCTGGCCGATCGCCTGCATCTTCTGGCTTTGCACGAATTTCGCTTCCAGAGTCTTGAGTTCCGTCGCATCGTTCAGGACCGCGATCAACCCGGTGTCGCCCGGCGCGTTCACGCGCTTGAGCAGCACCTGCACAAAGACCTCCCGGTCACGCTGCGACACGCGCAGGAATTCGTTGTTCGTCACCTCGCGCCCTTCGGCGACCTCGGTCAGCCAGTCGGAGAGCGATCGGCCCAACCCTTCCAGCAATGTCGAAAGGTGCAGGCCCTCGCACGCCGCGCTCCCGAGCAGTTCGCGCGCCTGCTCGTTCATGTAAAGCACCGTCCCGTCAGCGGTCAGTTTCAAGAGCGGAACGGGAAGGGCGTCCATGTGCCGGGCGTCATCCTCATCAGTGCGGTTTTCGGCCCGCGCCCGTGTGGGGGCTTCGGACGCGGGCACGAGATAGAGTTCCGAACGACCGACAGAACCACGGATTTCGGCGGCGATCACGCGTCGGATGCCATCCTTGGTGCTGATCTGCTGGATCTCGCCGGACTGCACGGGCAGCGTCGTGAACAGCCGGTCAAGCGATTTCACCCGCTCTCCGATCAGCCGCCGCGCCGCCGCGTTCATGAACAGGACCGCGTTGTTGCGCCCGACGGTCAGGGCCGGAAGGGTTGCGCCGTCACCGCCGCGCCCCTGCCCCTTCTCGGCCGTTTCCTCGATGCGCCAAAGGAACACGGCCGGCCCGACCCGGTGCGTGGCTAGCCGGACATGGCCCCGCCGTGTCACGACATCCTCTCGCGCGGCGCCCGCGGTTTCCGCCCGCTTCATGAGACGAAAGATCACCGCCGAGGGATTTGCGAAAACCTCTTCAAACACGCGGGCGAGGGTTTGCGCGCCAGCGTCGAACCGTTTCCCGGCCGCGGGATTCGCATGCGATATCTCGCCATCGGCATCGGTCACGAAACAGGGCACGGCGTCATGCTGCACGAATTCCGCCACCGCCCGTTGCGATTGCCGGTTCCGGGTCCGATACCACCAGACCATGACCGAGATCATGCCCGCCAGCACCAGCAGCGTGCCACCCGCCGCGCCCAGCGCCAGCGACAGCCCACCCTCACCCAGCGCATAGGCAGCCGCCAGGCACGAAGCGGCCAACAGGGCAAGCATGCCAAGTCGCGGCACCACCCTTTCGGCGGCGCGCAACAGCATGTCAGGCGTGGAGTCGGTATGCGCCAAAAAAGCCCCCTCGAGCCGGTTCTGTATGGCAGCGATCTTGCACGCCAAAACCTTAAGCGAGCGTTAACCCTGCCCGGAAACCCGCCCTGGTTGCGGCCTACGTTTCCGCATACCGTTCAAGCTGCGCAACAAAAAAGCCATCGCCCCCTTCGCTCAGAGGAAACTGATGCGAGAAGGCGACACGCCACCCAGGCCGACGCGCACAGAACTGCGCGACCCGGGCCTCGTTCTCGTCCGGCAAAAGCGAACAGGTCGCATAGACCAGCAATCCGCGCGGGGCGACCATGGGTGCGGCGGCCTCCAGGATCCGGTCCTGTGTCCTTGTCAATTCCGCGAGCCGCTCCGGCGTGAACCGCCATTTCGCGTCCGGATCACGCCGCCACGTCCCCGAACCCGAGCAGGGCACATCGCACAGCACGAGATCATAGGGCGCCCATCGGGCCAGTTCAGACGCATCAAGACACCGCACCTCGACCCCGGCCCGCGCCGCGCGCGGCGGCAGGTCGTGCATCCGCGCCGGATTGGCGTCATGGGCAAAGAAATCCGCCTCGACCCGACCGGCCAACGCCAGTGTCTTGCCGCCGCCTCCAGCGCAGTAATCCAGTATTTTCATACCGTTATACAGTGGAATCCGCTCCATCGCGGATTGGCTGGAGAAATCCTGCAACTCGACCATCCCGGCCAGGAATGCACGCGACCGGGCAATCGCCCGCGCCCCCGTCTCGACCCGGAGCGCCATCCCTGACGCCGCACAGGGCTGCGCCACGATCGAATCCTCGGCCAAATGGCCGATCGCCGTGTCCCGCGTCGCCTTGCGCCCGTTGACCCGCAGGAACACCGGCGCCCGCTGGCGCAACGCCGCAAGCTGGGGCGCCAGTGCCGCGCCATAGCGCGCTTCAAGCCCCGGCAGGAGCCAGTCGGGAAGTTCCGCAAACCCGGCATCGGGCGGTGGCGGGGGCGGTTGCTGCTCCGCCGCGTTCAGCCCCGCAGGCGCATGGCGTTCACCGGTAAAGAACGCCTCCGGCGCCTCACCCCGCGACCGGATCAGCCCCAGCATCAGCGCGCGCCCGGTCTCCCCGCCGCCCAGATGGGCGCAAAGCCGCTTCTGGCGCAACGCGTCATAGACATGATCACGCACCGCCGCGCGGTCCTTTGACCCGGCATAGCGCGCCCCGCGCGCCCAAGCGGTCAGCGCCTTTTCCGCGGGCGCACCGGCAAGGACGCGGTCAAGACAATCCGCCGCCGCCTGCACCCGCGCATCAGGCCGCATCAGCCCATCCGGTAGTTCGAGCTTTCGCGCGTGATCTGAACATCATGCACATGCGACTCCTTGAGGCCGGCGCCGCTGATCCTGATGAACTGGCAATCGCGGCGCATGTCCTCGACCGTCGCACAGCCGGTATACCCCATTGCGGCGCGCAACCCGCCGACGAGCTGATGAATGACCACGCTGGCCGATCCCTTGTAGGGCACCTGCCCCTCGACCCCCTCGGGCACGAGCTTGTCGCTGGCCGCGTCCTTCTGGAAATAGCGGTCGGCGCTGCCGCGGGCCATCGCGCCAAGGCTGCCCATGCCGCGATAGCTCTTGAAGCTGCGCCCCTGGTAGAGGATGACCTCGCCGGGGCTTTCATCGGTACCGGCGATCATGGAACCCACCATCGCACAGGACGCCCCCGCCGCGATCGCCTTGGCGAAATCGCCCGAGAACTTGATGCCGCCATCGGCGATGATCGGAACATCACCCGCGGCCCGGACACAGTCCATGATCGCGGTCAGCTGCGGCACGCCCACGCCCGCCACGACCCGCGTGGTGCAGATCGATCCCGGCCCGATACCCACCTTGATCGCGTCCGCGCCCGCGTCAATGAGCGCGCGCGTGGCCTCGCCGGTGGCGACGTTGCCGGCGATGATCTGCACCTCGTTCGACAGGCTCTTGGCGCGTTTCACCGCCTCCAGCACACCGGCGGAATGGCCATGCGCAGTATCCACCACGATGATGTCGCAGCCCGCATCGATCAGGGCCTCGGTCCGCTCCAGCCCGGCATCGCCCACGCCGGTCGCCGCCGCCACCCTGAGCCGTCCAAGGCGATCCTTGCACGCCGTTGGATTGAGCACCGCCTGCTCCGTGTCCTTGAGCGTCAGTAGCCCGGTCAGCTTGCCCTTGCCGTCATGCACCAGCAATTTCTCGATCCGCCGCGCCCGCATCAGGCTCTTGGCCTCGTCGAGATCGGCCGGTTCGGCCAGCATCGCCAGGTCTTCGGTCGTCATGACCAGCTTTATCGGCGTGTCCTCCGACGTGGCAAAGCGCATGTCCCGGTTGGTCACGATCCCCACGATATGGCCGCGCTCGTCCACCACCGGGAAGCCGGTGAAATTGTATCGCTCCACCAGCGCCCGCGCGTCCGCGATGGTCTGATCGGCGCGCAGCGTGACCGGGTTATAGACGATACCGCTCTCGAACCGCTTGACCCGGCGCACCTCGCGCGATTGCTCTTCGATATCGAGGTTCTTGTGAATGACCCCCATGCCGCCGGCCTGGGCCATGGCGATGGCCATGCGGGATTCGGTCACCGTGTCCATGGCCGAACTCAGAAGCGGGATGTTGAGCGCGATGGATTTCGTGACATGGGTGCGCGTGTCGGCGGTGCTGGGCAACACGCTCGACGCCCCCGGAACAAGCAACACGTCATCGAAGGTCAGGGCCTCACGAATCTCCATCTGGGCTCTCCATGGCTCGGGATCGTTTGGCGCTTCCCTATCGCATGGATACCGGCCGGGGGAAACCCCAATTCCGGCTTGCTCCCCGCCGCCAGCCGGGCCACCTTCACGACACCAAAGGAGAGACCCGCATGACCAGCCACGGTTACGAATCCGGCCGCCTCAACCTGCCCTTCGTGGGCATCGCGACCTTCGGCAAACGCCCCTATGTCGAGGACTGGTCCGCCATCGCGGCCGATATCGCCATCCTCGGCGCGCCCTTCGATTTCGGCACCCAGTGGCGCGCGGGCGCGCGCTTTGGCCCGCGCGCCGTGCGCGAGGCCAGCACCCTCTTCGCCTTCGGTCATGCCGGGGCCTATGATCACGAGGACGATTGCACCTACCTGCCCGGCTCGGTGCGCATGATCGACATGGGCGATGCCGATATCGTCCATACCGACACGCTGACCTCCCATGCCAATATCGAGGCCGGGGTGCGCGCCGCCCTTGCCGCGGGGGCCCTGCCGGTGGTGATCGGCGGCGATCACTCGGTCAACATCCCCTGCATCAACGCCTTCAACGATCGGGGCGACATTCACATCCTCCAGATCGACGCCCATCTCGATTTCGTCGATGAACGCCACGGCGTGCGCTTCGGCCACGGCAACCCGATGCGCCGCGCCGCCGAAAAGCCTTACGTCACCGGCCTTACCCAGGTCGGCATCCGCAATGTCAGTTCCACCGCGAAAGAGGGCTATGACGCCGCCCGCGCGATGGGCGCCGACATCCTCTCGGTGCGCCAGGCTCGCGCGCTCGGCCCCGAGTCGCTGGCCGACCGCATCCCCCAGGGTGCGCGCGTCTATGTCACCCTCGACATCGACGCCTTCTGCCCCTCGATCGCACCCGGCACCGGCACGCCCTCCCATGGCGGGTTTCTCTATTACGACGTGCTGGAACTCCTGCAAGAGGTCGCCAACCGACACGAGATCGTGGGCATCGACCTCGTGGAGGTCTCCCCCGACCACGACCCATCTGGTTCGACCGCGATCCTCGCCGCGCAGGTTCTGCTCAACTTTCTCGGCTTCATCTTCCACGCCCGCGGCTTCCGCTGACCCGCCCTTCATCTTGCTCCAAATACTCCCGCCGGAGGCATCCCCCCTTGCCCCGGCGCCCGGGGGGCGGAAAATGCCGCTCCCGGAAAAGATTATGCCGCTCCGCATCTTTTCCCCGGCGGCAAAGCCCCTATTGTCGGGGCAACGGCACAAAAGGCAGCGTCATGAGCAACGACCCCCTTGTCATCTTCACCCCCTCGGGCAAACGCGGCCGCTTTCCCGCGGGTACCCCGGTCCTGACCGCCGCGCGGCAACTGGGCGTCGATCTCGACTCGGTCTGCGGCGGGCGGGGGATCTGTTCGAAATGCCAGGTGACACCGTCCTACGGCGAATTCTCCAAGCACGGGGTCACCGTGGCGCCCGACGCGCTTTCCGAATGGAACGCGGTCGAGGAACGCTATGACCGCAAACGCGGGCTCGCCAAGGGCCGCCGCCTCGGCTGCCAGGCGACGATCCAGCACGACGTGGTGATCGACGTGCCACCCGAGTCGCAGGTTCACAAGCAGGTCGTGCGCAAACGCGCCGAGGCCCGCGACATCGTGATGAACCCCGCAGTGCGGCTCTATTATGTCGAGGTCGAGGAGCCCGACATGCACGAGCCTTCGGGGGATCTCGAACGCCTGATTGCGGCACTTGAAAATCAATGGGATATCAAAGGCGTCGAGGCCGATCTTCACGTCCTGCCTTACCTTCAGCCCGTCCTGCGCAAGGGCGGCTGGGGCGTCACCGTCGCGCTCCACCGGGGCATGGGCGCACCGCGCATCATGCATCTGTGGCCCGGGCTCTACGAGGGCGCGCTCTATGGCCTTGCCGTCGATCTGGGGTCGACCACCATCGCCGCCCACCTGTGCGACCTGCGCACCGGCGAGGTGGTGGCTTCCTCCGGACTGATGAACCCGCAGATCCGCTTTGGCGAAGACCTGATGAGCCGGGTGTCCTATTCGATGATGAATCCCGGCGGCGCGGCCGAGATGACCCGCGCGGTGCGCGAGGGCATGAACACGCTCTTCGAACAGATCGCGACCGAGGCCGGCATCGACCGCGCCCTGATCATGGACTCGGTCTTCGTGATGAACCCGGTCATGCATCACCTCTTTCTGGGCATCGACGCCTATGAACTGGGCCAGGCACCCTTCGCGCTGGCCACCTCGAACGCGCTCCACCTGCGCGCCGCCGATCTGGATCTCGAGCTTCACCCGGCGGCCCGCACCTATATCCTGCCCTGCATCGCGGGCCATGTCGGCGCCGATGCTGCCGCCGTCACCCTCTCCGAGGCGCCCGACAAGTCCGAGGATCTGGTGCTTGTCGTCGATGTCGGCACCAATGCCGAGATCCAGCTTGGCAACAAGAACCGGCTGCTGGCCTGTTCCTCGCCTACCGGCCCCGCCTTCGAGGGCGCCCAGATCAGCGCCGGACAGCGCGCCGCCCCCGGTGCGATCGAGCGGGTCGAGATCGACCCCGCCACGAAAGAGCCGCGCTTTCGCGTGATCGGCTGCGATCTGTGGTCCGATGACCCCGGCTTTTCCGAAGCCATCGCCGCCACCGGCATCACCGGCATCTGCGGCTCGGGCATCATCGAGGCGATTGCCGAGATGCGCATGGCCGGCATCGTGGACGCCTCAGGCCTGATCGGATCCGCCGAACAGGTGGGCACCCAACGATGCATCGCCGACGGGCGCACCCATTCCTATGTGCTCTGGCACGGCACCGAGGACAGCCCCCGCATCACCGTCACCAACCCCGACATCCGCGCCATCCAGATGGCCAAGGCCGCGCTCTATTCCGGCGCGCGGCTGCTGATGGACAAGCTCGGCGTCGATACCGTGGATCGCGTCGTGCTGGCCGGGGCCTTCGGAGCGCATATCTCGCCCAAGCACGCCATGGTTCTGGGCATGATCCCCGATTGCGCGCTCGACAAGGTGACATCGGCAGGCAACGCCGCGGGCACAGGCGCGCGCATCGCGCTCCTCAACAGCGATACCCGCGCCGAGATCGAGGAAACGGTGCGCAATATCGAGAAGATCGAAACCGCCATCGAACCGCGCTTCCAGGAGCATTTCGTGAACGCCTCGGCCCTGCCCAATTCGGTCGAACCCTTCCCCATCCTGAACTCGGTCGTGCCCCTGCCCGATGTCAGCTTCAACACCGGCGGCGAAGACAGCGGCGGGCGCAGGCGACGGCGGCGCGGTTGATCCGTCGCGCCCCGCGGGTCACGCATTGCCCCCGCCTCGATTGCAGCGCATCATGGCATGGTTCCAAATTCACCCGAAAGAGGCAGCCCCATGAACATACACCGCGCAGGATCGCGTCCATCGGAGTACCCGAACCAGGATTATTTCACCGGCACCGTCCGCTTCGACCCGGTGATCTCGGCCCCCTCGCCCGCGCGCGTGGCCGCTCTCACCGTCACGTTCGAGCCGGGCGCGCGCACCGCCTGGCACACCCATCCCTTCGGCCAGACCCTGATCGTCACCGCCGGCAAGGGCCGGATCGGTACAAGGGGCGGCGCGGTCCGCGAGATCTTTCCCGGTGACGTCATCTGGTTCGAGCCGGGCGAAGAGCATTGGCACGGCGCCGCGCCCGATTGCGCCATGACCCATATCGCGATCCAGGAAAGGGACGGCGACAGCGCCGCGGACTGGCTCGAAAAAGTCACCGATGCCGATTACGGCGCCGATCCCGCCTGATGCCCCACGGCCCGAATGCGCGCTCAGCTGTTGGAACTCCAGAAGCAGCGATCGAAATCGACATGGCGGATCATGTCCCCGGCCTGCCCCGCCGGCACGAGGCGCGAGCACCCCTCAAGCGCGTCCCACGCCTCGGCGCCGAACCCGGCCAGATAGGCCATCATGCCGCGCACACGGTCATGTTTCGCCGCGAGGCCGGGTACGACCCGGACAATGCCGACTGGTTCTGGGTCAAGTACCTGCCCGATGGCTCGCTCGACAAGAATCCCTCGGGCACGCCCCTTGCCGGGCGTGTCGGCAAGGGGATGGACGAAGGCTGCATCGCCTGTCATGCCGGCGTCGAAGACTACGTCTTCACCTCGGATCATCTCGGCGAAAAGTGACAAGGCGCGGGATCTTCTGACCGCGGCCAGTCCTGCCCAGCCACCCGCGCCGGGCCTGCGAAAACGCAGCCCGGGCCGTCCAGGGCAAGATCATCGGTCATCGCGCCCCGGGCCATTGACGCCACGGCCCGATCTCGTGCAAGCCCACGACAGGCCGAACACAGGCCGACCAACAGATGGCGACGCATGAAATCCTTGACCGGCACAGGCCCCGAGACGGGCACGCCCTCCCTCCCCGCCTGCCCGGTCTGCAAAGCTGCGGCCCTGCCGTTTCAGGTCATTGCGGGGCTACGCTATCTTCGCTGCCCCGACTGTCAGGCGCGCTTCCTCGCCCCCGACCATCACCCCACGCTCGAGGCCGAGCGCGCGCATTACCTCACCCACGAGAACCACCCGGACGATCCCGGCTATCGCCGCTTCATGGGCAAACTGGCCGCGCCCCTGCTGGCCCGGCTGCCCGCCAGGTCGCGCGGGCTCGATTATGGCTGCGGGCCCGGCCCGGCGCTCGCCGCCATGCTGCGCGAGGCCGGGCACGAGGTGGCGCTTTACGATCCGTTCTTTGCCCCCGATCCCGCGCCACTGAGCGACACCCATGATTTCGTGACCTGCACCGAGACGGCCGAGCATTTCCACCACCCGGCAGAAGAGTTCAGCCGCCTGCGCGCGCTCGTGCGCCCGGGCGGGTGGCTGGCCATCATGACCTGTTTTCAGACCGATGACGACCGCTTTGCCAACTGGCGCTACCGCATGGACCCCACCCATGTCGTGTTCTATCGCGAAGCGACCTTCCGCCACCTTGCCCAAAGCTGGGGCTGGTCCTGCGATGTGCCGGTCAAGGACGTGGTGCTGATGCAACGGCCCGGGGGGCGCCCATGACCACATGGAACCACGAGGAACGGCTGCGCGCCGTGCAAGAGGCCGTCGCGCGGCTCGCGCCCGCGCGCATCGCCGATCTGGGCTGCGGCGACGGCGATCTCTTCCTGCGCATCGCCGCCACGCCGTTCGAGGCGCTCATCGGCCTCGACATCTGCCATGCGTCGCTCGATCGCCTGCGCGAGAGGCTCGCCAAAGTGACCGTCACCGCCGCGCGGATCGAGCTGCGCCACGCCTCGATGACCGACCCGCATCCCGATCTTGCCGGCATCGACTGCGCGGTCCTGGTCGAGACCATCGAACATATCGACCCCGACCGGCTCTCCCGCCTCGAACGGGCGCTGTTTCACGCCATGCGCCCCCGGGCCGTCGTCGTCACCACCCCCAATGCCGAGTTCAACCCCCTGCTCGGTGTGCCCGCGCATCGCTTCCGCCACCCCGATCACCGTTTCGAATGGACCCGCGCGCGGTTCCGCCAATGGTGTCGACGCGCGGCGCAATCGGCGGGCTATGACGTGGATTTTCACGACATCGCCGGCGCCCATCCCCGGCTTGGCGGTGCCAGCCAGATGGCCGTGTTCAGAATCCGCGACCGGAATGATACCTGACCGGCTTGCGCGACGAACCACCAGACCCGAAGCAAGAAACATGAGCACCGCCAGGGCCGAATAGGAAACCCGTCTCTCCGACGGCCTGGCGCGGATCGCCTGCACCCGTGCGATGCACAGGCCCGGCGCGATTTGCGTGGGCACGCCCGCGCCCTTCCTGCCCGGCTTGGCAACGCTTGCGGCCTGATCCCCATCGCGCATCCGGCCACGGCGCGCACCAGAATACGCTGGCAATCCCGCCCCCTGTTGCGCGATAACCGTCCCATGGATGAGCTGGACCTCTTTGCCCGTCTCGGGCTTGCGCTGGCCATCGGGCTGCTTTTCGGGCTCGAACGCGGCTGGCACGGGCGCAAGGCGTCCGAAGGCGACCGGATCGCGGGGGTGCGCACCTTCGCGCTCACAGGGCTCTTGGGTGGCATCACCGGCTGGCTGACCACGCTCACCGGGCCGGTCCTGCTCGGCCTCACCCTGATCGGCGTCGCGATCCTGCTTGCAACCAGTTACTGGGCCCGGCTGCGCGACGATGACGATGTCGGCCTGACCACCGAGATCGCGATGCTGCTCGCCTTCGGTCTCGGCGCGGCCGCGGTGCTGGGCGACATGGCCCCCGCGGCCGCCGCCGCGGTGATCGCCGCGCTGCTGCTGGCGCTGAAACCCATGCTCCACGGCTGGGTGCGCCAGATCGAACGCTTCGAACTCCACGCCCTGTTCAAGCTGGCGCTGATTTCGGTCGTGGTCCTGCCGTTCCTGCCCGACCGGGGCTACGGCCCGGGCGAGGTGCTCAACCCGTTCGAGCTCTGGCGCGCGGTGGTGATCGTCGCGGGGCTTTCCTTCTTCGGCTACGTTGCGATCCGCATCGCGGGAACCCATGTCGGCATCCTTGCCACCGGCCTTTTCGGCGGGTTGGCCTCGTCGACATCCACGACCCTCGCGCTGGCGCGGCTGGTGCGCGCCCATGGCGGCTTTGCACCGCTCGCTGCCGCGGGGATCCTCGTCGCAGGATCGGTCACCTTCCTGCGTATCCTCGTGCTCGTCGCGATCTTCGAACCGTCGCTCATCCTGCCGCTCACGCTGCCCATGGGGGTCATGGCCGCAACCGGCTTTCTGGGAGCGCTGGCCGTGCATCTGGGCACGGGTGGCGACAAACAGGCGCCCGATGGTCTCCAAGATATCGCGAACCCCCTCGAGCTGCGGGTGGCCCTCACCTTCGGCGCGCTGCTCGCGCTGGTGCTGCTCGGGGTGCATTACCTGCGCGAATGGCTCGGCACGGGCGGCGTGACGATGGCCGCGGCGCTTTCGGGGGTAACCGATGTCGATGCGCTGACGATCTCGGTTTCGCGACTGGTCGGGGCCGATCTCGCCGCGACCAGCGGGGCAACCGCGATCTTCATCGCCGCCACGGTCAACACCGCCGTCAAGGGCGGCATCGCGCTCGTCGCGGGCGATGCGCGGCTTGGCCTGCGTGTCATCGCGGTCTACGCGGCGGTGATCGCGGCGGGGGCGGCGGCGCTCTGGCTGGCGCCATAGGCATCCCCGCGCTGCCGCACGATCACTTCAGTCCTTTCGGCCCTTCCACCAGCGCCAGATCGGCATCACGTCCGCCGCCGCCACCGCGATGCCAAGCGGGAACATCCAGAATCCCACGATCGGCAGGAAGCCCAGGACACCACCGATCATGAGCAAAATCCCCGCCACCAGCCGCAGCCCGGGCGGGATGTGCTTCTGGCTCCATTCATGCACCCGGCGGGCATACTCGCGCGCCTTGTTGCGGTCATCCTTCCTTGACATCGGCTAATTGACACCGCCGGGCCGGGCCAGCCAGGCCGACAGCGCCGCATTCACCGCCTCGGGCTGTTCGAGCACCGGCGCATGGCCCGCATCCGCCACGATCTCGAGATGCGCATCGGGGATCAGCTCGGCCATGAAGGTATGGCGCTTGACCGGGGTCAGCCGGTCATGCTCGCCGCACAGCACCAGCGCGGGCACCCTGCACTTGCGCAGCACCGCCTGTTGGTCCCGGCGCCGTTGCAGCGCCCGCACCTGCCGCAGGAAAACCTCCGGCCCGAGGGCCTGCGCCATCCCGGCCATCAGCGCCATGACCTCGATCCGCCCCGGCCCGGGCGCGAAGGTCTCGGGCTTGAGAAACCCGCGCATCACCTCGTCCAGCTTGCCCGCCTTGACCCCAACGATCATCGGCTCGTACATCGCCGAGCTTTGCGGCGTCTCCGCCAGCGGGTTGGTGTCCATCAACGCGATCCGCGTCACCCGGTCGGGCGCCCGGCGCAGCACCTCCATCGCGATGATGCCCCCCATCGAGAGCCCCGCCAGCGCGAATTTCTGCGGCGCCCCGTCAAGAATGGTCGAGGCCATCTCTTCGATCCGCTCGCCTCGCGTCGCACAGGCCACCGTGACCGAGCGTTCGCGGCTGAACGCCTCGATCTGCGGGGCATAGAGACGCGCGTCGCACATCATGCCCGGGATCAGGACCAGAGGCTCCTGCATGGGGGATTCCCTTCCTTGTCAAACCCGCGCCCAACTTGGCACGCTCCCGCGCCACGTCAACCGGCTTCGGCCGGTTCACGCCCGCCTCCCCCCAGCCAAGCGGCGCACCGCGTCACATGCGGCGCGGCATGCGCATCGCTCCCGGCTTCATCTTGCCCCAAATACTCCGGGGGTGAAGGTGGCAAAATGCCCTGCATTTTGCACCGAGGGGGCAGCGCCCTCTTTCCCGCCATCAACAGCCGCTACAGCAAAATTCGCCGCGCGCCGACGAGGGCGAAAACGGGGGCCACGCCGCGTCCCGGACATGGCCCCCGGGGGCTTTCCTCGCACACCAGCCCTGCGCCTCGCAAAAGGCTCTCGCCCGGGCAAGATCGCGCAGCCCCAGCCTGATCGCCGATACCCTTTCCATGGTCATGCCTTCGCCCGCTCCAGCACATCCGCAAGCGCCGCCTCGATCACGCCAAGGCAGGTCTCGTCGGAAAACCGGTGATCGGCATCCTTGACCAGCGTGAGGCGCATATCCGGCCCCTCGGCATGTTCGAGCAGCCGAACCGCCGTCTCGACCGATACCGCGGTGTCCGCCGTGCCCTGCAGGAACCGCACCGGAAAGGGCAGGTGCAAGGCCGTTCGCAACACAAGCCGCTCACGCCCGTCCTCGATCATGCGGCGGGTGATGACATAGGGCTCCATGTAATCGCTTGGCAGTTCCACATGCCCCACGCTTTCAAGCTGCGCCTTCTGCGCCGCGCTGAACCCGGCCCAGTATCCGTCCTCGGTGAAATCCGGCGCCGCGGCGATGGTCACCATCCCCGCGATCCGCTCGGGGCGCGCCCGCGCCAGCAGCAGCGCCTGCCAGCCGCCCATGGATGAGCCGACCGGTACCACCTTTCCTTCGGTCAACGCATCCACCGCCGCCAGCGTGTCCTCGTGCCAGTCACCGATGCATCCATCGGTGAACGCCCCCGAGCTCTGCCCATGCCCCGAATAGTCGAACCGCAGGAACGCACGCCCCGTGCGTCGCGCCCAGGCTTCGAGATGCAGCGCCTTGCTGCCTTCCATGTCGGATTTGAGCCCGCCACAGAACACCACCCATGGGCCACGCCCCGCGATCCGGTGATAGGCCAGCCGCCGCCCCTGCGGCGTGTCGAGACTGTCATGCATGCCAACCCCCTATTGTGCGTCGATTTCCTCGGCGAAATGCTCCAGCAGGCCGGATTTCAGGATCTTGCCGGACGGCGCGGCCGGCAGCGCGTCGGTCACCACGATCCGCGCGGGCCGCTTGTAGGGTGCCAGCTGGTCCTTGAGATACGCCTTGAGCGCCGCCTCGGTCAGCCCGGATTCGGGCCACGAGGTGACAAATGCCACCACCTCCTCGTTGCCCCCCTCGACCCGGCGTCCCACCACCGCTGCCAGGATGACATCCGGGTGCTCGGTCAGCACCGCCTCGATCTCGGCCGGGTAGACGTTGAAGCCCGAATGGATGATCAATTCCTTGGTGCGCCCCACGATATGCAACCGCCCGTTCCGGTCGAACCGCCCAAGGTCACCCGAGCGCAACCACCCGTCCGACGTCATCGCCGTCGCCGTCGCCTCGGGATCGCGGAAATAGCCCAGCATCAGCTGTGGCCCGCCGATCTCGACCTCGCCGATCCCCTCATCCGGGTTCGCCCCCGGCGCGGCGGTGTTCACCCGCACCTCGCTGTTCAGCATCGGCACCCCGACGGAATTGTCCGGGTCGCCCAGATCGTTCTTCGTGGCACAGACCCCCGAGGCACTTTCGGTCAGCCCGTAACCGTTCTGCAACGCGACCCCGTAGAAATCCTCGGCCTCGCGCTTCCACGCCGGATCGAGCGGCGCGCCCCCCGAGGAGGTATAGCGCAAGAGGCCCGCCTCGTAACGCTCCATCCCCTGCTTGCGCGCGTGATGGAAGAGTTGCGCATGCATCTGCGGCACCGCCGGCAGAACCGTGATATCGGTGCGCAACGCATCGTAAAGCCGCGCCACGTCGAACCGCGCCTCCAGCCGCACCGCGCCCTGCGACCGGGTGATCGCGAGGATCGTGGCCAGCCCGAAGACATGGCTCATCGGCAGCGCGAGATAGGTCACATCCTCGGCCACCAGGTCGCGCAGGTCCTCCGAGGCCGCGGCCGAATTGAGCATCGCGGCATGCGACAGCATCGCCCCCTTGGGCACACCGGTCGTGCCCGACGTGTAAAGAAGGATCGCGATCTGGTGCTCGGGCGCCTCGTGCACCGGCTCGGGCGTCGTGCCCTCGCGCGACAGGATCGCCACCGTCCCGGTCGGAAGCGGGACCTCCTCGGCGCCCATCCGCTCGGCATGCTGGCGCGGGGCGGGGCCGGTCTCGACCGTCATCACCGCCGCTGCCGCCTCGGAATGGCGCAGGATGCGGTCGATCTCGGGGTCGGTCAGCCGCGCATTCACCGGGCAGGCGATCGCATCCATCATCGAACAGCCGTAGAGAAAGGCCACCATCGCCGCGCTGTTCTCCAGCACGATCACCACCCGGTCGCCCGGCCGCACGCCCCGCGCGATCAGCGCATCCCGCGCCGCCTCGGCCCCGGCCCGGATCGCGGCCCAGTCATAGGTCATGTCGTCATGGTCGATGATCCCAAGCTTGCTTCCGCGCGCGCGCGCGGCCGCGTTCAACATCTGGTGTATGCGCTTCATCGGGGCCTCCCTTTGGCGTGATCCTGCCCTTTCACGCACGCGCTGTCACCCTTGCCATGCGGGCTTTTCGCAACGTCCGCGAAAAAATTCCGTCGCATCGTGAAACAAGGCGGCGCGGCGGCCCCCTTCAAGCCGCAATCGCGCCTCGGGCAGGACGGCAACACCGGCCCGCGCTCCCGGGAAGGCCGGTTCGCGCCGTGGATCACCTTGACGCTGTGATCCTTCAATGGGTCGCAAATCCGTCTGCACCTTCGGTGACCGGACTGTATGATACGATGGCCGACCGAAGCTCGTCTTTTTCCGAGCGGGACGCATGCCGGTCAGTCGAAAGGGCATCAAGAGATGCGGGAACGAAAAGGGCTTGATCCGACGGATATTCGCATTCTCAGCGCCGTGCAAAAGCACGGCCAGTTGAGCAAGACCAGGCTGGCCGAGATCGTGAACCTGTCGCCGACCCCCTGCTGGGCACGCCTGACCCGGTTGCGCGAAGCGGGCTATATCCGCGGCTATCACGCCGATATCGCCCTTGAACGCGTGATCGACGCGACGCGGGTGGTCGTGACGGTCTCGCTGACGCATCATCGCAAGATCGAGTTCGACCGGTTCGAAACCTACATCCGGTCGGTGGACGAGATCATCAACTGTGTCGCGACGGGCGGGGGCATCGACTATGTCATGACGGTGGTCACGCCCGACCTGTCGGCCTTCCAGGCCCTGATGGACGACCTGTTGTCGGCGGATCTCGCGATTGACCGCTACATGACCTATTTCGCGACGCGCCTGATCAAGGCCGAACAGCCCAACCTTGCCAAGCTTGTCGCGAAAAACGGATCGAAGAGCGGGTCATAAGGCGTTCCGCGAAAAGCCGTGATTCAGGTTTTTCGCGGAACGCTTTGGCTCCACAAGTCCGTTTGGTCCCCCAACATCCGAAACAAGGCCCGTGCGGTCTGCGAATCGCCCATTTTTCAGGCCGCGCGCCGAAGGAACAGGCATTATGTTTTCCTGGGAGACAACGCAGCCCCGGGCCGGGCCCGGGTTGCAGGTTAGGGAGGATGAACCGATGCAGTCCCAAGATTTTGGCTTTGGCACTCAAATCCGCAAATCGCCGTACTTTGATGCGACGGTGCGCTGGGGGGCACAGGGGTTCTCGGTTTACAACCACATGTATATCCCGCGCGATTTCGGCGATCCGGAACAGAATTTCTGGAACCTCGTGAACGATGCGATCCTCTGTGACGTGGCCGTTGAACGGCAGGTCGAGATCACCGGCCCCGATGCCGCGAAATTCACCCAGATGCTGACCCCGCGCGACCTGTCGAAGATGGCGGTGGGTCAGTGCAAATATGTTCTGATCACCAATGCCGAGGGCGGCCTGCTCAACGATCCGATCCTGCTCCGGCTGGGGGAAAACCATTTCTGGCTGTCGCTGGCCGATAGCGACATCCTGCTCTGGGCACAGGGCGTGGCGGTGCATTCGGGCATGGATGTTTCCATCTCCGAGCCGGATGTCTCGCCGCTGCAATTGCAGGGCCCGAAATCGGGCGAGATCATGCAGGCGCTCTTTGGCGACGAGATCATGGACCTGCGGTATTACTGGTTCCGCGAGATGGAGCTGGACGGCATCCCGCTGATTGTTTCGCGCACCGGATGGTCCAGCGAACTGGGCTATGAAATCTACCTGCGCGATTCGACCTATGGCGATGCGCTTTGGGAACGGATCATGGCCGTGGGCATGCCCTTTGGCCTCAAGCCCGGCCATACCTCGACCATTCGCCGGATCGAGGGCGGAATGCTGTCCTACCACGCCGATGCGGATATCCACACCAACCCCTTCGAACTGGGCTTCGACCGGCTGGTGAACCTCGACATGGAGGCCGACTTCATCGGCAAGTTCGCCCTGCAACGCATCCGCGACAACGGCATCACCCGCAAGCAGGTGGGCCTGATCATCGACGGCGCGCCGCTGACCGGGCCGAACACGGCCTTCTGGACGATCAACCGAGAGGGCGAAACCGTGGGCAAGGTGACCTCGGCGGTCTACTCGCCGCGCCTGCAAAAGAACATCGCTCTGGCCATGGTCACGGTCGAGGCCGCCGAGCTTGGCACCGAGCTGGAGGTTCGGACGCGGTCGGGGGAAAGCACCGCAACGGTCGTGGAGCGCCCTTTCTTCGACCCGCGCAAGAAACTGGCCGCTGACGCGGCGCCCAGACCCCGCCAGGTCAACGCATAAGCGCGGGTCAGTCCGCGGTCACGTCATGGCGGTAAAGCCAGTCGAACCGGCGCAGCATCATGTCCGGGCGAATCCGCCCGGACAAACGCAGCACGTTATGCGCCACGAACCGAAGCGGCGGGAATTTCATGTGATATTTCCATGCGTTGTCCGTGGCGGTGTTGACCACCCGCTGAACCCGCGCAAAGCGGCGCTGGCGATAGTCCGCCAGCCCCGCACGCAGGGTATCGGCCTGCGCCAGCGCATCGGCCAGAACCCAGGCATCCTCGATCGCCATCACCGCGCCCTGCGCCATGAACGGCAGCGTCGGATGCGCCGCATCGCCCAGCAGAACGATGCTTTCGCCGTGCCAGGTTCCAGCAACCTCGTGCCGAAACAGCCCCCACAGGTGACAGGTCTCGACCCGTTCCAGCATTTCCTGCACCGGGGCGCCGAACCCGGCGAAGGCCGCGCGCAGGTTGTCCGGCTCGTCCCGCTGGCTCCAGCTTTCGGCGACCCAGCCGCGGCGTTCCTCGACCGCCACCAGGTTGATCATCGATTCGCCGCGCAGCGGATAGCTCACCACATGGCGCCCCGGCCCCATATGCACACGGCTGACCGGCCCCAGCCCCAGGTCGTTGGGAATGACCGCCCGCCAGGCCACATGCCCGGTAAAGAACGGTGAGTCCGCCCCGTTGAGAACCGCCCGCAGCCGCGAATGCACCCCGTCCGCACCGATCACGAGGTCGGCCCGCCGCTCGCCCCCGTCCGAGAGCGTCACCACCGGCGCGGGTCCGTCCCGAACATCCGCCACCTCGGCGCCCAGCTCGATCTCGACCCCGGCCGCCCGCGCGCCCGCCTCCAGCACCCCGATGAGATCGGCCCGGTGCACCTGGTAATAGGCCCCGTCAAGCGCGCTGAGGTCGAGCCGCGTGACCTCACGGCCTTGATGGTCGCAAAGCTGCACGGCGCGGCCCCGCACCGCCCCCGCGGCCACCAGCGCCTCCTCCAGCCCCAGCGCGCGCAGCACCACCGCGCCGTTGGGGCTCACCTGAAGCCCGGCCCCGACCTCCCTGATCGCCTCGGCCTGCTCCAGGACCTTGACCCGCGCGCCGCGCCGCGCCAGCGCAATCGCCAGCGTCAGCCCGCCGATCCCGCCCCCCACGACAAGGGCGCGCAACCCGTCCAAACGTGCCTCTGTCATTTCGCTCATGCCAACACCGTCCTACGAAAAACGCCGGAGCGAAAGCCCCGGCGCCGGTCGTTCCACACCCGTCGGATGCGCTCAGTCGTCGCGGTGCACCTTTTCACGACGCTCGTGGCGCTCCTGCGCCTCAAGGCTCATCGTCGCGATGGGGCGCGCATCCAGGCGCTTGATGCTGATCGGGTCTCCGGTCACTTCGCAATAGCCGTATTCGCCCTCTTCGATCCGGCGCAGCGCGGCGTCGATCTTGGCCACGAGCTTGCGCTGACGGTCACGGGTGCGCAACTCCAGCGCCCGGTCGGTCTCTTCGCTGGCGCGGTCGGCCACGTCGGGAATATTCCGCGTGCTGGCCTGGAGCCCCTCGATCGTATCACGGCTCTCTCCGAGAAGCTCCAGCCGCCAGGCGAGCAACTTCCTGCGGAAGTATTCAAGCTGGCGGTCATTCATGAATGGCTCGTCCTCGGCAGGACGGTAATCGTCGGGCAGAAAGACTTCCACTTTCATCTCCGCTCCCTCAATTTCGCCAAGATCGGACATTGCTCTCCCTCTTGCGCTTGCCTCTTACCGGTCCTCCGGAGGATTGTCACTACCCCAAAACCTCTTTCCACGTCTTTCTCGATTTTCACTTTGGTTAGAAAGGGCTGGCAGTACGTTGCGGTCATATTGCGTCTCCTTTAGGGTGCCGCGCGAAACCTACTCACAACGGATGACGCGCCGATGAAATTCGAAGGTACCCAATCTTATGTCGCCACCGACGACCTCAAGGTCGCGGTCAATGCCGCGGTCACGCTCGAGCGCCCGCTTCTCGTCAAGGGCGAACCCGGCACCGGCAAGACCGAGCTGGCCCGACAGGTCGCCCAGGCGCTGGGCCTGCGAATGATCGAATGGAACATCAAGTCCACGACCAAGGCGCAGCAGGGGCTTTACGAATACGATGCCGTCTCCCGCCTGCGCGACAGCCAGCTCGGCGACGAACGCGTGCATGACGTGCGCAATTACATCAAGCGCGGCAAGCTCTGGGACGCCTTCGATTCGGAGGACAAGGTGGTCCTCCTGATCGACGAGATCGACAAGGCCGACATCGAGTTTCCCAACGACCTGTTGCAGGAACTCGACCGGATGGAATTCCATGTCTACGAGACCGGCGAGACGATCCGCGCCCGCCAGCGCCCGATCGTGATCATCACCTCGAACAACGAAAAGGAACTCCCCGACGCCTTCCTGCGCCGCTGTTTCTTCCACTACATCCGCTTTCCCGATCACGACACGATGCGCGCCATCGTCGATGTGCATCACCCCGGGCTCAAGGAACAGCTCCTGACCACCGCGCTCACGCAATTCTACGAGCTGCGCGAAACCCCCGGGCTCAAGAAGAAGCCGTCAACGTCCGAAGTGCTCGACTGGCTCAAGCTCCTGCTGGCCGAGGATCTGGACGCCGAGGACCTCAAGCGTGACGGCAAGAACGCCCTGCCCAGGCTGCATGGCGCGCTCCTCAAGAACGAACAGGACGTGCATCTGTTCGAACGGCTGGCCTTCATGGCCCGGTCGCAACGGTAAGGGCCGCGGTCGGGTCCTCACGACATCGGCCCTGGGGTAGACATCTGCGTGGGGCAGTTGATCCTGCAACGTCATCCATTGCCCGAAGCGGCGCGCACCCTCTCAAAAGCATCCGGCCGGGGGCGGCTGCGCCGCTGTTCCGGGCGGGGGTGACTTCGACAGGGTGCAACACACCCCGGAATCAGCTTCTCAGTCCACCCGCGCCGCCGCCGCGATCGGGCCGATTCCGTGACCCTCCATCCGCTGGACGATCACCGCCGCCTTCAGCCCCTGTTCGAGCGGCGCGCGCATCTCCAGGCCGGACTTGCCATCCCATTCGCCCAGCCGGGTCCAGTGCCGTGCGACATTGGCATAGACATAGCGATTCCCGGCGTTCTCGCCCTTCTTGATCTTCACCTCTTCGCGTGGCGAATACTGCACAAGCTGCACCAGCATCGGTTCCGCCACGCGCGCCGCGCCACGAATGACGACCTCGCCATCCTCGCGGCTGATCCGCAGGGTCACATCCTCCCGGTCCTGCGCCCCGTGCCGCGCGATCAGGTCGGTCACATCCATCGGATGATTGCCCACCACGTGGTCCTGCCCCTGAATCACCATCTGCGGCGTATAGACCGATCGCCGCCCGGCGACCCTGGCATAGGATTTCTGTCGCCTGGAGAATTTTTCCTGGCCGAACACGTCCTTCCAGCCGATGTAATCCCAGTAATCCACGTGCAGGCTCAGCGCCAGCACGCCGTCGCGCCCGGCCAGATCATGCAGGAAGGCGTCGGCGGGCGGACAGCTCGAACAGCCCTGGCTCGTGAACAGTTCGACCACGACAAGGCCCGCGGCCGCATCGTCGTCACCGGCCAGGGCCACGCCCCCGGCCAGGGCCATCCACGTGACCGCGATCCATCGCCAAAGCCGCATCATATCGCCCCGATTCCTTCCGAGTGTCCCCAAGATCCATTCGGTGATACGCAAAGCACGACGAAATAACCAATCAAGGTTTTGCGAGAGTAGCGCGATCTGCGCCCGGCCTCCGATCCGCCGGTCCACGAACCGATAGCGCGATTGCAAATCGGTGTGCAATAGTATACAATTCACCAAGACCCCTCTTGAAACCGTTTCAAGCATCGGCCACAAGCAGCCCGACCAAGGTTAAACCGTTTTCCCCAGGGAGAGACAGCAATGCCCATCACCGTTGGACAGGACACCGCCAAGACCCGCAAGACCCTCAAGGTCGGCGATCAATCGGTCGCCTATTACTCGATCGCCGCCGCCGAGGCCGCCGGCCTGGGCGATTTCTCGCGCCTGCCCGCCGCGCTCAAGGTGGTGCTCGAAAACATGCTGCGCTTCGAGGACGGCAAGACCGTCACCGTGGACGACATCAAGGCGTTCTCCGAATGGGCCGAGAACGGCGGACGCGCCAACCGCGAACTGGCCTACCGCCCGGCCCGCGTTCTGATGCAGGATTTCACCGGCGTCCCGGCGGTGGTCGATCTGGCCGCGATGCGCGACGGTATCAAGGCGCTGGGCGGCGACGCGCAGAAGATCAACCCGCTCAACCCCGTTGACCTCGTGATCGACCATTCGGTGATGATCGACGAGTTCGGCAACCCCCGCGCCTTCCAGATGAACGTGGACCGCGAGTACGAGCGCAACATGGAACGCTACCAGTTCCTCAAATGGGGCCAGAGCGCGTTCAACAATTTCCGTGTCGTGCCGCCGGGCACCGGCATCTGCCACCAGGTCAACCTCGAATACCTCGCCCAGACCGTCTGGACCGACGAGGACCAGTCCGGCGAAACCGTGGCCTATCCCGACACGCTCGTCGGCACCGACAGCCACACCACCATGATCAACGGCGTCGCCGTGCTGGGCTGGGGCGTCGGCGGGATCGAGGCCGAGGCCGCGATGCTGGGCCAGCCCATTTCGATGCTCATCCCCGAGGTCGTGGGTTTCAAGCTGACCGGCGCGATGATGGAAGGCACCACCGGCACCGACCTCGTGCTCAAGGTGGTGGAAATGCTGCGCGCCAAGGGCGTGGTGGGCAAGTTCGTCGAATTCTACGGCCCCGGCCTCGACCACCTGCCGCTCGCCGACCGCGCCACCATCGCCAACATGGCCCCCGAATACGGCGCCACCTGCGGTTTCTTCCCCGTCGATGACGAGACCCTGCGCTACCTGCGCCAGACCGGCCGCGACGAGGACCGTATCACCCTGGTCGAAGCCTATGCCAAGGAAAACGGCTTCTGGCGCACCCCCGATTACGACCCGGTCTATTCCGATACGCTCGAGCTTGACATGGGCGAGATCGTGCCCGCCATCTCGGGGCCGAAACGCCCGCAGGATTACACCCCGCTCGACAAGGCCGCGCGCGCCTTTTTCGACGTGGTCAGCCAGTATCGCGGCGAGAATCATTCCGCCCCGGCCGAGGACATGGCCGCCGAAGGCCCCGCCCCCGAAACCTTCCGCGACCCGCGCAAATCCGTGAAGGTCGAGGGCGAGGATTACACGCTGCGCGACGGCTCGGTCGTGATCGCCTCGATCACGTCCTGCACCAACACCTCGAACCCCTACGTGATGATCGGCGCGGGGCTGGTGGCAAGGAAGGCGCGCGAACTCGGCCTCGATCGCAAGCCCTGGGTCAAGACCTCGCTCGCACCGGGCAGCCAGGTGGTGACCCAGTACCTGGACGCCGCCGGCCTGTCCGAGGATCTCGACGCCATCGGCTTCAACCTCGTGGGCTATGGCTGCACCACCTGTATCGGCAATTCCGGCCCGCTCCAGCCCGAAATCTCCAAGGCGATCTCCGAGGCCGATCTCATCGCCACCTCGGTGCTCTCGGGCAACCGCAACTTCGAGGGCCGGATCAGCCCTGATGTGCGTGCCAACTACCTGGCCAGCCCGCCGCTCGTGGTGGCCTATGCGCTGGCCGGCGACATGAACATCGACCTTGCCAACGAACCGCTGGCACAGACCCCGGACGGCAAGGATGTCTATCTCAAGGATATCTGGCCCAGCCAGAAGGAAATCGCCGAACTGGTCGAGAAAACCGTCACCCGCGAGGCGTTCCAGTCGAAATACGCCGATGTCTTCAAGGGTGACGAGAAATGGCAGGAGGTCGAAACCTCGGGCGACGAGACCTATGACTGGCCCGCCACCTCGACCTATATCCAGAACCCGCCCTATTTCCAGGGCATGGGCGCCGAACCCGGCACCATCTCGAATATCGAGGGCGCCGGCATCCTCGCCATTCTGGGCGACATGGTGACGACCGACCACATCAGCCCCGCGGGCAGCTTCAAACCCGACACGCCCGCCGGCAAATACCTCACCGAACGCCAGGTGCCGGTGTCCGAGTTCAACTCCTACGGCTCGCGCCGCGGCAACCACGAGGTGATGATGCGCGGTACCTTCGCCAATATCCGCATCAAGAACGAGATGCTGAGCGGGGTCGAGGGCGGCTATACCAAGGGCCCCGACGGCAAGCAGACCTCGATCTTCGATGCCGCGATGGCCTGGGCGGAAAAGGGCCGCCCGCTCGTCGTCTTTGGCGGCGAACAATATGGCGCGGGTTCCTCGCGCGACTGGGCGGCCAAGGGCACCGCGCTTCTGGGCGTCAAGGCCGTGATCGCCGAGAACTTCGAGCGCATCCACCGCTCCAACCTCGTCGGCATGGGGGTGATCCCGTTCGAATTCACCGGCGGCGACACCCGCAAGACACTCGGTCTCACCGGCGAGGAGAGCGTCTCGATCAAGGGGCTCGACACGATCACGCCCCAGGCCGAAGTGCCCTGCGAGATCACCTATGCCGATGGCAGCGTGAAAGAGATCACGCTCAAGTGCCGGATCGATACCGCGATCGAGATCGAATATATCGAACATGGCGGCGTGCTGCATTACGTGCTGCGCAACCTCGCCAAGTCTGCCTGAAGCGGACCGTTCGCAAATCCTGCACCCTCCGGCCCTGTGGCCGGGGGGGGGCGCGTTTTCCTTTTGAGTATTTCCGGCAAGATGAAGCCCGGGGCGGGCGCCTTGTTAACCAATGTCGCGCCGATTTGCGCTGCAACGCGGCGGTGCACGCGGGGCAGCCGGGTGGCAGCCGGGGATCACCCCCCGATCTTTCGCGGAAAAACCCGCGTTAACCTTGCAGTGCGCCACGTTGACAGGTTGTTTGCATCGCGCGCGCTTTGCCCTATGAGATGCGCATGACCGACCGCCCCAGATCCCATGGCCGCAAGTCCATCGCCCCCAGCGCGGCACCGCGCGACCTGATGCAGGAAAACCGCCTGGCCCATGCCTGGACGGCGCAGGTCATCACCCTGATTCCCAACGCTTTTCCCGGTGTCCTGGGCGAAAGCCTGACCGGCCGCGCGCTCAAGGACGGGCTGTGGCAGCTCGACGCGATCGACCTGCGTCCCTTCGGCATCGGCAAGCATCGCAACGTCGATGACACGCCCGCGGGCGGCGGCGCGGGCATGGTGCTGCGCGCCGACGTGCTCTCGGCGGCCATCGAACATGCCCGAAGACAGGCCCGCAACCCCTTGAAACTCATCTACCTTTCTCCGCGCGGGCGGCCCTTTGACCAGGCCATGGCGCGCGAATTTGCTACCCTTCCCGGCCTCACCCTGCTTTGCGGGCGCTTCGAAGGGGTGGATCAGCGGGTGCTCGATCATTACGCCATCGAAGAGGTGAGCCTCGGCGATTTCGTCCTGACCGGGGGCGAGTTGGCCGCGCAGGCCGTGATCGACGCCACGGTGCGGCTCTTGCCCGGCGTCCTCGGCAATGCCGCCAGCACCGAAGAAGAGAGCTTTTCCAACGGCTTGCTGGAACATCCTCAGTTCACGCGCCCGGCCGAATGGCAAGGCCGCGCGATCCCCGAGGTGCTGATGTCGGGCAACCATGGCGAGATCGCGAAATGGCGCCGCGCGCAATCCGAGGCGCTGACCCGCCAGCGCCGCCCCGATCTCTGGGCCGCGCGGGACAAGGGCAAGGGCTGAGCCCGCGCCATTAACCCTTGCGAAAAAGGCCCACGCGCACTATACGGGCGCAGATCCGGGAATCGGCGCTGTCCTTTTCCCGGGTTTTCGTTTTCGCCCCATCTGGCGCCCGGGTGCTTCCCCGGCCCCGCCCGCGGCAAGAACGAGCCGGACAAGAAACGTTGACCTGACCTGCGGCGGGCGCATCCCGCGGACCCGATCGAAGACCGCAGCTCTGAGGCACGAACCACCTTTGCGGAAGAAAACCGCAAGCATTTGAAGGAGTTAGGTCAATGGACCTGATCGCACAGATCGAGGCCGAGCAAATCGCCTCGCTGGGGAAAGAGATCCCCGATTTCAAGGCCGGCGACACGATTCGCGTCGGCTACAAGGTGACCGAAGGCACCCGCACCCGGGTGCAGAACTACGAAGGCGTCTGCATCAGCCGCAAGAATGGCGGCGGGATCGCCGGATCGTTCACCGTCCGCAAGATTTCCTTTGGTGAAGGCGTGGAGCGCGTGTTCCCGCTCTATTCGACCAATATCGAGTCGATCCAGGTGATCCGCCGCGGCCGTGTCCGCCGCGCCAAGCTCTACTACCTGCGCGCCCGCCGCGGCAAATCGGCCCGGATCGCCGAAGACAGCACCTACAAGCCCAAGACCAAAGCGCAAGGGGACCCGGCATGAAAAAAGATATCCACCCCGATTACCACTTCATCGACGTCAAGATGACCGATGGCACCGTGGTCAAGATGCGCTCCACCTGGGGCGCCGAGGGCGACACGCTCTCGCTCGACGTGGACCCGTCCGTGCACCCGGCCTGGACCGGGGGCGGCACCCGCCTGATGGACGCCGGCGGCCGCGTCTCCAAGTTCAAGAAGAAATACGAAGGTCTTGGTTTCTAAGACTTTTACCCAAACAGAACAACCTGCCGCCGCCGGGATTCCGGCGGCGGCTTGCTTTTGCCCCCTTTGACAAGCGGCATGATTTGATCCCCTATGGCGGGCATGTCTCAACCATCGAAGGGAATTCACGATGTCGACCCTGCCGCTGCTCTCCGACGACGATCTCAGCCCCGAGGCCCGCGCTGTCTTCGACGACATCCGCGCCACGCGGCAGACTGAATATGTCAACAATTTCTGGCGCGCACTCGCCCATGACCCCGCACAACTGGCCGCGGTCTGGGGACGGGTCAAGCAGGTGATGGGCCCCGGCGCGCTCGATCCGCTGACCAAGGAAATGATCTACATCGCTGTTTCCGCTGCCAATTCCTGTGCCTATTGCGCCCATTCCCACACCGCCGGCGCCCGCGCCAAGGGCATGTCGGACGAGATGTATGCCGAGCTTCTGGCGGTGATCGGGCTGGCCAGCCAGACCAACGCGCTCGCCAATGCGATTCAGGTTCCGGTGGACGAGGCGTTCAAGGCCGACCAGCCGGCGCTTCGCGAAGGGCACTGACGCGGGGTGATCACATCGGGAAAAAGACCGCCGGCAGGCGACTTGCCACGGATTGCCCCGAAGGGCCATAAGGGGCCACGCCAGCCAAGGACATGCCCCCATGACACGCCCCGAGAACCACACCGTTCATATCCTCAACGGCCCCAATCTCAACCTCCTGGGCAAGCGCGAACCCGGGATCTACGGCGCGCGCACGCTGGCCGACATCGAGACCGACAGCATCGCGCTCGGCCGCGATCTGGGGCTGGAGGTGGCCTTGTTCCAGTCGAACCACGAGGGCGGGATCGTCGATCAGATCCAAGCCGCCCGCGAGGTCGCGGCAGGCCTCATCATCAACCCCGCGGCCTATACGCATACATCTGTCGCCATCCTCGACGCGCTCAACATGTTCGACGGCCCGGTGATCGAGGTCCATATCAGCCAGGTGCACAAGCGCGAGAGCTTCCGCCATCACTCCTATGTCAGCCTTCGGGCCGATGCGGTCATCGCCGGCTGCGGCACGCAAGGCTACATGCTCGCCCTGCGGCACATGGCCGAATTGCTCAAGACCGCGTAACCGGATGCCCGCCTTTCGCCGATACGCCATCTATTTCGCGCCCGAACCCGGCCCGCTCGCCGATTTCGGCGCATCCTGGCTGGGCTGGGACGCGGTGGCGGGTGCCCCCCGCCCACATCCCGACCTGCCCGGCCTGCCCCTGCCCGCGTCGGAACTCACCGCGACGCCCCGCAAATACGGCCTTCATGCCACGCTCAAACCACCCTTCCGCATCGCCGAAACAAGCGACGCGCGCGCGCTCGAGGCCGATCTCGCCGCCCTGGCAAACACGCTCGCCCCGGCCAGCGCCGAGGGGCTGGAGGTCTCGCGGATCGGCCGTTTCCTCGCCCTCACCCTGCGCGGCGACCCGACCGGGATTGCCCATGTCGCGGGCGAGGCCGTGCGCCGCCTCGATCACCACCGCGCACCATCAACCGACGTGGAACTGGCCCGCCGCCGAAAGGCCCGCCTTTCCGCGAAACAGCAGGGCTATCTCGAAACGTGGGGTTACCCGTATGTTTTCGACGCCTTCCGCTTTCACATCACCCTGACCGGCCCCCTGCCCGACGACATGGTGGAGCCGGTCCGAAAGACATTGCAAACCGCGTTCGCCCCGCATCTGCCTGCGCCGTTTCATCTGCGCGAGCTTTGCCTTTTCGGCGAGGACGACAAGGGCTGCTTCCACCTTGTCTCGCGTCACGAGCTGACGGGGTAAAGCCTAGAAAAGGCGCAGGAAAAGTGACCGGGGCAGGAACCGCCCCGCCCGGAACAGCCACGAGAAAACCCGCGGAAAAGAGGTCGCGAACCGCCCGCTCTTCATCGCGTGCACCACGCGGCGCGCGGCCTCGTCCGGCTCCATGATCATGGGCATGGCAAACTCGTTCTTGTCGGTCAGGCGCGTGCGGATGAAGCCCGGGTTGATCTGTTGCACCCGCACGCCGGTCCCGCGCAGATCGGCCTGCATGTTCTCGGCCAGGTGCATCACCGCGGCCTTGCTCGCCCCGTATCCGATCGCGCCGGGCAGCCCGGTGAACCCGGCGAGCGACCCGATCAGCACCAGATGCCCGCGCCCGCGTGCCGCCATGGCGGGCGCCACCTGCCCCAGCACGCGCACCGCCCCCATGAAATTCACGTCGCACATCGCCTCGACGGCCTCCGGCTTCCATTCCGCGACGCCCAGCGGTTCATAAAACCCCGCGCAATAGATCATGCCGTCCACCTCGCCCGCCGCCGCCACCGCATCGCGCACCGAAGCCGGATCGGTCACATCCATCGGCACGACCCGCACCGTCCCGCCGATCTCTTCGGCAAGACTGTCAAGCCGACCGGCCGACCGCGCCGACAGGACAAGCCGCGCACCAGCCTGGTCCAATTCATGCGCCAGCGCCCGGCCCAGCCCTTCGCTCGCCCCGATGATCCAGAATGTGCGCCCCGCGATCATGTCACTCTCCCGCCGGTCGCATGGTCGCAACCAGTTCTGCCACCTTGATCCCGAACTTGCGCATCTGCGACCGGTTGAGGATCGTGCCGTTCTCCATCAGGTAAAGCCAGTCCGTGACATCGAGCACATGCCCGCCGCCCTCCTCGGGCAGGCGAATGCGGTATCGCATGGAAAGCGTCGCGCCGCTCACCTCGCCAGTGGCTTGCCCGATGATGTCATCGGCCTCGGCGGTAAAGGTCCCGTTCTCGCCCAGCGTCAGGCGCCATTCGCGGCTTTGCTCGCCTCCGCCGGCATAGCGGAAGTCCTCGGCCAGCGTGCCGGTGCTGCCGACCCATGTGCCCTTCATGTCCGCCACGAAGCGTGACACGACCTGACCGCGCGGGCCATAGATCATGCCCTCGGAAATCAGGTCCCCGGCCAGGTGTTCGCGAATGTCGAAGGCGGGGCCGGTGGCCCGGTAATGCTCGGGGCGTTGCGACTTGAACCCCAAACCGGGCCGCCACAGGGCAACACTCAGAACCACGATCACGAGCAACAGGGTCAGTTTCATCTCATTTCCACTTCCTGAGACAGCCGCGCGACCATCCAGATCGCAACGAGCTTGATAAGACATGGGATCACCGCATAAGCGAGCGTGAGCGTCAGAAGGCCCCGCGCATCGTTCGTCCCGCCGGGCTGGAACCCGCTCCAGTCGAGCAGCGGCAAAAGCGCCACCGCCGCCACCGCAAGCGCGAGCTTTCCCGCCAGCGACCACAGGCCGAACGCCTGCCCCGCGACCTGCCCCGCACGGCCGGTCAGGGCGGCGAACAAGGCCGGCAGGATCACCATGTCGGCCCCCAGCGCAGCGCCCGACCCGACACAGATGAGCGCAAAGCCCACCACCGCCCCCGGCGGCAAGAGCGCCGCCCCGCCAAAGGACAGGATCGCCAGCGACATCGAGAAAAGCAGCACCCGCCGCGTGCCCAGCCGACGCGCCGCCACGGTCCAGAACGGCACTGAGAGCCCGGAGGCCAGGAAGAACAGGATCAGGAACGGCCCCGCCATCCCTCCCAGCATCAGCCGGTCCTCGACGAAGAACAGAAACAGCGTCGAGGTCATCGCCACCGGCAGGCTGTTGACAAAGGCCAGCAGCAAGAGCCGCCCGCCGCCCGCCGACCAAAGCGCCCCGTAATCGAGGCGCCCCCGCGATGCATCGCCCGGTCGCCAGAGCCCGCGGGTCGCCGTCCAGACCAGCACCGCCGCCACGGCCAGCCCGCCCCCGAAAAGCGCATAGCCATCGCGCCCGTCAAAGGGCGCCAGCAGCACCGGCGCAATCGCCGCAAGGATGATCCCCGCAAGCGTGCCCGCCTCGCGCCATCCCGCCAGCCCGATCAACCCCTCGCGCGACCCCGCCAGTGCAAGGCTCTGACCGTAAAACAGGATCGAGCCGAGGCTGAAGCCGGTGAACACCACGACCAGCGACAGCACCAGCCAGAGGACAGGCGCCACCGGCGGCGCCACGGTGAACAGCATCACGAAGCCAAGCGCCATCGCCCCGAGCGCCAGCGCGGCAAACCCCGCGCGCGCGCCGGGAAAACGGTCGATAAGCCGGCCAAGGAACGGGTCCTGCACGAAATCCACCACCCGCAGCCCGATCAGGATTCCGCCGACCGTCGACAGGTCCAGCCCCATCTGCGTCGTCGCATAGCGCGGCAAATGGATATAGAGCGGCAAACCAGCCGCCGCGAGCAGCATCGCGAAAAGACTGACCTGCCAATAGCTCATCACTGGCCCCTGAGACGGCGCGACAGCGCGACCGAGCGCGCATCATCCGAAAGCCAGATGCCCAGAAACCGTTTGCGCAGGTTCTCGTGCCGCACCTCGCAGGCACGCGCGCCGTTGAACCAGAAATCCACCCTGTCACCGGCCTGCGCCACGGCCAGGAACCGGTCCCCTTGGGCGACATCGCGAAAACAGCTTTCGAGTTTTTCGAGGATGATCGGGTGATCGCGCCGCGCCCCCTCGATGCGTTCAAGCTCGCGCGCCGTCGCCTCGACAAGGCGTCCACCGCTGATCTCGCGCCGATACGCCAGTTCGAGCGCCATCGGCACCTGCCACGAAAACCGCTCTCCACCCTCGATGTAAAGCGCAGCGTCATAAAGCGGCACACCGAACCAGCGCACGGTCACACGACCGAGGTTCTGCGCCCCGTCGATACCTGCCGCGACAATATCGGTGCGTGCCTGCCCCTGTCCCGGCATCAGCAGGGAAACCATGACAAGAAGTGCCGCCAGTTCACGCATGGACGAGTTCCACCTGCACCACGTCGGTCTGGGCCAGCGCGAAACTCGACGCGCAGATTTCGAGGTAATACTGCCAGTTGCGCATGAAGGCCCGGTCATAGCCCAGCGCCTCGATCCGCGGGCTGGCCGCCACCAGGCGCTCGGCCCATGTCCGGCAGGTGCGCGCGTAATCCTCGCCAAAGGCCAGGCTGTCGCGCACGATCAACCCCGCGCGGCGCGCCTGCTCGGCGATCACGCTGTCCGACAGCAACATGCCCCCCGGAAAGGTATAGTGGCGGATGTAGTCGGTGCCCTTGCGATACTTGGGGAAATACGCGTCCGGCACCGTGATCGCCTGCACCACCGCGCGCCCGCCCTCGGCCAGCCGCGCCTTGAGCGTTGCGAAATAGCTGGGCCAGTAACGCTCGCCCACCGCCTCGATCATCTCGATCGACACGATATTGTCGAACTTGCCTTCGGTATCGCGGTAATCGCGCAGCTCGATCCGCGCCCGCCCATCGAGCCGCGCATCGGCAAACCCCTTCTGGCTGGGCGAGATGGTGATGCCGGTCACATCGCGGCCCTGATCCGCCGCGCGCTCGGCAAACCCGCCCCAGCCGCAACCGATCTCCAGTATCCGCTCGCCTTCGCTCATCCGGGCCAGCGCGTGGTCGTATTTGCGGTTCTGCGCGCGCTCCAGATCGTTGTCGCCCGGTGCGAACATCGCCGAGGAATAGGTCATGCCCTCGTCCAGCCAAAGCTGGTAGAACTCGTTTCCGACATCGTAATGCGCCCGAATGTTGCGCGCCGCGCCCTTTTGCGAATTCGCCCGCAGGATGCGATCCACCGCACGGAATTTCAGCCCGCTCCAGAACCCCGGGTAGGCGAACCGCGTCAACTCGTCGAGGTTGAGCGTCGCCACCGTCGCCAGCGTCTCGATCGACGGCGTGTCCCAAAGCCCCGCGACATAGGCTTCGCCAAGCCCGATATCGCCACGCACCGCCATCGCCGTGACCACGCTCCAATCGTGCAACTCCATCACCGCCTGCGGGGCGCCGTTGCCGAAATCATGGTGTTCGCCCTCGGGCGTGACGAGATGCAGGCTCCCCTTGCGGATGCGACTGCAGCTTTCCAAGAATTCGTGTCTGACACGTTTTGTGACGAACAGCATCAGCTGACCTCCTGTCTCGGCGGTGCGGGCCGGCTGCGATAGCGCGCGCCCTTGAGTTTCAGGCGCAACGCCTGCCAATGGATAAGTGCGATCGTGCGCAACGCCCCGAACGGCCGGCGCAGCGCGGCCCACAGGATCGACCGATCTGTCAGGGGTTTGCGCGCGCCCTGCAGCGTCGCCACGACCCCCTCGGCGCCGTTTTCATGCAGGATTCGGATGGCGATCCGGTCCGCCCGGATGTCGAAACGGAAGCGATAGGCGCCCTCAACGTCCTGAAACGGCGAGACGTGAAAGATCTTGCGCGACGTCAATTCCGTCTCCCGCGTGATCGGGGCGAACCCGTCGCGGTGGCAAAGGTAACTGTGGCGGTCTCCGAACGTGTTGTTGACCTCGGCAATGACCGCGCGCACGGCGCCGCCCTCCATCGCCAGCCAGAAACTCACCGGGTTGAACACGTATCCCAGGAACCCCGGCTGCGTCAGAAGCAGGATCTGCACCCCGTCCAGGTCAAGCCCCGCCCGCGCCAGGACTTCCCGCGCCCAGCGCACCCCCCGGCCCCGGCCCCGCTCTCCGCCGTGATGGCGGTCCATCACGGAAAAAAGGTTGAACCGGTTGCGCGAGAAGAGGCGCGGGATGGCCTGCGCCTCTGGGTCGATCAGGACGTAATCCACCCCGTAGCGAAACGCGTTGCGGATATTGCCGCGCCGCGCATGCGTGGTGCTGCCCGCGATATGTTCGGCGCGCAGGCTCAAACCGTCACCCGTTCCAGCGCACGCGCGACCCGCACGGCAGTTGCAAACCCGTCCTCGTGAAACCCGTGCCGCAGGTAGGCGCCCGCAAACCAGGTGCGGTTCTGCCCCTGGATCGCACCCAGCCGCTCCTGCGCACGCAGCGCGGCCTGGTCGAACACCGGATGGCGGAAGGTGACCTCGTCATAGATGCACTCATCCCGCACCGCTCGGGCCGGGTTGAGCGAGATGAAAAGCGGGTCGGTTTCGGGGATGTTCTGCAAGCGGTTCATCCAGTATGTCACGCCGATCGCGGGGCGCGTATCGTGATCCTCGGCCTTGTAGACCCACGAGGACCAGCACGCCCTGCGCTTGGGCATCTGCGCCTCGTCGCGATGCAGGATAGCATGATTGTCCTGATAGGTCAGGTCCGACAGTGCCGCGCGCTCCTCACCCGTCGGGCGCGACAGCAGGCGCAATGCGTCGTCGGAATGACAGGCAAGGATCACCTGGTCGAAACTCTCCGCTCCGTGACGCGCGCTGCGGATGACCACGCCCTGCCCGTCCCGCTCGACCGCCTGAACCGGCGTGCCCGGCCGCAGGTCGCACCCAAGGCTGGAAAGGCGCGTCTCCAGCCGCCTGACATATTCGCGGCTGCCGCCCGAGACAGTCCACCACTGGTGCTGTCCTGTCACGTTCATCAGCGCGTGGTTCTTGAAGAACCGCACCAGCGTCGCCGCGGGAAAGCTGCCGATCTGCTCCATCGGCGTCGACCAGATCGCCCCGCAGATCGGCATCAGGTAATAGCGCCGGAACCAGTCGCCCAGGCGCAGCTCGCGCATCAGCTCGTCAATCGTAAGCCCGTCATCCGCGGCCGCCTCGGCGCGCGTGTTGAACCGCATGATGTCGCGCACCATGGCCAGGAAACCCGGCCGCCCAAGGTTGACCTTCTGCGCGAAAAGCGCACCAAGGCTGCTCAAGCCGTATTCCACCCGCCCGTCGTCGATCGTCGCGCCAAAGCTCATGTTGCTCTTCTCGATCGGCACGCCGAGATCGTGGAACATGGCCGTCAGATGCGGGTAATTGACGAAATTGAACACGATGAACCCGGTATCGACCGGCTGATCCCCGTTGCGACCGGCCACCACGGTGCGTGCATGGCCGCCAAGGCGCGGCTCGGCCTCGAAGAGCGTCACCTCGTGCCGCGGTGTCAGCCGATACGCGGCGGCAAGTCCCGAAATCCCACCGCCCACGATGGCGATGCGCAGGCGCTGTTGCGGGGGGGCGTCGAACGACATTGATGGTCCCTTCTTTCTTACACGGCATGGCTACGCCCGGCCCCGGCAATCGGATCAAACCGGCGACGCAAAAAAACAATGCAAAGAAATCGCAAGAAGGAGTGATCCACGCCGCGAAACACCACGTAAATAGCGCATGATGATGCTTGATGACCACAGACCGCTTGCGGTCACTGCGCCCTGCGATACTCTTGTCGTCAGCATGACGTCAGGAAAAGAGCAGGCACAGGTGCGCAAGTCAGATTACTCGATCCAGACCGAATGGATGCTCGCGATCCGCGACGACCGGGATCGCAGGGCCTTTGCCCAGCTCTTCGATCATTTCGCGCCGCGTCTCAAGGGGGTCGTCGCACGGTCGGGCGCACCATCCGCACAGGTCGAGGACATCGTGCAGGACGTGATGTTGACCGTCTGGCACAAGGCCCACCAGTTCGATCCCGAGCGCGCGCAGGTGTCAAGCTGGATCTACCAGATCGCGCGCAACCGGCAGATCGACATCCTGCGCCGCGAACGTCGCCCCGTGCCCGAAGAGATCGTGCAGCAGGAAGACACAACCCCGGACGCGAGCCAGATACTTGCGTTGGAACAGGAAACCGAAAAGCTCAAACAGGCGCTCGCCAAGCTGAAACCGGCACAGCGGGAAATGGTCGAAAAGGCTTACCTGGGCGAGTTGAGCCACACCGACATCCAGGCCGAAACCGGCCTCCCGCTCGGAACCATCAAATCGCGCATACGCCTCGGCCTCGAACGGCTGCGCCACGAACTCAAGACCATAGGTACGCCATGACCGGCATCACTCACCACATACCCGACAACCTCCTGATCGCCTATTCGGCGGGCACCCTGCCCAAGCCCTTCGCGCTCGTCGTGGCCGCGCATGTGTCGCTCTGTGACGAATGCCGCGCGCGGCTCGCCGCGCATGAGGCCGCGGGGGGCGCCATCATCGAGGACTCCACGCCCGAACAGATCAGCGAGTCCCTGCGCGACCGCGTGCTGGACGCACTCGATGCGCCCTTCGACCTGCCAACGCCACAACCGCGCCAGGGGGTCTATCCCGGCCCGGTGATGGAGGCGCTCAAGGGCCACCCGCCGAAATGGAAGCGGATGGGCATGGGCAACCGGCAATGCATCATCGACCACGGCCCCGAAGGCTCGGTGCGGCTGTTGTGGATCCCCCCCGGCCAGGCGGTGCCGGATCACGGGCATAACGGTCTCGAACTGACGCTGGTCCTGCAAGGCGCCTTCGAGGATGAAACCGGCCATTTCGGCCCCGGCGATCTCGAAGTGGCCGATGCCGATCTCGAACACACGCCGATCGCCGCCGACGGCCCGCCCTGCATCTGCCTTGCCGCCACCGACGGCGCGTTGAAGTTCAACGCCTTCATGCCGCGCGTCCTGCAACCGCTCTTCCGGATCTGATTTCGCCCCGCCCGGAACGCAGCGTCGCCGCTTGCGCTGCCCGTGTTCGGCTGCCACCTTCGGCGCCGGACACAACGGCATGAAGGAGCGACGCAGATGGCACAGACAGGCGCGGACATACTGGCCCGGGTTCTGGCCCGGAACGGCGTCGATACATGCTTTGCCAATCCCGGCACCACCGAGATGCATCTCGTTTCGTCCTTCACCCATGACCTCGGCATCGCCTGCCACCTGTGCCTTTTCGAGGGCGTCGCCACCGGCGCCGCCGACGGCTATGCCCGCATGGCCCGCAAGCCGGCCGCGACGCTCCTGCACCTCGGCCCCGGCCTCGCCAACGGCATCGCCAACCTGCACAACGCGCGCAAGGCCGCCTCGCCGATCATCAACATCGTCGGCGAACACGCGGTGGACCACATCGCCCATGACGCCCCGCTCACCGCCGATATCGAAGGGCTCGCCCGCCCGGTCAGCAAATCGGTGACCACACTGCGCGACACCGGCGGGATCGACGCCGCCGTGACCGAGATGCTGGCCGAGATCCGGACCGGGCCCACCGGGGTCGGCACGCTGATCGTGCCCAATGACATCGCCTGGAGCGCGGCACAGCCCTCGAACCTGCCGCCCGCCAGCCCGCCCATGCCCACGCCGCCCGATGCCGCCGCCGTCGCCGCGGCGGCCAAGGCATTGCAGGAACCCGGCGCGCTCCTTTTGCTGGGCAGCCCCCACATCACCCGCCGCGCCATCGAACTGGGCCACGCCATCGCCGCGAAAACCGGCGCCACGCTGCGCGCCGAAGCCGCGACCGCCCGCACTTCCCGCGGCGGGGGCCTGCCCGAACTGGCCCGCGTGCCCTTCCAGATCGACGCGGCACTCGACGCGCTCGCCGATACGCGCCACGCCATCCTTGCCGGGGCCCGCGCACCGGTCGCCTTCTTCGCCTACCCCGAACGGCCCAGCGCACTCTTGCCCGAGGGCTGCGCCGTCACGCGCCTCTCCCCGCCCGAGGGCGATCTCGAAGCGGCGCTCGCGGCACTGGCCGATCATCTCGATGCCAAGCCCGTCGCGGCCTCCGCCCCCGCGATGCCACCCCTGCCCCGCGGCGCGATCACGCCCGAGGCGCTCGGCGCCGCCGTGGCCAACGCCCTGCCCGAAGGCGCCATCGTGGCCGACGAATCCGTCACCAACGGCCCGCACCTGCAACCGGCCTGCGCGGCATCGCCCGCGCATGACTGGCTCAACAACCGCGGCGGCTCGATCGGCTATTCCATGCCCGTGGCCGTGGGCGCGGCCGCCGCCTGCCCCGACCGGCCCGTTCTGGCCGTGGTCGGCGACGGCTCGGCCAGCTACACGCCCCAGGCGCTCTGGACCATGGCGCGCGCGGGCATGAACGTGACCGTGGTGATCCTTTCGAACCGGCGCTACCGCATCCTCGCCACCGAGATGTCGCGCATCGGCGCGGGCGAGCCGGATGAGCACTCCGACCCGCTGATGAGCCTCGACAATCCCCCCATCGAGTGGGTCGCCCAGGCCCGCACCTACGGCGTGCCGGGTGTCAGCGTCTCACACGCGCAAGACCTGCATGATGAACTCGCCCGCGCCTTCACCGAACCGGGCCCCCACCTGATCGAAGCGCGGATGTAGGGGAGAGGCCCGGGCGCAGACATGGCCGGCCACGGCAATTGCCATTCACCGGTCTGTCGGAAATGACGAAGCGCCGCCTTCAGGCCGATCTGAGCATCGGCGTCGCCCGGCGCTCCTCGGCCCAGGCGCGCACCGCATCGCCAAAGGCCGTGAAGAGCGGCCGTGACACCGGGTCGTTGGCCGCGTTCCATTCGGGGTGCCACTGCACCGACAGGGTAAAGCCCGGCGCATCGCGGATATGAAGCGCCTCGGGCGTGCCGTCGGGGGCGTATCCCTCGACCACGACCCGCTCGCCCGGGTGGCAGATGCCCTGGCCGTGCAGCGTGTTGGTCATTACCTCGCGCGCGCCCAGCAACCGGTGGAACACGCCGCCCTCGCTGAAGGTCACCGTGTGGCGCAGGGCGAATTTCTCTTCCAGCGTGCCATCGGGCGGCATCCGGTGATTGTCGCGCCCCGGCAGGTCGCGGATCTCGGGATGCAGGGTCGATCCAAAGGCCACCGCCACTTCCTGGAACCCGCGGCAGACCCCGAAGAACGGCTGTCCCCGCTGGGTGCATTTGCGCACCAGCGGCAGGGTGATCGCATCGCGGCAGCGGTCGAAATCGCCATGCGCCGGGGTCGGCGTCTCGCCGTATTCCTCCGGGTGGACATTCGGCCGCCCCCCTGTGAGCAGGAAGCCGTCGCACACCTCCAGCAACTCGTCGACGCTCACGAAACGCGGGTCGGCCGGGATCAGCAGCGGCAGGCAGTCGGACACGTTGGCAACCGCATCCGAATTCATCGACCCGCCGGCATGCACCTCGTAGGTGTCGTTGATCAGATGCTGATTACCTATGATTCCGACGACTGGGCGGCGCATGATCCATCCTGTTCGCTGTTGTCACACCTAGATAATATGCCCAGAAGATAAATGAAACCGCAATCCGCGCAGATCGCCTGTGCGCGGATCGGGTGCGGGCGCGGTGGTGCCACGCCGGGTCGTCAAGACCAGCCCCGCGCGGCGCGCCGAGCCCCCAGATGACCCGGACAAACGCCCATCAAAGCGCGTGGCAGGGAAAAAACCAAACAGATCAAAGCGAAAACCGGCCCGGACCCTGATCCACAGTAGAATGGGTTCGTTGACAGAATCGTGCACGCGCGCCAGACTGCGTTTTATCGGCGGATAACGATCGCACAGATTTTCCGCGGATCGCCCAGTATTTGATCGATCCGTGATGTGCCGGGAGGGCCGAATGAAACCGATCTGGATGTATTCCATTGCTGTCGCGGTGGTTTGCGGGGTGGCTGTCATGGGCGCGGGTGCACAGGAAGACTTGTTACCTGCGGGTGGCGATGCGTCGCCCTGCCAGATGAAGGTGCATGTGTTCGCGCCGGAGGCCAGCTTCGACGAATCCGAGGATCTGCGCCGCCAGGCCATCCTCCTGTTCGGCAGGCTCGACCGCGAGGATTTCGAAACGGCCATGCAAGGCATGGACCCGGGTGAGGCCCGCGACGAGTCCGACCGCTTCAAGGGCCAGGACGCGCGCTGGCGCCTGCTGCGTCCGGTCGAGACGCCCGACGATCCCGATGCCATCGTCATCGCGCCGACGCAGGTGCAATACCTGGTCCGCATGCCCGCGGAGAGCCAGGTCGAGAGCCTTGTGCTCGTCGGCCTGCCCGAGGACGGGCGCGTGATCCGGCCCGCCCTGGCCGGGCGCCTCGGCGCCGACGCGGGCGAACATGCCGGGCAGCTCTTCACCGCCGAGCCGGTGAGCGAGACGGACCCATGCCCGGTGAACCCGGCAAAAACTGCCGGCTGGGCCACGAAACTGGTCCGAACGGAGTTGACAGATCGCGCCCGAACGAATGACGGTGCGCCAAAGAATGAAACTTGATTGATTAAAATACATGAGAGGGGGACAATATGGCTGGCTCCAGAACAGTTGACGCGAACACCAACACCTTGCTGGCGGGCCTTCAGCGCACCAACCAGTGGGACACGGGAAATCTGACCTACTGGATCGCCGAGGCCGGTGATTCCGACCGGATCGACGAGATCTACGAGGAAAAGTACGAAGAAGAACCCGGCGCCGGAAACGCGCATGAGCCGATCAACGACACCACGGCCCCGGCCTGGAACGACGCGATCGACAACGCGCTCTATCACATCTCGCTCGCCACCGGGCTCGACTTCAGCGAAGATAGCGGGATCGACACCGCCGATATCGTCTTTTCCGGCGGCTATCCCGACACCGATGGCGTCGTGGCCTGGATGAACGGCCCCGGAAGCATCCTCAAACCCGGCGAGACCGATGATTACCAGTCGTTCCTGACCAACCGGATGGGCAACGCCGGCTGGGACGAAGAGGCCGAGACCGGTGGCGGCAGCTTTGCCGATTTCGTGATCCTGCACGAACTGGGCCACGGGCTGGGGCTGAGCCACCCGCACAACGACGATTCCGGCACCACCGCCTGGACGAACGGGGACGCTGTATCCACCGACAACAAGGCCGACAACGCCCGCTACACCGTGATGTCCTACGAGATCGGCGGCATTGACACCCAGGTCTTCGATAATTTCGGCAACAACGTCACGCTGGGCGCGCTCGACATCGCGGCGCTTCAGGACGTCTATGGCGCCCCGGATGCCCATACCGGCGACACCACCTATACCCTTACCGACGAGCGCAGCACCGCGCGCGATCTCGACGGCACTGACGGCTCCGTCTCCATCGGCCGGGCCTTCTACTCGATCTGGGATACCGGCGGCACCGACGAGATCGACTATTCCGGCAGCAACAACGCCTATATCAACCTTCAGGACGCCTCGCTCGTTCAGGAGGCGCGCAGCGCCGACGCGGACATCCTCAAGATGATCCGCAAGACCGATGCCTTCGGCGACATGAAGGACGACCATGGCGACGGCTCCACCAGCCAGCCGCGCAACGAACTCGTCGATCCCGACTATCACGCCGGCGGCTACGTCTCGACGATTTCCGATGGCACCGGCACCCAGCTTGGCGGCTATACCATCGCCAACGGCGTGGAGATCGAGAACGCAACCGGCGGCTCGGGCAACGACATGCTGATCGGCAACAACGCCGATAACGAACTCGTCGGCAATGACGGCGACGACATGCTCGCCGGCGGGGCGGGCGACGACACGCTGACCGGTGGCGACGGCGATGACGAGCTGATCGGCGGCGCTGGCAACGATAGCCTCGACGGCGGCGAAGGTCACGACATCGCCTATTTCTCGGGCCCCTGCTCGGCCTACACGATCGACCGCGACGATGACGACGTGGTGACGATCTCGCATCTCGACGGCACGGGCAGCGAGGGGGTCAACACCCTCGTCGGGGTCGAAGAGGCGAAATTCTCCGACGCCACGATCGACCTTCTGGGCGAGGAAGACCCCGAATGCCCACCGCTCGATTTCATCTTCCTGGTAGACCTCTCGAGCTCGTTCGGGAACGACCTCGACAACTTCGTGGCCTCGGCCAAGCAGATCGCCGCGGACCTGCGCGACGAGAACCCCGACGTGCAATTCTCCATCGCCTCCTTCATCGACAAGCCGGAAAGCCCCTGGGGTGGCCCGGAGGACTACCTCTACAAGGCTCACCTGGAATCGACCTCCGATGTCACGGAATTCGAATCGACGCTCGACGGACTCAGCGTTCGCTCAGGCGGCGACTTTCCCGAGGCGCAATGGGTCGGCCTCTACCGCGCCGCGCGCGGCGACGGGCTGGATCTGCGCGAGGACTCTTCGCGCATGATCTACATGGCCACCGACGCGTCCGCGCATGATGCCTCCGATTACGGCCTTGACGAAAGCAACATCCAGGCCTTCCTCGACGGCGAGGATATCGACGTCGAAGGTGACGGCACGCTGTCCGGCAGCGCAAGCGCGGATGAAGACGGCATGGATTCACTGGTCGAGGGCGATCCCGACGCGGTCGAGACCGAACCCGATCCGCGCGATCCCGACGACCCCGGCTATGACACCGGCAACGAGGAACCGCTCCCGACCGACGACCTCCTGCTCGGGGCCGTGGGCGATGCGCTGCGCGATTTCGGCGCCGTGCCGATCATCGGCACCTCTTCCTCCTTCACTGAATCGGAATACGAAGAGGCACTGGCCGACATGGGCAGCGAAGGTGTCGTCGTCTCGACCAGCAGCGACAGTTCCGACGTGGCCGACGCCGTGCGCGCAGGGCGCGCCGCGATCGAAGGCGAGGTGACCGAAACCGGCACCTCGGGCGACGACTCGCTCGTCGGGACGGAGGATGACGATGTGATCCTCGGCTTGGGCGGCAATGACACGATCGAGGGCCTGGGTGGCAACGACACGCTCGACGGCGGTGCCGGCGACGACTCGCTCCTTGGCGGGGATGACGATGACGCGCTCTTCGGCGGAACCGGTGCCGACACGATCGAAGGCGGCGCGGGCGATGACGTCATCAGCCCCGGCGCAGACGCTGACGTCATCACCACCGGCGCAGGGTCCGACATCATCACCGGCCCCGGCGACGCGCTCGATGGCGACACCGTCACCGACATGAGTGCCGACGACCGGGTTCTCGTCCGCTTCACCCGGATGCGCGACGAACCGACGCTGGATTTCGACGGCACCGACACGACGCTGAGCTTCGACACCACCGGCGACGGCACGCAGGACTTCTCGATGACCTTCGAGGGCGACGTGACGGATATCGGGCTGCTGGTGTCCAACGCGGGTGAGAATGTGCGCATCGGCACGCCGCCCGACATGGCGCTGCAAGTCCAGGACCGCGGGGGCAATCCGCTCGACGTGGAGGAGGTCACCTTCCGCGCCGACGAGGGCGGCCCGGAATGGAGCGGCACCCCCGGCGGTGCGGCGGGGGCCTTCTCCTTCACCGGCCTGGAAACGGCCGAGGGCCGGATCGAGACAGATCTGCCCTATGACCCGACCGAGCACGGCGAGACCCCCACGTCACCGGGCGCGCTCGAGGCACTGCGCCTCGCGGTGGGCCTCGACCCGAGCTGGGGACCGGCGGCGGGAGAGGATTTCATCGCCGCCGATTTCGACGGCAACGGCGAGGTCACGTCGGACGACGCGCTCGACATGCTGCGCCTCGCCGTCGGGCTCGAGGCGGACGACGCGCCGCGCTGGGTTTTCGTGAACTCCGATGCCGACATGAGCGGCATCGACGCCGGCAATGTCGATGTCGACGCCGCCGCCCTCGCGGCCCTGCCCGATTTCGAGAACGACGTCTCGATGACCGGCATCCTCGTGGGCGACATGCGCGAGTTCGGCTGACGCACGACACACGAAAACGCGACACAGACGACCGGCGCCGGGGAAATCTCCGGCGCCGGTTGCGTTTCGGACCGGCGCCCGGCGCGCGCATGGTTAACCCTTTCCGGCAGCGGTTTCGCCGCGCTGCGGCGGTGCACGCCCGGCAGCCGCGCAGCAGCCGAAGATCACCCCCCGGTTTCGCGCATTCCGGCGGCCGTTAACCCTTGCGAACGGTGCCCGTACAGCCGCTTCACGGTTTACCCCGGCCCGCCCGCGCACTACCCTTCGCCAACCGCTCACCGCAACGATGGACCCCACCGCGCATGACGCCCCTTGACCAACGCGACCTTGCCATTCTCAAGACCCTCTCGACCGAGGGCCGCATGACCAAGGCGGCGCTGGCCGAGCGCGTGGGCCTGTCGCCCACGCCCTGTTGGGAACGCCTCAAGAAGCTGGAAAAGGCCGGTTTCATAACGGGTTACAGGGCCGAAATCGCCTTGAAGAAACTCGCCGCCCATGTCACCGTTTTCGTCGCCGCGGAACTCGCCGACCACACCGCGGCGACCTTCCGCATCTTCGAGGACGCGATCCAGCGCCAGGACGAGGTGACCGGCTGCTGGGCACTTGGCGGCGGCTATGACTACCTCCTCCAGATCGTCACCCGCGACATCGACAGCTACCAGCGCCTGATCGACGACCTGCTCGACCGCCGCATCGGCCTCGCCCGCTACTACAGCTACATTGTCACCAAACCCGTCAAGGGCCCGACCCCACCCCCCTTTGACGTGCTTCTCGATTGAAATCATTCAGGAAAATCCGCCAGACGGATCGCCTGCCCAGACCCTTCCCAACAGTTGGATCGTCTTTTCCGGCGCCCCAATTCAGACTCGCCCGCCCCCCGATCCGGTCCAGAATAGCCCCGAAAGGAGGCCCATCATGGACACCACAGCAATCTCGTTGCATCCCGACATCACCGACAAACGCCTCGTGCGGGCATTCTCCTATATCGGTGGCAAGTGGACCGCCGCACAGGACGGCGCCACGCTTGGCGTGACCAACCCCGCCGACGGCAGCGCACTTGGCGACATCGCCCGCCTCTCGGGCGAGGAGTCCGCCCATGCCGTCGACGTGGCGCAGGACGCCTTTCCCGCCTGGTCCGCGCTCTTGCCGCAGGATCGCTCGACGATACTCAGGCGCTGGTTTGATCTGATGATCGAGAACCGCGAAGACCTCGCCCGCATCATGGTCCTCGAACAGGGCAAGCCACTTTCCGAAGCACGTGGCGAGATCGACTATGCCGCGAGTTTCGTTGAGTTTTATGCCGAAGAGGCCAAGCGCCCAAATATCGAGGGCGTCACCAGCCACCTGCACGATGCCGAGGTCGAGCTCTGGCTCGAACCGGTGGGCGTGGTGGCCCTCGTCACACCCTGGAACTTCCCCTCCGCCATGCTCACCCGCAAGGCCGCGGCGGCGCTGGCGGCGGGCTGCACCGTGCTGGCGCATCCCTCGTCGGAGACCCCCTATTCCGCGCTGGCGCTGGCCGAACTGGCCGAACGCGCGGGACTGCCGGCGGGCGTCTTCAACGTGGTGACCGGCAACGCGTCCGACGTCGTGACCCCCTGGACTGCGGATGCGCGGGTGCGCGCGCTCTCCTTCACCGGCTCGACCGAGATCGGCCGCCTGCTCTATCGCGCCTCTGCCGAGACGGTCAAGAAACTGGTGCTCGAACTCGGTGGCCACGCCCCCGTGATCGTCTTCAAGGGTGCCGATCTCGACGAGGCGGTGGCCGAAACCCTCATGGCGAAATTCGCCACCTCCGGGCAGGATTGTCTTGGCGCCAACCGCATCTATGTCGAACGCCCGATCTATGACGAATTCTGCCGCCGCTTCACCGAGGCGACAAAGGCGCTCAGAATCGGCACCGGCATGGACGATCCCGATATCGGCCCGCTGATGAACGAGAAGGCCGTGGCCAAGCAGGAAGAACACGTGGCCGACGCGCTGGAAAAGGGCGCGAAACTGGCCTGTGGCGGCAAGCGACATGATCTCGGCCCGCTCTTCTATGAACCCACGGTGCTGACCGACGTGCCCGACACCGCGTTGATCATGCGCGAGGAAACCTTCGGCCCGGTGGCCCCGATCACGCCTTTCGAGTCCGAGGACGAGGTCATCGCCCGCGCCAATGACAGCGAATACGGCCTCGTCGCCTATGTCCACTCGCTCGACCCGCGCCGCATCTACCGGGTCAGCCGCGCGTTGCAATTCGGCATGGTCGCGGTCAACCGCACCAAGGTCACCGGCGCCCCGATCCCGTTCGGCGGTACCAAGCAATCTGGCATGGGCCGCGAAGGGGCCCGCCGCGGCATGGAGGAATTCATGGAAATCAAGTACGTCTGCCGCGACTGGGCATGACATCGAAAACCCCGCCCCGAATTTTCGCGGTAATGCGTCGGGGCAGATCAGGAGAAGGACCGGAACAATGCTGAAGAACGATCAACTCGAACAATGGGACCGTGACAACTTCTTTCACCCCTCGACCCACCTGGCCGAGTTTGCCCGTGGCAACGCCCCGCAACGGGTGATCACCGGCGGCTCGGGCTGTCACATCACCGATCGCGAGGGCAATCGCCTGCTCGATGCCTTTGCCGGTCTCTACTGCGTCAACGTCGGCTATGGCCGCCCGGAGATCGCCGAAGCGATTGCCGATCAGGCCCGCGAACTGGCCTATTACCACGCCTATGTCGGCCACGGCACCGAGGCGTCGATCACGCTGTCCAAGATGATCCTGGACCGCGCGCCCGCCAACATGTCCAAGGTCTATTTCGGGCTTGGCGGCTCGGACGCCAATGAAACCAATGTCAAGCTGGTGTGGTATTACAACAATGTCCTGAACCGCCCCGAGAAGAAAAAGATCATCTCGCGCTGGCGCGGCTATCACGGCTCGGGGCTGATCACCGGCTCGCTCACCGGGCTTGAGCTTTTCCACAAGAAATTCGACCTGCCGCTCGCTCAGGTAATCCACACCGACGCGCCCTATTACTACCACCGCGACGACCTTTCGATGAGCGAGGCCGATTTCACCGCCCATTGCGCCGCCGAACTCGAGGCGCTGATCGAACGCGAAGGTGCCGATACCATCGCCGCCTTCATCGGCGAGCCGCTCCTCGGGACGGGCGGCATCGTGCCCCCGCCCGCCGGCTACTGGGAGGCGATCCAGAAGGTGCTGAAAAAGCACGACATCCTGCTCATCGCCGACGAGGTCGTGACCGGCTTTGGCCGTCTGGGCACCATGTTCGGCTCGACCCATTACGGGATCGAACCCGACATCATCACCATCGCCAAGGGCCTCACCTCGGCCTATGCGCCGCTCTCGGGGTCGATCGTGTCCGAAAATGTCTGGAAGGTTCTGGAACAGGGCACTGACATGCTCGGGCCCATCGGCCACGGCTGGACCTATTCCGCCCACCCGATCGGCGCTGCGGCGGGCGTCGCCAACCTCAAGCTGATCGACGAGTTGAACCTCGTTGAGAACGCGGGCGAAACCGGCGCCTATCTCAACGCCGCCATGAAGGACGCGCTGGGCGCACACGCCCATGTCGGCGACATCCGCGGCGAGGGCATGATCTGTGCCGTCGAATTCGTCAAGGACCGCGACACGCGCGAGTTCTTCGACCCCGCCGACAAGGTCGGCCCCCGCGTCGCCGCCGCCCTGCTCGAAGAGGGCGTGATCGGACGCGCCATGCCACAGGGCGACATCCTCGGCTTCGCCCCGCCCTTCTGCCTCACCCGCGACGAGGCCGACGAGGTCGTGGCCAAGACCGCCCGCGCGGTCGCCGCCGTCCTCGACTGAGCGTCTCCGCCGCGGCATCGCCATCACAGGCGGTGCCGCGCGCGAACCGGTCTCCCCGGCAGGTTTGGATTGCATATGCCGCCCCGATCACTATGACGGGGCGACGCGGAAAACGGGGGAACGCCCATGTCTGTTTCGATGCTGTCCACCTTTGTCAAACCCATGCATCCCGAGGGCCGACGCTTCGTCGCCATCGCCGCGGCGGCGACGCTCGTGCTGTTCTGGCTCTGGGCGCCACTGGGCTGGATCGCGCTTGGCCTGACCGTCTGGGTTTACTACTTCTTTCGCGACCCGCCCCGCGTCACGCCCACCCGCCCCGGCGTCATGGTGTCGCCCGCCGACGGCGTGGTCTCGCTGCTCGAACCGGCCGTGCCGCCCGCCGAGCTGGGCCTGGGCGAGGCCGCGATGACGCGGGTCTCGGTCTTCATGTCGGTCTTCAACTGCCACGTGAACCGTCTGCCTGCCGCCGGCCGGATCGCGCACGTTGCCTACCGTCCCGGCAAGTTCCTCAACGCCTCGCTCGACAAGGCATCGGCCGACAACGAACGCAACGGCCTCGCCGTCGACCTGCCCGACGGCACACGCTATGGCGTGGTGCAGATCGCGGGGCTGGTCGCCCGGCGCATCCTGTGCTGGGCCGAAGAGGGACAGGAACTGGCGCGCGGCGAACGCTTCGGCCTCATCCGCTTCGGCTCGCGGCTCGATATCTACCTGCCCGAAGGCGCCACACCGCTGGTGCGCATCGGCCAGACCATGGTCGCCGGCGAAACCGTGATCGCCGATCTCACGGGCACGCAGGACGAAGGCTAGATCATGGCCGACCCCAAGGACCGCGCGCCCGCCGACCATCCGGTCGAGCCGCAACCGGTCTCGCTCATGCTGCTGATGCCCAACATGGTCACACTGATCGGGATGAGTTTCGGTCTCACCGCGATCCGTTTCGCGATCGAGGGCCGGTTTTCCGCGGCCGTTCTGCTGATCCTGCTGGCCGGGCTGGCCGACGGGCTCGACGGGTTGCTCGCGCGGCGCCTGCGCGCCGAATCCGCCATGGGCGCACAGCTCGACTCGCTGTCGGATTTTCTGTGTTTCGGCATCGCCCCCGCCATACTGATCTACCAGATCCACCTCACCCCGGTCGGAGGCATCGGCTGGATCTTCGCCCTGCTTTTCGCCGCGGCCACCTGTCTGCGGCTGGCCCGCTTCAACGTGATGTCGGGCGCCGCTGACACCACGCGGGAGGCCAAGCGCCATTTCATCGGCGTCCCCGCCCCTGCCGGGGCCTTTCTGGGGCTCTTGCCGGTGTTTCTCACCCTGGCCGGGCTGACCGCACCGGGGGATGCACCGTATCTGGTTGCGATCTGGATGGCGCTGGTCGGCGTGCTCATGATCTCCAAACTCAAGACCCTGTCGCCCAGGACGGTCAAGGTGCCGCGGCGCCTCGTCGCCGTGTTCCTCTTTGCCACCGTGATCCTGATTGGTCTCAGCTTCACACGCCCGTGGTATATCCTCGTGGTCATTGCGCTCGCCTATCTCGCCACCGTGCTTCACGCCATCATCCGCGCCCGGGGACAGCTTTTCCGCTAGGGTGGGGATTCAATGCCGGACGATAGGGCAGCACACGGCCGCGGTCGGGTGCTCACATCATCAGCGTCGCGCAGTTTATCTTGCAGCATCATCCCCCGCCCAGACCGGCACGCCACCCGTCGAAAGCACCCGGCCGGGGGGCAGCCCCCTCTCGGCAGATTTTTCTGCGAAAAATCGCCTGCCGGGCAATGGTGTGCGGCTCGGGCGGCTACGCCGCTGTTCCGGGCAGGGCGTATGCGATCAAACACAATCCGCTCTTCGGGCTCGTCACGATCATGACGTTCCGTCATCACCCTTGCCTTACCCCCCGCCACATGGAAACTGACCGCAAAGCGGGAGGATGAAAGACATGGCAGACGAGAACCCGATTCTCTGGACACCCGACGCAGACCGCATCGAGAACGCGCGCATCGCGCAATACATGCGCTGGCTTGCGGCCGAGCGCGGTCTCACCTTTCCCGACTACAACGCACTCTGGGAATGGTCGGTCCGCGAGATCGAGGCCTTCTGGACCTCGATCATCGAATTCTGCGACCTGCCGATCTCGGGCTGGTCCGAAGTCCTGCCCGAACGCAAGATGCCCGGCGCCGACTGGTTCCCCGGCGCGACCACCAATTTCGCCGCCCAGATTCTCAGACCCGCCGAGACCCGCCCCGATGACGTGGCGATCATCCTGCAATCCGAAACCTTCGGGCGACAGGAGTTGAGCTGGGGCGAATTGAAGGCCCGCGTCGGCGCGGCGCAGGCCGGGCTGCGCGCCGCCGGGGTCAAGCACGGCGACCGGGTCGTCGCCGTCCTGCCCAACAGCCCCGAGGCGCTGGTCTCGTTCCTCGCAGCGGCCGGCATGGGCGCGATCTGGTCGCTCTGCGCGCCCGACATGGGCCAGGTCGCGATCCTCGACCGGTTCCGCCAGATCGACCCGAAACTGCTCATCGCGCAGGATGGCTATGTCAATGCGGGAAAACAGATCGACCGCCGCGCCCTGCTCGACGAGATCGCCGCCGACCTGCCTGGCCTCGTGCAAAAGGTGATCGTCCCGACCCTCGGCCCGGCCCCCGAAGGCTGGACACCATGGGCCGATTTTACCGCGGACAAGGCCGCCCCGCAGATCGACATGGTGCCGTTCTCGCATCCCCTCTGGATCGTCTATTCCTCGGGCACGACCGGCAATCCCAAACCCATCGTGCATGGCCATGGCGGCGTGCTTCTCGAAGGGACCAAGCAATCACTGCACCAGGATCTCGGCCCCGATGACCGGTTCTGCTGGCTGACCTCCTCGGGCTGGATCATGTGGAACGCGCAATGGTCCGCGCTGGGCCAGGGGGCCGCCGTCGCACTTTTTGACGGGGCGCCCAACCATCCCGACATGCTCGAAGTCTGGCGCATGGTGGCGCGCGAAAGGCTCACCTATTTCGGCGCGGGTGCCGCGTTCTTCGACGGCTGCCGCAAGGCGGATGTGCGCCCGGGCGCCGAACTTGACCTCTCGGCCTTGCGCTCGCTCGGCTCGACCGGCTCACCGCTCAGCCACGAAGGCTATGACTGGATCTATGCGCATGTGAAACCCGATGTCTGGCTGGCGCCGATCTCGGGGGGCACCGACCTTGCCGGGGCCTTCGTCCTGGGCAACCCGATGCTGCCGGTGCGCGCCGGTGAAATGCAATGCCGCGCGCTCGGCAACGCGGTGCGCGCCTTCGACGAGGACGGACGCGAGGTGATCGGCGAGGTGGGCGAACTGGTCTGTACCGAACCCCTGCCCTCGATGCCGCTCATGTTCTGGGGCGACGAGGACGGCAGCCGCCTCCATGAAAGTTATTTCGACACCTATCCCGGCGTCTGGCGGCATGGCGACTGGATCATGTTCACGCCCGAGGGCGGGTCGATCATCTATGGCCGCTCGGATGCGACGATCAACCGCCGCGGCCTGCGCCTAGGATCGAGCGAGATCTACCGCGCGGTCGAGGGGCTGGATGAAGTGATGGACAGCCTCGTTGTCGATCTCGAATTCCTCGGCCGCGAAAGCTTCATGCCACTCTTCGTCGTGATGAAAGAAGGCCACGCGCTCGACGACGCGATGCGCGAACGCATCCGCGCCGCGATCCGACGCCAGGTCTCGGCACGGTTCCTGCCCGACGACATCGTCGAGATCGCCGAGGTGCCGCGCACGCTCTCGGGCAAGAAGCTCGAAGTGCCGGTGAAAAAGCTTCTGCTGGGCGGTGACCCGGACAAGGTGGTGAACCGCGATTCGATGGCCAACCCGGACAGCTTCGACCCCTTCATCGCCTATGCCAGAACCCGCATCAGCGCGGATCGGGCCTGAACCCGGCCCGTTTCCGCACGCCGCGTTAACCTTTTGCCGCCCCATGCGAGGGCGTTTTCCCCGGCAGCCGGGTGGCAGCCGGAAGGCAGCCGGATGTCACCCCCCGGATCGGGTGCCTCCGGAGGCGTTAACTTTTTGCGGGTCCGCAAACCGCGAATTCACCTGTAAATCACGTTTTTATCGGGCAGCTGTAGGAAATGTGATAAGTTTCTTCAAGAAAACCCTTGAAGCTCAGCCACAATCGACCAAACTTTAAGACCATGAGGCCACAGTCACCAAGGGGCCTTCCCCGGTGACGCAGTTAAAGGAGCATGGGGACAACATGCCTTCATTCTCGACAACCCTGGAGCAGGCAATACACAGCGCCCTCGCGCTCGCAAACGCCCGCCGGCACGAATTCGCAACGCTGGAACATTTGCTTCTGGCCCTGATCGACGAACCCGACGCGGCCCGCGTGATGCAGGCCTGTTCGGTTGATGTCGAGCAACTCCGCCAGACCGTGGTCGAGTTCATCGACGAGGATCTGTCGAACCTGATCACCGAGATCGAAGGCTCCGAAGCAGTGCCCACCGCCGCGTTCCAGCGCGTGATTCAACGCGCCGCGATCCATGTCCAAAGCTCTGGGCGAACAGAGGTGACGGGCGCCAATGTGCTTGTCGCAATCTTCGCCGAACGCGAATCGAACGCGGCCTATTTCCTCCAGGAACAGGACATGACCCGCTATGACGCGGTCAATTTCATCGCCCACGGTGTCGCCAAGGATCCGGCATTCGGTGAGGCCCGCCCGGTTCAAGGGGCCGAAATCGAGGAAGAGGCGCAGGCCGCCACCGGCGGCGAGGAAAAGGACTCCGCTCTGGCCAAGTACTGCGTTGATCTGAATGCCAAGGCGCGCACCGGGGATGTCGATCCCCTGATCGGGCGCGCGCACGAAGTCGAGCGCTGTATCCAGGTGCTCTGCCGCCGCCGCAAGAACAATCCGCTTCTGGTGGGCGACCCCGGTGTCGGCAAGACCGCCATTGCGGAAGGTCTCGCTTACAAGATCGTCAATGGCGGCACCCCCGAAGTGCTCGGCAAGACCACGATATTCTCGCTCGACATGGGTGCACTGCTGGCCGGAACGCGCTACCGCGGCGATTTCGAGGAACGCCTGAAAGCCGTCATGAAAGAACTCGAAGATCACCCCGATGCGGTGCTTTTCATCGACGAGATTCACACCGTCATTGGCGCCGGTGCCACCTCGGGCGGCGCGATGGATGCCTCCAATCTGCTCAAACCCGCGTTGCAGGGCGGCAAATTGCGTTGCATGGGGTCAACGACCTACAAGGAGTTCCGCCAGCATTTCGAAAAGGATCGCGCGCTCTCTCGCCGGTTCCAGAAGATCGACGTGAACGAACCTTCGGTCTCGGACGCAGTCAAGATTCTCAAGGGCCTGAAGCCCTATTTCGAGGATCATCACAGCGTGAAATATACCGCGGACGCGATCAAGACCGCGGTCGAACTTTCAGCCCGTTACATCAACGACCGAAAACTGCCGGACAAGGCCATCGACGTTATCGACGAGGCCGGTGCAGCCCAGCATCTGCTGGCCCAGTCCAAGCGCCGCAAGTCAATTGGCGTGAAAGAAATCGAAGCCATCGTCGCCAAGATCGCACGCATCCCCCCGAAAAGTGTCTCCAAGGACGACAGCGCGGTGCTCAGGGATCTGGAACAATCTCTCAAACGCGTGGTGTTCGGCCAGGACAAGGCCATCGAGTCGCTGGCTTCGGCTATCAAACTTGCCCGTGCCGGTCTGCGTGAACCAGAAAAACCCATCGGCAACTATCTCTTCGCCGGCCCCACCGGTGTCGGCAAGACCGAGGTGGCCAAGCAACTGGCCGACACGCTGGGGGTCGAGCTTCTGCGCTTCGACATGTCGGAATACATGGAAAAACACGCGGTTTCTCGCCTCATCGGTGCCCCTCCGGGCTATGTCGGCTTCGATCAGGGTGGTCTGCTGACCGATGGTGTCGATCAACACCCCCATTGTGTGCTCTTGCTTGACGAGATCGAGAAGGCGCACCCGGATGTCTTCAACATCCTGCTGCAGGTCATGGACCATGGCGAGTTGACCGACCACAACGGCCGCACGGTCAATTTCCGCAATGTCGTGCTGATCATGACGTCCAACGCGGGCGCCACCGAGCAGGCCAAGGCGGCGATCGGCTTTGGCCGAGACCGCCGGGAAGGCGAGGATACAGCCGCGATCGAACGCACCTTCACGCCGGAATTCCGCAACCGGCTCGATGCCGTGGTTTCCTTTGCACCGCTTCCCAAGGAAGTGATCCTGCAAGTGGTCGAGAAATTCGTGCTTCAGCTCGAGGCACAGTTGATGGATCGCAACGTCACCATCGACCTGACCAAGGACGCCGCCGAGTGGCTGGCCGAGAAGGGCTATGACGACAAGATGGGCGCCCGCCCGCTTGCACGTGTGATCCAGGAGCACATCAAGAAACCGCTCGCCGAAGAGTTGTTGTTCGGCAAGCTGGCCAAAGGCGGAGTCGTGCAGGTCGGCGTCAAGGATGGTGAACTTGAGCTTCGGATCGACGGCCCGGACAATCCTCGCCTCAAGGGGGACAAGCCACGATTGTTGACGGCGGATTGACCAGAATATTGCCCGGGAGTGCGCACATGTACATGTGGGTTCTGCCAAGGGCACGGTTCGTCGCTTTGACCGTCATCGGTGTCTGCCTCGCCCTGCCGCTTCGGGGCGAGGCACCTCAGCTTGCCCTCCCCATCGACTGCACGCTTGGAGAAGATTGCTATATCCAGAACTATGTCGATCACGATCCGGGCCCCGGTTACAGTGATTTCACCTGTGCCCAACTGACTTACGATGGTCACAAGGGGACTGATTTCGCCCTGATCACAGATGACGGCCTGTCCGAGGGCGTCATGGTGAAAGCCACATCCAAGGGCCGCGTGGTGGGCGTTCGTGACGGAATGGCGGATGGTGCCTTTCTCAATGACCCTGCCTCCATCGAAGGTCGGGAATGCGGCAATGGCGTGGTGATCGACCATGGCGAAGGTTGGCAGACGCAGTATTGCCACCTCAAGAATGGCAGCGTCACCGTCTCCAGTGATGAGAGCGTCGAGACGGGCACACCTCTTGGGCAGGTTGGATTGTCTGGCAAGACCGAATTCCCACACCTGCATCTTTCGTTGCGCCACAACGACAACGTGATCGACCCGTTCGATCCGGAGGGCAATCAGAACTGTGAAGAACCATCTCAGCGCACCTTCTGGCACACTCCTGCCCCGCACTACCAACCGGGCGGAATGCTCAGCGCCGGGTTTGCCGATACTGTTCCCGATTATGATCATGTGAAATCGGGCCGCGCCAATGCCGAGCAGTTACCTGTGGATGCGCCGGCACTGGTCGTTTGGGGGCTGGCTTTCGGAGGCCGCGCGGGCGACAGGGTCTTGCTCGAGATTGTTGCTCCGGACGGCTCCACACTCATCACGCATACCGTCGATCTCGAAAAGCCTCAGGCGCGCTTCTATCGTGCAGCCGGGAAACGGCGCCCCGATTCAGCATGGCCGCAAGGCATCTATCAGGGCCGTGTCTCGCTCTTGCGGGGCGATCAACGCGTCAGCACGCAAGACACCACGGTCACGATCAGAGAATAACGAGGCCAATCACACCGTGAGCGTGAAGAACACCCGCCGGAACGGGAAAAGCACCGTGCCGTCGGCGCCGCGTGGATAGGCCCGTTCCATCACTTCCTCATAGCGACCGACCAGTTCGACCTGCTCGTCCGGTTTCAGCGCCGCAAGTATTGGTCGCGCAAAGGTGCTTTCGGTGAAGCGCCGCACGGGGTGCCCGCTCCGATCCGCAGCCAGCACCTGATAGTAATCAGTTTCCCACAGGGACAGGGCCCCCAAACCGGAGAGCAAGTGATGATAGCGCGCGGGCTTCATCACACCAGGTGCGGCTTCCATATCGACACGCCCCGGGAAAAGCTCTTCGGCAAGACTGACCCAGACCCTGTGCGAAGGCGCATTGTTCTGATGCGGCATCTGCACCGCCAATGTGCCCCCCGGGGCCAGCATCCCTGCCAATCGAGGGAACAGCGCCTCGTGATCCTTGAGCCAATGCAGAACCGCATTCGCGTAGATCAATCCTGCACGCTCGATCGACCAGTCGTTGATGTTGCGCTCTTCCAACGCGTCATAGGCGCCGCTGTCGGACGCCTTGGCCAGCATCGCAGGGCTTTCGTCCACGCCAACAATACTGTGCCCCGAGTAGCGTTGCCGCAGGACCGATCCCATCGCTCCTGCCCCACATCCAAGATCAATCACCGCGCCGCCGCCCACCGAGCGGACCGCCAGCATGAGGTCGATCGCAGGTCTTAACCACAAATCCCGGAACCTTGCATAGGCTCCGGGATCCCAGTCTTTTCTCTCTCCAACTCCGCTCATGCGGAGGGTTCGGGCTCCAATCCACCATCACCCTTGGGCTTGGGTCGCGGTTTGGTCTTGGGAATGGACGCGACGGAAGGTGCGCTGCCCTGATCCGAAGTGTCGTCGTCATCCCCTTTATGCGGCGGTTCACCACGGATCACGCGCTCGATCTCTTCACCTGTCAGAGTTTCGTATTCCAGCAATCCCTGGGCAAGTTTCTCCCAGTCTTCCTTGCGCTCTTCAAGGATACTTCGCGCGCGCTGATAACCCTCGTCGATGATGCGCTTGACCTCGTCCTCGATCAACTCCTTGGTATGAGCCGAAATCGAGAAGCCACCGGCCCCGTTTCCACGAAACGCTTCAGCCGCCTCCTGATAATCGATATTGCCCACCTTGTCGGACATGCCCCACCGCATCACCATCGCGCGGGCCAGCGCCGAAGCCTGCATGATGTCGCCAGCTGGTCCATTCGAAATCGAATCCTCGCCGTATTTCAGTATTTCGGCAGCCTTGCCCGCCATGGTCATCGTGATCTTCTGTTCCAGCTCATCCTTGAAATAGTTCAGCTGGTCCATCTCGGGCAAGGACATCACCATGCCCAACGCCTGGCCGCGCGGAATGATCGTCGCCTTGTAGACCGGATCGCATTTCGGCAAGGTCAGGCCAACGATCGCGTGGCCGGCCTCGTGATACGCAGTCATTTCCTTCTGCGCCGGTGTCATCACCATGGATCGCCTCTCGGCGCCCATCATGATCTTGTCCTTGGCCATTTCGAAATCTTCCATCGCGACAAATCGCCGCCCCACGCGCGCCGCCGTCAGCGCAGCCTCGTTTACGAGATTCGCCAGATCAGCTCCCGAAAAGCCGGGCGTGCCACGCGCGATGATGCGCAGATCCACGTCTGGCCCCAGAGGCGTCTTGCGGGCATGTACGCCGAGGATCTTTTCGCGTCCCTTGATGTCGGGATTGGGCACTGTAACCTCGCGGTCGAACCGGCCAGGACGCAGCAGCGCAGGGTCGAGCACATCCTTGCGGTTGGTGGCGGCAATGATGATCACGCCCTCGTTGGCTTCGAACCCGTCCATTTCAACCAGCAACTGGTTCAGCGTCTGTTCACGCTCGTCATTGCCACCGCCATAGCCCGCACCGCGATGGCGGCCCACGGCGTCGATCTCGTCGATGAACACGATGCAGGGCGCGTTCTTCTTGGCCTGCTCGAACATGTCGCGAACCCGGCTCGCCCCGACCCCCACGAACATTTCCACGAAATCCGAGCCCGAGATGGTAAAGAACGGCACGCCCGCTTCTCCCGCAATCGCGCGCGCAAGAAGCGTCTTGCCGGTGCCCGGCGGCCCGACGAGAAGCGCACCCTTGGGAATCTGCCCGCCCAGGCGGCTGAACTTCTGCGGATTGCGCAGGAATTCGACGATCTCTTCCAGCTCTTCCTTGGCCTCGTCGATACCGGCCACATCGTCAAAGGTCACACGACCCGACTTCTCGGTCAGCATCTTGGCCTTGGATTTGCCAAAGCCCATCGCGCCGCCGCCTCGGCCACCCTGCATCCGGTTCATGAAATAGATCCAGACACCGATCAGCAACAGGAATGGCAGCAGGCTCAATATGAAGGTCTGAAAGCCCGACTGCTGCTGGCTCTCGGCTTTCACCGGAATGTCCTTGTCGATCAAGAGCTGCGTGATCTCGGCATCCTCGGGCTTGACTGTAACGTAATCGTTGCCGTCATTTCCACGATAACGCACCTCTTCACCATCCAACGTCACAGAACTCACTCTGTCCTGTGCAACCGCACTTACAAATTCTGAATAGCTGATTTCTCGGCTTTGCAGCGTGTTTCCACCGCCGCTGAAAAGGTTGAACAGCGCCAGTATCAGAAGAAACAGCACGACCCAGAAGGCGATATTTCTCGCGTTGCCCAAGGCAAATCTCCCATGAAGAACTTTGGCCCCGTGCTTATCACAGGAGCCTTCGGACTAAAATAGACTTCGCGGGCCAAGGTTCAATCCCGACCCAACCAGTTCTCAAAGCTTGGCCCGATACGTTCCGCCCAATGACCCGTCTTGCAACTACTGACCGGTGACCAGACAAGCCGGCCCGCCTCCCACACGGCGGGCAGCGAAATCAAGGCGCGACGCGGAACGTCGAGGGCGCGCCACTCCGGGCATTGCTGCAAGCCCTCAGCGCCCAGGGCGCGAATGTCCATGCCTTCCAGTGGTCCCTCGATCCGCCATCGCCCGTCGAATGGAACACCCTTCAGATCCTTGACGGCCTGGAACTCGCGCGCGAGCCAGATCCGATCGCGTTCGCACCAGCCGATCACCCCGCACAGGGTTTGCGTTTCACCTTCCAGCAACGCCCGCTCGATCCCGCCTTGTGCGGCCGAGCGCGGCGCATATTGTGCCCCGGCGATCCATTGCAGCGCCTCGTTCAGAAAGCGTCGCCGCACCTCGGGATGCAAAGCCCGAAAGGCTTCTTGCCTGATCGAAAGCACCCCAAAACACTCCACGACATTGCCGCGCAGCGATTCAAGCACGCTGTGACGCAAAAGGCGGTTCTCTGCAGCCAGGTTTTCCGCCACGGCCTCCAATACTTTGGCATTGATCCCCAAAGGCGCCAGAACGTCCAGCGCCTTGCGAACCCGGACACGTTCGAACCCATCATCGGCATTGCTGGGGTCATCGACCCATTCGACCCCCAGCCGCTTCAGATACTGGCGCAATTTCGACCGCTCGACCCCGAGCAACGGACGCATCCATTGCACCCCGTGCGCCCCAAAACTTGATGCCATGCGCCTGAGTCCATCGCTTCCCGACTTGCGCGCCAAGCGCATCAGGAAGGTCTCGGCCTGGTCATTGCATGTGTGACCCAGACACACGACCTCGACCCCGCAACCGCGCGCCCATCGTGCGATCTCGCGATATCGGGCCGTCCGCGCGGTGGCCTGCAGGTTGCCCTGCCCGTTCCACCCGACCCATGTCAGGATATCATGGGTGATCTCATGTTCTGCGCAGATCCGGGCTACCAGCGCCGCCTCTTCCGGTGCCTCCGCGCGTAACCCGTGATCAAATGTCACAGCACTCAGGCGCACACCGTGACGCATCGCCCAGTCCTGCACTAGAAGCAACAAGGCCATGCTGTCGCCTCCCCCCGAGACTGCCACACCAACATGCCTTAAAGGCACGGTCGCAAAAGCACACGCAACCACATCGGCAAGGGTCTCGTCCGGCATTCGAGTCACTGGCACCCGAGGCGCTCGATCTCCTCTTGTGCCTTCGTTTCGGGTTCGGTCCCGGGAAACCGAGTGCCCACCTCATGCAGCATGACACAAGCCTCGTTGGTCTGGCCCAATCGACCCAGGCCGCGCCCCAGTTCGAAGAGGGCATCAGGGGCGTCCTCGCCCTCCGGATCGGCGCTGAACGCAGCGAGATAGGCCCGAGCCGCCTCTGTCAGGTTCCCTGACGCCTCAAGAGCGCGACCGCGGCCCAGATGCGCCGCCACTTCAAGGGGGCTTCCGGGGTAGGTCTCGTTGAACTGGGCAAAGCCTTCGGCCGCCGCCTCGTTGCGCTCCTCGTCGAGGGCTTTCTGCGCCGCATCGAAATCGGCCCGCTCACCAACGGCAAGCTGTGGATCTTCCGAAGATTGCGCGGATTGGTCCGCCTGCGCCGCAGATTCCGACTCCTGGGCTTCCCGAGCACCGCCCAAGGTGGTCGTTTCCTCAAGTTGACTGACGTCCCCGCCCTCGAGCTCGACAAGGCGGAACTCAAGATCGGCGACTCGGTTCGTCCCGTCGCGCACGATCCTGTCGATGCGCAACTCCAATTCCTCGGTCTTGGCCGTCAGCCGCTTTACCTCAGATTCGATCGTATTGACCCGGTCAAGTACGGATCCACCTTGAGGCGCAGCATCAGATGCTCCCGTGGTCGACAACTCCCGCTGCAGGCGCTGAAGCTCAACGTGGAGGACCGTCAAATCCTGTCTTATGTCTGCCAGCGTCTGTGCATTATCATCCTGCGCAACCACTGGTCCCGCCAGAAAAACGGCAAAAATCAGCCCCACACCCCACCGCATACCGCGCGCTCCGATCCTCATGCACTTACCCGGTCAGCCCACTGGCCAGCACCGTGACCGCACGACGGTTCTTGGCATAACAGCTTTCCTCGCTGCAAATCTCGATCGGCCGTTCCTTGCCATAGCTCACGGTTTTCAATCGGTCCGAAGAAACGCCACGCGACTCCAGGTATTCACGCACGGCGCTGGCCCGACGCGCACCAAGGGCAAGGTTGTATTCCCGCGTGCCCTGTTCGTCAGCATGGCCTTCGATCACGACATCATAGTCGGTATTCTCGGTCAACCAGCTTGCCTGACCGTCAAGCACCTGCTTGGCCTCGTCATCCAGCGTTTGGCGGTCTACCTCAAAGTACACCCGGTCGCCAATCGCCTCCTGAAAGTAGAGCGGAGATTTCGGATCACTTGCCGAGTCCGCCGATGCGGCATCGCCACCTGCTCCGGCTCCCGCGCCATTGTTGCCGAACCGGTCCGCGTTGCTGCAAGCCGCAAGGGCCAGCCCCGCCACGAGCAGGATGGATTTTGCCAGATAAGTCATGTCTCAAGCCTCATAGGGTTTTTTCTGTTTCCACTTGTATCACAGGGCAGCGCCTCTGTGAATCGGGTCTCTGACGACGCACTGATTTTTTGTGAATCTGATGCGCCTTCATTCCTGCAGCGGGCTCCATGAGGGATCAGATGCGCCGTCGGGTGTACGCACCTGCTTGAGATTCCGCCCCGTGATGTCGACCGTGTAGAGACCCGCTTGACCTTGTGCGCCCTGTGTCTCGCGCGTGAACATGATCACTCGCCCGTTCGGACTCCAGGTCGGCCCCTCCTCTAGGAACGATGCCGTCAAGAGCCGTTCGGCACTGCCGTCGGTCTTCATCACGCCGATATGAAATCTTCCCTTGGACTGCTTTGTAAAGGCAATCATGTCGCCGCGTGGGCTCCAGACTGGGGTGCCGTAGTTGCCGCTGCCCTGACTGATCCGCTGCGCATCTCCGCCGGTTGCTGGCATCACGTAAAGCTGGCGCGAGCCGGACCGATCACTTTCGAACACGATCTGGTCGCCATCGGGCGAAAAGCTCGGCGCGGTCTCGATCGAGGGCGCGCGCGTCAATCTCGTCTCCTCGCCGCTCGAGATATCCATGAGATAGATATCGGTATTGCCCCCGGTTTCGAGCGAGAACACCACCTGCTGCCCATCCGGGGAAAACCGCGGCGCGAAACTCATCGTGCCTTCCTGACTTTGCAGGACGCGACGGTCCACATCAGCGACATCCATAATATAGATCCGCGGAAAACCGCTCTCGAAGCTGGTGTAAAGCACACGATCCCCCGTAGGTGAGAAGCGCGGGGCAAGCACGAGTGATGTGCTGTCCGTAAGATACTGGACATTGGCACCATCATAATCCATGAGCGCCAGTCGCTTGCGACGGTCGTCCTTGGGTCCGGTTTCGCTAACAAAAACTACACGGCTGTCGAAATAGCCGGACTCGCCGGTGATCCGGCTATATACCTCATCGGCCACCTTGTGTGCCATCCGCCGCCAACCGCTTCTGGTGCCCGCAAATTGCAGCCCTTCACCCAGTTCCTGACCGGCAAACACGTCCCAGATCCTGAACTTCACCGTGACGTCTTCACCTTCGACTGCCACCGACCCGGTGATCAAGGCCTGTGCGTTGATCGCACGCCAATCAGCAAACTCGACCGGGCTCGAGAAACTGGTGATCCGGCTGATATAGGCATCCTCCTCGATCTCACGAAAAAGTCCGGTTCCGCTCAGATCGGCCGCAACCACCCGCGCGACGTTCTCGGCCATCTCTTCCGCCGCCCCGTTTTCAGGAATGAAATCCGGCACCGCATAGGGCAAGGGCTCCATCACGCCATCGGTGATCTCGATCCGAAGCGGCCCGTCCTGCGCCTGTGCAGCGCTCATCCAGAGCCCTGCCGCAACAAGCATCATCATCAAGTTTCCGAGCAGTCTCATCATCATCTGAGCCTCATTTTCTCCGGATTGAACGTCATCTCGATTTCACGCCAGCTTTCGTATTTCTCGGACGGCAAGTCGAAACCGCCCCGGCCACAGGCAATGATCGCCGTGCGCGCATTGCGAAAGGCGACATTGCGAGCGCCCTGATCGCCCCCTTCTGCCGAGACGAGGCTGGGCGTACCGGCCAATGTGCCGTCCCGGTTCAATGTCACTGATACCACAACCGTGACCTCGGCGGCAGTCGAACCGGGATCGACATTCCAGCAATTCGAAATGGCGAGTACAAGCGCGTCAGCTTCACCCTCACTTAAAGCCGGTGCCGTCGATTGCTCTTCTGATGCTTCAGCCTCCCCACGTTGGGCCTCTTCCAGAACCGAGCTCACCGCGTCGGCAATGTCGGCATCCTGTTCATCCTCGGCCTGTGCGGTACTCTGCGGGCGTGGGCGTGGGCGCGCTGATCGGCGCGGGGCCGCCGTCACGTCATCGGAGGCTTCCGGGGTAATGTCTGTCACCGATTCTTCGGGCGCGGTGGCCTCTTCCTCAGGCCGGGTCTCTTCGGCGGGTGAATCCTCGGTCTCCTCGCGCACGACTTCATCCGGCGCCGCCTCTGGCTCGGGCGGCTGCGCAACCGGCTCGGGGGTGACTCGCTCGACTGGCCGAGACTGTGGGCGCCGAGAGGTATCGGGCACCAGAAGCGCACTCTCTTCCTCGGCAGGGGATGCGATCTCGGGCGGAAGGTCCTCGACGGATTGGGGTTGTGGCTCCGGCAGCTCTGGCTCTGGACGCTCGTCAGTCGATGGAGTCTCGACAGACTCGGGTTCGCTTCGTTCCGGCGTGATGTCCGGCAAGGATGGCAGTTCCGACGGGGTCGACTGGTCCTCTTCCGGCGCTTGCGGCATCGCCACATCCGCCGCCGTGTCCGGTGCGCGCTGCGCCGCCATCATCGCCTCGAACTCCTCACTCGAAATCACCGCCACGTCCCTGACCTCGAACGGCAGGGGCTCGGCATCGAACTGCCCCCCGAACAGCAGCCATCCGATGAGGCCGACATGCCCCACCGCGGATATGATCTGACCGGTGTTCATGCTCGAACCCGTCAGTTCCCCGTCTCGTCAAGCGAGGGCCCGTCAATATCCGTGACCAGACCGATATTCGAAAAGCCGCCGCGATTGAGCGCCCCCATCACCTGCACCACCTGCTCATAGGGCACGGCTCCATCTGCGCGCAGGAAGACCCGATCGCTGGCCCGCTCCGCCGCCACCGCGCGCAACTTTGCCAAAAGCTCATCACGCCCGACCTCCGTGCGCTGCAACATAATCACACCGTCACTCGTGATCGTCACGGTCAAGGGTTCCTCGGCCTCGCTGGGCAGCGCATTCGCCGCAGTCTTGGGCAATTCAACCGGAACCCCTACAGTCATCAGCGGAGCAGCAACCATGAAGATGATCAACAGAACGAGCATCACATCGACAAAGGGCGTCACGTTGATCTCGCTCATCGGCACAGCACGCCCGCCTCGGCGCCGGCGACGCGATCCGCCGCCTGCACCCGACGACTTTATGACTCCTGCCCCCATCTCAGCTATCCAACTGCCGGCTCAGGATCGTGGAGAACTCATCGGCAAATGCTTCATATCCAGCGATGATCCGATCACTGTCGGCGGAAAGCTTGTTGTAGAAGATCACAGCCGGAATCGCCGCAAGAAGTCCCAGTCCGGTGGCCAGAAGCGCCTCGGCGATGCCAGGTGCCACGACGGCAAGATTGGTGTTCTGCTGCTGCGCGATCTCGATGAATGAATTCATGATCCCGATCACCGTGCCGAACAGCCCCACGAAGGGCGCGGTCGACCCCACAGTCGCAAGCACCGGCAATCCGCTCTGCAGGCTTTCGGCCTGCTTGGCGATTGCCACGTCCATAGACCGGTCGATCCGGGCCTGCGCACCTGCGATGAACCTTCCATCTGCCCGGTGCGAGCGCCGCCATTCTATCATGCCGGCCGCAAAGACTTTCTCCGACTGGCCCTTTGGGTCGGGCCCGATCTGCTCGAAAAGCTGATCCAGCGGCTCGCCGGACCAGAAGGCCCGGTCAAACCGCGCCGATTCTCGCCGCGCCTTGCGATAGTCGATGAGTTTCTGGAAAATGATCGCCCACGACCAGAAAGACGCGAGGACCAGTACGATCATCACGAGCTTAACCGTGAGCGTCGCACGCATGAACAAAGCCCACATCGTGAACTCGATATCTTGCGCCAGGGCAAGGGTTTCTGCTTCCATATGCCTGCTCGTTATTTCGACCGTCTGTTGCGGCACTTCTTGAACGTCAAACTAGCTGATTTTCAAGGGGAAAGCCAACAGCTTTGAATCACGTTTGCGCGCACCAGGGCCAGGCGGCGATTTCCCGCCACTCAAGCCCCTGGCGCATCCCACTGCGGCATGCGCACAGGCTTGCCCTCAAGCGTCATACAGATCACTGTGACCATGGCCCGGAACAAGAGCTTTTCCCCACGCTTGACCTGCTGGCCCATAACCATGCGTACCGGCTTGCGACTCTCCACCCAGGTCTCGACCACCAATTCGTCATCGAGACGCGCCGGAGCAAGATAATCCGCCTCGACCCGGCGCACGGCGTAAACGATCCCGTCTTCGTTCTTCATCCGGTTCTGATCCAGCCCGACCGCACGCACCCATTCGCTGCGCCCGCGCTCGATATATCGCAGGTAATTGGCGTAATAGACGATACCGGCCATGTCGGTATCCTCGTAATAGACCCGGATTGGTAACTTGTAGATCATGCTCGCCCTCTCGCATGGTTGATTGCACGTTAGGTTGCGCCCGGCACGGCTTCAAGTGCAACCCGCCCCATGCATCTTGCTCGAAATACTTCTGCCAAAGGCATCCGCCCAACTCTTGGACGGCGCCTGGTGGGTGAGCGCACCGCACAAAGAGGCCGGACCGCGTCGCATCAAGCGAAGTCAACAAATTTCGCAAACGGCATCTCGCGCAGCCGTTGCCCGGTCGCGGCAAAGATCGCATTGGCCAGCGCAGGTGCGGCCGGCGGCACCGGCGGCTCGCCTATACCCAAAACCCTGTCGCCGTTTTCCAGACCTCGCACCTCGATCTCGGGGCATTGGTCGATCCGCATCGCCTTGAAGAGATCGAAATTCTCCTGCTCGACCCGGCCGTCGGCAAATGTGATCTCACCCGTCATCGCATGCCCCAGCCCGAACACCGCGCCGCCCTTCACCAGCCCATCGAAATTGACAGGATCGACCAAGCGGCCCACCTCGGCGGCGACCCAGACCCTTTCGATCCGCAACCCCGCTTCGGTCTGGCGAACCTCCACGATCTCCGCACAGGGCACACCAAAGGATGTGACAAGCGCCACGCCCCGACCCACGCCCTCTTCGGGGCGCGGGCCCGACCACGCGGCCATCTCGCCCACCGCTTCAAGAACCTTGCGCGTGGGCTCATGGAAACAAAGTCGCAATCGCTCTTCCAGCGGGTCCGCGCCAGCGGCATGGATCAATTCATCCAGAAATCCCTCGTGAAAGAAACCGTTGATCGACGCGCCGACCGACCGCCATGAACTCACCGGCGCAAGCCGCGGCGCGCGATACCCCGTGACCCGGCAATCGGGGATCGCATAGGCCTGATCCCACGCCGCCTGCACGATGGTCGAATCCGGCCCCGGCATCGGCAGGCCCTGCCGCTCGCCCATCTGGCTGGCCATGATCGACGGCGCGGCGACGTGGTAATCCAGGGCCCGCACCCGCCCGTCCGTGATCGCGCCTTTCATTCGCGCCATCCCGACCGGGCGCAGGAAATCCTGTCGCGTGTCCTCTTCGCGGCTATAGGTGAGCTTGACCGGACGTCCCCCCGCCTGCATCGCGATCTGCGCCGCACGGATAACCACGTCATCCTCGAGCCGGTGACCGAAACTCCCGCCCATCATCAGCACATGCACATGCACCTGCTCGGCATCGACCCCGCAGATCTCGGCGACATGCGACTGGGCAAAACGCGGCACCTGCGTGCCGGTCCAGACATCCACGCGCCCCTCTTGCACCCAAACGGTTGCGTTGACGGGCTCAAGCGGCGCATGCGCCAGATACGGCGCGCGGTATTCCGCCTCGATCGGGGCATCGCCCAGCGCCGACTCGACATCGCCCTCGTCTCGCTGGCGCGAATCCCGCCGGTCGGACACGAAGCTATCGGCCAGGGCTTGCCAATGTTCTGCCTGTTCGCCCGGATGATCCGCCGGCCCCCAGTCACATTCCACCGCCTCGGCCGCGCGAAAGGCACGCCAGGTATTATCGGCCAGAACCGCAACCCCGCCGGGGATATCAAAAACCGCTTCGACCCCGCGCATCTCCTCGGCGGCTTGCGCATCATACCCGTTCAACGCCCCGCCCCGCCGCGGGTTGAGCCGAACCGCCGCATGCACCATGTCAGGCCGTTCCACGTCGATGCCATACTCCTGCGCACCGGTCGATTTCGCCACGATGTCGATGCGCTTCATCGGTTTGCCGATATAGCGCCATTCCTCGGGTTCGCGCAGTCGCACCTTTGTCACCGGCTCCAGCCCCGCCGCCACGGGCGCCAGTTCCTCATAGGCCAATTCCCGCCCGTCAGGCAGGATCACCCGGCCACTCCCGGTATCGAGCGCCGTCACGTTGATCCCCGAAACCTCGGCCGCCGCCGCCTTCAATGTCTCGCGTGCCACGGCCCCGGCCACGCGCAGCTTTTCCCAGGCATCGGGCACGGTTGTCGATCCGCCGGTGATCTGCATACCGAGGAATTTCATCGGCGCATCCATCACGTCGCGCAACGTCTCGGCCATGAACCCTTCGTCGTAATACGCAAATGGCACCGCCTCGGCGCTTAGCGCGGTATTGTAATAGGCTCCGCTTGGCGGGCCTGGATCGACATTGACTTTCTCCAGATCGACATCCAATTCTTCCGCGATCAACGCCGCCTGGACATGATACGCCCCTTGTCCCTTGTCACCGCGCGGCGTGATCAGCGTCACACCTTCACCGTTGATCAGCACATAGGGCGTGAGCGCCGCCTCACCCTCGCCCAACCCGTCGAGCAGAGGGTTCTTCGCCGGGCGCTGGTACATGACATAACCGAACGCCACACCCCCCAAAACCGCCGCCGACCCGATCAGGAACGTGCGTCGCGCGATTTTTCCGACCTTGCCCATGATCATCCCTCCCTGACCCGCTCGCCCGCCGACTTCACCGCTTCGCGGATGCGCGGATAGGTGCCACAGCGGCACAGGTTGGACCGCATCGCCTCGTCGATCTCGGTATCGCTCGGGTTTCTGTTCTCGCTCAGCAAGGATGCCGCCGACATGATCTGCCCCGACTGGCAATAGCCACATTGCGCTACCTGGTGCTCAATCCATGCCGACTGCACCGCCCGCAATACAGGCAATTCGTCTGCATCCGCCTCGATCGTCGTGACCTCGCCCCAAACGTCACCTGCAAAAACCTGACAGGATTTGACCGCCTCGCCGTCGATATGCACCGTGCAGGCCCCGCATTGCGCGATCCCGCAACCGTATTTCACGCCCTTGATCCCCAACTCATCCCTGAGTACCCACAAAAGCGGCATGTCCTCTTCGACATCCAGCTCATGAGCCAAGCCATTTACCTCGATCTGCATTACCGCCTCCTGATCTGCGTTCGCTATCAATGTAGCCCCGATTAACGACAATTAAACTCACAGACCGGGAGAACATGCACCGGACTTCATGAGCCCAAGCATATTGGAATGACGCATTTACCGCGGAAACCGGCTTGCACAGGGTAACATGCAGGACTATCTAGATAAGTGAGCAGCGGGTATGGTGTAGTGGTAGCGCGCCGGCTTCCCAAGCCTGAAGTGCGGGTTCGATTCCCGCTACCCGCTCCAGACACTCATTCATTGACTGAAAAGCTTCGACAAGCATTTCTTCGTCCGCCCTGTCTGGCGCATCGAAATCAGCCCGTTTCGCAGGATCGAAGCTCAGTCTTTCAGCCAGCTCCGTTCACTTCAAACCAACACCGGTGCGATCCCGTTTTGACCTTCATCAGCAGGTGAGTTTCGTTTTCAAGCTTATGTGCAAGTCCAGAAGGGACGAGCCAAATCGTTTCGCACTTAAACGAAAACACCCGAAACAAAGCGCACGTTCGACCGAAGGGAGAGGCAGCGTACTTCGGCGCCGCTTTTACCTGAAACACAAGCGGGCATGTAGCGCGCGTTATTCCCATTCCATCTCCTCATAGGCGGCCTGCGCGTTGCGACCTGCGAGGCTCTCGAACTGCTCGAGGTCGGACCATGCCGACTGGTCGATCTCCGGCGCCTCCATGATGCTGCCGCCCGCGTCCATCAACGTGCCGATCTCGGTGCGCAGGTTGACGAGATAGTCATGGGTTTCGCGCCTCGCCGTGGCCAGATCGGTGGCCCGCCCATGACCTGGGACGACATGCGCCGGTTCGAACGTGGCCATTTCTTCAAAGACGGCAACCCAGCTGCGGGTGTTGCGTGCCGGCCCGTTGCCGAGCAAACGATCCACGTAAACGATATCGCCGGTGAACATCACGTCGCGTTCCTCCAGCCAGACAAAACTGTCGCCGAGGGTGTGGGCCTGACCGCGATGCATGATCTCGAAGGTCATCCCACCTAAGTCCAGCCTGTGATCGGTCTCGAATGTCACGTCGGCAAAGCTGGGCTCGGTCCCGTCCAGCCCCTCTCCTAGGAACTGCGCCAGTGCGCTCATCTGTTCTGAGGCGCGATCATGCTGATCCGCGGCGGCCGCCTCCGAGGCGATCACGGTGGCGCCTTGTGCCTGCCAGTATCCATTGCCGAGCCAGCGATGATCCTGCCCCCCGGTGTTGATCACATAAACCACGGGCTTTTCGGTAACGCCGCGCACCACCTCATGCAACATTCCCGCACCATGCCATGAGCCGCCCGGATCAATCAGCACTGCCCCCTCGGCCGTCACCACAAGGCCGAAGGTCGCATTATTGCCAAGATTATCCGAACTGCGCTGCTCTGTCTCGCCAACGATTGCCCAGACATTTTCTGTGACCGGCTGGACTTCAAGAACGTCGCCAGAAACCAGACTGGGAACGGCCAAGAGCGTGGCGGTCAAGAGGCCCCTGATCATGCACCGATCCACGCCTCGACCGCGCCCGCATCCGGCAGACCGCCCGCATGCACAAGCTTGCCATCGACGGAAACGCCCGGTGTCGACATGACACCCGCCATCGCGATCGACCTCGCATCAGTCACTTTTTCGATCTCCACATCGACCCCCAGTTTGTCTGCAGTTTCCTTGACCATCTTCGCGGCCGTTTCACAGCGCTGGCAACCGGGTCCATAGACCTTGACGTTTTTCATGTGCGTGTCCTTTCAAAGGATGAAGTTGAAGAGAAAGCCGGTGGCGAGAAACCCTGCCGATACGACCGCGATGAAGATCGCGATCAAGCGATACGTCAGCACCTGCTTGAGAATGATCATTTCGGGTAGACTGAACGCGATCACCGACATCATGAAGGCCAGCGTCGTGCCGAGTGCCGCCCCCTTTCCCAGAAGCGCCTCCACGATCGGGATGACCCCAGCCGCGTTGGTGTACATCGGCACGCCCACCACCACTGCTGCCGGAACCGACCACCAAGCCTCGCCGCACATGATCCGCAGCATCATCGCCTCGGGCACATAGCCATGAATCAACGCACCGATGGAGATACCGACGACGACCCAGATCCAGACTTTGCCGACAATCTCGCGCACCTGCTCCAAGCCGATTCTCAGGCGTTCGGCAAAGGTGAGGCGCTCCTCGGGCAGGTCACCCACGGGGCCTGCATTCAACTTACGCACCCAGTCCTGCAAGTAGCGCTCCAGCCCCAACTTGCCCAGCACGAAGCCCGCGACCGTGGCAATGGTGAAGCCGAAGACAAGGTAGATCGTGGCGATCTTCCATCCCACGACGCCATAAAGCAGGCCCAGCCCCAGTGGTCCCACCATCGGACCCGCGATCAGGAAGGAAAACGTCACCCCGAGCGGGATGCCCGCCGAGACTAAGCCAATGAACAATGGCACTGACGAGCAGGAGCAGAACGGCGTTAGCACGCCGAGCGCAGCCGCCAGCGGATAGCCAGCGATCTCGCGCTTGCCGGCCAGGATCGCCCGGGTCTTCTCGGGACTGAACCAGCTGCGCAGCACGCCGGTCACAAAGACGATCGCAGCGAGCAACAGCAGAACCTTTGGCACGTAAGTAAATGAAAAAGGCGATCGCCTCACCCGTGTGACTATGGCGGTCAACCGGGAATAATGAAGTCGCCCATTCCGAAAACGGGATCAACATTGAATAAAGCGCATACCAGAGCAGAGCGGCCACAGGCAGCACCGCATACCAGAACACGTCCGACACGCCGCGCGGCGTGGTGTCTTGTGTCTCAGAGCTCACGCGAATTGCATTTCGTCAGCATGTTCAACAGCCAGAACCGCCTGAACCACGGCTCGGTATTCCGGGGCCAGGGCCGGGTTGCTGCGATAGCGAACCCATTGCGCGTCCCGCCGCCCGATCACGAGGCCCGCCTCCTTTAGTACCTTCATGTGCCGCGACATCCGGCTCTGGCTGACCTCCAGTCGCTCCATCAATTCGCAGACGCAATGCTCCTCCCCATCGCCGAGGATTTGTATCGCTTGCAGTCGCGTCCGCTCTGCAAGTGCCGATAGAATCGTGAGAATCATCGCGTGCTCCACTTCATATTTCCTTATGCGCATACGCGGCTATGCAACTCCTTGATCCGCATCAAGTTGAAATTCACCTCAACCGAAGTCCAGCCGGTCGCAAATCATCGAGGGCCGGTTTTTCTAGGGCATCAGGTTTTGCAAAATGACCATACGACAAAAAGTGCAGATCAAACCGCGGGCGGAGCCTTGACTTCGATCTCTACATCGTTGATTTGCGATACATGAATCGCCGTTCGACGAAACTGGAAGCGTTATGCCCGGATCGCAATCAATTGACCATGCAACGCCCGCGCGTGCCGAGATTGACCGGATCGCCACCATCGCCAAGGCGCTGGCCCATCCAGCGCGGCTGAAGATCGTTGATTTCCTGCTCTCGCGCGAGGGTTGTATCGCGGGGGATATCGTGAACGAGGTCGGCCTCGCACAATCCACGGTGTCCGAACACCTTCGCATTCTAAAGGCGACGGGCCTCATCAACGGCACGATCGAACATCCAAGGATCTGTTATTCCCTCAACGCTGACGCGCTGCAACCGCTGCGGGCGCTGCTTGACCAAATCACAGAACGATCGCCCCCGGTGGAAGCGGCCTGCATCGTACCTGACAACACAACCTCAACCGCCAGTTTGCAGGTGCCTGCAGCAAAGGAATGAGCCAGCATGTCCACGTTTGAACGTTTTCTTTCTGTCTGGGTAGCCTTGGCCATCGTCGCGGGGTTAGCCCTTGGCCAGGTCGCGCCGGGGATCGTAAACATTCTGGCCAGCCTCGAATACGGCTCGGTCAATTTCGTCGTGGCGGTCCTGATCTGGTTCATGGTCTTCCCGATGATGGTCGGGGTCGATTTCTCCAGCCTCGCGCGCATCCATGAACGGCCCAAGGGCCTCGTTATCACCTTGGTCGTGAACTGGCTGATCAAACCCTTCACGATGGCGGCGCTGGGTTTGCTGTTCTTCGAGGAGATCTTCGCGCCGTTCATCGAACCGGACACTGCGGGTCAGTATATCGCGGGCATGATACTGCTGGGGGCCGCTCCTTGCACAGCGATGGTCTTCGTGTGGTCACACCTGACCCGGGGCGACCCAAATTATACGCTGGTGCAAGTGTCGCTCAATGATGTCATCATGATCTTCGCATTCGCACCGCTTGTGGCGCTACTGCTCGGGGTAACCGACATCACCGTGCCATGGGCGACACTGATCCTGTCCGTGGTTCTCTATGTCGTCATTCCGCTGAGCGCCGGAATCGTCACCCGGATGCGGCTGACACGTGGTGCACACAATGATGCAGAGGCTGCGGCCACAGTCGAACGCTTTACCGGGCAGATCAAGCCGCTCTCGGTCATCGGCCTGTTGGCGACGGTAGTGCTGCTCTTCGGCTTTCAGGGCGAGGTGATCCTGAACCAGCCGCTGGTGATCGTGATGATCGCGATCCCCCTCCTGATTCAGTCCTACGGCATTTTCGCGATTGCTTATTGGGCAGCCAAGGCATGGCGCGTACCACACAAGGTCGCTGCGCCCTGCGCGATGATCGGTACGTCCAACTTCTTCGAACTCGCGGTCGCAGTGGCGATCGGGCTTTTCGGCCTCACTTCCATCGCCGCGCTTGTGACGGTCGTCGGTGTGCTTGTCGAGGTGCCGGTGATGCTTTCGCTTGTCTGGTTCGCAAACCGCACCCGGCACTGGTTTCCAACCGAGGAAACACCCGTACGCGGCCGCCGGACGACCAAACAGACGTGATCGTTCGCCCCACGCGGGGGGGGGCCGACCCGCTCCTGCCCGGCGGCCACGCCGCACCGCCTGAACTCCGCCGCAATTCGTCTACAATTGGCCTAAACCTGCGCCAATTGTTGCCGCAGCCGCATTGTATCCGTCCGGGAAACAGCAGGATGCGCGTGAAATGCCCACAACCTTCAACTGGATCCATCTCGGTCTGTCTTCCACGAATATCGACCCGGTCGAAGGCAGCGCCCTGTCCGAGGATGCGGACCTCCTTGTCGGCGCGTCCTTCGGCACGGCGGGCGATCCGCTCTACCAGCACGTCACCCGAGCGCAGATGATCGATAATGGCGGCTCCTCGACCGCGCTCGACACAAACAACAACGCCTCGAACGACCAGTTCATCACCGATATTGGCAACGGCCCCGAAACCCTCACCTATGACGGGGTCGGGGTCTACGGGGCGACGCTCACCTATACCGACGGCACTTCGGCCAATTTCACCGCGATCGTTGCACAGGACACGCAGGGCCACCTCTTTCTTGCACCGCCGCTCTCGTCAAACGCCGATGTCGCCACCCTGACCGCCCGCCCGATCGAATCGATCACGCTGAACAGCATGATTGCCGATAACGGCAACCTTGGCACCGACCGACAGGATATCGGCTTCGACGACGGGATCGTGCAGGGCACCGGTGGCGATGACCTGATCGACACGGACTATATCGAACCCGTCGAATCCGGCTCCGACCGGGTCGATAACAACGACGCCCCCGGCGGCGGCAATGCCGATGTGATTGAGGCCGGTGCAGGCAACGACACGGTCTTTGCCGGGCAAGGCGAAGACACGGTGTTCGGCGGCACCGACAACGATCTGATCGACGGCGAGGCGGGCGACGACCTGCTTTACGGCGAGGATGGCAATGACACGCTATTCGGCAGCACGGGCAATGACAGCCTCTTTGGCGGCATGGACGACGATGTGCTTCATGGCGACGGGCCCGCAACCGATCGCTGGGAATACGAGGTCTATACCCGCGATTTCTCCTCGGCCAACGGGCAGGCCTTCACCATCGAGGACGGCACCCTCGCAGGCAGCGGCACCGCCGACTCCTTCGATATCCGCAGCCTCGGGCAGGCCGCCACTGGCCAAAGCGACCCCAACGATTTCGGGGTGATCTACACCTCCCAAGTCTTTGCCCCCGAGAGCGGCACCTACCAGTTCGACACCACTTCAGATGATGGTTCGACCATCCGCATCCTCGACGCCGAGGGCAATCCGCTCAGCTTCACAAACCAGAACGGCACCACCGAGTCGTTCATGGACAACGATTACCACCAGGCGGCCACCACCCGCTCGGGCGAGGTCGAACTCGACGCCGACACCGTCTACACGATCGAGGTCCGCTACTGGGAGAACGCCGGCCAGGAGGTGCTCTCCGCAGAGGTCACTCCGCCGGACGGCACCGCCGAGGATCTCGCGACAAGCGGTCTCGTGATCGGCCCCGAGGGAGTAGGCGGCGACGATTTCATCGACGGCGGCGAAGGCGACGACCTGATCTTCGGCGGTGGTGGCGACGACACCATCTTGGCCACTGAGGGCGACACCATCTTCGGGGGTGATGGCGACGATTTATTCACCCTTACCGACCTCGGCGAAGCTGGCAGCGGCACCATCTTCATCAATGGCGGCACCGAAGGCACATCGGATGACGATACGCTCGACTTGGGCGGCATCGCCGATCGCACCACGCTCAGCCAAACCCCCTCGACGCTGGATCCCGACGCCTATAACGGCACGGTCACGCTTCTCGATGGCACCGTCGTCGATTTCTCGAATATCGAGAACATCATCTGCTTCACGCCCGGCACGATGATTGCCACGCCCACAGGCCCACGCGCGGCCGAAACGCTACGCCCGGGCGACATGGTACTGACCCGCGACGACGGAGCGCAACCCTTGGGCTGGACCGGCTGTTCCACCGTGCCAGGCATGGGCAAGTTCGCCCCGATCCGTCTCGACGCCGCTCTGACAGGCGCTCACCGCGCGCTCACCGTCTCGCCTCAGCACCGGATGATGTTCGCGGACTGGCGCGCCGAGTTCCTCTTCGGAGAGGCCGAGGTTTTCGTGCCCGCTACCCACATACTCGATTTCGAGGGCGCCTCGACAGTCCCGGTGCCACAGGTCACCTATATCCACCTCATGTTCGACCGCCATCAGGTGATCTATGCCGAAGGGGCCGCCACCGAGAGCTTCCATGCCTCCGATCAAAGCCTCGACGCGCTCGTGCCCGCGGCGCGCGCGGAAATCTTCCTCGCCTACCCTGCCCTACGCCGCGACCTCTCTGTCCACGGCCCGACCGCCCGCCTCTGCCTCAAGTCCTACGAATCCCACGCCCTTTTAAGCCGGGTATACAAGGCCAAGCGCAGGACCCATGCAAAAGCCGCGTAACCATGGCACCGGGATAACGCGATAACGACAGCGCCCGATCGTCATGTTGCAGGTACGCCTTCGGCGTCACCTGGCCTCCTGCCGGCTGGCATTTCCGTGGAAATTCACCTGCCGACAATGGAGCATATGCCCGGCCTGGTAGTTTCCCAAGGGAGATACAGATCCACGACTCACGCCATGCGCAACGCATCGCCCTTGCCCCGAGAACGCGAAGCAGAACCACTATGTTAGCGATAGAGTTGGCCGAGCGCGCCATCTGCAAGCGATGTCTTCAACGGGTCGGCGATAGACCCTTCACCGTGTTGTCGCTCGATTCCTTTTCACGGGTTCCCCCGCACCCGCGGGGTTATGCGGGCTTTTTCAACCTCGGGCCGGAGGGCTGAACCGCAGCGAGAGGCAGGACATGCCGCCATCGAGCTTGGCCGCCTCGCTGTTTCCAATCTCGCAAACATTGTACCCCGCCTTGTCCAAGGTCTGGGCCGTGCGTGGGAAGCCAGACGGCATGATGACCAGCGCGTTGAAGCGGATCGTGTTGGCGGCGGCTTCCTCGCCTTCGGCGGTGTGGATCACGCGGTAGCCTTCGAAACAGCCTGACGCATCGAGGCGCTTCGTCGCAAGGATGGTTTCCTCGTCGAGCAGAGAGCAATCCGTCTTGAAATGCAGAACGCCGGCGGGTGTGGTGACTTCGCGGACGCTATGACCCCAGTCAGCAACCGCGGCGCGCAGAGCGTCGATCCCGCCCGGCGTGGTGCGGGCGGAGGTGCCGACGAGGATTTCCTTTTCGGTGGTTAGAATGTCGCCGCCTTCGATATAGTGTGGATCGGTTATGGTCTGGATGTCGTCGTAGAACCGCGCGAGCGTCTGGGCCATTTCCTCGGCCTCTCCGAGGCGTGACGGCGCGCCGGGGCGCATCACCACGGCGCCTTGCGGCAGGCAGAGGGCGGCGTCTTCGACGAAAACTGAATCAGGATATTCTTCCAGCGGGTCGAGAACCGTGACCTCCGCCCCGGTGCTGCGCAAGGCCGCGATGTAATCGGCGTGATGCTGCTCGAAGAGGGCCAGATCGGGCGCGCCGGTATCGACCGCGCGCAAACCGTCGATGATCGATGCGGAGGGGCGGCGCGCGATGGCGTGTGTGAACGTGTAAGACTTTCCGGTCATGAAGGCCTCAGCTGCGGGAGGGTTGCGGGATTCGGTTTTCGAGATAGCGGAAACCCAGCACAAGGATTCCCGCCAGGCACAGGTAGATCGCCGCAACGAAGAGCAGCGGCTCGTAGATCTTGTATGTCTCCTGCCTGACGATGGAGCCGACGCCGTAAACTTCGAAGATGGTGATAGTCGCGGCGAGCGGCGTGGCCTTAAGCGTCAGAATGAACTCGCCTGTAAGGGTCGGGAAGGAGTTCTGCAAGGCGCGGGGTAGCCAGACGCGGCGGAGAACCTGGAAGCGGCTCATGCCGACGGAACGGGCGGCTTCGAGCTCACCCTTGGGCACTCCACGGAACGCGCCACGCAGGATCTCGCCTTCATAGCCGGCCACGCTCAGGGAGAAGGCGAGCACGGCATAGGGGAACGCATCGCGCAGGACCGGCCAGAGAAAGCTCTCTCGAATGCCCGGGATCGAAGGGAAGAGCGAACCAACGCCGTAGTAGATCAGCCACAGCTGGATCAGCAGGGGCGTGCCGCGAATGACCGTGCAGAACGCCTTGGCGAGCCAGGCCAGCGGGCGTGGGCCGGTCACCTGCACGAGGCCGATAGGGATGGCCAGCGTCATGCCGATGATAATGGCATAAACCAAGAGCTGGATTGTGAGCCAGAGGCCTTCGCCGAAGCGTGGCAGGTATTCGGGGAGCCAAGACCAGTCCATGCCTTACCCCTGCGTTGGCTGGCCGCGGCGATAGTACCGCTCGATCAGGCTGAAGATACCCTGCGACGTGAGCGAGAGCATGAGATAGAGCGCGGCCGCGGCGACATAGAACAGGAAATAGGATTTGGTTGCGCCTGCGGCCTGCTTGGTGAGCAGGGCGAGCTCGGAAAAGCCGACAACGGCCAGCAGTGCGGTTTCCTTCGTGGCGATGAGCCAAAGATTGGCAAGGCCCGGCAGGGCGAAAGGGATCATCGCCGGCAGGATGACGCGCGTATGTGCCTTGAAGCTCGACATGCCGATGGCGCGGGCGGCCTCGACCTGGCCATAGGGTACGGCATGAAATGCGCCGCGCAGGACTTCCGTGCTGTACGCGCCCTGCACGACGCCGATCACGTAGATGCCGGCCCAGAGGCCGGAGATGTCGATTCGCTCAAATCCCATGGAAGTGAGCGCGATGTTCAGAAGGTCGGCACCGAGATAGTAGAGCAAGAGGATCAGGACCAGCTCGGGGATGGCGCGAATGAGTGTGGTGTAGGTGGTCAGCACTCCGCGCAGAAAGGGGCCGCCGTATATCTTGCCGAAGGCGCCGAAAAGGCCGAGCGCGAGACCGAGGATATAAGCGCCAAAGGCGATGAGAAATGTGTTCCAAAGGCCGCGCAGCAGATTGCCACCCCAGCCGGGCGGTGACAGGGCCAAGAGTTCCAAAGCGTATTCCATGAGGGCCTTTCCAGGTTGTGCGCGCCACACGAGAGGGCGCGCACAGGAAGCGGATCAGCCGCCGTAGATGTCGAAGTCGAAATACTTCGCCGAAATCTCGTCATAGGTGCCGTCTTCGCGGATCTGCTTGATCGCCGCGTTGAACTTTTCCGCCAGCTCGGTGTCTTCCTTGCGCAGCCCGACGCCAACCCCGGGGCCAAATACTTCCTCGTCGCTCAGCTCGGCCTTCACTTCCATGTCGGACGCTGATTCCAGGTAGTCCGAGAAGGCGAGGCTGTCACCGACGACCGCATCGATACGGCCTGCCGAGAGGTCGGCATTGTGCTCATCGAAAGTTGAGTAGGTCTTGATGTCGGCCCCGTCGAAATGCTTCTCGGCATAGTTCTGGTGGATCGTCGAGACCTGCACGCCAACGATCTTGCCGCTCATGTCTTCGGTGTCGATATCCAGCGATTCCGGAGCGACGAGCACGGCAGGCGTGTTGTAGTACTTGTCCGAGAAGTTGATCGTCTGCTTGCGTTCTTCGGTGATCGACATGGAGGCCATGATCGCGTCGATCTTGCCCGAGGTTAGCGCAGGGATGATCCCGTCCCAGGCCACTTCGACGACGGTGCATTCCTCCTCGATCGCGGCGCAGAGCGCGTCCTTGATCTCGACTTCCCAGCCTTCCCATTCGCCGGCGGCGTTCTTGGTCGTGAACGGCGGATAGGCTTCGGCGGCAAGGCCGATCTTGATATCCGCGCTGGCGGCAGTCGCGGTGATCGCGGCTGCGGCGACGGTACCGAGGATTGCCTTGATTTTCATGTTATTCTCCCGTTGGTTTGGTTAGTGGGTGGATTGAATGAACGCGGCGAAACGCGCGCTCGACGGATTGGTGAAGATGTCACCGGGTGCGCCGCGTTCTTCGACGCGCCCCTCATGCAGGTAGACGACTTCTGAAGATACATCGCGGGCAAAGCGCATCTCGTGGGTCACGAGAATCATCGTGCGCCCCTCCTCGGCCAACCCGCGTATGACCTTGAGCACCTCGCCGACAAGCTCGGGGTCGAGCGCGGAGGTGGGTTCGTCGAATAGCATCACCTTCGGCTCCATCGCAACGGCGCGCGCAATGGCAGCGCGCTGTTGCTGGCCACCCGAAAGAAAGGCGGGATATTGATCGCGCTTGTCATAGAGGCCGACGCGTTCGAGGATGCGCTTGGCACGCTCGCGAGCTTCGGTCTTGGGCACTTTGAGAACCTGGACCTGGCCTTCCATGACGTTTTGCAGGACGGTCATGTGCTGCCATAGATTGAAGCTCTGGAAGACCATTCCGAGTTGTGAACGCAACCGCGCGACCTGCTTCTGGTCGGCCGGCACACGACCATTGCGAGTCTGCTTGAACTTCGTTTCCTCGCCGCTGAGGCGGATCGTGCCGGATGTGGGTAGCTCCAGCAGGTTGATGCAGCGCAGAAAGGTGCTCTTGCCTGAGCCTGATGAGCCAACGATGGAAACGACGTCACCCTTGTGGGCGGTCATCGACACCCCCTTGAGCACATCAAGGTTTCCGAAGGATTTGTGCAGGTCCTCGACTTCGAGCGTTGCCGCCGATCCAGCCACTTTGGCTTGTTCGTTCATGCTATGTGTCTTGTCCCTCTTGCCACGTGCCAAAGACAATCCGGTTTCTCAGCAGGTAAAGAGTGTGGCTATACCCGCCAATGGCAAACACTTCTCCCTGACCCAACGGCAACGCAGTAGCGAACCGACAGCGGGCGAACACACTGTTGAATCGACATTCCCCAAGTGGCCTGCCGTCTGACACATAGATCACCTGACAAGACTACGCGATCAAGCCTTTTTTGCCCGACGCAGTGCCTTCGGTTTCGGAAACACGCCGGATCGAGCCGCGAATCCTCACTGTTTTGGCGCGGGAAACCTGTTTTTCAGTGCGCCGACAGTCCTACCAAGGTAATCTCGTTTATCTGCACGGAACCTAGAGGTCGTACTCCTCGCAGCAGACGGGCCGGAGGATTGCCTGCTCGACAAGCACACCGAACACAAACAAGTGACGTCCTAAACAGATCGACGAGGGCCGGGCGACACTCGCCCAGTTTTTTCTGTGGCTGCAGGATTTGTTTGCAAATTCGGTGCCAAAAGCAAACCATAAGGCGTGGGCTTAAATGATGATATCTTTAATCTATTGTTTTTGATGAGTTTCTGGTGCCCCCACACGGACTCGAACCGCGGACCTACTGATTACAAATCAGTTGCTCTACCAACTGAGCTATAGGGGCACGGTGGTCCGCATACGAAATGCGACGCAAGCACGCAAGTCGGAAAATCACCTGTTCGCCCGCGCCAGCAATCCCACAGCAACCAACCCCACCCCTATGATCAAAACCGCCGCCGGCGCCGCGTTCCCTAGGTTTTCAAGGCTTGCCTCGTTGTGAACGCGCGTGGCGAGGGTGTCGAAGTTGAATGGCCGCAGCAAGAGCGTCGCCGGCAGTTCCTTGACGCAATCCACAAACACCAACAAAAGCGCTGAACCCACGGAACCTCGGATCAGTGGGTAATAAACCTCATACAGTGTCTGCCCCTGCGACCGACCAAGCGAGCGCGCCGCCATGGGCAAACTCGGCGATACGCGCCCCATCGCGGCATCGGCCGCCCCTTGTGCGATTGCAAAAAAGCGCACCGAATAGGCCAGAACCAGCGCAAAGGCAGATCCGGTCATGACAAGCCCGATATCGTGTCCTGTCAGGGACTCCACCCTGTCCGCGAACCAGTTATCCATCGTCGCAAGAGGGATGAGAATTCCAACTGCAAGAACCGCCCCGGGCGCGGCATAGCCGATAGTTGTCACTGGCAACAGCTTTCGAGGCAGGCTTCGACCCGACAAGCGTACGCCGTAAACAAGAAACACACCGGCCAGAACCGTCACAACAGCCGCTGACCCGCCAACCGTGAGCGTATTGATGAGCGCGCCAAGCAGGGCCGGGTTGGACCATTGATCCGCATTTGCCAACGCGTGTTTCAGGATGACAGTTGCTGGAAGCACGAATCCAACAGCAAATGGAATCAAGCACAACAAAACCGCGGTCGCCGCCGTCCACCCCGTGAGCCTTTTCCGTACAACCGGACGATGCCGGGTAGAAAGATCAAAAAACCTGACCTTTCGGCGCGAAAGTCTTTCAAGCATGACCAATAAAATGACGATCGCAAGGACCACCGATGCAATTTGCGCAGCACCCCCGGCATTGTTGCTCTCGAGCCAGACGTTGAAAATGCCGGCGGTCAGGGTCTGGATGGCAAAGAAATCGACCGTACCGAAATCATTCACGGTCTCCATCATCACGATCGCCACACCTGCCGCGATCGCCGGACGCGCCATCGGCAGTCCAACCCGCCAGAATCGTGACAGCGCCCCTGCCCCCAGGCTCATCGCGACTTCTTCGGAACTCCCCGACTGCTCCCGGAATGCCGCCCGTGAGAGCAAATAGACATACGGGTAGAGCGACGCGCTCAATACGATGATCGCTGCGCCCATCGACCGGATCTCCGGAAACCAGTAATCCCGCGCCGATTGCCAGCCGAACAGCGCCCGCAAACCCGTCTGAACCGGCCCGGCATATTCCAGCAGGTCGACGAGTGCATAGGCGCCGACGTAGGCCGGAATTGCCAGCGGTAGCAACAACAACCACTCGAGCCAGCGGGACATCGGAAAACTGTAGCGCGAGATGATCCATGCCACACCGGTTCCCACAACCGCGGTAACCGCTCCGACCGCCCCCATCAGGACAAGCGTATTATTCATGTAGCGCGGCAGTGTCGTCGCCATCAGATGTGGCCAGATGTTATCATTCGGAAACAGCGCAAGCCACAAGACAGACGCAATCGGAGCGAGTACGATGATCGCGATGACCGTCGCCCCGACGGACCAAGGGTCCACCAGATCACGCCAATTACGCCCTTTGATTCCAGAAAGAGTCCCGGTGTACATTCTTGTCCTGTTGCCCGTTTTTGGTTCCATGGTCCAGAAAAGACCTTATAGTGCGACAAAACAGCGTGGGGAAGTTCACCTGTAGCCGTGCGACAGTTCCCGGCCGGTGGCGAGTTCCACGCATAATGATACGAGGCGATGAATGCAGGTCATGTTTCACGCAGGCGTTCACTGCACCGACGATGATCGCGTGTTGAAATGTCTTTTGCGCAACCGAAGCGAATTCGCGGAAATCGGCTCGGTCGTTCCGCCCCCAGGGCGCTATCGCAAGCTTATACACCAAACCCTTGTCGCCCTTACGAACGCCGAACCTGCACCGGATGCACGTGAGGTGCTGCTGGAAAACATACTTGAGGGCGATCATGCGGACAGGCTGCTGCTTTCCAACGAAAACCTGTTCTGCATTCCCAAGCTGGCGCTTTCAAACGGTGTGTTCTACCCCAATGCAGGAATGCGAATCGGACAACTGAAATCCCTGTTCAAAGGCGACCAGATCGAGGTTTTCCTTGCCATCCGCAACCCCGCCACATTTCTTCCTGCGCTTTTCAACACTGCGCCGGTCGAGGATTTCGAAGAGTTGTTGCGCGGAAGTCAGCCGCATGAGCTTCTCTGGGCAGAGCTGATTTGGCGCATTCGCAATGAACACCCCGATGTGCCGCTGACTGTGTGGTGTAACGAAGACAGCCCGTTGATATGGGCGCAGATCATTCGTGAAATGGCAGGGTTGAGCCCGGGAAACACGATCAAGGGCGGCTTTGACCTGCTGTCCGAGATCATGACCCGTGACGGTATGAAACGATTCCGCGCCTATCTGGCCGAACACCCGACGATGACCGAAGTTCAGAAACGCCGGGTGATGGTCGCATTTCTCGACAAATTCGCGCGCGAGGACATGATCGAGGAAGAGCTGGATTTGCCTGGCTGGACCATTGAACTCGTCGACGCGCTGACCGAAGCCTATGATGAGGATGTTTACGAGATCGCTCGCATTCCGGGGGTCAACTTCATCGCGCCTTGAATCAGTTTGCGAACACTTCGGGCCTCAGCGCATTCCAAGTGCTTCCTTGTACATGTCCAGCACCGCCTCTTCCTCGGCGATATCATCGGCATCGCGTTTGCGAAGTGCAATGACCTTGCGCATGACCTTGGTGTCATAGCCACGTGCCTTGGCCTCCGCCATCACCTCTTTCTGCTGATCAGCGATGTCCTTTTTCTCGGCCTCAAGCCGCTCGAAACGCTCGATGAACTGCCGCAGTTCATTCGCCGTGACACGATAGGTCGAATCGTGATCGCTCTGCAAAGTGTCGTTGTCGGTCATGCTCGGGCCTCCTGACTTACGGAAGGCACTGACTACCCCTCTCCCCCCAACCCCGCAAGAGGGTATCGCAACGTGATCTTGCGCTTTGCACCGCGATCCTTTAGCCGCGGGACATCGCATTTCAAACGAGGGCGGGCACGATGCAAATCCTGATCTGGACAGGCGCTGGTGTGACGTTGATCGGGCTGCTTGGACTCCTCTGGTGCATCATTCAGGCCTTGAGTGCCAAGCGCGAGAAGCTGTCAGACGAAGCAATGCGCGCCCGCCTGGGCCGTCTCATGCCGATCAACCTCGCATCCCTGTCGATCGCGACCATCGGCCTGATTCTGGTAATCGTCGGCATCGTTCTGGCCTAATCGTCAAATCCGGTGCCGTTCTTGATCCTCTCGTCAAGTACCGGCCACAGGCTCCATAAGCGTGGACCGGACGAATTGAACGCCTGCAACGCCTTTCTGATCCGTACAAGGCCAACGGATTCGGCCCATTTCATCGGCCCCCCCGATGAACGCGGCATGCCAAGCCCATGGATCGCAACCAGGTCAACGTACGCGCCGCGCGTGACGATACCACTCTCGAGCAATTCCAGCCCCAGGCTCACAAGAGCCAGCAGGATACGCTGGCGGATCTCCTCGGCCCCCGGTCCGTGCCCATCTGGCCCTGTCTTGCGCCAGCGCTCAATGATTGCTTCTGCTTGCGGATCGGCTTTGGCCGGTCCGCCATCAGCATCGTAACGGAAAAAGCCTCGACCCGACGCAACTCCATTACGCCCGACTGCAGTAAATGCCCTGTTCAGCAGGTCCTCGGGCTCTTGCCCCTCAATCGCGGTCAATCTGGTCGGCTGCGCAGCGAGTCCCTCACGATCCATCATCATGAACGGTCCGGTTCGCCAACCGAGCGCCCGCTCGACCTGCCACGGCGATGCACCGTGCCGCACACACCACTCTGCCGCCTCAAAGAACCTGGCCACCAATGCCTGAAAAAGACACCCGTTCTTCGGGGCGACAGGTATCATCACATTGTTCATCGCGCGGATCAGCGCTTCACTCCGCAGAATTGTTTCTTCCGGCACGCCACGCGGGACAACAAGCTCGGTCAGCCGGGCAGATGACGGTGGAGGCTGAAAGACGACACCGACCACCCGATCGGTGAAGAGGTGCGAAATAGCCTCTGCCCGCAGCGCCACATTCGATCCGAGCAGAACCGGGACATCTGGCTTGCTTGCCGAGCAGAGGCGCTTGCTGACTTCTTCCATCTCAGATAGCGGAAAGCCTCCGGCCTCGATGACAATGTCACCTCTGCCAACCACATCCACCATTCGCCCGCCGGTCAGCCTGGACAAACGCGCCTGCGCCCGTTCGATCGTCATCCGGTTGGCCTTAACCTGCTGGGCGCTGAGCTCCTCGATCTCCTTGATGAGCCGACCCGAACCTCCCTCCACCTGTTCGGCAAGATGAACGTGCGCACCGGCATCAAGACTGGCAAGCGCAAGCTCTCGGGCCATTCGGCTTTCCCCGAATACCACCACGTCCCTCGGCGCCGACTGCCTGGGTGCCAGATAGAACCCCTCCGCTTGCGCGACATGTACAAGCGCGGCAGCTCTCGTACTCTCCCGAACTGAATCGAACATGGATTTCTCGAAAGCCATCCCTGCATCGAAAGGCAACAATTGCGCCGCCTCGACACAATCGACAACCGCCTTTGCCTCGGGTGACAAATGCCCCCGGCGAGCCTCCGCAACTGCCTTCTGATATCGGATCGGATCCGACAGCCCCGCCGCGACAGCATCGGCCGTGCCGCCGCCAGTTCCGCCCCCGGCGACAAGATCACGTGCCACGTTCTTCGCCTCACCAATGAAATGGGAGGCGACGATCCGATCGAAAAGTGGTGCGAAAACAGGATCTTCGGCGGGCATCAAGCGCCCCGAAAGCATAAGCTCAATCGCGGGTTTTGCGCCCAGAAATCTCGGAAGCCGCTGCGTCGCGCCCGCGTAAGGGCACAGCCCCCACCTGATTTCCCTGAAGCCGAGCTTGGTCCCGACATGTGCAACGCGCGCGTGAGCAGCCAATGCCAATGACAGCGCGCCGTCGCACACATCGCCCTTCAAGGCGCCGACAACCGGCATCTCGAAACAGGCTATTCGGGAACACAATTCGCCAAGCCTTTCGTCCGTCGGCCCGCGCATGATCTCGGACAAGGGTGGCCCGCCCGGGAACCCCTCATCCTCTCCCGCGATCACGATGGCGATGGCACCATCGGCTTGTGCCTGATCAAGGGCGCCATCAATTGCGTCAATCACGCACCGGTCCATCAAGCCGGGTGCCCTTGTCACGCGCAAGATCGCGATTTCGTCTTCAATTTCATATGAAAGGCACTGCGCCACCGATGGGCTCTTCCCCAGGAATGTCTTTCGACAAATCTATTGGCAGCCCGCGCTTTCGTGCAAGTTCCGAGTCACGTAAAACCCGACTTCACACCGGCATGTTGTCAAACTGCGCCTCGATTCTTTCCTCCATCAGAAAATCATCAAGCTGTCGAACACGTTTTGGCGGCTCAAGTCCAGCCTCGAGCATTCGCTCGACCAACATGTGCAAATCCTCTTGCAGCAGATGACGCTTTTCGTCCGGAAGGCTCTCGATCCGCGATTCCAGCATCTCAAGTGATCGCTTCAATGAGTCTTTCTGGCTCATGCCATGTCCTTTCGCTCGGTCATGACCCCCGTTCGCAAGCCGTCAGAATCACAGTGATGCAGCGCAGGTCTTGCAAAATGGCGTGTATGGCAAGACATCGAGCCGTGCCTCCGATATCTCTGCGCCGCATTTCGCACAGATCCCGTATTCTCCATCCCGCATCCTTTGAAGAGCGGCCCGAATACGCCTGATTTCTTCCTGACCGGCCAGCCCAAGCCCCTCAAGGACTTCGTCGTCCTCGCGTTCTGTCGCCAACTCTTCCCAGTCTTTCGACTGGTGCGCATCAAGCTCTTCCTCGATCGCATGCAATCTCTGGTCAAGTTCCGACAAGCGCGCCATCAGCAGCGCACGATACTTCGCATAGGACTTCATATGGTCGCACTCCTCCCTCGTTCAAATGCGAGAATCACACATTTGAGACCGATAATCATTGACACAAATCAAAGGCACGTCATCTGATACCCGGTTGAAACACATGCGAGAAATTACATATTAAATAAAGGCCACGGCAAGCAAACCGTAACCAAAAGGAGTCGCCATGTCACCCGATGTGAAAGCCTTTTTCGACGATGCCACGAATACGATTTCCTACGTTGTGCGCGACCCGAACGGGTCATCCTGCGCCATTATCGACTCCGTTCTTGATTTCGATTACGCCTCCGGTCGAACGGACACGGCTTCGGCAGATCGGATCATCGATTGGGTGAGGCAAAAGGATCTGACGGTGGAATGGTTGCTGGAGACGCATGTGCATGCCGATCATCTTTCGGCAGCTCCCTACATCCAGCAGGCTCTGGGAGGCAAGATCGGAATAGGCGACCGTATAAGGGTCGTTCAAGATACCTTCGGCAAGGTTTTCAATGAAGGCACGGAATTCGAGCGGGATGGTTCGCAGTTCGATCAGCTCTTTTCCGAAGGCGACAGCTTCATGATCGGGCAACTTCGCGGCGACGTGCTTCATACGCCGGGCCACACCCCGGCCTGCCTGACCTATGTCATTGGCGATGCAGCCTTTGTTGGCGATACGCTTTTCATGCCTGATTTCGGCACAGCGCGGTGTGATTTTCCCGGCGGCTCTTCACAAGTTCTCTATGAATCCGTTCAGAAGATCCTGACATTGCCAGATGCAACTCGAATTTTCGTTGGCCACGACTACAAGGCGCCAGGTCGCGATGAGTATGCATGGGAAACAACCGTCGGCGAACAGAAAGCTCGAAACATCCATGTCGGCGATGGCAGGTCAAAGGATGAGTTCGTGAAGATGCGCGACGAGCGTGACGCAACTTTGCCCATGCCGAAACTGATCATTCCGTCCCTTCAGGTAAACATGCGCGCAGGCCGTATGCCGGAACCGGACGCGAAAGGCGACGTGTTCCTCAAAGTGCCGGTCAACAAGCTTTGAGAACTCTAATGACCAATGCACCAGGCGCTGGACAGCGTCATGGCACCTGAAAAAGAGCGCAATATGGATATTCGCACACTGACGCCTCGATACGCGGTGAGCCCACAGGTCTCCGCCTCCGATGCCAAAGAAATCGCGGAAGTCGGTTTCACGACCGTGATCTGCAATCGGCCGGATGGGGAGGTCTCAGAAGATCAACGCGCGGAAGCGATAGGCGAGGCGATGCGTGCGGCCGGGCTGGACTTCCACGTCTTGCCCGTCGGCAATCAAGGAATGACCGGCGAGTTGATCGCGGCTCAGCGTGATCTGATCGCTTCCTCCACCGGCCCGGTTTTGGCCTATTGCAATTCAGGGACGCGCTCGACATTCGTCTGGGCCCTCGGGCAGGCGGGCAGAATGCCTGTGGACCAGATCATCGAGATCGCCGCCGGCGCTGGCTACAACATCACTCAGCTTGCGCCCCATCTCGAGCGGGGCTTGCCGTCGTCCTGACTCGTCAGTGGTGTTGCGCGACGCGATACTGCTGCAATTCAGGAAAACTCGGGCAGATCGCTCAGATCCGGCAAATCTGATACCTGATCGCCAGTTTCTGGCGATGTCGAGGACAGGTCATGCGTGGCTGAGTCATCCCGCGGTTGAAGTTTCGCGGAAGCCTCGTGATCCTGCGAAAGATCCATCCCTTGTGCGCTCTTTTCGTGCCAATGCGCAGGCATCGAGGCCTCAGTGGCAGGGGGCGCGTCGGAAACTTGCCTTGTTCCCGCCGCCAGCTCGGACCCGCGTTCGCGTTGCATTTCATGCGCATTCACACGAATAGCGCGAAAGCCATTTCTTTGCCCCAGTTGGAACGACCCCGGAAGGCAATCCGTTTGCGTGTGCAATTGCACCCTCGAAAGAGCATCTTTCGGAAAGTCGAGGACATCCCCGACCGCAAGAGCCCTAATCGCTGGCAAGGGCATCGCATATCGCCACAGTACCGCGTCCAGACTGACTTCAGCGCCCATCAAGCTGCCCTGCTCCTTGAACCCGGCTTGCTGCTCACGGTCCAATTGACGGGTGTCGGACCCTTGCGCGCCACCAGAAGCGCCAGCGATCGCGGTGTGTGATTGCAAGGGAAGCGCCAGGACCATTTCGCCATACTTGGCACCGTCGCCCAACTCGACATCGAGTCTGAACAAATGGAATTCCGGCGCCTGCAACAACAATCCAAGCATTCTGACGCAATCGATCCGCGCACCGAACCGGAAACCCCGGACCGGGATGTCGTCGTCGTGCGGGACAAGCTCTTCGCTCATCGCGGATAATGTCAGGTCGATCAAAGGCGCGAAAAGTGCCGCGTCGATCTGGGTCGGTTCGCGTGCTTCGCTGGGCCTTGGGAGTACGCGGCCCAGTGTCTGACACTCGACAAGCGCGCCGAGAAAGGGCATGTCGATGGCCGAAACACCGACCGCGCCATCCGACCCATCGAGCACCGTAATCAACCACTCATCATTGATCTGCTCGAGAACCATCTCCTGCGTGACGCGGCCAACCTGAACTCCGGTGACCACCAAGGGCAGGTCGAACAGCTTCTCGGCCGCGCGCGCCAACGCAAGCCGCACCGCCCGCGCCGGGGTCATGACCCGGGCCTCATAGCCGCTGCGCCCACTTCTGGCCTTTCGCCGCAGTACCCCATGTGCGTCGCTTGCGATCATGTCCTCCTTCCCGGCATGTTGCGAAATGTGCAGCCAACCTAAGATGGCGTGAGTTACCAATCTGTTATCGAAAGAGGATCGACCGCAATAAATGTCGTTGAACCACGGCTCTTTCGCCCCGGTCACGCACTCGTGGCCAATGCCTCCGCCGGCAGGCTGACGCGGAACGCAGCTCCGCCCTGTCCCGGCAAGTAGGTGATCTGCCCCCCGAGACGCATCATGATCTCGCGGCAGATGGCAAGACCAAGACCCGCGCCACCGGCATCATGGTCACTGACCCGTGCGAACTTCTCGAACACCATTTCCTGCCTGTCATGCGGGATTCCCGATCCGTTATCCACGACATCCACGTCGATCCCACCACCCAGTCCGGGTTTGACCAGAATTCGCAGTTCGGGTTGCGGCGAATCGCAATATTTCTGCGCATTCGCGATCAGATTTATGAAGACCTGCGCGAGCCTGTCGAGATCGGTCCAGAGCCCGACCTCTTCGTTTTCGGGATCGCGCCTGATCGGCAATATCCCGGCTCCGCCGGCCGCTGCCACGGCATGATCGAGCACGTCCCTGAGCGTCCCATGTTCCATGTTCATGTTGATCTGCCCGCTTTCCAGGACGCTCAGGTTCAGCAGGTCGTCAAGCAGACGGGTCAGTCGCACCGCCTCATTGTGGATGATTGACGCGTACCTAGCCTTTTCCGCCGGCTTCAAATCATCCGAATCCCGAAGGATCTCCGAAAAGGCCCGGATCGACGTCATCGGCGTGCGAAGCTCGTGGCTGATCTGGCTAAGAAAGGCATCCTTCTGAACCGACAACGCGGTCAGCTTTTCATTGGCTTCGCGCAATTGCCGTGCCGTGCGGGTCAGTTCCTTCGATTTGCTCTCGAGTTGGGTGGAGTACTCCATGATCTGCGCTGTTTCATCCGCCACGGCCATGAGGTCGTTGACCGACACACTGGCACCGCCAACGATCTGCCCCACCATGGCATGGGCCGTTGCCGCGCCGACCGACCCGGAGAGCTCGCGTTCCAATTCGTTCAGAAAATCAGGTTCGGGCTCGGGAAGATACCCGGCAAGGCCCTGTTTGGCGGCTGCACGCCTGAAAAGAGCCTGCGCCTCGGCAGGTCCAAGAATCCGCTGCGCCATGACCAGCAGGTCCTCACTCTGCGCGGCACCACCCGACCAGCTTTGCGGACGCGCCGAGTGCAGGAAAACATCGACGAACTGCGCCCCCTGCAGCCGTTCAAGCGGTGACGGGAAACTGCCAAGTGATACCAACACGAAAACCAGTGTATTGAGTGATATCGACCAAAGGATCGTGTGCACCAACGGATCCAGCCCGTCGATTCCGAAAAGCGCATGGGGCCGTAACCAGCTCAATCCCCATGGCCCCGCGTCGAGAACGTGGGACGGCAGGATCTCTCCCGAGCCGAAACTGGGAAGAAACATGCTCCACGTCCAGACGCTGAAACCCGTGACAAGCCCGGAAATGGCGCCTGCCCGTGTCGCACCGCGCCAGAACAATCCCCCCAGCATGACCGGCAAGAACTGTGCGACGCCGGCAAAGGCAACCAGACCGATCGCAGCAAGGGCCGCCCCACCGCCAGAAAACCGATAATAGATATACCCCAGCAAGACCACGACGGCGATCGCAACGCGACGCGACATAAGCACAAGTGTCCGCACATCTCCTGGCATGCTGGCCCCACCATGGGCGACACGCAGCCAGATCGGCATGACGATATGGTTCGAAACCATCGTCGAAAGTGCAATGGCCGCCACGATCACCATTGAAGTTGCCGAACTGAAGCCGCCCAGAAACGAGAGCATCGCGAGTCCGGTCTGACCTTGTGACAAGGGAACCGTCAAAACGAAAAGATCGGGGTTCGCATCTTGCGGCAGGTGCGTCAGGCCGGCCACCGCTATCGGAACGACGAACAGGCTCATCAACATCAGGTACGTGGGAAACGCCCATGACGCCAGCCGCAGATGGTCCTCATTGTCATTCTCGACAACCAGGACCTGGAACATGCGCGGCAAGGTCAGGAAGGCCGCCGCCGAAAGAAAAATCAACCCGGCCCAACGTCCACCCTGCATTTGCCAGGTGCCGATATCGCTGGCGTCGATCCGCTCGAGCATGGCGCCAGCGCCGCCACTCATCCCCCAGACAACGAAGAGACCAACAGCCAACAGCGCGAAAAGCTTGACAACGGCTTCAACTGCGATCGCCATCACGACTCCGTGGTGCCGCTCGTTCGCATCAAGGTTGCGGGTCCCGAACAGGATCGTGAAAAGCGCCAGTCCGACTGCCAACCAGAGCGCCGTCCAGCGGCTGTTGCCGGCGCCACCAAGCTCAGTCGTGTCCGCAAAGGCCGCAAAGGACAGCGTCACCGATTGGAGCTGCAACGCGATATAGGGCGTGGTGCCGACGACTGCCATGGTCGTGACCAGAATTGCCAATATGGTCGATTTTCCGTACCGGCTTGAAATCAGGTCCGCGACCGACGTGACACGTTGTGCCCGACCCACACGGACCATCTTGCGCAACACCCACCACCAACCCACCATGATCAACGTCGGCCCGATATAGATGGTCAGGTATTCGAGCCCTGAACGCGCCGCATAGCCAACGGCCCCGTAAAAGGTCCAGGCCGTGCAATATATCGACAGTGACAGAGTGTAGACGACCGGCGATCGAAGCCACCTGACCCGCCCGCGCAAGGCGGCCCGCTCGGCCATGAAGGCGACACCGAAGAGAAATGCGACATAGGCGAGGCAAACGGCAACAAGAACATTGAGAGTCGCCATGGTCAAAGCCTCTTCGTCAGTCCATTCTCCTGGACAGGGTCATCCGTGTCCGAGTTGAGCCGCGCAACCAGGACGGCCAGAAACCCCGCTGCAACCACGAGCATCAGCCAGACACCGAAGACATAAAGGATGGCATGGGACATCGGAGTCTCGTCTGCCCGCGCATTCCACAAGAGTGGCAGGAACCAAAGTCCCAAACCCAGCAATGGCAGGAATCGAATTGCATCGATCAGCCGCCGTCTTGGATATTTGGAGCGCCCCATGAAGGCCGAAACACGCTCCTGCCCGCCCCCCTCATCTTGCTCTGCACCGCTCACGATGCCACCAGCGATCGAACGGCCTCGAGCATATCGACATTCGAAAACGGCTTTGTCATGAATCGACTCGCACCCATTTCCTCCGCCATTTCCCTGTTCCTGTCCTGACCGTGCGCCGTCAGCACCAGAACCGGCAATTCCCGCGTTTTCGGCTCCGAACGCAAACTGCTAAGGATATCATAACCACTCGCGCCCGGCAGCATCACATCAAGTATGATGACATCGGGCTGCGTTTCCATGATCCGGGCCAGAGCGGTCTGCCCATTCGCGTGCGTGCTCACCTTCCAGCCATCACGCGACAGGATGAAGCTGATCGCCTCGACAATGTTCGGTTCATCCTCGATCAGCAGGACGGATTTGCCCATTGCCCGGTCTTTCTCCCCATGGAGCCTAATCGCAGGCTCGCCTTACAGTTATCCCCAAACTGTCGGCCCAAGTCAAAACCCATCGGCCACCACGGATCGTTTGAACCCGGACCGAGACCCCGGTCGCGCAAACCGACGATGGTTCGGGCTGGCGCAGCGCCGCGGCCGATTGAAACCAATCTTCGCATTCAGATATTTCTTGTTGGCGCCACGAAACCGCTCGGTTCGCAATGCAACTTCGTGACAGGGCATATTGTCCAGAAGCGCCAAACATCGAATGGCGCTCAAGCGCCACATGCAAAATCACTCCAATACCCCGGCAATTCCGGTCAGGGGACAGTTGATATATGGATCATTCACCAGTGAGGATTCTGACTGCCGCGAGGTCGCTTTGGCCGGTTCGACCGTCTTTGGGCGCTCTTGCCGAGGCGTACCGAACGGCACAAGCAGGCGGGCATCACGCTTTCAGCGGACGAACAGCAATGTTGGCCGTGACACGGGCGCTTGCCCACCATGTCATGGCACACCCTTCGGATGTACCCTGTAAACGCCTCGCCCCTGTAATCGTTGATGAATTCTGGAAAACCCCGCGCATCATCAACGCGCAGCGCATCACCACTGTGAACGCCAACAGAGGTGCGGTTTGCGCACGTGATCCGGCAGTTCTCGCAGCGATGACCGAGATCGCATTCATCGTTTTCGACGGCTCGGTAATCGAAGTGCTTGAAAATGAAAGCCTGCGGGCCGAGTATCAAGCCATCTGAGCCTGAACGCCCGCTGTCGCGTGCTTGACGACGGTGGGCAGAAATCCACATTTGAGACCAGAGAACAAGGCCTGTCATGACCGAGATCAAGACCTACCCGCCCGCCCCCGACTTCGTGAAGAATGCACATGTCGACGCAGCGAAATACGACTCCATGTACGAGGCGTCGATCACCGATCCTGAAGGCTTCTGGTCGGAACAGGCCAAGCGCCTGACCTGGGCCAAGCCGCCGACGAAGATCAAGAACACGACATTCGCGCACCCCGATGTCTCGATCAAATGGTTTGAGGACGGTGAATTGAATGTCGCGACCAACTGTGTCGACCGGCATGTCGAAACCCGCCCCGATCAGACCGCAATCATCTGGGAAAGCGATGATCCGTCCGTTTCGAAACACATTACCTATCTCGAACTCAGCGAGCAGGTGAACAAGCTGGCGAATGTCTATAAGTCGCTCGGCATCGGCAAGGGCGACCGCGTCGTGCTCTACATGCCGATGATTCCAGAGGCCGCCTATGCCATGCTGGCCTGTGCCCGCATCGGAGCGGTGCATTCCATCGTCTTCGCCGGCTTCAGCCCCGAGGCACTGGCCGCGCGCGTCGACGGCTGCAAGGCATCGCTCATCGTCACCGCCGACGAGGCCCCCCGCGGCGGCCGCAATACACCGCTCAAGGCCAATGTCGACAAGGCGCTCGCCATTTGCGGTGACGTCAGAACGCTTGTCGTCGAACGCACCGGCGCCGATGTCAATATGGTCGAGGGGCGCGACCACGCCTATCACACGCTCATGGCCCATGCCTCGACCGACTGCCCGCCCGAGCCGATAAATGCCGAGGACCCGCTCTTCATCCTCTACACCTCCGGCTCCACCGGCGCGCCCAAGGGCGTGTTGCACACGTCCGGCGGCTACCTGCTCTGGGCAGCCATGACCCATGAGATCGTTTTCGACTATCACGAGGGCGATATCTTCTGGTGCACTGCCGATGTGGGCTGGGTGACGGGTCATTCCTACATCGTCTATGGCCCGCTTGCCAACGGTGCCACCACGCTCATGTTCGAAGGCGTGCCGACCTGGCCGGATGTCGGCCGCTTCTGGGCGGTTTGCGAAAAGCACAAGGTCAACCAGTTTTATACCGCACCCACCGCCATCCGCGCGCTCATGGCGCATGGCGACGAACCGGTCGAGAAACACGACCTTTCTTCGCTCAAGGTACTGGGCACCGTGGGCGAGCCGATCAATCCCGAGGCCTGGAACTGGTATAATGAGACCGTGGGCAAGGGCACCTGTCCCATCGTCGATACCTGGTGGCAGACCGAAACCGGCGGGCACATGCTCACCCCCATTCCCGGCGCGATTCCCGCGAAACCGGGTTCGGCCGCGCTCCCCTTCTTCGGCGTCCAGCCAGTGATCCTCGATCCACAGACAGGCGAGGAAATCACCACGACCGAGGCTGAGGGCGTGCTTTGCATCAAAGACAGCTGGCCCGGCCAGATGCGCAGCGTCTACGGCGATCACGACCGTTTCGTGAAAACTTATTTCTCCGACTACAAGGGCTACTATTTCTCGGGTGACGGCTGCCGCCGCGATGCCGATGGCTATTACTGGATCACTGGCCGGGTCGATGACGTGATCAATGTCTCTGGCCACCGCATGGGCACGGCAGAGGTTGAATCCGCGCTCGTCGCCCACCCCGCCGTATCCGAGGCCGCCGTGGTCGGTTTCCCTCACGATATCAAGGGGCAAGGCATCTACTGTTACGTCACCCTGATGGACGGCGAGGAATATACCGACGAACTGCGCAAGGAACTGCGGGACTGGGTGCGCAAGGAAATCGGCCCCATCGCCTCGCCCGACCATATACAGTGGGCGCCCGGGCTTCCCAAGACCCGCTCGGGCAAGATCATGCGCCGTATCCTGCGCAAGATCGCCGAAAACGACCATGGCGCGCTTGGAGATACATCGACGCTGGCAGATCCTTCCGTGGTCGAGGATCTGATCGAGAACCGGATGAACAAGTAGGCGATTGCACAGCTTCGGAACAGTACGCGTCCGCCCGCACAGGCGGAGGCCGCGATGGTTGGCAAACTTTCGCCGATCCATCCCCCGCAACACGGCTGGCCCTGTTCTATCCCGCTGCATGCCATAGGGTCATGGCAACATTGGCACCCACATGGTGCCATGTATCTGGAGGATTTGATGAATAAGATCATACTTTCGCTCGCCCTTGTCGGCAGCATGACGCTTTCCGCCTGCATGCAGATGAGCGAATCAGACAGGCGCGATGTCGGTGGCGCCACGGTTGGTGGTGCGGTCGGGCTCATCACGGCCAAGGCACTTGACGCAAATTCCAACTGGACCGTCCTCACGACTCTGGCAGGCGCCGCCGCCGGGGTCATGGTCGCTCGCAACCAGGAAACCGGCGAATGTGCCTATTCCAATGGCGATGGCACCTATCGCACAGGCCCATGCCCGAGCTGATCAGCAGATCAGGTCATTTGGATTTTAAGAACACCACGCGGCTATCTTAACCGCGTGGTAACTTTCTTAGAGCAGCTTGAATGTCCGTGGGGCTCCCTTCTGGAGGAGTCGGAAAAAGTCTCCGATTGATATGCTCGGCATCGGCAACACCGCCAGCGGGCCATTCGTTCAGTATTCGCAACCCGGCAGCCGTCAAGGCACGCAAAAGGCCGTCGCCATACAGCCGCGACCACCGAACACCCCGGCGCACCGGTCGAGACAGCGCGTGCCGCCATCCAGACCGGGGCCGGTACCAGATCAATGTTGACTCCAAACCCAGCCCCGCGCCATCAGCCGGAGAAAATCGATATTCCGGCCCCGCAGATGACCGCGATCCTGCTGCACGAGTTGCGCCTGCAAAAGGAACTCGCCAACCTGCAGGCCAGAAAGCACGAGACACCCAACGCGTGATTGCCGCCCTCGGCCTTTCGGCTAAAGCTCGACTCCGGAGGACCCTGCCGCGCTCAATTCGCATTGGCGCAGCATGGGTCATCCGGTACGCCGGCACCATCCTATTGCGCGGTCCAGCCTCCGTCGATCGGGATCACGGTTCCGGTCACGTTATGTGCCACCGGGGCGCAAAGCCAAAGCGCCAGCGCCTCGATCTCACCGGGCTTGCGTAGATCGCCTTCGAAAAACCGGGCCTCCCTTGCGCCCGCTTCACGCAATCCCTCACACACGTTCTCGGCTTCACCCTTGCTTGCCAGCCCGTGCACGGCGATACGTGCGCCTGCCGAGGCCAACGCCTGCGCGATCGCAAGGCCGATTCCCTGGACCGAACCGGTCACGAATGCCGTTTCCCCTTCAAATCAGTCATGTTCCATCTACTTCAAACGATCCCGCAACTCGGTCTTGAGAACCTTTCCGTAATTGTTCTTTGGCAGATCCGGCACCGCGAAATAATCCTTGGGCCGCTTGAACCGCGCAATATTATCAAGGCAATGCGCGTCCAGCGCCCCCGGATCGAGGGCCACGCCGTCGCGCATCACCACGAAGGCCACCACGTCCTCGCCCCATTCGGGATGCGGACGGCCCACAACGCTCACCTCCTGCACATCGGGATGGGTCAGCAAGGCTTCTTCGACCTCGCGCGGATAGATATTCGTGCCGCCCGAGATGATCATGTCCTTTGACCGGTCATGCAGCGTGACATAACCATCGGCATCCATCACGCCCACATCTCCGGTCATAAGCCAGCCATCGACCAGCGTCTTGGCCGTGGCCCGCGCATTCCGCCAATATCCCGGCATCACCGTATCGCCCCGTACCATGATCTCGCCCGCCTCTCCGGCCGGCAACGAGCGCCCCTCGGCATCGCCAATTCGGACCTCGACTGCCGATTGCGCCCGCCCGACCGAGGCCAGCCGCGCGCGCCAGCGCGGATGCGCCCGGTCGCTCACTTCCGCCCGCGACAGCGCCGAGATCGCCATCGGGCACTCCCCCTGGCCATAGATTTGCACGAAGATCTCACCGAAATGATCGACCGCCTCGACGATATCGGCGAGGTACATCGGCCCGCCTCCATAAACGATGGTGCGCAATCCCTCACCCGTCTCGCCCGAAACCTTCGCCGCCTGCGTCATCCGCTTGACCATGGTGGGCGCGGCGAACATATGCACCCGCCCATGGTGACGAGCGAGATCGAAAATCTCGGCCTCGTCGAACCCGCCCGACGGCGGGAAGACATGGCGCGCGCTCATCATGACATGCATGATATTGTAAATCCCCGCCCCATGGCTCAGCGGCGCGGCGTATAGCGCGCTGTCCTCAGGGCTTACCTGATCCACGTCCACGAAATAGCACAGCGCCATCTCGCGCAGCATCCGGTGGGTGATCATCACCCCCTTCGGCCGCCCGGTGGTGCCCGAGGTATAGAACAGCCATGCGAGGTCGCCCGCCCTCCGCTCCGCTGCCGCCGCCATCGGTGCGCAATCCGCAACCCCCGCGTAATCCGGCCCGGTCACATCGACGATCCGCGCCTCGACCCCGGCCCCGGCCAGGGCCTCCGACAGGCCGGGCGAGGCAAAGACCATCCCCGCCCCGGCATTGTCTATGATCCATGCGGCCTCGCGCCCGTGCAGTTTGGCATTGATCGGCACCGCGACCGCACCCGCCATCCAGATACCGTATTGCACGATCAGGTAATCCGGCAGGTTCTTCATGAAGATCGCCACCCGCTCCCCTGGACCGACGCCTTGCGCCGATAGCCACGTCGCAACCCGGGCCGCCCGGTCGCGAAACCCGGCATAATCCGCCACCATCTTGCGCCCGAGAAACAGGGCGGGGCGTTCGCCATGCACCTGGGCAATCCGATCCAGGTAGATCGCGATATTCATTTCGGCTTTCTCCTCCTCGTCCTGACCGTATCAAACCACCGCGTCCGATCGCCTGCAATTGCGTAGAACTACGCGCCCTTGGCAAAACCGCGCAAAAGCGCCAAGAATGCGGCATGGCCGAAACCGACATTGCCTTTGAACACGCGCCTATCGGGCTTGCCCTTCTGGAAAACCGCGTGATCCGGCGCTGCAACCTGATGTTTGCCGAGATCTTTGGCGGGGCCCCCGCGGATCACGACAACCGCCCCACTGCCGATTTCTACCCTTCGCGCGACGAATTCGAACGCACCGGCGCACGCGGCCTCTACGCAATGCGCAAGAGCGGTCGCTACGCGGACGAGCGCATCATGCGCCGCGATGACGGAACCCTTTTCTGGTGCCGGGTGCGCGGCCAGTCGCTCACCCCCGCAGAACCTTTCGCACAAGGGGTTTGGTCTTTTCCGGACCTCTCCAGGGAACGCCCCATCGTGGCCCTCACCTTGCGCGAACGCGACGTGGCCATCCTCACCTGTCGCGGCCTGACCTCCAAGGAAATTGGCCGCGAACTTGACCAGAGCTACCGCACGATCGAGCTCTACCGCGCCCGTCTGCTGGAAAAATTCGGCGCCCGCAAAGTGGCCGAACTGGTCGCAAAACTCTCGGGTATGCCACTCTGATCATTGTCTGCCCATGACATCGGCCCGCACGGCACCCGGACAGACAAGGCCACGCCGGACACGGATCGCGCTTTTCACCCATTCCACCTTGCCCTATAAGGCGGCAGATGCATCAAGGTGTGCAATGCGCGCCCGAACCGTTCGAGGACATTGATGACAGACAAACCCCAATCCACCGAATCAGACGTGGCGTTCATTCAGGCACTGGCGGAACTGCTGAACGAAAACGACCTGACCGAACTCAGCGTCAAACGCGATTATGGCGAGAACGACAGCCTTAACGTGCGGGTCATAAGCCGCCGCGCCGAAACCGTGACCCACGCCGCGCCACCGCCTCCCGCCCCGGCCGCAACGCAAGCTCCCGCTTCCACACCCGCGCCAGCCGAACCAGCCCCCCCCGCCACCGAGGATCTTGCCAGCCATCCGGGTGCCGTCACTTCGCCGATGGTCGGCACGATCTATCTCCAGGCCGAGCCCGGCGCACCCGCCTTTGTCTCCATCGGCACACAGGTGTCCGAGGGCGATACGCTCCTCATTGTCGAAGCCATGAAGACAATGAACCATATCCCGGCCCCGAAATCCGGCACCGTCAAGCGTATCCTCGTCGATGACGGCGACGCGGTCGAATACGGCTCGATCCTGATGATCATCGAATAAGGCCCCGACCATGATCGAGAAAATCCTTGTCGCCAACCGTGGTGAAATCGCGCTCCGCGTGATCCGCGCCGCCCGCGAGATGGGCATCAAATCCGTCGCGGTCCATTCCACCGCCGATGCCGACGCGATGCATGTGCGCATGGCCGACGAAACCGTCTGCATCGGCCCGGCCCCTTCCCCGCAAAGCTACCTCTCGATCCCCGCGATCATAGCCGCCTGCGAAGTCACCGGCGCCCAGGCGATCCACCCGGGCTACGGGTTTCTGTCCGAGAACGCCAATTTCGTGCAGGTGGTCGAGGATCACGACCTGATCTTCATCGGCCCCACCGCCGAACACATCCGCGTGATGGGCGACAAGATCACGGCCAAGGAGACCATGCGAAACCTCGGCGTGCCCTGCGTGCCCGGCTCCGAAGGGGGCGTGGCCGACCTCGAGACCGCCAAGCGGCTCGGACAGGAAATCGGCTATCCGGTGATCATCAAGGCCACCGCCGGCGGCGGCGGCAAGGGCATGAAAGTGGCCAATTCACCTGCCGAGATGGAACGCGCCTTCATGACCGCCCGGGCCGAGGGCAAATCGAATTTTGGCAATGATGCGGTCTATATCGAGAAATACCTCCAGAAGCCCCGCCATATCGAGATCCAGGTCTTTGGCGACGGCAAGGGCAACGCGGTGCATCTGGCTGAACGTGACTGTTCGCTCCAGCGCCGCCACCAGAAGGTCTTCGAAGAGGCCCCCGGCCCCGCCATCAACGAGGAAGAGCGTAACCGGATCGGCAAGGTCTGTGCCGATGCCGTGGCCGCGATCAATTATATCGGCGCCGGCACGATCGAATTTCTCTACGAGGATGGCGAATTCTATTTCATCGAGATGAACACCCGTCTGCAGGTCGAACATCCCGTGACCGAGGCGATCTTCGGCGTCGACCTCGTGCGCGAGCAGATCCGCGTCGCCGAAGGGCTGCCGATGTCCTTCACTCAGGACGATCTTCAAATCAACGGTCACGCGATCGAAGTGCGCATCAACGCCGAGAAGCTGCCCAATTTCGCACCCTGTCCCGGCCGGATCACCCAGTATCACGCGCCTGGCGGGCTGGGCGTGCGGATGGATTCGGCGCTTTACGACGGGTACTCCATTCCACCCTATTACGATTCGCTCATCGGCAAGCTGATCGTGCATGGCCGTGATCGACGCGAGGCGCTGGCGCGGCTCGACCGGGCATTGGGAGAGCTGATTGTGGATGGCGTCGACACGACCGTGCCGCTTTTCAACGCACTTCTGCAGGAACCCGACATCCTCGCGGGCGATTACGACATCCACTGGCTCGAACGCTGGCTCGAAAGCAATCTGGGCGAGGGCTGACCGGCACAATGTCCTCGCATCCGGACATGACCATCACGCCCGAACTTCTTTTGCACGGCTACTCGGTCGGCATTTTTCCGATGGCCGAGCGGCAGGACGACCCCGAACTTTTCTGGGTCGATCCCCGCCGACGGGGCATCCTGCCGCTCGACGGATTTCACATCTCCCGCTCGCTGGCCCGGCGCATGCGACGCGCCGATTATCAAGCCACGATCGACGCCGATTTTCCGGGTGTCGTGCTGGCCTGTGCCGATCGCCACGAAACCTGGATCAACGCGACGATCTTTGATCTCTACAGGCAACTCAACGCAATGGGCCGGGCGCATTCACTTGAAATCCGCGACGATGATGGCCTGATCGGCGCCGTTTTCGGCGTCATGATCGGGGCGGCCTTTTTCGGTGAAAGCATGGTCTCGCCGCGTCGGGACGGGTCGAAAATCGCGCTTGCGCATCTGGTCGATCATCTGAACCGCGCTGGTTTCCAACTCTTTGACACGCAGTTCATCACTCCGCATCTGACCCGCCTCGGCGCCATTGAAATCTCGCGCGCGGATTATCGGCGGCGTCTCGAACAGGCCCTCCAGAAAGAAGGACGCTTCCTCGAAACCCCTTTGGAGACAGACCCCTATTCCGTGATACAGCGCAACACCCATACGTCATAGCGCGGGTGGTCCATCGCGCTGAGCGCAGGCGAGGATGCGATCATCCAACCGATAAAGACCGGGCTGTCGCGCCCGTCCTCCGTGATGGTGAGAAAGGCATAGGCATCCCCCGCCGGATTGCCCACCGGAAAGCGGCACTCGCCAAGCGTCACCTCCATCCGGCCGATCGTGACCGCCTCGCGACTGGCCAGTTCGATGTCGCGGACCGAGCCGTTCATCTTGTCCAGCGTCCGTATCACGACACCATCGGCCGGGCTGACCTCCTCTGCCGTCGCGAACATGGGCACGGCAAGAGCGAGCACGATCGCAGCCAGCCGTTTCACTGCTCGCTCCCGTTCTCGCCACCACTCACGAATTTCAGAAGCAGCGAGATCAGCGAAACCGCCCCTTGCGTGTCGAGCACTTCATCGCCGGGTTCATAGTAGAACGGCGATCCACCGGGCGAGATCTCGACGAAATTTCCGCCAAGCAAACCCTCCGACGAAACCACGACGGCGCTGTCATCCGGTATCTCCACGTCCTTGGCCACGCTGAACGTGGTGTCGGCCCGAAAGGTCTCGGGATTGAGTGAAACCCCGGTCACCGTGCCGATCTTCACCCCGGCCAGCCGTACATCGGTGCCCACCGCGACCCCTTCGATGGATCGGAACGACGCGGTCAGCGGATAGCTGTCGCTGCCGCGTGAAAATCCCGTCGCCTGTCCCGCATAGACCAGGAATCCCAGCGCCACGGCCAGAACCGCGCCGCCGACCAATACCTCGGTGGTGTTTTCCGTCATCTGAGCGACCTGCAATCCTGCGTTATTCGGGCTGCCACGCCTCGTAGTCGCGACGTGGCTTCGGTGTCGTCCTGCGGATCGACCCATCGGGCGCATAGGCCAGCATCGTGCCGGTCAGGTTTTCCTGATGCGGCTTTTCCCAAGACTTGTGCGGCAGCGGCTCTTCGCTCGGAGCCTTTTCATAGGTATGATGCAACCAGCCATGCCAATCGGCACTGATCCGGCTGGCCTCGGCCTCGCCATTGTAGATCACCCACCGCCGCTTGCCATCGCGCGAGCGATAAAACACGTTGCCTTGCGCATCCTCGCCCACTTTCTCACCCTTGCGCCATGTATAGAGCTGCGTGTTGAGCGTCGACCCGTGCCACCAGGTCACCGCGCGAAGTAGGGTATTGAGAATGCCCATGGTCGACTCCTGTTTCTCCTGCGCACTGTATGGCGAAAAGCGGCACCAAGGTCCAGTGGCACGCATGCCGCAATCCACAGCCATTTGCCAGCCAGTCCGTGCGAGATCTGGCCCGAATGGGCGCGACAGGCTAGGCTGCGCCGCACGAGAACAAGGGCTGGGCAGACATGACAACCATTTCCATCGCCGCCACGTGCAAAGGCGTCCGAGTGCCCCATTCTTCCTTCCTGACGGAAACCCGCATTCGCCGAATCGAAGAGGCCCGTTACGAGGGCGATGAGATCGCGGGCGCGCTTGCGGTCGTGCAACCCGGCGACCGGGTGCTTGAAATGGGCGCGGGGCTCGGCATCGTCGGGGCCGTGACGGCGCTCAACGCCAAGCCGGCCGCGGTTCTGTCCTTCGAGGCCAATTCCGACCTCATCCCCCATGCAAGGGCGCTTTATGCCGAGAACGGGCTCGAGGACGTGGTCGAGCTGCGCAACGAGGTGGTCATCAGCGCCCCCGACCGACCCGAAACTGTCACGTTCCACATCCTCAATTCCTTTCTCGGCTCATCCCTGATCGACAAGACCAACCACCAGACCCGCCCCGTCAAGGTGCCCACAACCAGCTTTGACTACTTGCGCGATTCGTTTCGTCCCGACGTGCTGATCATGGATATCGAGGGCGGCGAGCTTGAATTCCTGGAACATGCCGACCTGGACGGGATCCGCGCCGTGGTGATCGAGTTTCACCCTGGCCTTTATGGCGTCCAGGGTGTCAAGACATGCAAGAACGCCCTGCGCCGGGCGGGCTTTGTCAAGAACCAGGATCTTTCGACCCGCTTTGTCTGGACCTGCACCCGCTCACCCGAACCGACGCAGCGTGACGCGGGGCCTCCCCGCGCCTCCGGCGGCTGGTCCGAAAGCCTGCGCATCGTCACCGGGGCCATGATCCGGCCGCCCGAGGACACCGGGCTGAGCACCCCGTCCGGGGTCCAGGATTCAAGCGGCATCGACGTGGCCGAAGCCGCGCTCTGGCGCAATACCCGCCGCATGAACCTGCCGTTTGAACGCCCCGCCGGCCCTGTTGCCGAGCTCTCCGGCACATGGCTCTGGGGCGGAGTCATGTGGCGCTATTTCGCGCATTTCATCGTCGAGAGCGTCGGGCGGCTATGGGCACTTGATGCGCCGGACATGGAACAGCCCAAGGGCATTCTCTTCATTCCGCGCAGACCCTCGGGCGAGACCGAACTCGTCACGTTCCAGACCGGCTTCTTTCACCAGATGGGGGTCGATCTGCCGATCAGGGTGCTGTCCGAGCCAACCCGGGTCGAGCGTCTCATCGTGCCCGGACAGGGCTTTGGCCTGGGTGACATCAGCGCCGGCACCGAACCGTTCCGACGCTTCACGCGAACCCGCTTTGGTGTGAATGTCGAACCCGAGGGCAGCGACAAGCTCTATATCTCGCGCAGTCGCCTCGGCCCCAGACGCGGCGCATTGCTGGGCGAAGAGCGAATCGAACAGGCGCTGGCCGCTCAGGGATACGAAATCTTCCACCCCGAACGCCACGACATCCAGACCCAGATCGCACGCTACAAGGCCGCCAGGAAGATCGTTGCCAGCGAAGGCTCGGCCCTGCATCTCTATGCCTTCTGCGGTTCGGCGAACCAGGAAGTGGCCGTGATCCCGCGTCGCCGCTCGGGCGCGACGCGGCACATCCTCACCCATATCAGCAGCTTTACCGGAAACGACCCTGCCTTGCTCGAAGTGCTGTGCCGTGTCTGGCAACCTGCAGGCACGAGGCGCGCACGCCTCTCCGTTGGGCAACCGGACCTGCCACGCCTGCACCGCGCGCTGCTTGAACGTGGCTTCATCACCGGCGCCCCATCCGATTGGGCGCCGCTCCAGGACAGCGATATCCGCGCGGGTCTGGGTGGCGACTACACGCCAAGCGATCTGCCACTTGCGGCCGAATAACGCGGCCCGCATAAACCCTGCGAGACGGCCCTTCGCGGAGCGCTCGCCCCGGTGATTCTGTGCATAGGCTGCGCTGCGTTCCGCCTTGACCTTATCCCGGGCAAAAGGCGGAACGCTTCAAACCGATCGGAATGTTTCGCTCTTCCCTATCCCGATCCGGGCATCGGCGGCTCAACTGGCTGTCGTGCCTTCCTTTTTCTGATCCGCATAGATGATCAGCGGCTTGGCCTCGGCATGTGCCACCGCCTCCTCGTTGACCACCACCTCCTCGACATTCTCCATGCCCGGAAGCTCGAACATCGTGTCGAGCAGCACATCTTCGAGGATGGAGCGCAATCCGCGCGCGCCGGTCTTGCGCTCGATCGCCCGCTTTGCAATCGCCTCGAGCGCATCATCGGTGAAGGTAAGCTGCGCATCCTCAAGCTCGAAAAGCCGTTGATACTGTTTGACCAACGCGTTCTTTGGCTCGGTCAGGATGGTGACAAGCGCATCCTCGTCCAGGTCTTCCAGCGTCGCGATCACCGGCAGGCGGCCCACGAATTCGGGAATAAGGCCGAAGCGCAACAGGTCCTCGGGTTCGAGATCCTTGAAGACTTCGCCGATATTGCGCTCGTCATTGTCGCGGACATCCGCGCCGAAACCCATCGCGCTGCCCTTGCCGCGCTGTGCAATGATCTTGTCGAGCCCGGCAAAGGCGCCGCCGCAGATGAACAGGATATTGGTCGTGTCCACCTGCAGGAATTCCTGTTGCGGATGCTTGCGCCCGCCCTGCGGCGGTACGCTGGCCACGGTCCCCTCCATCAGCTTCAAGAGCGCCTGTTGCACGCCTTCACCACTGACGTCACGGGTGATCGACGGGTTCTCCGACTTGCGCGTGATCTTGTCGACTTCGTCGATATAGACGATGCCGCGTTGCGCACGATCGACATTGTATTCACTCGATTGCAGCAGCTTGAGGATGATGTTCTCGACATCCTCGCCAACATACCCCGCCTCGGTCAGTGTGGTCGCATCGGCCATGGTAAAGGGCACATCGAGAATACGCGCCAGCGTCTGCGCCAGGAGCGTCTTGCCGCACCCGGTCGGCCCGATCAGCAGGATGTTCGACTTTGACAGTTCCACATCGCCGGATTTGGCAGCATGGTTGAGCCGCTTGTAGTGGTTGTGCACCGCGACCGACAGCACGCGCTTGGCCATGGCTTGCCCGATCACGTAATCGTCAAGCACCTCGCAGATGTCTTTAGGTGTCGGCACCCCTTCGCTGGATTTCAGCCCCGCGCTCTTGGTTTCCTCGCGGATGATATCCATGCACAGTTCGACACATTCATCACAGATGAACACCGTCGGTCCGGCAATCAGCTTGCGAACCTCGTGCTGGCTCTTGCCGCAAAAGCTGCAATAAAGCGTGTTCTTGCTGTCTCCGCTGCCAGAATTGTTCGCCATGATCGTCCTTTCGGGCCCGTCTCTTTTCGTTTTGGCCGGCATCATCCGACCCAGGGGTCTGCCCTAACCCAAGTCTAGGGCAGAGACAAACCGGTCACAATGTGAAATTCACCCGACGCCGCGGCGCGTGATGGCGCGAGACTGCGCGCACGCGTTCTACGCGTCGTCGTCCGACTTGACCCGGCTTTCCACGATCTCGTCGATCAGCCCCCAGTCCTTGGCCTCCTCGGGGCTCATGAACTTGTCGCGTTCCAGCGCGGACTCCACCTCCTTGAGCTTGCGACCGGTATGTTTGACATAGATCTCGTTGAGACGCTTCTTGAGTTTCAGCGTCTCCTCGGCATGGATCATGATATCGGTGGCCTGGCCCTGGTACCCGCCCGAGGGCTGGTGCACCATGATCCGGCTGTTGGGCAGGGAAAACCGCATCCCTGCCTCGCCCGCGGTGAGCAGGAGCGACCCCATCGAGGCCGCCTGCCCGATGACCAATGTCGAAACCTTGGGCTTGATGTATTGCATCGTGTCGTAGATCGACAATCCGCTCGTCACAACCCCGCCTGGGCTGTTGATATACATCGAGATTTCCTTGCTCGGGTTCTCCGCCTCCAGATGGAGAAGCTGCGCCACGATCAGGCTCGACATGCCGTCATGCACCGGCCCGCTGAGAAAGATGATCCGCTCCTTGAGCAGGCGCGAGAAGATGTCATAGGCCCGCTCGCCGCGGCTGGTCTGCTCGACCACCATCGGCACGAGGGTGTTCATGTAGATCTCATACGGGTCGTTCATGTGGTCCTGCCTGCTTTCGCCGTTTCGATGTGTATGGAAAACTCTTTAACGGAGTCTTAGTCATGCGGCTCAGGGGCTGCAAGGGCAGCCGCAAAAAACCCCTGCCCCGAAACGCAACGGAGCGCGATCGACATCGCGCCCCGCCGTCCCTCATTACCCTGACACTCGTAAAAACCGGCGTTCAGCCAAACATGTCCGACACGATTCCCGAATACCAGCCGATCGATTCCTCGTAGGTCTGCTTGCGCAGATCCGCATCCTCGCCGGTCTGGCTGATGAAGCTCGACACGCTGACGATCTTTTCGTCGGTCGCCTCATAGGATGCCCCGACCTTGACCCCATCATTCTCTTCGATGAGGCTCCAGCAGGTGTTCGAGAACTTCGCCGGGAACACGTTCGATCCCAACAGCGCCCCGCGCACCGCCATCGCGGCGACCTTGGCCTGGCTATTGGCCGAAAAGCCCGATTTCGGCATGTCGCCCTGGTTGCTCGCATCACCCAGAACATGAATGTTCTCGTCCACGCGGCTTTGCATCGTGTGGGGAATGACCGGGGCCCAGTTGCCCTCGGTGATTCCGGCCATCTCGCAGATGCGGCCCGCCTTTTGCGCCGGGATCACGTTGCAGACATCGACCTTCTCGACCACGCCGTCGATATCCACGGTCATTTCGTCGGGATTCACCGAAACATTGTCACCGCCGAAATCGGGGCCGATCCGTTCGATCATGCCGGCATAGTGCCGGTTCCAGCCTTCCTCGAACAGTGCCTGTTTCGAGAACTTCTCCTTCGGATCGACCAGCAGGATCTTGGCCGTCGGGTTTTTCTCCTTGAGCAGATGCGCCACCATGCTGATCCGTTCGTAGGGGCCGGGCGGGCAGCGATAGGGGTTTGGTGGCGCAACCATGGCGAACCGGCCGCCCTCGGGCATTGCCTCGACCTGGGCCTTCAATAGCTCGCTTTGCGAGCCGGCCTTGTAGGCATGCGGCATCTTGTTCTGTGCGCTCACATCCCATCCCGACACCGAATCTTCGACGAAATCGATGCCAGGCGACAGGATCAGCCGGTCATAGGGCAGCACTGCCCCCCCGGCCAGCGTCACCGTCCTTGCCTCGCGGTCGACGCCGGTAGCCCAGTCATGCGCCACATTGACGCCCGATTGCGCCAGCGTGCCATAGCTGTGGCCGATCGAACTCAGATCGCGGAACCCGCCGATATAGAGGTTGGAGAAAAAGCAGGTGTAATACATCCGCGTCGGCTCGATCAGTGTGACGTCGATCTCGCCCTTGCTGTCCTTGGCGATATAGCGCGCGGCTGTGGCGCCCCCCGCCCCGCCACCGATCACGATGACCCGCGGTTTTCCATGGTTCGAGGCCCGCACAGCGGGCGCCGCAAGCGCTGCCGCCATGGCCGCCCCCGTGCCGATAAAGGCGCGTCTGTTCAATGTCATGGTCTTTCCTCCCCTTCGTTGCACCCGTTTCCCGGTGCGTCAGGCGACCCGGTTCATTCCAGATCGCCAAAATACGCGGCCAGCGCCGCGATCTCTTCGTCCGACAGCCGACCGGCCATCATCTGCATCACCGGGTGCGGGCGGATCTTGCGCTTGTAGGCATGCATCGCGATCACGAAATCCTCCTCCGGCCAGCCGACGATCCCCGGGATTCCGTCATACGTGCCGTCAATCCGGTGACAGGTCGTGCATTCATTCGACAGATACTCGCCGAATTCCGGGTCCCCGGCAATGGCCAGGGTCTCTTGCGACAACCCGACCTCGCGGGCGCGCCCCGTGGGGGCGGATTCCGGGATGTTCTGCGGGCTGTCCGAGAACTGCCGCAGATAGGCCAGCACGTTGTCGCGGTCGGCCTTGTCCTCCAGCCCGTCGAAACTCATCCGCGTATCGCTGACCAGCGCCTTGGGATTCTCCAGGTAGGCGTCGAGCGTCTCGAGCGTCCAGTCCATGCCCAGCCTGCCCTCGCGGCTCAGGCCTTTGGAATACCTGAACCCCTCGACCGATCCCGCGCGGCGCCCGAAAATCCCGTTGAGATGCGGGCCGATCCCGTTGCCTGCATCGGGGCCGACCTCGTGACACCCCACGCAAAGGTCATAGACCTCTTTGCCCGCTTCGGCATCGCCGATCCGCGCGTCCTGCTGCTCGGCCACGACCGGCGTCGCCAGACCCACCCCTGCGACAGTCGCAAGGACTCCCCAAAACCTGTCATGCTTCCAATTCAATTCAGCGCCCCCCTGGTCCTGCGAACCCGCCCTGTCACTGTCGCTGGAACGGCGGGCAGCGGATATCCCGCATCGCCGCACCAGATGTCGCCCGGGCATGAAATCACAAAACCGACCGGCCCGCAAAGACGGGACCACGCGCACGACATGCACGATGATAAGACCTGTATGGGATCATGTCCTGTGAGCATCGCACCTCCTCCCAGACAGCGCACGCACTCATGCCACGGCGGCTTGCTTGCCCGCGGCAGACGGGGCCACCTGCGGGCGGCCCCGTCACCCTTCCCTATTCGGGAAAGGATTTGAGGTATTCGATCACCGCGGCGATCTCTTCGTCCTTGCGCAAGCCCGCAAAGGACATCTTGGTCCGCTTGATATAGCCCCGCGGCTTTTTAAGGAACTCGGCCATGTTCTCCTCGGTCCAGACCATGCCCTCGTCGGCCATGTCGAGCAGACCCTTGGAATAGCGGAAACCCTCGACATGTCCGAAGGGCGCATCCATCACACCGTTGAGAACGGGGCCAACGCGGTCTTTCGCACCTTCCCCGACCTGGTGGCAGGCGGCGCATCTCTTGAACACTTTCTCACCCTCGGCCACCAACGCCATGTCGAGCTCCTGTTCGGCGCCCTCGGCGGTGGTGCTGGCCGCGGCCTCCTCCGCGCCTTCCTCTTCGGTGGCCGACGCTTCTTCGTCCCCCTCCGAGACATCGACCCCCAGCCGCGCGGCCCGCGCCTCGCGGGCATCGGCGTCTTCCGGCGTCACGTCGACGATCGCCGCCCGCGCGGTGATCTCGACGTTGTCCTTGCAATCGCTCATGCAGACCTCGGACTTGGCAAAGGCGACAAGCTCGGCATCGGCGCGGTCATCCATGAAGAAGTTTTCCTCGTTGGGCATGCGCACCTCGAGGAAATTCTCCTTCGAGAGAACGAAATCATCCTCGACCAGGTAGTTGAGATACATCAGGTACGCGGTGATCGCATAGACCTCGTCATTGCTCAGGCTCTGCGCATCGCCGAACGGCATTGCCCTGTGCACGTAATCCCAGACCGTCGAGAGATAGGGCCAGTAAGAGCCGATTGTCTTGACCGGCCGATCATCCGACAGCGACCCGTCGCCACCCGCCAGAACCGGCCAGCGCCCCTCCGCCTCGCCGAACACGCCGTGGCAGACCGAGCATTGGTCCATGTAAAGATCTTCGCCATCCATCACCGAACCCGATCCTTCGGGCAGGCCCTGCCCGTCGGGGCGGATGTCGATATCCCATGCAGCGATCTCGTCATCCGAGGCCGGGCGTCCAAGACCCAGCTTCTCGGCCATGACCGGCGTCGCGAGCACCGACGCCGCCACGGCTGAGGCGGTCAAGACATTAAGAAACTTCGACATTTTCCGCCTCCCCGTTCTTGTTGACATACCAGGTCTGGATACCGTTGTTGTGATAGATCGAATTGGTGCCGCGGTATTCGCGCAGCTCGTCCTTGGTCGGCTGCACGTAACCGGTGCTGTCATGTGCCCGGCTTTGCAACAGCAACTCGCCGCCGTCCCAATCGAATTCGAAATAGAACCGGTGCATCGACTTGTCCAGGCTCGGCCCGCTCATCCGCGCCTCGTGCCAGGTCTTGCCACCGTCGATGGTCACGTCGACCCGCGGGATCGTGCCACGCCCCGACCAGGCCAGCCCGGTCAGAACCGTCGGCCCCTTGCCATGCAGGATCGGCGCCTGCGGGCTGGGGCTGGTGATGACCGATTTCGCGTCCATTTCCCACGTGAACCGCCGCGCGGTGCCATCGGACAGAAGATCGGTGTACTTGCTGGTTTCCTCGCGATGGTGCCAGGGCTCGTCGCCGACCTCGATCCGGCGCAGCCACTTGACCCACATGTTGCCTTCCCAGCCGGGCACGACAAGCCGCAGCGGATAGCCCTGTTCGGGGCGCAACGCTTCGCCGTTCATCTTCCAGACCACGAGGCAGTCGTCGAGCGCCTTTTCCATCGGGATCGAGCGCGTCATCGCCGCGGCATCCGCCCCCTCGGGCATGATCCACTTGCCATTGGTCTTCACACCGGCTTCTTCCAGCAGGTATTTGAGCTTCACACCGGTATACATCACGTTGTGAATCATCCCGTGCGTGAACTGGCACCCGTTGAGCTGTGCACCACGCCATTCCATGCCGCTATTGGCAGCACATTCCAGGAAATACACATGGTTCTCGCGGGGGAACCGCATCAGGTCGGCCATGTTGAAAACAAGCGGCGTGTCGACCAAACCATTGATCATCAACCGATGCTTGGCCGGGTCGATATGGGCCGTGCCCGAGTGGTGACGTTCGAAACACAGCCCATTTGGCGTGATGATCCCGTCCAGCTCGTGAAGGGGGGTAAAATTGATCGAACTCACCGGATCAGCCGTCAGCCATTCCACCGTGCGCCGCTGGACATGCGCCTCGTATTCCGAGGGCTTGCCATAGGGTGCGACATCCACCCCGTCGCCAAGCTGCTGCATCCAGGGTTGCAACTCGGTGATCTCCGGATCACCCGCCGCATGTGCGGCACCTGCCCCCGCCAGGGTTCCTCCCGCCGCAGCGGCCCCCTTGAGAAATGCGCGCCGCGAGGGCGTCTTGCCCTTGAAGCTGACCGTCATTGATTCTGCCTCCTCATCCGCATACAAATTCTTCATATTGAATTTATAGACGCTTGAAAACCGTCACATTCACACTAGCGAATAAAAAGATATCTGTCGACGGTTTCCGATCCCGCCCCGACCGGTCTACCATCCCGCAAATCGCTTCGGAGGGCAGAGCATGATCATCATCGGCGCCGGGATCGCGGGGCTGTCGCTTGGCTGGCAACTGGCCCGGCGCGGCCTGGCGCCGACCGTCATCGACGCCGGCACCATCGGCCAGGGGGCCAGCCACGCCGCCGCGGGCTATCTTCAACCCGGCCTCGACCCTTCGCTGCTCACCGATCTCGAATGGGAAAGCCTGCGCGCCACCCCCGCCTTCATCGCCGACCTTGAGGCCGAGACCGGCCTTCCGGTCGATTTTCGCACCGATGGTCAATTGCGCATCGGCTTTGCCGGGGACGAGGCCGAGATTCGCGCCGACCATGATACCCGCCGCGCCGCGGGTTGGGATGTCACGCTGATGGACGGCGCCGACGCCCGCGCGCTGGAACCGGCGCTTTCGCCCGAGGTGACCATCGCCTGCCTGCTCAACGACGTGTCCTGGGTCGACGGGCGCAGGCTCTGCACCGCGCTGGCCAGTGCCATCACCGCCCGAGGCGGCCAGGTCATCGAACATTGCCCCGCGCTGGCCCTCACCCATGAACGCGGTCGCGTCACCGGCGTCAAAACACCCAAGGGTCACATGCCATCCGACCGCGTGGCGCTCGCCGCCGGGCACCGCTTCGACCGCATCAAGGGCCTGCCCGCCGACCTGCCCGCCTCGATCCCGGTACGCGGCGTGATCCTCGCGCTGGCCTGCCCGACGCCGCTTTTCACCCGGCTGGTCAAGCGCCCCGATGGCATCCTCTGCCCTTTCTCGAAGCGACCCACGCCTTCCGCCCCTTCCTGCCCGACGACGCGCTGCTTTTCGGCGCGCATCAGGGGCTCGCGGGGCTCTATCTCTCGCTCGGCCACGCCTCTGACGGCTACCTGCGCGCGGCCGCCGTCTCGGAGCGACTGGCCACCGAGATCCTCGGCTGAAACGAAAAAGGCCGAAGTCTCGCCCCGGCCTCGATCATGTTCGTGCAATGCGCGGCTCAGCCGCGCACCACCTCGACCGAATTGTTGGGATCGAGCTTGACCGTGCCCTGCTTGCGCACATGGTCCTCGATCACGTCCCAGATCTGCGGCCCCTCGGTGCCCTCGTTCACGCTGGCCCAACCGGCCACGACATAGTTCTTGGCCGGGTCGATCGCCTCGCCGGTCTTCAAAAGCGTCATGTCGGTGATCCGCTCGCCCTGCGGCTTGGTCACGTCGATGCGATACCCCATGCCACCGATCCGCACCATGTCGCCGCCCTGCTGGTAATAGGGGTCGGGGTTGAACAGGTTGTCGGCCACGTCCTCAAGGATCACGTGGATGAACTCCCCCGTCATCTCCGACCGATACGCCCTGCCATAGGTCATCGAACAGACGTTCCAGATATCCTCGCGCGTGATCGGATCGCCCGGCAGAAGGCTCGGCCCCCAGCGCACGCCCGGGCTCATCGCGATATCGGCCTCGCGCTCGGAAATCAGCGCGTCACAGATCAGGTCGTCCCACGTCCCGTTGAAATTGCCGCGCCGATACAGCAGGTCATCGGTCGTCCCGATCACCTCTTCCAACTCGGCCTTGAACGGCGCGCGCTCGGCCTCGATCACTGCCGCCACCTCCTTGTCGGGCTCGATGACGTCCGAGAAGATCGGGATCAGCTTGTGACGGAAGCCCATCATCCGCCCGTCGCGCACGTCGAGATCGACGCGGCTCACGAACTTGCCGTTGGAGCCGCTCGCGATCAGGAGCGTCTCGCCCACCAGTACCGGCTCGGGCAGCGCGTCATGGGTGTGGCCGGACAGGATCACGTCGATCCCCTCGACCCGGCTCGCCATCTTCTTGTCCACGTCGAAACCGTTATGGCTCAGCACGACAACGAGGTCGGCGCCCTGCGCGCGCACCTCGTCCACCATCTGCTGCATCCGCCCGTCACGAATGCCGAAACTGTATTCGGGAAACATCCAGCCCGGATTGGCGATCGGCATGTAGGGGAACGCCTGCCCGATCACCGCGATCTTGGCTCCTCCGCGCTCAAAGAACGTGTAATCGGCGAATTCCTCGGCCGGCTCTTCCCATTCCGCGTCAAAGATATTCTGCCCCATCGCCGGGAAGGCCAGGCCCTCGACGATTTCGCGCACCCGCTCCGAACCCAGCGTGAACTCCCAGTGAAAGGTCATCGCGTCGGGCTTGAGCGCGTCCATCACGTTGACCATGTCCTGCCCTTGCGTGTGATAGCAGGTGTAAGAGCCGTGCCAGGTGTCGCCCCCATCCAGCAGGATCGCGTCGGGCCGGTCGGCGCGGATCGCGTTGATCACGGTGGCCACCCGGTCAAGCCCGCCAACGCGCCCATAGGTCTGGGCCAGTGCGGAGAAATCGTCGTAGGTCAGCGCGTAATGGCTCGGACTGCCATCCTCGATCCCGTAAAGCCTGCGGAAATCCGCGCCGGTGACATGCGGAACCGCACCACGATTGTCGCCCACCCCCAGGTTGATCTCCGGCTCGCGGAAATAAATCGGCTTCATCTGCGCGTGGATGTCGGTGATATGGATCAGGCTGACATTGCCGAAGGTGTCGAACTGCAACAGGTCATCCTGCGTCAGCGCCTGCTGAGCGGCCAGTTTCGACCAGTTGCCGAAACCACTCGCGCCAACCATGGCCGATGCGGCCATGCTGACCTGAAGGAAATCGCGACGTGAGATCATGATGCGGGCCTTTCCGGGTTTGCCTGTGTGTTGCGCATAACATATGCGCAGGATTGAATTTGTTAAAACAGAAAAAAGGCCCGCCCGGCGCAATGCCATGACGAGCCCCTCATTGGATCAGTTGCGGACCGACGGGCTCTCGACGCCAAGCCCGTTTCCGCGGCTCGCCACGTAAAGCTCAAGCGCGATGAACTCGTCGCTGCCCGGGTTGAACGTCTCGGCACGGGTGTCGCGAATGCAGCCCTTGAAGCGCGAATGCGCCCCGTTCAACTTTGCATTCTTCAACCGGTAGGTCGGAAACCCGTTTGTCTGGCCCTGGCTCAGGTGGTCGGCGCGGATCATGTTGCCATAGTTTTCCTCATGGCAGGACGCGCAGGACAGCTCCAGCTGGCCGTAACGGGTGTAATAGATTTCCTTGCCCTTCTCCCAGAACGGCTCGGCCGGGCCGTCGATGGCCACGTTCATCGGCATGCCGCGCGACTGGCTTCCGATCATCGCTTCCATGTCGATGGCCGGGCCGGCATCATAGCTCCAGGCCTCGGCACCCATCCGCTCGGTGCGGCATTCGTTGACCTTCATCTGAACGGTCATCAACGTGCCGGCCTTCTCGTCGAATTTCGGATAGGTCGCCTTGACGCCCTTCATGCTCTCGGCCGCGTCACCATGGCAATCGGCACAAGACTTGCCCTCGCTGCCGTCGGCGGTGTTCCAGATGGCCATGCCGTTTTCGGCCCCCAGCATTGCAGGGTTGTCGAAATCATCCATCTCCATGGCCTGCGTGTCGTCATTGCGGAAATGCCAGCCCGAGATCACCTCGTAAAGCGCTCCGTCGAGATGCTCTGCGGGTTCGACCTTGGTCGCGACCTCGATTTCCTCGTTGATGATCAGAGTGTCATCGTCTGGATCGGCAGAACCCAGCGCCGGCATCGCCAAGGCAACAGCCGCCACCACGGACAAAGTCTTGAAATTCATTCACTTTCCTCCCTTTGAAACGCCTTGCCCTTCTTCGGGGCAAGGCGCCTTTTGTCGTTGGGTCCGCTCAGACCTTGACCGATTTGACCTCTTCGTAAACCGAGCCGTCATCGTCATACCAGGTGAACTGGAGATCGCCGGATTCCGGGATCTTCACGTCGAACTCGAAATACGGATTGGTCGAGATCGCGCCGTGCATTTCAACGTCGAGCACGTTGGTGCCGTTGAAATCGCAGGTGAAGCGGTTGATGATCGAGCGCGGGATCAGGTCGCCGTCGCTGTCGCGGCGCTGGCCCGATTCCATCTTGTGGCTGATCAGGGTCTTGATCATCACGATCTCGCCAGCCTCTGCCGATCCGGGCGCCTTCACGCGGGGTCTAACACCTTCTGCCATGTCTTTCGTCTCCTCTGATTAGCCGCCGCAGCCGCCGATAGTGACTTTCACGTTCTTCGTCGTCTTGGCAAAGCTTCCGTCACCCATCTTCGCGACCGCCACGACATCCTGTGTGCCGGCCAGCCGGATGCGCGTCGATGCCGACTGGCTGCCCGACAACTCGCCGAAATTGAACGTCGCGACATCCGGGTTCGGATTGCCCAGGGCCAGGACCATGATCGCCGTCGCACCTTCGGCCGAAACGCTCACCGGCACGGTGTTCCCGTTCTCGGCAATCTCCGGCGCATCGAGCGTCACACCGCCCTCGGCCACGTCTGCGCCGCCGGTGAAGGCGTCGATCTCTTCCTCGCCGGCGGCCGCCACGCGCAGCGGCAGCGATGTCAGGGCAACAGCACCGGCACCCAGCACCAGCGTATCGCGTCTTGAGAATTCCATGTCTCTACTCCTCAGATAGTGTCACTAAAGGCAGCGCTTCGCTCACTCTTTCAGGGCGGAAAGAAACGCCACCAGATCTTCGATCTCCCAGGCCGTCAAGAGCGGCCCGAACGAGTCATCCGCGGCCTTGCCGGTATAGGCATTGCCGGGACGGATAAAGCCATCGACCTTGTAATATGCCGGCATCACGGTGCCCGGGAACGTTTTCTTGGAATTGACCAGGATGCCCCGCAACTCCGCCTCGCTCCAACGATCGCCCGCCCCGGTCAACTCCGGGCCGACATTGCCGGGAAACGCCGCGTCGATAGCGTCGATCTTGTGGCACGCCACGCAATTGCCCGATCCCTTCGAGGCATAGACCTTAAGCCCATTTTCCGGATCGCCCGGCTTGCCGGTCAGCGATTGCTCAACGCTTCCATAGTCGTCGAATTCAACGTCCTGAGGCGCCATCACCCCCTCGGCCATGGCCGTTCCGGCCATCATGGCCAGCGCCAGTGTCAAAGTCCCAAGCTTCATGATTCCTCCCATTCCCTGGACCTGTTATAATTCAGGTTCATTGTCATAACAGTATTGCAGGCTCTTGCGTGAACGCAACAACAAATTCAAAAGAGTGAATTAACTGGGCGCAACTTTCTTTCTCAGTCGGTCGCGCCTTCTTGCCTCTCGCGTATCCTGCGGGCGTGGTAACGCTGGAAATCTTCCTCGTCATCAAGATCATAGCGTTTCTCGTTCACCCATGTGAACATGTCGAGCGTGGTCTGGTACCCGAAGGCACCCGGCATCGTCGCCACCGCCGCCTCGGCCGCGGTCCGGCCCGCGTCAACCTCCTCGGGCAGAAAGATCAGCGTCGGCGTGAACAGAATCCCCCATTTGCGCATCAGCGCCGATTGCTCCATCTCCTCGCCGTCGAAATCGGTGGCCGTGTCATTGCCGTGCAGGTTCAGCTGCACCACGAAGTAATTCTCCGCGATATAGTCCGACAGATCGGACCGGACATAGACCTCCTCGTGCATCTTCTTGCAATAGATGCAGCCGCGCTGCTCGACGAACAGGACCAGCCGCTTGCCCTCCGCGTTGGCCTCTTCCAGGTCCTCGCGCAGATCCTTGAACGTGTTGCGCATCCATGGCTGCTTGTGCAGCCCGTCATCGCCGATCTCGGCCGCCGCCGCCGTCGCCAGTCCGGCGAGCATCGCCAGCGCCATCAGAAACCGTTTCATCGTCGTCCTCCCTCACAGTCAGTAAATCACCCGAGATTGCCGAAGCTCGGAAATGTATCGATCATCCAGTTGGAAATCGTGTTCACCGTGTCGGTGGCGATCAATATCGCGAACACGATCAGCATGACCCCCATCGCCTTTTCTACATAAACCATCTTGGCCCGGTGCCGCTGCATCCAGCCAAGGAACGGGCGCGCAAAGAACGCCGCCAGCACGAAAGGCGCGGTCATGCCCGCCCCGAACACCGCCAGCAATGCCGCGCCCTGGCTGATCTCGCCCATGCCGCTCGCGATCATCAGGATCGAGGCCAGGACCGGCCCCACGCAGGCGGTCCACCCGAACCCGAAGGCCAGCCCCATCACATAGGCGCCCAGAACGGTCGTCGGATCGCTCTTCGATTCCATCCGCGCCTCGCGCATCAGGAACCCGATGCGGATCACCCCCAGGAAATGCAACCCGAACACGAAGATCACCGCCGCCGCCACGTAGGACAGCGTGCTTCTCCATTGCGCGAACGCCTGCCCCAGCGCCGTCGCCCCCATGCCCATCAGCATGAAGATCGTCGTCACCCCCAGCGCGAACATGAGGGCGGACACCACCAGCCGACGCTGCGCGCCCGGCGCGATCTCGCCGTCGCCGCGCAGCTCGGCCATGGAAATCCCCGCCATGTAACTGATATAGAACGGCACCATCGGCAGGATACACGGCGTGAAGAACGCGCCAAACCCAGCCAGCAAGGCGCCCAGATAGGAAATATCCGGCACGCGCGTTTCCCCTCCCTTGCCGAAAACACATTATCACATTAAGATTTGTTCAAGCATTGTCAATCTGGCCCCGCCCATGTCCCTCGCCCCGATGCAACACGCTCTTGCGGCCGCCTTGGCCCTTGCCCTCTCGGTGTTGCCCGCCGTGGCGGCCGAGCTGATCATGGTCGAGCAGAAGGGCTGCTCGCACTGCATCGCCTGGAAGGATACGATCGGCCCGATCTATCCCAGGTCGCCCGAAGGTGAGTTTGCCCCGCTGCGCGTCGTCGACATCCGCGCGGGCGCGCCCGACGGCGTGCGCTACGACCGCCCCGTGACGTTCACGCCCACCTTCATCCTGGTCGAGGACGGCACCGAAATCGGCCGCATCGAGGGCTATCCCGGCGAAGATTTCTTCTGGAGCCTGCTCGACATGCTGCTGAAACGGGAAACCGATTACACCGGCAGCGGATGAATCGCCGCACCGGAACCGCAGGGGGATGACCCTGGCGCAAAAAGACGATAACAGAGCGTGCCGACAAGACGCGCGTGACAGGGCGATTCAAGATCCGGGCGCAGGTCCTCGCGACCAGCCCGAAGGATGAGACGACGAGGACGAGATCATGGGCCTGCCCGTTTTCGACAAGGACCTGAGCGAGGAAGAACTTGACCGCTTCGTGGCCAACGCGACCACGGCGTCGAATTTCCTCAAGACCGTCAGCCACGAAGGTCGGCTGATGATCCTGTGCCACCTGGTCACCGGTGAGAAATCGGTGACCGAACTCGAAGAGCTGCTCTCGGCGCGGCAGGCCGCCGTGTCGCAACAGCTCTCCCGCCTGCGGCTCGAGGGCCTGGTGATCCCACGGCGCGAGGGCAAGGCGATCTATTACCGCTTGGCCGACAACCGCCCCAGGCGTATACTGGAACTGGTATACGAATTGTTCTGCGAAGACGACGGCTGACCCGCACCGCCGCCGCCACACCCGCAGGGCACACCGGGAGGAGGGGGGCGGCATGCTCGACATCATCGGCGATCACGCCTTCATGGCGTTGGCGGGTCTTTTCGGCGGCATCCTTCTGGGGCTGGCCGCACGGCTGGGTCGGTTCTGCACCATGGGCGCGATCGAGGATCTGCTTTATGGCGGCTCCGACATCCGGATGCGCATGTGGGTGCTGGCCATCGGTGTCGCGGTGATGGGCACGTTCGGCCTCACCGCCACGGGCTGGCTCATCCCCGAGCAGGGCTTCTATCTCTCGATCCGCTGGATGCCGCTGGCCTCGATCCTCGGCGGGCTCATGTTCGGCTATGGCATGGCGCTGGCGGGCAATTGCGGCTTCGGCTCGATCGCCCGGCTGGGTGGCGGCGACCTGCGCGCCTTCGTGATCGTGCTGGTGATGGGGGTGTCGGCCTATATCGTGCTCTCCGGGCCATTGGCCGGGCTCAGGGTCTGGGCCTTTCCGCAATCCGATGTCGTGCCCGGCGAGATGCCCCCCGGCCTCGCGCATCTTCTCTCTGATCTGACCGGGCTGTCGCTGCCCGGGATCGGCGTCGCGCTGGGGGCGCTCATCACCGCGGGCGCACTCACATCACGCTCCTTTCTCGCCAGACCGCAATCCATCTTCTGGGCCGCTGTCGTGGGCCTTGCCATCGTGTCGGGCTGGGCCGGCTCGGCCCATGTGGCGATGACCGGCTTTGCCGCCGTGCCGGTGGTGTCGCATTCCTTCTCGGCGCCGGTCGGCGAAACCGTGCTTTGGCTGATGACCGCCTCGGCGCGCCTGCCCTCCTTTGCCGTCGGCTCGGTCGTGGGCGTCGTGCTGGGGGCGCTGATCGGCTCGGGGATCAAGGGCCATTTCCGCTGGGAAGCCTGCGAGGACCCGCGCGAATTGCGCCGCCAGATCTATGGCGCGGCGATGATGGGCGCGGGCGCCGTGATCGCCATGGGCTGCACCGTCGGCCAGGGCCTCTCGGCCTTCTCCACGCTCAGCTTCTCGGCCCCCGTCACCTTCGCCGCGATCTTCGCCGGCGCGGCCCTCGGCCTGCGCCACCTGATCGAAGGCTTCCAGCCCGCCGAGTGAGGCAGCGGGACGAGGGGGCAGCACCGGGCTACATCCCCCGTTTCATAATCTGTCGCGTTCGATTGGAAACACCCGCCCGGAACGGCGGCGAAGCCGCCCGGGCAGCACACCATTGCCCGGCAGGCGATTTTTCGCAGAAAAATCTGCCGAGAGGGGGCCGCCCCCCGGCCGGGTGCTTTTGAGGAGTTGCGCTTCGCTTCGGGCAGGGGATGACGTTGCGGGATAAAGTGATCTGCGCTGACGTCGTGAGCACCCGACCGCGGCCCTGTGCTGCCCTTTCGTTGGGCACGAGACGAATCCGATTTGCTGCAATACGCGCCAAACGCTATGAAAATTCCCATAAGCAACGGTTGCCTCAAAGCGTGATCAACACCAACTGCACCGCCACCACCGCGATCATCCCACCGGCCATCACCTCGATCACCGCCGCCCAGCGCGCCACGCCCGGCCCGCTCATCACCTGGCCCAGCGCGCCCTCGCGCATGCTCACCGCGAGCACCGCGACCGCCATGGTCACGCTTGCCGTGCCCAGCGCCATCACCAGCGCCCCGGCGATCCCGGCCAGGTCGATCCCCATCAGGTGCCCCAGGATCAGCAGGATCACCGCGCCCGAACAGGGCCGGATACCCACGCTGGCAACCAGCACCGCCGCATCGCGCAGCGACCGCACCTCGCGTGCTTCCTCGGCCGTCGGTCCATGCCGGTGCCCGCAGCCGCATTCGTCCGCGTTACCATGCGGCACATGGCCCCGCACCGCGCGCCAGAACCGCCGTGCGCCCCGGCCCACCAGCCACAGCCCGACCAGCGCGATCGCCGCGTAGGACAGCGGCTGCAGCATGTCCTCGGCGATCCCGACCATCCGCTCGCGCCCCCAGGCAAAGGCAAACACCCCGGCATAGACCAGCACCACCGCGCTCAGCGCCTGCGCCAGGCTCGATGCCATCGCCAGCCCGACCAGCCGCCCCACCGGCACCCGCCGCCCCAGGCCATAGCCCCCGATCAGGATCTTGCCATGCCCCGGCCCCGCCGCGTGAAAGAACCCGTAGGCAAAACAGAGCCCCAGCAGCCCGCCCCAGGCCGCCGCATCGCCGCCGCGCAGCCGCCGCAGTGTCATCGCCATCGCGTTCTGCGCGTCGCGCTGGCCCTCGGCGGCCCAAGCCGCCACGCGGTCCATGCCGCCAAATCCCCAGAGCCAGAACAGCAGCCCCGCGCCCAGCACCACCGGCAGGATCAGGACGGCGCGTCGCATGTCACCTCCACCTTGTCGGCAAACTGCGCGCCCACCTCGGGAAAGGGCACCTCGCCATCCTCGGGAATCTCGGCCAGCTCGTCCAGCAAGTCGCGTTTCTTCGCGTCGAAATCGACCTCGCTGACAGACACCGCGCAGTTCTCGGGCGCCTCGATGCCAAGGCCGAGGTCATAAGCCGTGTAATAGGTCGGATCATAGGCCCGCACCACCACGGGCGCCGCTTCCGCCCCCTCGACCGCGCGGAAGTGACGGGTGACGATCTTGCCCTCCTCGAAGGAAGTGCCGCGCGTTTCAGGCGGACCAAGCCCGAGCGGCGCACCGTCCTGTTCAAGGTAAAGATCGCCCTCGAACCCCTCGACCCAGTTCATGTCGAACCCCTCAAGCTGCGCCAGCTCGTCCTCGCTCAGCACGCCGTCATGATCCTGGTCGAGGTTCATGTCCTCGAGCACCAGAAGCGAATAGAACTCGTCATACTGCCAGGCCACCTCGACCCCGGTGATCCGCCCCTTCTCGGCCACCAGCCGCAGCCCGGTGGCCACAAAGACATGCGGATGTGCCCCCGCCCCCACGGGCAGGACCATCAATGCAAGCCACAGCAGGCGGCCGAGCCATTCTCCCGCCCGGGCAGCAGCTGGCCGCACCCTGGCTCGAACAGGATTTGCCGCGATCTGTGCTGGAACCCATTTTTTCATGCCCCATGGCTTTACGCGACCGCCCCCGTTATCGCAACGCCCGGCTCAGGGCCTGCGCGGATTCGCGCCCTGCGTCTCGCCGCCGACCGGCCACGCGCTCATGCAACCTGCTCTGCCCGCCGCCAGCGCGGGAACGGGTCGGGCAGATCGGCCAGCCGCCCAAGCGTTTCCGGCCCCGGTGCCTCATGCTCGGGCACCAGCGCCGCGTCGAGCCGCGCCCTGATCGCGGGCCAGTCGATCCCTGCCCCGATGAAAACGATCTCCTGCCGCCGGTCGCCCCATGGCTCGGCCCAGTGCGTGGCCATGTAGTCGCGGGCCTGTGGATGATCGGGCCAGCGATCCTTCGGCACCGACGCCCACCACGTGCCCAGCGGCGCCACGCTCGACAACGCCCCGGCAAGGCTGAACTCGGCAACCCAGTCTGGCCGCGTCGCCAGCCAGAAATGCCCCTTGGCCCGGATCACCCCGGGCAATGGCCCGTTCAGAACGTCATGGATCTTTTGCGGATCAAACGGGCGCCGCGCGCGGTAAACGAATGACACCACGCCATATTCCTCGGTTTCGGGCACATGATCGGCAAAGCCGTAAAGCTCCCTGACCCACATGGGATGCTCATGCGCGCGCTCGAAATCGAACAACCCGGTGTCGAGGATCGCCCCCGCCGGCACGTCGGCATGATCGGTCTCGACGATGCTCGCATCCGCATTCAGGCTGCGGATGATCTTGCGCGCCGCGTCCACCCTGTCGGGCCCGGCATCGCCCACCTTGTTGAGGATCACCACATCGGCAAACTCGATCTGGTCGGTCAGAAGATGCACCAGCGTGCGCGCGTCCGCCTCGCCCATGGTCTCGCCCCGGTCGGCAAGGAAATCATGGCTCGAATAATCGCGCAGCAGGTTCACCGCATCAACGACCGTCACCATCGTATCGAGCCGCGCGACGTCCGACAGGCTCTTGCCCGCCTCGTCGCGGAACTCGAAAGTGGCGGCGACCGGCAGCGGCTCGGAAATCCCGGTCGATTCGATCAGCAGGTAATCGAACCGCCTGTCCTCGGCCAGCCGCCGCACCTCCTGCAACAGGTCGTCGCGCAACGTGCAGCAGATGCAGCCGTTGGACATCTCGACCAGCGTCTCGTCGGTCTGGCTCAGGTTCGCGCCCCCCTCGCGCACGAGATCGGCGTCGATATTCACCTCGGACATGTCATTGACGATCACCGCCACCCGCCGCCCCTCGCGGTTGTTGAGCACGCGGTTGAGAAGGGTCGTCTTGCCCGCACCCAGGAACCCCGAAAGCACGGTCACGGGCAGGCGGTTGTCTTGCTTGGTCATGCTGGCCTCGCTCTGGTCAGTGGAAACTCGCTGCCCGTTAAATGTTATATTATAACATATGTAAACCCCCTGAATACCAAGCCCTTCCCCGCTTCCCCCGCGCCGCGCACTCTGTCATAATGCCCCACAGCCAACCAAGAACAGAGCAGCAAAGCACATGGCCGACGACCTCCTCTCTCCCGCCGACACGGGCGACTACAACGCCGACAGCATCGAGATTCTCGAAGGGCTGGAACCGGTGCGCAAACGCCCGGGCATGTATATCGGCGGCACCGACGAACGCGCATTGCACCACCTCGTCGCCGAGGTGCTCGACAACTCCATGGACGAGGCCGTGGCCGGCCACGCCAACCGGATCGAGGTCGAGCTGCACGCCGATCATTCCATCACCATCCGCGACAACGGTCGCGGCATCCCCATCGACCCGCACCCCAAGTTTCCCGAGAAATCCGCGCTCGAGGTGATCCTCTGCACGCTCCACTCGGGCGGCAAGTTCTCGGGCAAGTCCTACCAGACCTCGGGCGGCCTTCACGGGGTCGGCGCCTCGGTGGTCAACGCGCTCTCGGATTCGCTGGTCGTGCAGGTCGCCCGCAACAAGGAGCTTTACGAGCAACGCTTCTCGCGCGGCATCCCGCTCGGTCCGCTCGCAAAGGTCGGGCAAGCCCCCAACCGCCGCGGGACCACCGTCACCTTCCACGCCGACGAGGAGATCTTCGGCTCCCACCGCTTCAAACCCGCGCGCCTCTTCAAGTCGATCCGCTCCAAGGCCTACCTCTTCTCGGGCGTCGAGATCCGGTGGAAATCGGCCATCGACGACGGCGAAACGCCGGCCGAGGCCACGTTCCACTTCCCCGGCGGCCTCTCGGACTACCTCAAGGAAACGCTGGGCAAGACCGTCACCTATGCCGAGGAACCCTTTGCCGGCAGCGTCGATTTCAACCAGAAATTCGGCCAGCCGGGCAAGGTCGAATGGGCGATCAACTGGACGCCTGCGCGCGACGGCTTCCTGCAATCCTACTGCAACACCGTCCCCACACCCGAGGGCGGCACCCATGTCGCCGGGTTCTGGGCCGCGATCCTCAAGGGCATCAAGGCGTATGGCGAGCTCGCCAACAACCGCAAGGCCCGCGACATCACCCGCGAAGACCTGATCTCGGGCGGCTGCGCGCTGGTTTCGACCTTCATCCGCGAACCCGAATTCGTCGGCCAGACCAAGGACCGCCTCGCCACCGCCGAGGCCCAGCGCATGGTCGAGGGTGCTGTGCGCGACCATTTCGACCACTGGCTCGCCGCGCATACCAAGTCCGCCGGCGCGATCCTCGATTTCCTCGTGCTCAGGGCCGAGGAACGCCTGCGCCGCCGGCAGGAGAAAGAGACCGCCCGCAAGACCGCCACCAAGAAGCTGCGCCTGCCGGGCAAGCTCGTCGACTGCACCGCCACCAACCGCGCGGGCACCGAGCTTTTCATCGTCGAGGGCGACAGCGCCGGGGGCTCCGCCAAGATGGCCCGCGACCGCAAGACCCAAGCCCTCCTGCCGCTGCGCGGCAAGATCCTCAACGTGCTGGGCGCGGCCAGTTCCAAGCTCGGCACCAACCAGGAGATCTCCGACCTCACCCAGGCGCTGGGCACCGGCCTGGGCACGAAATTCAACCTCGACGACCTGCGCTATGACAAGATCATCATCATGACCGACGCCGATGTCGACGGCGCCCATATCGCGGCGCTGCTGATGACCTTCTTCTTCACGCAGATGCGGCCGATGATCGACGCGGGGCATTTGTATCTCGCCTGCCCGCCGCTCTATCGCCTGACGCAAGGCGCGCGCCGCGTCTATGCGCTCGACGAGGCCGAACGCGCCATTTGGCTCGAAAAGGGGCTGGGCGGCAAGGGCAAGATCGACGTCAGCCGCTTCAAGGGTCTCGGCGAGATGGACGCCAAGGACCTGAAGGAAACCACCATGGACCCCGCGACCCGCAAACTCATCCGCATCACCATCGACGACGACGAACCCGGCGAGACCGGCGATCTGGTCGAGCGGTTGATGGGGAAAAAGCCGGAATTGCGGTTCCAGTATATCTCCGAGAACGCGAGGTTCGTGGAGGAGTTGGATGTTTGAGTTGGTCGATTACATTTTGAAGCTTCAGGCAATTAAAAGAGGCTTAAGGAAGAAAGCACCTCCACGTTTCACATATAGCCCGAAGAACGATTATTACACGACTACTCTTAATAATGAAGAAGTAGGCCAGTCTGTTCTAGTCGAAGAGATCACTGGATCTTTGATAAAAGGAAAAAAATGGGAAAATGGGAAATTCTCCATAGAAACTCAAATTTCTAAAAATGACCTACCATCTTGGAAATTGGAATCGTCTCGTTTTTATGGCTATACACGCCATGATTATCGCAGTGTTCAGAACTTTTGGTTCAATGAAATTTTTTTTATACCTCAGGTACTTTGGCTTAAAAACCTAGTTTCGCAAGCCTATTACAACGCAAGACTTCGCTTCAGGCAAGATCGTATTGAAGTCTTACGAAGGATTGTAGAGCTGGACCTCGAAGAACGGCAGAGAAATAATGCCCTTCTTCATACTCCGAATGGCTTTGTTGCATAAATCTGCTGAAGGCCGGACTTCCCCTTTCCCCGGACGGATTTACCCTACGGCCACTGTGACGGGTATGCCAAGCGCGGTGTAGC
>LJSU01000014.1 GCA_001314705.1 Rhodobacteraceae bacterium HLUCCO07
TTTCCCCGAAACCGCGACCGCCCCCGCGCCGCGCCCCTGCACGGTTTCCGGCCGGCGGGATGCAGGAGACGGGGTGAGTGAGTATTTTTCCCAAGAAAGAACATGGAGCTGAAGCGCGGCCGTGGCCGTGCCTCTTTCCCGGAGAAAATACACAGGCACAGGTTTGCCGGATGCTGGACGGTGCGGAAAAGCGCCTCGCCGCCGGGCGTGGCGAAACGCGTGGCGCAATCTCTCCTGGTGGATTGCGTCTCTACGCCTGCCTGCGGATGTGATCGCAGACCAGCGAGACGATTTGAGGCGCGAGAAGCGGCGTGATGATGTGGCCCATGCCCTTGATCGCGTGAAATTCTGCGCCGGGGATGTGATCGGCGATTTCCCGCCCCAGCTCGACCGGGATCAGGGTGTCGTCGACCCCGTGGATCACGAGGCAGGGGGTGGTCACCTCGCCGAGGCGGGGGCGGCGATCCGGGGCGGCGAGCGTGGCCAGAAGCTGGCGGTTGATGCCTTCGGGGTCGGCGCTGCGCGCCCAGGCGAGGCGGGCTTCGGCGCGGATGTCCTCTTCGGCCATGGGAAAGCCGGGCGAGCCGAACGAGGCGTGGCCCGCGACCCAGTTGTCATGCGCCTCGTCGAGGGTTTCGGGGCGCGCGAGCAGCCGCGGCAGCATGTCGGCGATCCGCCCGCGCTCGAGCAGCGGGCGCGCCGCGGTCATGACGATGGTGGCGCTCAACAGCCTGTCGCCGTGATCGAGGGCGAGGATCTGGGCGATCGCGCCGCCCATGGAAATGCCGAACACATGCGCCTTGTCGATGCCGCGCGCGTCCATGATGCCGATCACGTCCCGGGCCATGTCGTCGAGCGTGTAGGCAGGGGGGATGCCGGTGCCCGACATCAGTTTTTTGGTGATCTCGTCGGCATCGCAAGGCACGCCGGGGGCGGGGCAGCGTTGCGAGAGGCCGACATCGCGATTGTCGAAGGTGATCGTGCGCATGCCCGCGTTGACGAAGCCCTGCACGAGGTTCTCGGGCCAGTGGACAAGCTGGGTCCCGAGGCCGCGGATCAGGATCATGGCAGGGGCGTCGGCGGGGCCGTGATCCTCGATCTCGAGGGTGATGTCGTTGGCGGTGATCTGCATGGGGTCTCGATCCTTGGTCAGTCGAAAGGCAGGGGCGTGATCGTGTATCCGGCGCGTTCAAGCCGGCGCAGGAGGCCGCTCTCGCCCATGAGATGCGCGGCACCGACGGCGACAAAGGCGTTCTGGCCCGGGGTGTCGGCCGCATCGGCCAGCAGGGTTTCGGCCCAGTCATGGTTGCGCTCGGTCAGCAGGACGCGTTCGAAGAGGGCGAAATCCTCCTCGGCACCCGGCCCGCCATGATCAAGCGAGATCTTGCGCCCCAGTTCCCAGATGAGCGCGATCTCCTGGCGCAGGTAGGCATCGAGCAGGGTCGTGCCCATATCTTCGGGGTCGATCTCCATGTCGAGCGCGAGGCGGATCATGTCGAGTTGCGTGTCGGGAGGAAAGGCGTCGAAGATCCGCAGGGGCGTCATCGGATCTTCGATCGAACGGGTGGCGTGGCCTTCGTCATGCAGCGTCCGGGCAAGGCGACCGTCGATGCCTTTCGCGCCGGACTGCTGTTGCTTGAGGCCGCAGGGGCTGAGCCCCAGCATCATCGAGACGAAGACCGGCCGCATCTTGGCGGTCATGAAGGCGGGAAAGCCGCGCGCGGCCATCTGTCGGCGCAATTCCTGCCATTCGTCTTCCTCGAGCCGATCGGGAAGTGTGGGGCCCTCGGCGATGAAGATGACGCCGGGTTGCGTTGCGGCCCTGCGTTCGAAATCCTGCGCGTCGGGGGCGTTCATTTCGAAATAGGCAATGTCGGCGGCGCGGGCGCGCGGCAAAAGCGCGTCGAGATGGGCCTCGGTCCGCTCATGCGGCAGGTGATAGGTGCCGAAGATCGTGAAGCGGGTGTTGTCCTTCATCGCCTGCCAGAGCAGGCCGTGGCCATGGGGCGTTCGTTCGGCGCGGGCCTCGAGTGCGGCGCGCTCGGATTCGGGCATGGTGGTGAGCAGGTCGGTGCCGCCACAATCGAGTGCGAGCATGGGGCGGGCGAGCAGCAGGAGGGCAACGAGAAGGAATCGCAAGGGTCGGGCTCCGCTCGGGCTGGTGGGATTCGGGGGCAGGGTAAAGCGTTTCCGGGTCCAACGGAATCGAAACGCGCTGTCTCTGCTTTCGGTCGAACGCGGGTTTCGATGCGGGGGTGTGTGGGGCAAACCTCCAACGCTCGGGCGTGGTTGCGGGATGGTCCTGACCCCACGACCGGCGGGTGGTGCGCGAAAGGGACCAGTTTTCCCGAAACGCTCTCTTGACAGGCGCGGGGCGTGGCCTTAGCTATGCGCCGTTAGCACTCGAACCCAGTGAGTGCTAATGCCCGCTCACGTGCTACGGGCGTGACGGGCTCGGGAGAAACGACTGTCTCAGAGGAGTCCAGAGATGGCATTTAAACCGCTTCATGACCGCGTGGTCGTGCGCCGCGTTGAAAGCGAAGAGAAAACCGCAGGCGGGCTGATCATCCCCGACAGCGCCAAGGAAAAGCCGGCGGAAGGTGAAGTCGTCGCAGTTGGCGCGGGCGCGCGCGACGATGACGGCGAGCGCATCGCCCTTGATGTCAAGGTCGGCGATCGCGTTCTGTTCGGCAAATGGTCGGGCACGGAAGTGACGATCGACGGCGAGGAGCTGTTGATCATGAAAGAGTCCGACATCATGGGGATCATGGACGGGTCCAAGGCGGCCAAGGCAGCCTGAATCCCGCGGATCGTGATCTGATCTGACCGTTTCAACGAACGAAAATGCAAGGAGATTGCACATGTCTGCAAAAGACGTGAAATTCAACACGGACGCCCGCAACAAGATTCTCAAGGGTGTCAACACGTTGGCCGATGCGGTCAAGGTGACGCTCGGCCCGAAAGGCCGCAACGTGGTGCTGGACAAGAGCTTCGGCTCGCCGCGCATCACCAAGGACGGCGTGTCCGTCGCCAAGGAAATCGAGCTTGAGGACAAGTTCGAGAACATGGGCGCGCAGATGGTCAAGGAAGTGGCCAACCGCACCAATGACGAGGCCGGCGACGGCACCACCACCGCGACGGTTCTGGCCCAGTCCATCGTCAAGGAAGGCATGAAGGCGGTCGCCGCCGGCATGAACCCGATGGACCTCAAGCGCGGGATCGACCTTGCAACGAACAAGGTCGTCGAGGCGATCAAGGCCGCGGCGCGTCCGGTCGACAACAGCGATGAGGTTGCACAGGTCGGCACCATCTCGGCCAACGGCGAAGCCGAAATCGGCCGCCAGATCGCCGACGCGATGCAGAAGGTCGGCAACGAGGGCGTGATCACCGTCGAGGAGAACAAGGGCCTCGAAACCGAAACCGACGTCGTCGAAGGCATGCAATTCGACCGCGGGTTCCTGTCGCCCTATTTCGTGACCAACCCCGACAAGATGATTGCCGATCTCGATGACTGCATGATCCTGCTGCACGAGAAGAAACTGTCGAGCCTTCAGCCGATGGTTCCGCTGCTCGAAAGCGTCATCCAGTCGCAGAAACCGCTGCTCATCATCGCGGAAGATGTCGAAGGCGAAGCCCTCGCAACGCTCGTGGTGAACAAGCTGCGCGGTGGTCTGAAAATCGCCGCCGTGAAGGCGCCGGGCTTTGGCGACCGTCGCAAGGCGATGCTTCAGGATATCGCGATCCTGACCGGTGGCCAGGTGATCAGCGAAGATCTTGGCATGAAGCTTGAAAATGTCACCATGGACATGCTCGGCACCGCCAAGAAGGTCACGATCACCAAGGACGAGACCACCATCGTCGACGGCGCTGGCGAGAAATCCGAGATCGAGGCGCGCGTCAACCAGATCCGCACCCAGATCGAGGAAACCACCAGCGATTACGACCGCGAGAAGCTCCAGGAGCGTGTTGCGAAACTCGCCGGTGGCGTGGCCGTGATCCGCGTGGGCGGCATGACCGAAACCGAGGTGAAAGAGCGCAAGGACCGCGTCGATGACGCGCTGAACGCCACCCGCGCCGCGGTTCAGGAAGGCATCGTCGTGGGCGGCGGTGTCGCGCTGGTTCAGGCTGCCAAGGCGCTTGACGGGCTCGAAGGGGTCAATATCGACCAGAACCGCGGCATCCAGATCGTGCGCCTGGCGCTTGAAGCGCCGCTGCGCCAGATCGCCGAGAACGCGGGTGTCGATGGTGCTGTCGTGGCTGGCAAGATCCGCGAAAGCAATGACAAGTCCTTCGGCTTCAACGCGCAGACCGAAGAATATGGCGACATGTTCAAGTATGGCGTGATCGACCCGGCCAAGGTGGTGCGCACCGCGCTCGAGGATGCGTCCTCGATCGCCGGTCTGCTGATCACCACCGAAGCCATGGTCGCCGACAAGCCGCAGAAAGAAGGCGCCGGCGGCGGTGCTGGCGGCGGCATGCCCGACATGGGCGGCATGGGCGGCATGATGTAATCACGATTCCCGCGGGAATTGTGATGCGACAGGCGCCCGGCCTCGGGGCCGGGCTGACGAGAGCCAAAAGGCGAATTCGCTTCAGCGAGTTCTGTCCGGGCGAAAGTGCAAAGGCGCCGTAGTGCGCCTTTGTCACGAGAGCCAGCTGCTTCGGCCTTGCCGATTTGGAAGGGGCTGCCCAAGGGCGGCCCCTTTTCATTTGGGGGTTTGTCCTTGTGCAGCCGCGCGCGGGTGCCCTGCGCGGGAAGGGGGCGACAGCTGGGCCCGTCCGGTCTATCTTTTGTGCAAAGGAGGGCCAGCCATGCGCAAGATACAGGTTCAGGGCGTGCATCACATCACGCTGACGGGTGCCGACCGGCAAACCAGCATCGATTTCTGGGAAGGGGTGCTGGGCATGCCCTTCATCTTCGATCAGCCCAATCTCGATGACCCGGACGAGGGGCATCTCTATTTCGATCCGGGCGACGGGCGGTTGATCACGATTTTCACCAACGAAAAGCGCAGCCCCGACAGGCGGCGCACGCCGACCGAGCCGGGATGCGTGCACCACCTTGCCTTCAACATGAGCCACGCGGTGTTCAGCCAGGTGATCGAGCGGCTGGAGGCGCGCGGGATCGGGCATTCGGGGGTCAAGGACCGGGGCTTCATGGATTCGATCTACTTCAAGGACCCGCTGGGCCTGTTGATCGAACTGGCCTGTTACCGGTTCGAGCCGCCGGTGGGCTGCACCCATGCCGACGTGATGATCGAGGCGCATCGCCTTCGCGTGGCGCGGGGTGACTACAACATCCAGGAGGTGCACCTCGCCGATGCGATCGAGATGCTGGTCGAGCGGCGGCAGGGCTCGCTCTCGGAGAATCGTTCGGCGCGGAACCCATATGCATGAGGGTTTTCCTGCTGACCGCGCTGACCATGGTGGCGTTCGCCGCCAATTCTGTGCTCAACCGGCTGGCACTTGACGCGGGCGAGGCGGGACCGGCGAGTTTCGCCGCGATCCGGCTGATCTCGGGGGCGGTGATGCTGGCGCTGCTGGTGGCGGCGCGGGGTGGCGGTGTGAAATGGCGCGTGGGTGCGGCCGGGCCTGCGGCGCTGGTGCTTTACGTTCTGGGGTTTTCGTTCGCCTATGTCAGCCTGCCCGCCGGGGTGGGCGCGCTGATCCTCTTTGGCGGGGTTCAGGTGACGATGTTCGCGGGCGCGCTGATCGGCGGTGACGTGGTGCCGATGCGGCGCTGGCTGGGCGCGGGGGTGAGTTTCGCGGGGCTGTGCTACCTGATGTGGCCCGCTGGCGGGGCGGCGCCCGATGTTCTGGGCGCGGGGTTGATGTTGGCGGCGGCGCTGGGCTGGGGGGTCTATTCGCTGATCGGGCGGGGGGTGCGCGATCCGCTGGCGGTGACGGCGGCGAGTTTCCTCTGGGCGGCGCCGGTTGCGATGCTGGTCTGGCTCATTCGGCCGGATGCGAGCAGCATGGCGGGGTTCTGGCTGGCCGTGGTGTCGGGGGCGGTGACCTCGGGGCTGGGCTATGCGCTCTGGTATCACGTTCTGCCGGGGCTGGGGGCGACGCGGGCGGCGGTGGCGCAGCTCACCGTGCCGGTGATCGCCATCGCGGGCGGGGCGCTGTTCTTGGGCGAAGCGTTGAGCCTGCGCGTGGTGGTGGCGTCGCTTCTGGTGCTGGGGGGCGTGGGAATCGCCAACTATGCACGGACCAGCCGTTCGAGCGGGTCATAGGCGCAGGTGGCCGCGCCCCACGCGGCATCGGGCAGGGCGTCGGGTTTGAAGCGCAGCCCCGCCATCTCGTCGCGGGCGACCCAGCGGCGGCGGTGGACGATGCCCTCTGGGTCGGTCCAGTCGTCGGTGATCGTGCCGCTGGTGAGGGTGCAACGGAAGAACAGCTCGACCTGGTGAAAGTCGGTGTCGGGGTTGTGGAACTCGTTGACAAGGGCGGGCGCTCCGACCGCGATGGTGAGGCCGGTTTCCTCGTGCACTTCGCGGGCGAGGTTGTCGGGCAGCGACATATGCGGGTCCGCGCCGCCGCCCGGCGCGCACCAAAGCGTGGAGGACGCACCCGGGTAGGCGTTGACCAGCAACAGCCGGTCATCGTGCAGCAAAAGCGCGCGGGTGGCGAGGCGGATGGGGCGTGTGCTCATAACGCCCTTTCATAGGCTCGGGTTTCGGCCTATCTCAAGCCCCATGCGGTGGCTATTCCTCATCTTGCTGACGTTTCCTGCCATGGCGCGGGCGGATTGTGTCGTGCTCCTGCACGGGCTGGCACGCAGCGAGGCGTCCTTCCTGGTGATGGAGGAGGTTCTCGAAGCCGAAGGCTATGACGTGGTCCGGCCGGGATATGCGTCGACCGAGGAAACGATCGTGTCCCTCGTGGTCAAGACCCTTCCCAAGGCGGTGGATGCCTGTGGCAAGGACAGGGTGCATTTCGTCACCCACTCGATGGGGGGCATCCTGGTGCGCGCATGGCTGGAGACCCATCATCCGCCCAACCTGGGGCGGGTGGTCATGCTGGCCCCGCCCAACCAGGGCTCGGAACTGGTGGACGCGCTGGGCGATATCGCGGTGTTCGACTGGATCAACGGGCCGGCGGGGATGCAGCTTGGCACCGGGTCCGAGGGCTTGCCCGCGCATCTGGGGCCGGTGGCGTTCGAGCTGGGCGTGATCGCGGGGAACCGGTCGCTGAGCCCGGTCTATTCGGTGATCCTGCCCGGGCCGGATGACGGCAAGGTCTCGGTCGCCTCGACACGGGTCGAGGGGATGGCCGATCACATCGTGCTGCCGGTCACGCATACCTTCATGATGAATGCGCCGATGGTGATCGCGCAGGTGCTGCATTTCCTGGAGCACGGCCGGTTCGATCACGAAATGGAGGTCGGCGATCTCGTGCCGGAGACGCCCCGATGAGCCTGGCGCTGACGCTTGAAGGCGCGCAGGTATTGCGGCCCGGTGGCCCGGATGCGGCAGCTCTGGCCATTGCCGGGGGCGTGGTGACGGAGGCGCCGGCGGGGCGGGCGGTCGATCTTTCGGGATACATGGTCCTGCCAGGGATCGTGGACATTCACGGCGACGGGTTCGAGCGGCATGTCGCGCCGCGCCGGGGCGCGATGAAGGACATGGGCGGAGGCATCATGGCCTGTGCCGCGGAAATGGCCACGAGCGGGATCACGACCGGTATCCTGGCCCAGTTCTTCAGCTGGGAAGGGGGCCTGCGCGGGCCGGAATTTTCCCGCGCCATGCTCGAGGTGCTGGGCGATGTGCGGGGCCGGGCGGAGGTGGATTTGCGGGTGCAGTTGCGGCTTGAGACGCATCTGCTGGACCTTTACGCGGAATTCGAATCCCTGGTCGACGGGTTCGGCGTCGATTACGTGGTGTTCAACGATCACCTGCCGCATGACCGGCTGGCGGCGGGCAAACGGCCCGCGAGGCTGGCCGGGACCGCGCTCAAGTCGCGGCGCAGCCCCGAGGCGCTCTTGACGCTGATGCAGGAGATGCACGCACGGCGCGGAGAGGTGCCGGGCGCGGTGGGCGCGCTGGCCGCGCGGCTGGCGGCGCGGGGCGTACGGCTGGGCAGTCACGACGATCAAAGTGCGCGGGACCGGGCAGAATGGCGCGCGCGGGGCTGCCGGATCGCCGAGTTTCCCGAGACGCTGGAGGCGGCGGAGGCGGCGCGTGCCGGCGGTGACGGGATCGTGCTGGGCGCGCCCAACGTGATGCGGGGCGGGTCGCACAAGGGCAATGCCTCGGCGCTCGACCTGATTGCGCTGGGGCTGTGCGATGCGCTGGCCTCGGATTACCATTACCCGTCGCTGTGGCGGGCGGCGCTCTTTCTCGAACGGGCCGGGGTTCTCGACCTCGCCGGGGCCTGGGCGCTGGTCTCGGAGGGGCCGGCGCGGCTTTTGGGTCTGGATGATCGCGGTACGCTTGAGCCGGGTCGGCGCGCGGATTTCGTGGTGCTTGAGCGGGGCTGCGATCGTCTGGTGGCGACGTTCGCGGGCGGGCGCGTGGCGTGGATGGCGGGCGGCGTGGCGGCGCGGTTCATGGGCTGAACCGGCTTGACCCTCCAGTTGGGGAAGGGTGTTTGGGGTCCGGGTGAATATCGAAGGATGAACAATGCGACTTGCGGGGCCTGGAATTGGGCTGATCTTGGCGGCGATGGCGGGATGGTGGCTCCTGGGCGCACCCGGTATGGCGCCGAAAGGGTCGGGCGGATTGCCCGAGGAAATGGTCTCGGCCCGGGTGTCGGGCGTGGCGGATGGCGCGGCGATGGTGACGCCGGCGGTGCCCGAGACGATGAGCGATGACGCGCGGATGGGCGCGCGCGCCTTCGAGGCGAAATGCGTGGCCTGCCACGGCGAGAATGCCGCCGGGGTGATGGGGAGCGGACCGCCGCTCGTTCACAAGATCTACGAGCCGTCGCACCATGCCGATTATGCCTTCGAAGTGGCGGTGAAGAATGGGGTGAGGGCGCATCACTGGCAGTTCGGGGACATGGCGCCCGTGGACGGGCTGACCGGTGCGGATATTCGCGCGATCACCGCCTATGTGCGCGAATTGCAGCGGGCGAACGGGATCGGTGTGAACTGAGGCTGCTGTGCCTGTTGCGAGGTAGGAGCGGGGGCCAGCCCCCAAGGTGCAAAACGCGTTGCGTTTTGTCACCCTCCCCCGGGATATTTCTGGCCAAATGAAAGCGGGGGGTGTGGGCGGTCAGTCGAAGCGGCAGGTGACATGGCCCCAGGGGCCGAAATCGGCGTCGATCCCGGTGCCGGGGGGGCATTCGAGCGGACGGATGAAGCTGCCCGAGAGGATCACTTGACCGGGTTCGATGCTCTGGCCGTATTGCGTCATCCGTTCAGAGAGCCAGACGATCCCCATGACCGGATCGCCCAAGACGCCCGCGCCGAGGCCGGTTTCCTCGACCACGCCACCCGCGCTGACGATGGCGCCGGTGCGGCGGAGGTCTTCGCGGCTGGGGTCGAAGCGGTGGTCGCCGAGGATGATCCCGGCATTGGCTGCGTTGTCGGCGATGGTATCGAAGATGCGGCGCGGCTGGCCGGTGGTGGGGCAGCTGCGCTTGATCCGCGTGTCGAGGATCTCGATGGCGGGGGCCACGTGATCGGTGGCGGCGAGCACATCGTCGCGGGTGACGGCGCCCTTGAGCGGGGCCTTCATGACAAAGGCGATCTCGGCCTCGATGCGGGGCTGGATGAAGCGGCCCCGGGGGATTGTGGCGCCGTTGGCGAAGAGCATGTCGTCGAGCAGCACGCCGCTGTCGGGGGTGGTGATGCCCAACGCCTGTTGCATGGCGCGCGAGGTGAGGCCGATCTTCCAGCCGATGACGCGGCGCCCGGCGGCGATTTTTCGGGCGACCAGGGCGGCCTGGACGGCATAGGCGTCGTCCATGGTGATCGTGGGATAGGCGGTGGAAAGCAGGCCGGTCTGCCGGCCCGTTTCCTCGGCTTCGAGGAGCGATTGGGCGGCCTCGTCGATCTCGTCGGGGGTCATGTCTCGTCCTTCACGCCGTTGGTCAGCGTGCCGATGCCTTCGGCGCTGATCCGGATCTCGTCGCCGGGCACGAGGAAACGGGGCGGGTCGAAGCGCGCGCCTGCACCCGTGGGGGTGCCGGTGACGATGATGTCGCCGGGCAAGAGCGTGGTGAAGGTCGAGATGTATTCGATCTGGCGGCGGATCGGGAAGAGCATGCGCGAGGTGCGGTCGTCCTGCCGCAACTCGCCGTTCACATGGGTGGTGAGGCGGATGTCGTCGAGCTGGGCGGCATGGGTGAAGGGGACGAGCCACGGCCCCATCGCGCCCGAGCGGTCCCAGTTCTTGCCTTGCGTCACGTTGAATTTCGCGTGGCGCACCCAGTCGCGCAGCGTGCCTTCGTTGCAAAGGGTGATCGCGGCGATGTGGTCAAAGGCGTCGGCCTGCGGGATGCGGCGGCCGGGTTTGCCGATCACCACCGCGATTTCGCCCTCGTAGTCGAGCTGGTGGCTCTCGGGCGGGCGGATGAGGTTCTGCCCGTGGCCGGTGAAGCTTTGCGCGAAGCGGATGAAGAGCGACATGTTGGGCGGGGCGTCCTGCCCGTCCTTGTATTCGGCATTGCGGTCGGGGAAATTGACGCCGACGCAGATGATCTTGCCCGGGTCGGGGAGCGGGATGTCGTAGCTGAAGCTGCCGTTCTCGTGGGTGACGGCGCGGCCCTGTGCGGCGCGGGCCAGATCGTGCAGGGCGCCGGCGCGAATCACGTCGGTCAGGGTGGACCATTGCGGGAATTCGGGCGAGAGGGCGAGGAACCCTTCGTCGGTCACGATGCCGTAGAGCGGGCCTTCGTTGGTGGTTATGGTTGCAAAGCGCATTGGGTCAGCCTTTGCGGTCCATGAGTTCGACTTCGATGAAGGCGCAGGGGAAGTCATTGCCGCTGATCACTTCATGTTCGGTGCCCAGCGGCCGGTAATAGGGTTCGCCCGTGCGCAGTTCTGCAGTGGTGCGCTCGCCCCCTGGCAGCTTGATTTCGAGCGTGCCGTCGAATTGGGGGATGACGACGTAATCATGTTCGTGGCGGTGCCAGCCGGTGTTGTCGCCCTTTGCCGCAAAGCTCCAGCGGGTGACGCGGACGCGGTCGTTCTCGATCAGGATGTCGCCTTTGGCGGTGCCTTGGGTGGTGTCGCACATGGTGTGTCCTTTACGGGGCTAGGGGGCGATGATGGGTTGGGCGTCGAGCTGGGCCGGGGTCGGTTCCCGGCCTTCGAAAAGCGAGCCTTCCTCGAACCACGAGCGCGGGGCCGGGGCACCCCAGAGGGTCTGGCGCTGGGGATCCTTGAGATCCCATTTGATCGGTTCGAGATCGGGATCGACCGTCTGGTAATCCGAGCAATAGATCTCGATCCGGTGGCCGTCGGGATCGCGGATATAGAGGAAGAAGGCATTGGAGATGCCATGCCGCCCGGGTCCGCGTTCGATATTGTCGACCCAGCCGGTGGTGGACATGAGGTCCAGAAGGTCGATGATGTTGAGCGGCGTGGGCACCCAGAAGGCGGTGTGATGCAGGCGCGGGCCGAGACCGTTGGTGAAGGCGATGTCGTGCACGCCGCCCTTGCGGTGGGTCCATGCGGCCCAGAGACGTCCAGAGGCTTCGTCCTCGGTATATTCTGTGACACGAAAGCCGAGATCGTTATAGAAGGCGACGCTTTCATCGACATTGGGCGAGAACACGTTGAAATGGTCAATCCGGAGCGGTTTGACGCCCTTGTAGAGGGCGTATTGCTGGTGAATGGGCGCCAGGCGGTCCATGCGCGCGTAGAATTCCAGCGGGATGCCGTGCGGGTCGCGGGTGCGGAAGGTGCGCGACTGGAAGGGCCGGTCGACCCATTCGACAGGCAGCGATCTTTCCTCGAAAAACCGCGCGGCCTTTTCCAGGTTGTCCTCGTCAAAGACCTTGAAGCCGAGGTCGCGGGCGCGCGGCGTATCGCCCCGGCGCAGGACGAGGCAATGGTGGCCGCGCTCCTCCATCGCGCGCAGGTAGATGGTGTCGCGATCCTCGTCGGTGACCTGAAGCCCGAGGGTGTCGACGTAGAAGGCGCGGGATTTCGCGAGGTCGCTCACCACCAGTTCGACATGGCTGAGCCGGACGATGTTGAACGCGGGATAGAGATTCGGGGCGGGGATGGGCATGGCGGATTTGTCCTCTGCGCGGGTCGTCTCAGGCGCCCAGTTGCGGGATAAGGTGCTGGCCGGTGGCCAGCCCGATATGTTTCTGCTCCATGTAGAACTCGAACGACCAGTCGCCGCCGTCTCGCCCGATGCCCGACGCCTTGACCCCGCCGAAGGGGGTCGGCAGGTGGCGGACATTCTCGGAATTCACCCAGATCATGCCCGCTTCGAGCCGGTCGGTAAAGCGCAGGGCGCGGGTCAGATCGTTGGTCCAGACATAGCCGGTGAGGCCGTAGTCCACGGCATTGGCCATTTCCAGCGCCTCGTCCTCGGTATCGAAGGTAATGGCCGTGAGGACGGGGCCGAAGATTTCCTCGTTGGCGATGCGCATGTCCTGTGTCGCGCCGGTAAAGAGCGTGGGGGCCACGAACCACCCGGTGTCACCGACGCGTTTGCCGCCGCAGGCGATCTCGGCGCCGTCCTGTGTCGCGATCTCGAAATAGGAGGTGACCTTGTCGAAATGGGTCTTGTGGATCAGCGGGCCGATCTCGGTTTCGGGGTCGAGCGGGTGGCCGACGCGGATGTTCTGCACCCGCGCCTTGAGCCTGGCGAGGAAATCGTCGGCGATGTTCGATTGCAGGAGAAGCCGCGAGGAGGAGGTGCAGCGTTCGCCGTTGAGCGAATAGATCATGAAGATCGCAGCGTCGAGAGCGCGGTCGAGATCGGCATCGTCGAAGACCACCACCGGGTTCTTGCCACCCAGTTCGAAATGCACGCGTTTGAGCGTGTCGGCCCCCTGTTTCATGATCATCGAGCCGGTTTTCGATTCGCCGACAAAGGCGATGGCCTTGATCTTGGGATGCTCGGTGAGGGCGCGACCCGCGTCTTCGCCGAACCCGTTGACGAGGTTCCACACACCGGGCGGCAGGCCGGCCTCTTCGGCGATTTCAACGAGGATGCGGGCGGTGATGGGCGAGAACTCGGCCGGTTTGTGAACGACCGTGCAGCCCGCCGCCAGCGCCGGCGCAATCTTCCATGTCGAGAGCATGAAGGGCGTGTTCCAGGGCGTGATGACGCCGACGGGACCGATGGGCACACGGGTGGTCATGTTCATCAGCGTGGGGCTGGGCAGGCTTTGGCCGTCGCGGGCGGCGGGGGCGCGGTCGGCGAAGAAGCGGAAATTCTCGGCGCCGCGCAGGGCGGCCTTTTGCATGAAGCGCAGCGCCTGGCCGGTGTCGAGGCATTCGGCGAAGGCAATCTCCTCGGCGCGGGCCTCGATGGCGTCGGCGATGCGGTGGAGGATCTTCTTGCGCTCGGCCCCGGGGATGTCGCTCCATGCCGGAAAGGCCGCGTGGGCGGCATTGGCGGCGGCGTCGATATCGGCGGCATCCGACCGGGCGACGGTACAGAGGAAGCCCTCGTCCACCGGTGAGTGATTGTCGAAACTCGCGCCGCCGATGGCGGGTTGGTCGGCGCCGCCGATGCGGTTGAGCACGCCGGTGTCGCGAAACCGGGCGAGATGGCTTTCGGCCTTGGCGATGTTGGTCTTGAGATCGGACATGTCAGCCTTCTTGCGTTGTCTCGGGGGGCAGGTGGTCGCGGATGGTGCCGGCCTTGGGGCTGAGTTCGGGGTCGATGTCGCGCGTCTCCATCGACAGGGCGATGGGATGCTGCGCGAGGGCGGGGGCCATGAAATCGGTCAGCGCGGCGAAGATGTGTTCGGTGGCGCGTTTGCGGGTGGCAAGGTCGCGCCCGCCGCGCAGGCGCACCGAGAGATCGAGAAAGCCGTGTTTCGGATCACCGTCGGCGATCGCGACATGATCGGCACGAAAGGCGCGCACGCGGATTCCGGCCATCGGGAAAACGCCTGTGTCGATGGTCGCGAGGCGCAGATGATCGCACAGCGCGTGCATGTCGATCATGCTGTCGAGATTGGCCGAGTACTCGATGCTCAAATGGGGCATGGTCGCTCTCTTGGATGAATTTAATTTAACACGTTAACTAAAATCCTGTGATTTGTCAAGCAATCCAGCGCCTGTGGAAAAATCCGTTCAAGGTGGGTGACACCGCTCTGCGCCAATGCTAGCATCGCGCCAATTCCACCCGGAAGAGGTGGTGTGGAGGGTCGAGCAGAGACCCCGGAGCCGGATATCAGACTGGATCGCGTGTGGCATGTGCCGGCGCGGGGCGTCGCTTTGTTGTGTGGCCTTGTTTGAAAACCGCAATATATGCGCGTTTCGGCAAGATCCCGCGGATTTGCCCCTCAAATCTTCGATATTTTGTGGGTGTGATGTGTTTTTTTCGTGACGATCGAGGCGCCAAAGGCTAAGAATGGGGTGGACAGGCAGAAAACCCGCCCAAGGCGGGATCAGACATCAGGCGGACAGTATTCATGACATTGAACCTCACGATGCCCGGACAGGAAGAGTTGAAACCCCGTATCACGGTGTTTGGCGTTGGCGGTGCCGGTGGCAACGCGGTGAACAACATGATCGAGAAACATCTCGACGGTGTTGATTTCGTCGTCGCCAATACCGATGCCCAGGCACTTCAGCAGAGCCAGGCCCCCAACAAGATCCAGATGGGCGTCAAGGTGACCGAGGGCCTCGGCGCCGGCGCCAAGGCGTCGATCGGGGCGGCGGCGGCCGAGGAAAGCATCGAACAGATTGTCGATCACCTGGCCGGGGCGCATATGTGCTTCATCACCGCCGGCATGGGCGGCGGTACCGGCACCGGGGCCGCGCCGATCATCGCGCAGGCCGCGCGTGAGCTGGGGGTCCTGACCGTGGGGGTCGTGACCAAGCCGTTCCAGTTCGAGGGCGGCAAGCGCATGAAGCAGGCCGAGGACGGTGTCGAGGCGCTGCAAAAGATGGTCGATACGCTGATCATCATTCCCAACCAGAACCTGTTCCGCCTGGCCACCGAGAAAACCACCTTTGCCGAAGCCTTCAGCCTGGCTGACGATGTGCTCTACCAGGGAGTGAAGGGCGTGACCGACCTGATGGTCTGCCCGGGGCTGATCAACCTCGACTTTGCCGATGTGCGCGCCGTGATGGACGAGATGGGCAAGGCGATGATGGGCACCGGCGAGGCCACGGGCGAGGATCGCGCGACGCAAGCCGCCGAGAAGGCGATTGCCAACCCGCTTCTGGACGAGATCAGCCTCAAGGGCGCGCGCGGTGTCCTGATCAACATCACCGGCGGTCACGACCTGACGCTGTTCGAGCTGGACGAGGCGGCCAATTGCATTCGCGAGCAGGTCGATCCCGATGCCAACATCATCGTGGGTTCGACCCTCGACAGTTCGATGGAAGGAGCGATGCGGGTGAGCGTCGTTGCGACCGGTATCGACGCAAGCGAGGGTGCGCATGACTATCCGGTGCCGCGCCGGTCGCTGGCCGAACCGCTCAAGCAGTCGGTCGCGGCAGAGGACCTGGGCGGTGAAGAGCCGACCCAGATCGAACAGGTCGCCGCGCAGGTGGGCGAAGAACCCTCGCTGTTCGAAGACCTGGAAAATGCAGAGGTCGCAGCTGCGGAAGACCAGATGGAAGACATCTTCGGCGCCGAGGAAGAGCCCGGCTTTGCCGCCGAACCGGACGATCTTCCGCCGCCGGCCTATCGGCCGGAAGTGGCCCGGTTCGAGCCGCGGGCGGACGCTTTCGAAAACGACGCCGAGGACTTTGTCGCACCCAAGGCCCCCGCGCCCGGCACACCGAGCCCGGACGCCCTGGCCCGCTTGCAGGCCGCGGTGCAGCGCGCGCCGGGCAGCGCCGGCCGCAGGGACGACGCGGCCGAATCCGCGCCCGCGCGGCAGCCGGCCGAGTCGGCCGAGAAATCGCGCTTCGGGATCAATTCGCTTATCAACCGGATGACCGGGCATGGCAGCGAGGGGCAGCAGGCCGCGCAACCACGCCAACAGCCGCAGGTGCAGGCCCAGCCGCGGGCACAGGCCCAGGCCCCCTCACCCGAGCAGGAGGCCGAACAGGAGCGCATCGAGATCCCGGCCTTTCTGCGTCGCCAAGCCAACTGAGCGCGGCGAACGGGGCTTGACCTCATGTAATACGTGACTTGCAAAAGCCGCCCAAGGGGCGGCTTTTCTTTTGAAATCAGGGCGTTGGGAGTCCATGGGCAACATGTCGCCTATGCCGGTCGCGGATGTTTCATACCGTTGCAAAGAGTGAGTTGAGCGGTAACACCCCTTCCTTTAACGTCCGGAAAGATTGCGGCAGCCGTTCGCGACATCGAGGATCATCGTGCAAACGACCATCAAATCATCCGTGAGTTTCAGTGGCGTGAGCCTGCACTCGGGCAGGCCCGCGCGCGTGACGATTCATCCGGCTTCGGCCGAGCATGGCATCTGGTTTCGCCGGACCGACATTCGTGTCGGTGATCCCCTTGTCCCGGCCCGCTGGGACGCGGTCAACCAGACACCGCTGTGCACGCGGATCGAGAATGCCCGGGGCGTGAGCGTTTCGACGATCGAACATATCATGGCGGCCCTTGTGGGATGCGGCGTGCATAACGCGCTGATCGAGGTCGACGGGCCTGAAGTGCCGATCATGGACGGCAGCGCGGCGATCTTCGTGCGGGCGATTCTGGCGCGTGGTATCGTGCGACTGAACGCGCCGGTGCGGGCGATCGAGGTTCTGAAACCCGTCGAGGTGCATGGCGCGGACGGGGCCTGGGCGCGACTCGCGCCCGGGCGCGGCCTGCGCATCGATTTCCGGATCGAGTTCGAGGACGGGGCGATCGGCGTGCAGCGCAAGGTGCTCAACATGGGCAACGGATCATTCGTGCGCGAACTCTGCGACAGCCGGACATTCTGTCGACAGGCCGATGTCGATGCGATGCGCGCGCAGGGGCTTGCGCTTGGTGGCACGATGGAGAACGCCGTGGTCGTTGACGGCGACGAGGTTCTCAGCCCGGGTGGTTTGCGCCATGCCGACGAGGCCGTACGCCACAAGATGCTTGATGCGCTGGGCGATCTGGCATTGGCCGGTGCGCCGGTTCTGGGTTCCTATTCCGGCCACAAGGCGGGCCATGCGCTGACCAATGATCTTTTGCATGCGCTTTTCTCAACGCCCGGTGCGTTCCGCATGGTGGTTTGCGATGCCGAGACGGCGTCGCATTTGCCGGGCGTGGGCGCGCATCTGGGGGAAATCCCTGCCGTGGCCTGAGCCGCGGAATGTCGTCCCCACACAAGATTTTGTAATCCGAGCGAAAATGCGCGCAGCCCGAGGTGTCAAAGACGTTTTGCACCGGAATTTTCTGTGCTAGGAAGTCCGGGAACAGGGGGCAGACGGCCCGTGATCTGGATCGGACAAAGGTGAGAGCGGCGATGACAGGCGGCAGATTCCGGGCGAGAGCGCTGGGCGCGGTTCTGGTTGTGGCGCTGGTTGGTGGTTGTGGTGACACCGCTGAGCAAGCGCGCCGCGGCGACATACCGATGGAGACATTCTCGGCCGAGCAGATCTTCGAACGAGGCGAGTTCGAGCTCGATCGCCGCCAACCGGAGCAGGCGGCATTCTATTTCGGTGAAGTCGAGCGGCTTTACCCCTATTCGGACTGGGCCAAGCGGTCGCTGATCATGCAGGCCTATGCCTATCACAAGGATCAGGATTACGAGAATTCGCGCTCGAGTGCCCAGCGTTACATCGATTTCTACCCGCTCGATGACGATGCGGCCTACGCGCAGTATCTTCTGGCGCTGAGCTATTACGACCAGATCGACGAGGTCGGCCGCGATCAGGGCTTGACATTCCAGGCGCTGGAGGCGCTGCGTGCGGTCATCGAACGCTATCCCGACAGCGAATACGCCCGGTCGGCGGTTCTCAAGTTCGACCTGGCCTTCGACCATCTGGCGGCCAAGGAAATGGAGATCGGGCGTTATTACCTGCGCCACGATCATCATACCGCAGCGATCAACCGCTTCCGCTCGGTCGTCGAGGATTTCCAGTCCACGTCGCACACCCCCGAGGCGTTGCATCGGCTGGTCGAGGCCTATCTGTCGCTGGGTCTGACCGACGAGGCGCAGACGGCGGGGGCAATCCTGGGCCACAATTTCCGCGGCACGGAATGGTATGAGGACAGCTACAAGCTGTTGACCGGCGAGGGACTGGAGGCGCGGGCCATGGGGGACAACTGGTTGCGCCAGATCTATCGCCAGATGATCAAGGGCCAGTGGTTGTAGGCCATGGGGGATGGTGGGTTTCACCCACCCTTTGGGGTGAATGCTGCGCACGCTTGAAATTCGTGACATGTTGATCATCGACCGGCTGGAGCTCGAGTTCCGGCCGGGTCTCAACGTGTTGACCGGCGAGACCGGGGCGGGCAAGTCGATCCTGCTCGACTCCCTGGGGTTCGTGCTCGGCTGGCGCGGGCGGGCGGAACTTGTCCGGGCAGGCGCAGAGCAGGGCGAGGTGACCGCCGTGTTCGACCTGCCCGAGGGGCATCCGGCGCGCGAGGTTTTGACAGAGGCCGGATTGCCGGAAGGCGATGAGTTGATCCTGCGGCGGATCAACACGCCCGACGGGCGCAAGACAGCCTGGGTCAATGATCGGCGCACAAGCGGCGAAGTGCTGCGGCGGCTGTCGGAGGGCCTGGTCGAGTTGCATGGCCAGCATGACGACCGCGGGCTGCTCAATCCGCGCGGGCACCGGGCGCTTCTGGATCAATTCGCCGGGCTTGAAGGCGAGATCGGGGCGCTGCGCGGGTTATGGGCCGAGCGGGCGCGCGCCAGGAAGGCATTCGAGGCCGCGCAAGCCCGGGTCGCGGCGGTGCGCGCCGAGGAGGAGTTCTTGCGCCATGCGGTGGGTGAACTGGACACGCTTGATCCACAACCGGGCGAGGACGAGGTGCTGGACCAGCAACGGCGGCGAATGCAGGCGGCCGAGAAGGTGGGCGAGGACATCGCGCGGGCGCTGGAGGCGCTTTCCGGTCAGGAGGGGTCAGAGGCCCGGGCAGGAGATGCGCTTCGGTGGCTCGAAGGGGTGGGCGGTGAGCTTGACGGGTTGCTTGATGCGCCGATCGAGGGCCTGGGCCGGGCCCTGAACGAGCTGGCCGAGGCAAGCGACGGAGTGCGCCGCGCGGTTGAGGCGTTGTCGTTCGACGCGCACGAGCTGGAACGCTGCGAAGAGCGACTCTTTGCGATTCGGGCCCTTGCGCGCAAGCATGGGGTACAGCCGGACGAACTGGGCGACTTCGCCGAGGGCCTGCGCGGCCAGTTGGCCGAACTCGAGCAGGGCGACGCCGATCTTGCGGAGTTGGCGCGCGTGGCCGAGGCCGCCGCGGCGGCCTATGACGTGGCTGCCGAGCGGTTGAGTGCGCAGCGGCGGGCCGCGGCGGGAAAGCTGGATGCGGCGGTGATGGGCGAGCTTGGCCCGCTCAAGATGGAGCGGGCGGTATTCACCACCGGGATCGACGAGGCCGAGCCGGGGCCGGAGGGCGTGGACGCGGTGAGTTTCACCGTGGCGACCAACCCCGGTGCGCCCGCGGGTCCATTGGCCAGGATCGCTTCCGGCGGGGAGTTGTCGCGGTTCCTGCTGGCGCTCAAGGTCTCGCTGGCGCAGGGCGAAACCGTGGCCACGATGATCTTTGACGAGATCGACCGCGGGGTCGGCGGTGCGACCGCGGATGCGGTGGGGCGGCGCCTGGCCGAGTTGGCCGAGGGCGCGCAGGTTCTGGTCGTGACCCATTCGCCGCAAGTTGCGGCCAAGGCGAGCCATCACTGGCGCGTGGAGAAGCACGTCGAGGCAGGCGAAACGCGCTCGACCGTCGTGCCATTGGCCGATGGAGATCGCGTCGATGAGATCGCGCGGATGCTGTCGGGCGACCGGATCACCGAGGCGGCGCGGGCAGCGGCGACCCAGTTGATCGGCTGAGCGAGGGGAAGGCCCTGCACAGAGGACGCCACGGGGCGATCAATTGCGCGGTGGCACCATCTTTCCCGGGTTGAGCAGGTTGTTGGGGTCAAGCGCCTGCTTGATCGCTCCCATGACCTGCCAGCCCTGGCCGTGCTCGGATGACATATAGGGCAACTTGCCCACGCCGATTCCATGTTCGCCGGTCATCGTCCCGCCCATGGCCAGCGCGCGTTCGACCATGCGATTCGAGGCGGCCTTGACCTTTGCGAGCGCGGCCTTGTCCTCGGCGTCGAACATGATGACCGAGTGGAAATTACCGTCGCCCACATGGCCGAGAATGGGCCCGTAAAGCCCCGAGGCGGCAAGATCGGCAGCGGTTTCGTTGATGGCATCGGCCAGCCGCGAGATCGGCACGCACACGTCCGTGACAAGGCCCTTCCAGCCCGGCCGCGCGTTATAGATCGCGTAGGCGCCGTTGTGGCGCATGGTCCAGAGCGCATTGCGTTCTTCGGGCCGTGTCGCCCAGTCGAACCCGTGGCCATTGTGATCGGCGATGATTGCGCCGAACCCTTCGGCCATTTCGGCCACGCCGCTTTCAGAGCCGTGGAATTCGACCATGAGATGCGGGCATTCGGGCATGGTGGCCCCGGCATAGGCGTTGAAAGCCTTGACCGTCTCGGCATCGAGAAGTTCGATCCGGGCCATGGAGAGGCCCATCTGGATCGTGTCGATGACGGCGCGCACCGCGTCATCCACGCTGTCGAAGGCGCAGATCGCGGCAGTGATCGCCTCGGGCTGGCCATGCAGCTTGAGCGTAAGTTCGGTGATCAGACCCAAGGTGCCTTCGGACCCGACGAAGAGCCCGGTCAGGTCATATCCCGCGGAAGTCTTGCGCGCGCGTGTGCCGGTACGGATCACCCGCCCGTCGGCCAGCACGACCTCGAGCCCCAGCACATTGTCGCGCATGGTGCCATAGCGCACGGCGGTGGTGCCGCTGGCCCTTGTCGAGGCCATGCCCCCGAGCGAGGCATTGGCGCCGGGATCGACCGGAAAGAACAGCCCCGTGGCGCGGAGCTCTTCGTTGAGGGCCTCGCGTGTCACGCCCGGCTGCACAGCCGCGTCCATGTCGCCCTGATGCACCGACAGGACCTTGTTCATTCGGGCAAAATCGACCACCACACCGCCGGAAAAGGCCATTGCCTGCCCTTCGAGCGAGGTGCCTGTCCCCCAGCCGGTGACCGGCACGGCGTGGGCGGCGCAGATCTTCATCACCTGCGATACTTCTTGCGTGCTTTCAGGATAGGCCACCGCGTCGGGGGGCGTCATGGAAAAATAGGTCTCGGACCGGCCGTGCAGGTCGAGATCGGACTTGGAGCGGCTGAGCCGTTGGCCTAGTAATGTGGATAACTCGGCAAGAGCGTCTTGGATCGGCATGTTTTCCCCCGAAGAGCGATTGGCCGGGATCGTAAGGTATGCCGCTGGCATGGGAAAGGGGCGACCCGACGGATTTGTCTAAAATTGCCCGCAATTGAGATGTGATGAGCCGGCCTGAAGGATCCTATCTTGAAAGCAAACGCGCCGAGGTTGTGCGCGAATTGCGCCGCGCGCTCGGCTATTTGCGCGAAAGAGGGCCGAGCCAGTTCCAGTTCTGGCTGTTGGCGCTGGTCATCGGTGTCGGGGCCGGTTTCGCCGCGCTGTTGTTCCGGCTTGGGGTCGAGGCGTTGCAGCGCTGGGCTTACGGCACCGATAACGTGAACCGGCTGCATTCCTTTGCCGAGACGTTGCCATGGATCTGGGTTCTGATCATTCCGACGCTGGGCGGTCTCGCGGTGGGGTTGATCCTGCATTTCTTTACCGATGACGGTCGTGTGCGCACGGTGCCCGATGTCATCGAAGGGGCTGCGCTCTACGATGGGCGGGTCGAGGCGCGGGCCGGAATCGCATCGGCCCTTGCGTCGCTGATCACGCTGGGCACGGGCGGCTCGACCGGGCGCGAGGGGCCTGTGGTGCATCTCGCCAGCCTGATCTCGAGCTGGGTGAGTGAGCGGATCCATGCAAGTGGCATGACCGGGCGCGACCTGATGGGATGCGCGGTGGCGGCGGCCGTGTCGGCCAGTTTCAATGCGCCGATCGCCGGGGCGCTTTTCGCGCTTGAAGTGGTGCTGCGGCATTTTGCGGTCCATGCCTTTGCCCCCATCGTGATCGCCAGCGCGGCAGGCACGGTCATAAACCGGCTGGCCTTTGGCGACGTGACCGAGTTCACCCTGCCTGGCACTTCGGCGCTGGAGTTCTACATCGAATTGCCGGCCTTTCTCATCCTGGGTCTGGTTTGCGGGATCGTCGCAGCGGTCATGATGCGCGCGATTTTCATGGCCGATGACATGGCAAGTCACACACAGGCCCGGATCGGATTGCCGCGCTGGCTGCGCCCGGCGGTGACCGGGCTCATGCTGGGCGTGATCGCGATCTGGTTCCCGCATATCATCGGCGTCGGATACGAGACCACGAGCGCGGCTTTGACCGGCAAACTCGTCCTGCACGAGGCGGTGGTGTTCTGCGTGCTCAAGGTGGTGGCCGTCGCCATTACCATGGCCGGGCGCATGGGCGGCGGTGTCTTTTCGCCCTCGCTCATGGTGGGGGCGCTCACCGGGCTGGCCTTTGGCCTGATCGCGACCTCGGTCTTTCCCGAAGTGTCCGGTGCGCACACGCTCTATGCGCTGGCGGGGATGGGCGCGGTGGCGGCGGCCGTGCTGGGGGCGCCGATCTCGACCACGCTGATCGTTTTCGAGATGACCGGCGACTGGCAGACCGGGCTGGCCGTCATGGTTGCGGTCAGCATGTCGACAGCACTGAGTTCACGGCTGGTGGACCGGTCGTTTTTCCTGACACAGCTCGAACGGCGCGGGGTGCACCTTGCCGCCGGTCCGCAGGCCTATCTGCTGGCGATGTTCCGGGTGGCGAGCCTGATGAAGCCACTGGGCGAGCGTGAATGCCCCGAAGAGAGCGAGCTTTGGGAGATGGTCGAAGCCGGTGTCTATCTCGATACGAACGCCACGCTGGAGAACGCAATGCCGGTTTTCGAGCAGTCCGGTGCGGCGTTCCTTCCGGTGCTGAGCCTGACCGGCGCGGACAATCGCCCCGAGCTTTGGGGCGCGCTCTGGCATGTCGATGCGCTCAAATCCTATAACCGTGCGCTGGTCGCGACGGCGGAGGAAGAGCATTCCTGAGCGCGCGCAGGGTCGGATCAGACCCGTTCCACCGCCACCATGTCGCTGGGGTAGAAGGCGAGGTGATCCTTGATCCGGGCCACGTCGTCTTGCGGGTCTTCATAGGACCACACGGCGTTTTCAAGCGTGGTGGACTTGGTCACTATCGAGAAATAGCGGGCCTTGCCTTTCCACGGGCAGGTGGTTGCGTGATCGCTTTCGTCGAGAAAGGCCATGGCGATGTCTTCGCGTGGGAAATAGATCACCGGGGGCATGTCGCCCTCGACCAGTTCCAGCGCGTTCTTCGACTCGCCCAGAACGGCGCCGCCCGCGCGCACGACCCATGTGCCGGGCGCGTGCGTGATCGTGATTTTCGGTGCCATCTTCCTTGTCCTCCCCAAGTTTTCCGGTCCAGTCTGATGCGGCAGTGTTGCGCTGATATGTCAGAGCGGCTCGGTCGCGCCTTCCAACCATAGTCGAGCGGCCTCCGAAACCCGAGGGCCGATTTTGTCGCGGCAGGCGGCGTGGTAGCGGTTGAGCCAGTCGATTTCCCCGGCGTCCATCATCGCGGGCAGGATCAGGCGGCGGTCGATCGGCACCCATGTGAGGGTTTCAAAGTCGAACATGTCGCGGTCATCCCCGCCTTGAACCGCCTCGGCCTCATGCACCACGATCAGGTTTTCGAGCCGGATGCCGAATGCACCTTCGCGGTAATAGCCGGGTTCATTCGACAGGATCATGCCGGGATCGAGCGGCACATGGCTGATCCGGGCAAGGCGCTGCGGGCCTTCGTGAACGCAAAGATAGACGCCGACGCCATGGCCGGTGCCGTGGTTGAAGTCCTGCCCGGCCAGCCAGAGCGGATAGCGGGCCAGCGCGTCGAGGTCGCGCCCGGCGAGTCCCTTGGGAAAACGCGCCCGGGAAATGGCGATCATGCCCTTGAGAACGCGGGTGAAACAGCGCCGTTCCTCGTCGCCCACCCGGCCGACGGGCAGGGTGCGGGTGATGTCTGTTGTGCCGTCGATATATTGCCCGCCGCTGTCGACCACGATCAGGTGCCCGTCGTCGAGTCGCGTGTTCGAGGTTTCGGTCACACGATAATGCATCACCGCGCCATTGGGGCCGGTGCCCGCGATGGTGTCGAAACTGATGTCGATCAGCGCGTTGGTGGCCCGGCGGAAGCCTTCGAGTGCGGTGACAACGTCGATCTCGGTGATCGTGCCGGGTGGCTGCGCGTCGAACCAGGTGAGGAATTCGACCATCGCGGCGGCGTCACGCAAATGCGCCTCGCTTGTGGCGGCAATCTCGGCGTGGCTTTTGCGGGCCTTGGGCAGGATACAGGGATCCTGGCCCCGGTCATGGGCAACGCCGGCGTCATCGAGTTCCTGCACCACGAGGACCGGGGCGGTCTTGGGGTCGACACGGACCATGCCGGTCAGCGAATGCAGCGCCGGGGCAAAGGCCGAGGGTGGGCGGATGGTGACCTGCGCGCCGAGATGGGCGCGCACTGTGTCATCGAGCTTGGCCGGATCGACAAACAACGTGAGACGCGCATCATCCCGCAGGATGGCAAAGGCATGCGGCACCGGGTTTCGCGGAATGTCCGAACCGCGGATATTCAGGAGCCAGGCAATGGAATCCGCCAGCGTGATCACCGCGGCGGATTGCCCGGCATCGCGAAGCGTCTCGGCCAGCCGGGCACGCTTGGCGTCATGCGTCTCGCCGGCGAGATCGGCGGGATAGGGCGTGATGCGGCCCACGGGCGGCGCGGGCTGGTCGGACCATATAATGTCGACGAGATTGCCATGCGGGGTCAGGGCAATGCCCTTGGGCGCGAGTTTCTGCTCGAGTGTCGCGATCTCGTCGGGGGTGTGAAGCCAGGGGTCATAGGCCACGGTACCCCCCTTGGGCAGCTCGGCCACGAGCCAATCGCCAAGCTGGGTCTCGGGCCAAGGGACCGGGGTGAAATGATCGAGATCGACCTGTCGCTTGACCTGGGTGCGATAGCGCCCGTCGATGAACACCCCGGCCTTGTGCGGCAGCACTGCGCAGAACCCGGCCGATCCGGTGAAGCCCGTCAGCCACGCCAGCCGGGCGTCACGCTCGGCCACGTATTCGCCCTGATGTGCGTCGGCGCGCGGCACCAGAAAGCCGCTCAGCCCCTCGCTGCGCATGACTGCGCGCAGCGTGGCCAGCCGTTCGGGGCCCTGGGATGGGTCCGCGCTGTCCTGGAAACTTTGAAACATGCAACTCCCCTGTGGTTTGGCCGTATCGAACAGGGAAATGCGCCCATGCGCAACAGGCAATGGCGCGATATCCGATGGCGTGGTGTCGGTCGCACGTGCATTCTGGCACGAGCGCGCCGCTGGCAAGACGATTCCCCTGCGAAGAATCGGGGATGGGCCACTTGGGGTGGCAGGATCGACCTGGTGCGGGACGGTCTAGCTGGCTTTCTTGATGCCGAGGAATCGCGCCCGCGCCCGCGCGTCGGTGTCGAAGAGTGCGGCAAGCTGTTCGGTCATGGCCCCGGCCAATTGTTCGACATCGGTGATCGTTACCGCGCGGTCGTAATAGCGGGTCACGTCATGGCCGATGCCGATGGCCAGAAGCTCGACGATCTTTTTCCTCTCGATCATCGCGATCACGTCGCGCAGGTGCTTTTCGAGGTAGTTGGCCGGGTTGACCGAGAGGGTCGAATCGTCCACTGGCGCGCCGTCGGAGATCACCATCAGGATGCGCCGCGCCTCGGGGCGCATCAGCATCCGGCGATGCGCCCATTCCAGCGCCTCGCCGTCGATGTTTTCCTTCAGAAGCCCTTCTTTCATCATCAGCCCGAGATTGGGCCGGACCCGGCGCCACGGCGCATCCGCGCCCTTGTAAATGATGTGGCGCAGGTCGTTGAGGCGGCCGGGCTGGGCCGGGCGGCCTTCGCCCAGCCATCTCTCGCGGCTCTGGCCACCCTTCCATGCGCGGGTTGTGAAGCCCAGAATTTCGACCTTGACGTCGCAACGCTCGAGCGTGCGGGCAAGCACATCGGCACAAATCGCGGCGATCGAGATCGGGCGGCCGCGCATCGAACCGGAATTGTCCAGAAGCAGCGTGACCACCGTGTCGCGGAACTCGGTATCCTTCTCGACCTTGAAGGAAAGCGGCGTCGTGGGGTTCGCGACCACACGCGCAAGACGTCCCGCATCGAGGATACCCTCTTCGCGGTCGAACTCCCACGAGCGGTTCTGCTGGGCCTGCAAGCGGCGCTGGAGCTTGTTGGCAAGCCGCCCCACCGCGCCCTTGAGCGAATCCAGCTGCTGATCGAGATAGGAGCGGAGCCGCTCGAGCTCGGCCGGCTCGGCAAGATCCTCGGCGGCGATTTCCTCGTCGAAATTGGTCTCGTAGGCGCGGTAATCGGGGTCGGCATCCGAGAGCGGTGGCGGCGGCGGCGGGTCGAGCGGGGCCTCGCCGTCGGGCATTTCGGCTTCGTCGCCCATCTCGTCCTCGGCCATCTCGTCCATCGAGACCTGTGCCTCGGAGGCGTCCTGCTGATCGTCCTGGGTCTGGTCCGGGTCTGCCTCGCCGGACTGGTCCTCGCTCTCTTCCTGGCCTGCGTCCTCGGGGTTTTCCTCTTCCTGGGCCTCGTCGTCCTGATCGTCCTCGTCGTCATCGGGTGCGTCGGGATCGTCGCCCAACTGGTCGCCATAGCCCAGGTCTGTGATGACCTGCCGCGCGAAGCGGGCAAACTCGGCCTGATCGGAGAGTTTTTCATGGAGGTTTTCGAGCGTGCCGCCGGCCTGTTCCTCGATGAAGCCCTGCCAGAGCCTCATGATGTTGTCGGCCCCGGGGGGCAGGTCGCGGCCGGTGGCAAGGTGGCGGGTGAGATATCCCGCGGCGGCAGCCAGCGGCGCGTCGGCGCTGTCGGTGATCTGCTCATAGCCACGGCGGCGGGCCTCGTCGGCGATCTTGGCGTCGATATTGCCCGAGGTGCCGGGCATTTCGCGCGCGCCCATCGCCTCGCAGCGGGCGGTTTCCATCGCCTCGTAGATGTCGCGGGCCATGTCGCCGGGGGGGGCAAATTTGGCATGGGTGGCGTCGTCGTGAAACTTGTGCCGGAGCGCCAGCGCATCGGCCGTGCCGCGGGCGAGCAGCACCTCGTCGCGGGTCATCCGGCGCGAAACCTGTGGCAGGCGCATCGCATCGCCCGAAATCCCCGCGGGATCGACCGAATAGGAGACCGCGAGATCGGGATCGTCGGCCATGACCTTGGTGGCCTCGGCCAGGGCCTTCTTGAAGGGATCGGCGGGGTTGTCGGTGGGCTTGCTCATCGTGGTGTCCTCGGCAGGGCGCTCATCGGCCCTTGAGGGCCGTGTCGCGCAGCCCGCAGGTCAGGGCGGGATGAGCGGCTCTGCGTCATCCCAGGCTCACGCTCGCCGCGCTTTCGGGCAGTTCCTCGTCAAAGCAGCGCTGGTAGAACTCGGCCACGGTCTGGCGTTCGAGCTCGTCGCATTTGTTGAGGAAGGTCACGCGGAAGGCATAGCCCACGTTGCGGAAGATCTCGGCGTTCTGGGCCCATGTGATGACCGTGCGGGGGCTCATCAGGGTCGACAGGTCGCCATTCATAAAGGCGGTGCGCGTGAGGTCGGCGATGGTGACCATCTGGCTGACGATACGGCGGCCCTTCTCGGTGTTGTAATGCGGGTTCTTGGCCAGAACGATTGCGGTTTCGGCGTCGTGGGAAAGGTAGTTCAGCGTGGCGACGAGGCTCCAGCGGTCCATCTGCGCCTGGTTGATCTGCTGCACCCCGTGATAAAGCCCGGTGGTGTCGCCCAGCCCCACGGTGTTGGCGGTGGCAAAGAGGCGGAAATACTTGTGCGGGGTCAAGATCTCGTTCTGGTCGAGCAGGGTGAGCTTGCCGTCGGTTTCCAGGACCCGCTGGATCACGAACATGACGTCGGCGCGGCCCGCGTCGTATTCGTCGAACACGATGGCGGTGGGGTTGCGCAGCGCCCAGGGCAGGATGCCCTCCTGGAACTCGGTGACCTGCTTGCCGTCCTTGAGCTTGATCGCGTCCTTGCCGATGAGGTCGATCCGGCTGATATGGCTGTCGAGATTGACGCGCACGCAGGGCCAGTTGAGATGCGCGGCCACCTGCTCGATATGGGTGGATTTGCCGGTGCCGTGATAACCCTGGATCATCACCCGGCGATTGTGCGAAAAGCCGGCGAGGATGGCCAGCGTGGTGTCGGGGTCGAACTTGTAGGTCGAATCGATATCCGGCACCCGCTCGGAACGGTCGGAAAAGCCCTTGACCATCATGTCCGTATCAATGCCAAAGACCTCGCGGACCGAGATTTCCTCGGTGGGTTTCGCGTTGATGTCGATCGATCCGTCCGCCATGTTCTGTCGTCCTCTGAGCCCGGCCAAAATGCCAACCCGCACGTGGTGCAATAATTCGCGCCCAAGGGCAAGGGGCGGAGCAGTCTGACGCGGGGGCGCGAGGCGCACAAGTTGAAATAATTCCCGGGGTGGCGGTGTGCCGGGTGACGATCGGGCGGCGCCGCGCGATGCACTTCGCTTCACGCGAAGTTGCGCGGCACGTGATTGCATGGGCACGGCATGTCGCGCAGAACAGGGGCCGGAAAAGGAGTTTCTCATGCAACGACGGAATTTTTTCCAACTCGCATTGGCCGCGCCGGCGGCGATGGTGGCGGGCTTTGCCCCCGGATCGGCGCGCGCCTTCGAAGTGACGCGGACCGACCGCGAATGGCGCGAGATGCTGAGCCCGCTGGAATACAAGGTGATGCGCAAGGAAGGCACCGAACGGGCCTTTTCCTCGCCGCTCGACAAGGAATATGGCGACGGCACCTATCATTGCCGGGGCTGTGACCGGCCGCTTTATTCAAGCGAGCACAAATACGACAGCGGCACCGGCTGGCCCAGTTTCTGGCAGGCGAAAAGCGGCGCCATCGGCACCAAACCGGACCGGACCCTTTTTGGCAGCCATACCGAATGCCACTGCGCACGTTGCGGCAGTCACCTGGGCCATATCTTCGATGACGGGCCGAAACCCACGGGCAAGCGGCATTGCATCAAAGGTGTGAGCCTGGTCTTTCGGGCTGCGTGAGAGGATGCGCCCGAAAGGTTACGAAATGTGAACGCCAACGAACGGCGCCGCGCCCGGGCGAGTAGGCGCATTGCGCGGGCCGTGATCTTCACTTGAAATTGCGGCTGTCCTTGACCTGTTCCCAGGCCCACATCACCTCTTGCAGCTGTTCCTCCTGCGAGCGGTCGCCACCGTTCATGTCCGGGTGCAGGACCTTGATGAGGGCCTTGTACGCCTTGCGCACCTCGGTTTTCGTGGCACTGTCCTTGACTTCGAGGATCTCGATCGCGCGGCGTTCGGTGGGCGGCAGGCGCCGGCCCGTGGACTTGCCGCGCTTGCCGGGATTCTGCGTGGCATTGGCACCAAGGACCTGGTGCGGATCCTCGATTCCGAGCCGGGCCCAGGCGCGGGCCTCGGGGTCGCGGAAGCTCCGGGTCTGACGATCCCAGACCTTGTCCTTGGTCGCCTGGGCGTTCATCTCGGCCTCGGTCGTGCCGTCGAAGAAGTTCCACTTGAGATTGTATTCGCGCACATGCTCCTTGCAGAACCAGTAGTAGTCATCGAGCACGTCCGGCGCCTTGGGCGCGCGGAACTTGCCCGGCTCGTTGCATCCTTCGTGATCGCAGATCCGGGTTGATGTCTCGGACGCACCGGACATGCCGCGCCGCCCGCGCGGATTCTTCTTCTTGGCCGACGAAACGGAAATATCGAAACCGAAGGGGTCGGGTTTTCGCATGATTGAGGCACCTTTTCGACTCGGACCCGGGAGTTTACCCTTCTGGGCGAAAACCGAAAGAGGGCAGGAGAGAAAAATTGTCGAAAGAAGCGGAGATCCGTGCCGCGATCGAGGCGGCGTTCAACATAGAAGAGCTGGAAATCGTTAATCAATCTTCGCTTCACGCGGGCCATGCGGGCGATGACGGCTCGGGCGAGAGCCATTTTGCGCTACGTCTGCGTGCCGCCGAACTGGCCGGGCTGGACCGGGTCGCGCGTCACCGGGCGGTGCATCATGCGCTCGGGCCGGACCTCGTGGCCTCGATCCATGCGCTTTCGCTGGACCTGGGATAGGGGTCAGCTGCGTTCGGTGTCGCCGGAGGGGGCGTCGGGCGCGGTGTCGCTGTCGTCGGGTGCCGGGCTGGTGATGTCGTCGTCGGGATCGTCGTCGGGCGGTTCGGTCGTGTCTGCCGATTCTGGCGCCTCGGCGTGAACGCTTTCTTGCGCTTGCGTGCGCTGGGTGTCGTGCGGGCGGCGAAACACCAGCAGGTCGCGAAAGACGGTCTGCGTGGAGGTCAGGCCCTGGCGTTCGTCCACGGGCAGGGTTTCGACGCGCTGAAACTCCCAGCCATCCGCGGCGTGCTCGTTTATAACTTCTTGCAATACATGGGCAAACCGGGCTTCCGGGGTCTTGAGGCGCCGGATCTTGCGCGCCTTGCGCGGGGCCGGGACGACCTTGTAATCGTAACCTGTCATCGGGTGCTGTCCATGGTGTCGCGTCCGCCTTTCCTAGCAGGCCGGCGCAGGGGATTCCAGCGCGGGTTACTCCATGGTGTCACGACCGCCCCGCCGGGTTAACACGAATCTTCGGCGAGGAATCGGGGGGTGACATCCGTGCACCGACCGGCTGCCCGCCGGCTGCCGGGTCGTGCTCTGCGAATGGTCGGGGCCAGGGGTAAACCCGGCGCGCGGTCACTTGCGGCGAATGCCGATGGCGCGGCCGACGGAGGCGGGACGCGGCAGGTCGCGGTGGCGGGCCATGAGCGCACCGACATTGGCCAGGATGTCGGGTGGCATCGGGGCGACGCGGGGGCCGGACGTATCGATATGCAGGGTCAGACCTTCGGCGCTGGCCGAGACCCAGCCGTCCGAGTGGATGAGTTCCTGGTAGAAATGGAACCGCTTTTCGTCATGGTCGAGCAGTTGGAAACTCGCGCGCACCATGTCGCCCTCGTGAATCTCGCGCAGGTAACGGACATGGGATTCGGCGGCATAGGTGGTGAAGCCCCGTTCGGTCCGGTATTCGGGGCCGAATCCCAGCTCTTCCCAGATCTGGTCGACGCCCCGGTCGAAGAGCACGTGGTAGAAGGCGAGGTTGAGATGGCCGTTATAGTCGATCCAGTCCGGTTCGACCCGCATCGGCGTCGAGATGAAGGGGGTGTTTTCGGTCATGTGTCTCAGAACGGTTTGACCACCACGACCCAGAGAATGGCGATGGTGGCGATGACGGAGATTTCGTTGAAGATGCGCAGGAAGAAGTCGCTTTCGCGAAATTCGCCGCGCCGGGCGCGAATCACGAGGCGCCCGGTCCAGGCGTAATGCACGGCCAGAAGGGCCACGAGCGCGGTCTTGAGATGGGTCCAGGGGGCGAAACCCCAGACCGACCAGGCCAGCCATAGCCCGGTGATCACGCCGATCACCGCCAGCCCTGCGGAGAAGCGGTAAAGCCGCACGGTCAGATCGCCGGTCGGGCCGAATTCGCCCAGCCTCGCGTACTCACGCTTCCAGTAGATCAGCGCACGCGGCACGGCAAAGACGGATGTCATCCAGCCCATGACGCAAAGCAGGTGTATGATCTTGACCCAGTCCATGCGCGATGGATGGCCCATTGCGCCGCCGGGTGCAAGAGTGCAGCCGCGCCTTGCCGCGTCATCCTGCGCGCGGCCCGGGATGCCGGATGCCTCCGGCGGGGATATTTGGGGCCAAATGAAGGAACGGGGACAGATAAGGAAACGGAATCTTAACCTTGCCCTGTCAGCTTGGCTTTACGGTACAGGCGGGGACGCCGATGACCGTGCCAAGTGAAGGCCCCTCGCTACATGGCGGGGGGCTGACTTTTGCGCGGCCATGTCTTCATTTGGCGTCAAATATCCTGGGGGTCTGGGGGTGAAACCCCCAGCGGCTGGGCAAGTGCCGCCGTCCGGTCAGAGCCCGAGCCGGTCCTGCACCAGCGCGTTCACCGCCTTGGGGTTGGCCTTGCCGCCGGTGGCCTTCATCACCTGGCCCACGAACCAGCCGGCGAGTTTCGGGTTCACCTTGGCCTTTTCGACCTGCGCGGGGTTGGCGGCGATGATCTCGTCGAGCGCGGCCTCGATCGCGCCGGTGTCGGTGACCTGCTTCATGCCGCGCTCTTCGACGATCTGCGCCGGGTCGCCCCCTTCGGTATAGACGATCTCGAAGAGGTCCTTGGCGATCTTGCCCGAGATCACGTCCGCGGCGATCAGGTCGATGATCCCGCCAAGCTGCGCGGGGCTGACCGGGCTTTGGGTGATGTCGTGATCCTCTTTCTTGAGGCGGCCGAAGAGTTCGTTGATGATCCAGTTGGCGGCGAGCTTGCCATCGCGGCCCCTGGCCACCTCTTCGAAGAAGCCGGCGGCATCGGTTTCGGCGGTCAGCACGCTCGCGTCATATTCGGTGAGGCCGTAATCGGCCATGAACCGCGCCTTCTTCTCGTCGGGCAGTTCGGGCAGGTTTGCCGCGATCTCGTCGACCCAGGACTGCTCGATTTCGAGCGGCAGCAGGTCGGGGCAGGGGAAATAGCGATAGTCATGCGCCTCTTCCTTGGAGCGCATCGAGCGGGTTTCGCCCTTCTCGGGATCGTAGAGGCGGGTTTCCTGCACCACCTCGCCGCCTTCCTCGATGATGCGGATCTGGCGGCGGGCCTCGAAGTCGATGGCTTGCTGGATGAAGCGCATGGAGTTCATGTTCTTGATCTCGCAGCGGGTGCCGAGATGCGAGAAATCCTGGGTCTCCTGGTATTTCTCGTACTGGCCCGGGCGGCAGACCGAGACGTTGACGTCGGCGCGCAGGTTGCCGTTCTGCATGTTGCCGTCGCAGGTGCCGAGATAGCGCAGGATCTGGCGCAGTTTCACCACATAGGCGGCGGCCTCTTCGGGGCCGCGGATGTCGGGGCGCGAGACGATCTCCATGAGCGCGACGCCGGTGCGGTTGAGATCGACGAAGGACATGGTCGGGTCCATGTCGTGGATGCTTTTGCCCGCGTCCTGTTCGATATGGATGCGCTCGATGCGCACCTTTCGCGCGATGCCGGGGGCCATGTCGACGAGAATCTCGCCCTCGCCCACGATCGGCTCGTAAAGCTGGGAAATCTGGTAGCCCTGCGGCAGGTCGGGGTAGAAATAGTTCTTGCGGTCGAAGGCCGATTTGAGGTGGATCTTCGCCTTGAGGCCAAGCCCGGTGCGCACCGCCTGTTCGACGCAGAATTCGTTGATCACCGGCAACATGCCGGGCATGGCCGCATCGACGAAGGCGACGTTGGAATTGGGCTCGGCGCCGAACTGGGTGGAGGCGCCCGAGAAGAGCTTGGCCCTTGACGCCACCTGTGCGTGCACCTCCATCCCGATCACCAGTTCCCAATCGTGTTTCGCGCCCGCGATCACTTTGGGCTTGGGGGGTTCATGGGTGAGATCGAGCATCGGTCCGGCTCCTTGCTGGCAATGGCTGTCTTCTAGGGCAGGGGCGGGGTCTGGGCAAGGGGGCGCAGGGGTCCGCGCCGCGGCCAGGTCAGGATTCCCTGACTGTCGCGGGCGCGGGGAGATGTGATGCAATCGACCCATATCGGGAGGATTTCCGCATGGCATTTCATCACAAGATCATTTTCGCGGCGCTGGCGATCACGGCGGTTGGCGCAGGGGCCGGAATCATCACGGCCGAAGAGTCCGCCCCGGTGCTGACCGACCCGGGCTGGTGGCTGGCCCAGGGCGAGGCGCTGATCGGGGTGGACCGGAACGGCTGGTGCCGGTGCATGTAAGGCGCCAAGCCCCGCGCGGCGTCTATTGCGGCGGGTAGAGCCGCAACCCGTGGCGTGAAAAGGCGACCGTGGTTCCGGCCAGCAATTCGTCGGCGAAATGGCGCGCGATGGTCATGCGCGCGGTCATCGTGCCGCGGCGCAGAAGCGCCGAGCGCATCGGCAGTTGGGCGCTACGCGCGTCGGAAAGGCCCGGGCCGATGCTGGCCTCGGCCCAGACAAGCGGGTGCAGTTCGAACAGGTATTCGGCAAGGATCCAGTCGAGCGCCGCATGGATCGCGAGGCGGGTTTCGCGCAACGGGGGCGGAGCGTCCGACGGGGTCCGGTTCGGGTCCATCGTGATCGCCGCATATGCCGCGAGCATGTTGGCGATGTGCTGATCGGGGCGGTTGGCGAGGATGTCGCGCATCCCGTCGAGAAAGAAATCGAGATCGAGGGCGCGCGCGGCACCCGGATCGACCGCGAGCGCGTCCATGTAGACCCAGGCATAGGCGCCGTTGCCCCAGATCGTGCCGCTGCGCGCGGCTGTGCGCCGCGCCTCGAGTTCGAGCGCATCGTAGGAACCGAACCAGCGCGGCAGGAGGTGATTGCCAAGGGCGCGCATCGGGCGGGGATTGCCGGGGTTGAGGTCGATCAGGCGTTCGTAATCATCGGCAAGGCGCTTTCCCGGGTCGGGATCGCCGCTCAGCAGGGTGCAACGTGCCGCGGCCAGCAGCGGCGACTCGGGCTGCTGGTCGAAGAACGGTTCGAGAATCCGCGCCGCACGCTCGAAATGCGTCGCGAAGAGCTGTTGATTGCGGTCGGGGATTTCATGCGGCCAGCCGGTGCCGCGCCAGGCCCAGCCGATATCGGCATGGGCGAGGGCCACCGTCGCGGCGACCGCGTGATCCCGGGGAAACTCGGCCAGCATCTGTTCGAGCGCCTCGATTCCCGCGACCGACGGGTTGGCGCCGTCGGCCAGCGCCTCTTCGGTGGCGTGGACCACATCGGCGCGGGCGCCATAGCTGAGCAACTCGGCATGGGGCATGGCGCAGGGCGTGGCATCGCGCGCGGCATCGGCGGCGCGGATTTCATCGGACAGATCCTCCCAGCGTTCCTGGCGGGCCAGGAATTGTCCGCGGTCCTGCATCGCGGCGCGGGCACGCTCTTCGTTCGGGGTATCGGCGGCAGGCAGGATAAGCTGTCGTTCAAGCCGGTCGGCCAGTGCGCGGTCGCGTGCCTTGGTGTTGCTGGCCGCAAGACGGCGCAACGGTGTCGGGCGCAGGCCGTTCAACGCGCGTGTCAATGTGACGGAGAATCCCGCAGCTCGTTTCATGTCCCCTCCCGGTGATTGATCTGAAGCCAACATCGTGCCGCTTTCGGGCCGAATCCGGGCAGAGGCGCGGTGTTTTGCGGGAAATGCGGCGGCAAATTGCCGGGCGATTTCCGGGGCGGGAACAATGCCCGTTTTCCGCATCGCATTGTCGATGTCCGCCGGCGAAGCGCCGCCCATTGCGCCTGCCGCGGTCGCCACGCGGCTTGCCCCTTGCGGCGATATGGGGTTTCATCGGCTCATGATCCGGGGGACCGAAATGGCACGGCGTGTCGCGCTGGCCGCACTGGCCTGTGCGGGCCTGGCCGGGCAGGGTTGGGCCGAAGCCCCGTCGCCGCACGACCCGCTGGCGGCTGCAAAGCGGATCGACCGGGATCTTCAGCTGACGGCGATGGATGGAGAGACGGCCACGGCCCCCGCGGATGATCCCGTGCAGGTCCGCCCGCGGTTGCGCCCCGCGGCGGTGCCCCATGCGCGCTGGTCACACCGGGCCGAGGCGCCGCTCTGGACCCGGGCGGCCCTGTCGGCGCTGGGCGATCATGCCGCGCCGCTGGTCAGGATGGTGCCCGATGATATCGAGACATGGTGCCCGGCCTATCCGCAGGCCGACGCGCGGACGCGGGCGGCGTTCTGGGTGGGGTTCGTTTCGGCGCTGACCCGGCATGAAAGCACCTATCGGCCCGACGCGGTGGGCGGCGGCGGGCGCTGGTATGGACTCATGCAGATCCTGCCGGCGACGGCGCGCGGCTATGGCTGTCGGGCGCGCAGCGGTGCGGCGTTGAAGAACGGGGCCGACAACCTGAGCTGTGCACTGCGGATCATGGCGCGAACCGTGCCGCGCGACGGGGTGATCCATGGCCATTCGGAGCGATCGGGACGCGCGTGGCGCGGGGTTTCGGCGGATTGGGGGCCGATGCGCTCGGGTGCCAAGCGGGCGGACATCGCGTCATGGCTGCGCGCGCAGAGCTATTGCCAGCCCCTTTCACATCTGCGGCCGAAGCCGCGCCCCGAGGGGTTGGCTGCCCCGGTGGAGTGAGAACCGGGTGCGGCGCGAATGGCGCTGGATGCGAATTCAGAGCATCATGCGCCGGGGCTCCGCGATGAACCGGGCGTAGCGGGCCAGGAACCGTGCTGCGTCGGCGCCGTTGATCACGCGGTGATCATAGGACAGGTCAAGCGGCACCATCGGCACCGGGCGCGGGCTGTCGCCCTCCCACACGGTGACTGTCTCGGTCCGGGTGATGCCGAGAATCGCGAGCTCGGGCGGGTTGACGATGGGGGTGAAGGCCGTGCCGCCGATGCCGCCCAGGTTGCTGATCGTCATCGAGGCGCCACCCATCTCGTCCGGGGCGATCTTGCGCGCCTGCGCGCGATCGGCAAGCTCGGCGATTTCGGCGGACAGGTCCCACAGCCCCTTGCGGTCGGCATCGCGGATGACCGGCACCATCAGCCCATGGGGCGTGTCCACGGCGATGCCGACATGGACATAATCCTTCAGGATCAGGGTTTTCCCGTCCGGTGAAAGGGATGCGTTGAACCGGGGGTCGGCGCGCAGGCAGCGCGCCAGGGCCATCACATGGAAGGCCAGCGCCGTCAGCTTGATCCCGCGCGCCCGGGCCTCGGATCGCCATGCCGTGCGCAAGCCTTCGATCACGGTGAGATCGGCGCGGTCGTGATGCGTGACCTGCGGGATCAGCGCGTTGGCGGCGCCGAGATTGCGCGCGGCCACCTGGGCGAACCTGCTCATGGGTTCCTCGTGGACCGGGCCATGGGCCGCGTGATCCACGTCCCACAAACCGGTGTCGCCGGCCGCCGCGGGGGCAGCGGAGGCGTGCAGATCTTCCGGCCCCAACGTGGTGCGCCCCAATTCCTGCGCGCGGGCATCGAGATCGACGCCCTGTTCCAGCGCCATGCGCCGCGTGCTGGGGCTTGCGATGATGTCCGACATGATGCCCCCTTTACCAACTGGCCGAGATATATTGCGTTTCCATGAATTCGAGCATCCCCTCGTGGCCGCCCTCGCGGCCGAGGCCGGATTGCTTGGTGCCGCCAAAGGGCGCGGCAGGATCGCTGACCAGCCCGCGGTTCAACCCCACCATCCCGTAATCGAGCCGTTCGCAGACCTGCATCCCGCGCTTGAAATCGCCCGAGAACACGTAGGCGACAAGACCGTATTCGGTGGCATTGGCGCGGGCGATCACGTCCTGCTGATCGGTGAAGGTCTGGATCGCGGCGACCGGGCCGAAGATCTCGTCATGCACGCAATCGGCCGTCTCCGGCACGTTCGACAGGACCGTGGGCGGGTAGAAGTAGCCGACACCCTCGGGCAAGGTGCCGCCGCATTCCACCCTGGCCCCCTTGGCCACGGCGTCGGCCACGAAGGCGGCCACCTTGTCGCGCGTATCGGCGTTGACCAGCGGGCCGACATCGACCGATGGGTCGGTGCCGTCGCCGACCTTCAGCGCGCCCATGCGTTCGGCAAGGCGCTTGGCGAAGTCCTCGGCGATGTCTTTGTGCACGTAGATACGGTTGGCCGCCGTGCAGGCTTCGCCGAGGTTGCGCATCTTGGCCAGCATCGTGCCTTCGATCGCCTCGTCCATATCGGCATCCTCGAACACGAGGACGGGCGCGTTGCCGCCCAGTTCCATCGCCGGTTTGAGCACTTGATCGGCGGCCCCCTTCAGCAGCGTGCGGCCGACGCCCGTCGCCGGTGAAGCTCACCACGCGCACGCGGGGGTCATGCAGCATGTGATCGACGAGTGCGCCGGTGCGTTTCGATGGCAGCACGTTCACGAGCCCGGGCGGCACGCCCGCCTCTTCCAGAAGCGGCATCAGGGCCAGCATGGTGAGCGGCGTTTCCGAGGCGGGTTTGATGATGACGCCGCAACCTGCCGCCAATGCGGGCGCGATCTTGCGCGTGCCCATCGCTGCCGGATAATTCCACGGGGTGATCAGCACGGCCAGCCCGGCGGGCTTGTGCTGCACGATGATCCGCGCGCCGCTGGAGGGCGCATGGGTGATCATCCCGTCGGCGCGCACCGCTTCCTCCGCGAACCAGCGGAAGAATTCGGCGGCATATGTGGCCTCGCCCCGCGCATCCCCGCCGGCCTTGCCGTTCTCCAGCGTGATGAGATGGGCGAAATGATCGAGCCGCACGGTCATCAATTCCCACGCCTTTCGCAACACCTCGGACCGTTCACGCGGCGTGCGCGCGGCCCAGTCGGCCATGGCGGCCTCGGCCGCGTCAAGCGCGGCATCGGCGTCGGCGATATCGGCAGAGGCGACCGAGGCCAGCACCTCTTCGGTGGCGGGGTTGATCACGTCGAACCGTTCGGCCGTCTCGTGCCACGCGCCGTTGATGTAAAGATCGGTATGGTCCATGTCGGCCTCCGGGGGGTCAGAGCAGGTGGCGGAGCGGCTGCTCCACGCGGCCTGCAAAATCGCTCAAAAGGGTGATGGCGGTTTGCGCGTCGAGTTGCGCGGGGCCGCATTCCAGCGTCACGCTCAGCCCGGTCCCGCCGGTCATGAGAGTCAGGACGGGGCTGGCCTCGGCGCCCACCGCAAGGCTGCGGATCGCCGTGCCGCGAAGGTCGCGCAGGATCAGGTCCGGCGCGTCCTCGGTCTCGCCGACCGCCGAAAGTGCCCGGCCCGCCGGAACCGCGAAATGTCGCGCCTGTCCGAACCGCTCGACCGCGACGATACAGGGGGGTGACAGACTGGCCCCGGCCAGACCGGCCAGAAGCGCATCGGCATCCGTCAACCCATGAGCCTCGGCGGCCCAGTCGGCAAAGGCGGCAAGGCCGTCGGTGCCGATCTCGGCGGTCAGCATGCGGGTCGTTGCCGTCGCGACCTCGGAAGCGGGCGTTGCAGCCGGCAGCGCCCGCAGCGTTTCGAGGTCACGCACATGATAGGGCTGTGGATGACCGGCCTCGACCAGTTTCGCAAGGTCGAGCCCCTGTTCCAGCGCCAGCCGTCGCGCCTTGGGCGAGGCGAGGATGCGCCCGCCGCTGGCCCGCTGTGCGGGTTTGGCGGGTTCGGGTCTTGTGTCGGGTTCGGGTTCCGCCTCGGCCTCTGGCCTGGCTGTAGGGGCCGGTGGGGCGGACGCCACCGACCGGGCCACGGGGTTCGCGGGGGCCTCGGCGCTGATGATCGCCACCGGCTCGCCCACCGGCACCTCTTCGCCCGCCTCCGCCAATGTCGCGGCGAGGTAGCCGTCGCGCCCGGCCTCGACCTCCATCGTGCTCTTGTCCGTTTCGACCTCGAAGAGCATGTCACCGGCGGCCACGGCATCGCCCGGCGCCTTTTGCCAGCTGACCAGCACGCCGCTGTCCTGTGCCATGCCAAGCTGCGGCATGGTGACGGAGTGACCCTCGGGCAGGTCGTCGGCAGGGCGCGCATCGCCGGCGGGGGCGGGTTTCTCCTCCTCGGCGCTGTTGCTGATCCGCGCGATCACCGCACCGACCGGCACGTCATCGCCCGCATCCGCCACGACGCAGGTCAGGAACCCGCTGGCCTGTGCCTCGACCTCCATCGTGGCCTTGTCGGTCTCGACCTCGAACAGCAGGTCGCCCTTGACCACCGCGTCGCCCGGCGCCTTGAGCCAGGACACGATCTTGCCCGCATCCTGTGCCATGCCCAGCTGGGGCATCGTCACGTCATGCGGCATGAATCATCTCCCCCGCGCAGAGCTTGCGCGCGTTTTCAACCACGCCTTCCGGGGTCGGCACGGTGATGTCCTCGAGTGCCGGTGAAAACGGTACCGGCACATCCATCGCCCCCATGCGCAGCACCGGCGCATCGAGGTGATAGAACGCCTTTTCATTGAGGCGGCTGGCGATCTCGGCGGTCACGCCATAGCTCTGGTGGCCCTCGTCGATGACGATCGCGCGGCTGGTCTTCCTCACGCTTTCCAGGAGCGCCGCCTCGTCGAGCGGCACGATGGTGCGCGGGTCGATCACCTCGGCGCCGATGCCCTCACGGCCCAGCATCTCGGCGGCGGTCTCGGCGACCTGCACCATCGACGACGTGGCGATCAGCGTGATGTCCGAGCCCGCGCGCTTGATATGCGCCTCGCCGAAGGGGATGAGGTATTCCTCTTCCGGCACCGGGGCCTTGTCCTGGTACATCAGCTTGTCTTCGAAGATCACCACCGGGTTGTTGTCGCGGATGGCGGTTTTCATCAGGCCCTTGGCCTCGTAGGCCGATGAGGGCATCGCCACCTTGAGCCCCGGGATATGGGCGACCAGCGCCTGCAGGGATTGCGAATGCTGCGCCGCCGAGCGCCGGGTCGCCCCCATGTTTGTGCGCAACACCATCGGCACGGTCAGCTTGCCACCCGACATGTAATGCTGCTTGGCCGCCTGGTTGCATAGCTGATCCATCACGAGGTAGATGAAATCGCCGAACATCAGGTCCACGATGGGGCGCGCGCCGGTCATCGCAGCGCCCACGGCCATGCCGACGAACCCCGGTTCGGAAATGGGGGTGTCGAGCACCCGCTCGGTGCCGAATTCCTCGACCAGGCCCGACAGCACCTTGAACGGCGTGCCCGCCTCGGCCACGTCCTCGCCCATCAGGAAAACGGTCGGATCACGGCGCATTTCCTCGGCAATCGCCTCGTTCACGGCCTGCGACAGGGTAATCTCGCGCATCTTCTCTCTCCTCAGTCCGCGTAAACATGCATGTCCACTTCGGACACATCGGGATAGGCAGCGGCCTCGGCATAGGCGACGGCCTCGCGCGCATCGGTCTCGATCTCGGCATTCATCGCCTCGATCTCCGCCTCGCTGGCGATGCCTTCGGCCACCAGCCACGACCGGAACCGCACGATCGGATCACGGTTTTCCTTCCAGTCCTTTTCCTCGTCCTTGGAGCGGTAGTATTCGCGGTTGATGTCGCCCACATGGTGCCCGTGATAGCGATAGGTCATCAGCTCGATGAAAAACGGCCCCTCGCCCTTGCGCGCCCGCGTCACAAGCTTTTGCGTCAGCTCGTTGACCGCCAGCACGTCCTGCCCGTCGACCTGGTGCGCCTCGATTCCGAAGGCTTCGGCCCGCGCGGTGATCGAACCCGCGGCGATCTCCTCGGTCCTGGTGTATTCGGAATAGCCGTTGTTCTCGCAGGCATAGATGACCGGCAGATTCCATAGCGCGGCCATGTTCATGACCTCGTACCAAAGCCCCTGCGCCGTCGCCCCGTCGCCAAAGAAACATACAGTCACATCGTCGCTGCCCTGCAGTTTCGCCCTGAGCGCCGAGCCGGTGGCAATGCCCATCGACCCACCCACGATGGCATTGGCGCCAAGGTTGCCGTGGCTTTGATCGGCGATATGCATCGAGCCGCCCTTGCCGCGGCAATAGCCCTCTTCCTTGCCCAGAAGCTCGCAGAACATCTCGCGAAACTCCGCCCCCTTGGCCACGCAATGGCCATGGCCGCGATGGGTCGAGGTGATGCGGTCATCGTCGGTCAGTGCCTCGCAGATGCCCACCGCGACGGCCTCCTCGCCGGAATACATGTGCGTGAGGCCCGGCATCTTGGCCGAGAGGTAAAGCTGGTTGGCGTTGTCCTCGAAGGTGCGGATGCGCACCATCTGGGCATACATGCGAAGGTAGTCTTCGGTATTGGTCTTGGCCTTTGCCATGGCGCGGTCCTTTCAGGGCAGGCGCCCCAGTTTCATCTTGCCTGAAATACTCCCGCCGGAGGCGCCGCCGCCCCCTCGGGCGGCGGCACGCCCCGACAGGGGCGTTCAATAGCGGTTGGCGATCGGCAGGTCCTCGGCCGGGAAGAGGCTGATCACCTCGCAACCAGTATCGGTGACGACGACCTCTTCCTCGATCCGCGCGGCCGAATAGCCGTCGGCCGCCGGGCAATAGGTTTCCAGCGCAAAGACCATGCCGGTCTGGATTTCCATCGGGTGGTCGAGCGATACGGCGCGGCTGATGATGGGCCGCTCATGCAGCGCCAGCCCAAGCCCGTGCCCGAATTGCAGGCCGAAGGCCGCGTCCTCGGAGGGAAAGCCGAATTCCTCGGCCTTTGGCCAGACGGCGGCGACCTTGTCCGTGCTCACGCCCGGCTTGATCATCGCGATCGACGCGTTGATCCATTCGCGCGCCTTTACATAGGCGTCGTTCTGCGCGGGTGTCGCGCGGCCGATGTTGAAGGTCCGGTAATAGCAGGTGCGATAGCCCTGGTAGCTTTGCAGGATATCGAAGAACGCTTGATCCCCGGGGCGGAAGTAGCGATCGGTGAAATTGTGCGGATGCGGGTTGCACCGCTCGCCCGAGATCGCGTTGATCGCCTCAACGTCGTCGCTGCCCATCTCGTAGAGCATCTTGTTGGACAGCGCGACGATGTCGTTCTCGCGGATGCCGGGTTTCAGCTCCTCGTAGATCATGTGATAGACGCCATCGACCATGCTGGCCGCCTGGGTCAGAAGCTGGATCTCGTCCCAGTTCTTGATCTCGCGCGCCGCCAGCATGATCTGCTGGCCGTCCACGACCTTGATCCCCTCTTCCTGCAAGGCGTGGAACATCGCGGTTTCGGCATAATCCACGCCCACCGGCATGTCGGCCATGCCGGCCTCCCTGATCAGCTGGGCGATCTGCCTGGCGTATTTGCGCATCAGCCCGAATTCGGGCGGGATCGTGCCGCGCATCCCCACGACGCCGGCCAGGCAGTGATCGGGCTCCAGCCAGTCGGAGTATTTCTGGTGATGGACGGCGGCCGAGCCGAAATCCCAGACATAGGGCGAATCGTCCCCGGTCAGCAGGCAGAAGCGGCACATCTTGTCGCGTTCCCACTCGCCGATCTTGGTGGCGCTGACATAGCGGATGTTGTTGACGTCGAAGAGCAGAAGCGTGCCCGCGCCGGAGGCCTGAAGGGCCTGTCGGGTCCGCGCCAGCCGATAGCGGCGCAGCCGGTCGTGGTCGATGCGGCGCTCGAAATCGACCGAGGTGTGGCCCCAGGCCGGCAGGCGCCCTTCCCAGCGCCAGTTGGGTTCGAGATCCTGCGGCGTCAGCAGGTTCGGCATCAGGGCCGAGGCAGGACGGTCAGACATGGAAAACTCCTTGCGGGGATGTTGCCCCGTCTTTCTGGGATGGTTCGGGAAGCGGGGTTACTGGATGCACCAGCCGCCATCGACGTGGATCATCTGGCCGGTCATGTAGTCGCTGTCATTCGAGGCCAGGAAAGACGCGGTGCCGGTGATGTCGTCGGGATAGGACACGCGCTTGATCTGCAACGCGTCGCGCACGATGTCGTCATAGGCCTGGCCCTCGCGTTCCTTGAACCCGATATCGACGAGATCCTTGTCAAGCTGTTCCCAGAGCGGGGTGACGACCACACCCGGTGCATAACCGTTGACGGTGATGTTGTGCTCGGCAAGGCCGATGGCCCCGCAATGCGTGAGCGCCAGGCAGCCGTATTTCGAGGTGCAATAGACGGTGACATCCACCAGCGGCTTGCGCGACGCGATGCTGCCCACGTTGATCAGCTTGTAGGGATGACCTTCCATCGGGCCCTGGGCGATCATCTGGCGCGCAGTTTCCTGCATCCCCAGCCACATCGCCTTGGTGTTGACGTTCATGATCATGTCCCAGTTGTCTTCGTCGATATCCATGAAGAACCGGGGCTTGTTCAGGCCGGCATTGAAGAGGCCGACATTGATGGACCCGAAGGCCTCGACCGTGGCGGCGACGGCGCTCGCGTTGTCCTCGCGCTTGGTGACATCCATGCTTACCGCGATGGCCTTGCCGTTTCCGGCGGCGTTGATGCGCTCGGCGACACCCTGTGCCTCGTCCAGTGACAGATCGCCCAGACAGACATTCGCGCCCTGCGCGGCAAAGCTCTCGGCGTTGGCGGCGCCCATGCCGCGGGCCGCGCCGGTGATCAGGATGTTCTTGCCCTTGAGGCGGTTGGGGTCCATGGTTTCCTCCCTAAGTGACCGTGGTTCGCAGAATGGTTTCGGCCTGGCCCTGGATCCGGGCCAGCGCGTCGCGCGGGGTGACGATCCCGCGCAGCATGTCGTGCAGCTCATGGCCGCACAGGCTGATGATCTCCGAGATTTGCGGGATCGGCGGGCGTGGCCAGAATTGCAGCTCGTCCCGCCACGACATCTGGTCGACCAGTTCGAAGATCGGCGACAGGCGCCGTACTTCGGGGTCGGCCCCCACCGAATAGCGCGGTGCGGTGCGGCTTCCGTTCTGGGCATAGAGCTTCTGCGCGCCGGGCGACGTGAAGGCGACAAGCGCCTCGACCGCCTCGTCGATGCGTTCCTCGGGCAGGTTGGCGGGGATCGACAGGACATATCCCCCCACCGGCGCGATGGGACGGCCCTCGGGCCCGTGCGGATGTGGCAGGTAGCCGGTGTTGCCATGCGCGGGGCAACTTTCGTCGAGCTCGAAATAGGGGGCCAGCAGGGTATAGCCATAGGCCATCGCGACCCGCCCGGCGCCATAGGGGCGCACGCGCTCGTACCACGACATCGACAGGATGTCGGGCGGCGAGAATTGCAGCAATTGCAAGAGGTACTCCGCCGCGGCGAGGGCGCGATCGGTGTTCAGCATCGGCCGGAGGCTGCGCCCGGCAAGCGTGTCGGCATCATAGCCGCCGGCGATTTCGGGAAGGTCGATGATCGGCTGGCCGAAGGCGGCGCAGGTCATCATGAAGGTGTGGCCCAGCGCCGTGCCGCGCGCCGCGTTCCACGCCACGCCATACCGGTCATGCGCCGGATCGTGGAAATGCCGCGCGGCGGCGATCACGTCATCGGTGGTCACCGGTGGCTCCAACCCCTCGTCGGCGAACCAGTCCTTGCGATAGAACATCAGCTCCGGCGTTGTCTGGCTCGGCACGCCGTAGGGCTGCCCGCCCCAATGGGCCGCGCGCCACCCGGCCGTGTGAAAATCGCTCGGATCGAGGCGTTCGACATCCATCACTTCCGACAGGGGCCGGATGAAGCCCTTCTCGGCGAATTCCCCGATCCAGGGCAGGTCGACGGCGATCAGATCATAGCGGCTCTTGCCGCGCTCGGCGTTGCGCGACGCCTCTTCGTGCAGGCGGTCGATCGAGAAGGCCCTTTGATGAATGTCGGTGCCGACCATCTGTTCGAACTGCCGCTTGAGCCCCTCCATGACCATGAAGGTCGGATCGCCATGCACGAGGATGCGCAGACCGCCGGGCAGCTTGAGCGGCTGGGGCAGCGCACCGGGCGGCGCGATGGCGGCGCGGCCGGGTTGATACGAGCCGCCGAAGTAATAGTCGGTGCTTTCGGTGGTTTGGCCGGCCTCGTCGAATGAATTCCGCACCAGGCGATCGACCCGGTCGGACAACTGGCTGAAACTCTGAAGCAATCCCGGGCTGGGATGCAGCGAATATGTCTTGCCGGTGCGGGTGCGCGGCCGCCGTTCGATCAAGCCGGCGCGCTCGATCTCGGCCAGTTTCCGGGTCGCGGTCGCATAGGGCACGCCCGAGGCCGACACCAGCGACGAGGGCGAGACGATCCGCCCTTCGGAGTGGCTGAGCATCAGGTGAAGGATCATGTTGAGATGCGGGTTCGGCGTGCTCGGCTCGATCGCGGTGTCGAGTTCCATCGACAGCCCCATCAGGAACCGCACCACGCGTTCGAGCTCGGGGCTGACTTTCACCACCGACGCGGGCACGGCCCCGGCCGGAGCCGAATATCCGGATTGAATATTTCTGACTGTGCCCTGTTGCATGGCGCCTGGTTTTCCGGATGCGTTCCCGCGTCCTCGCCTCCCGTTCATGTCGTCATCCTCCATCCGTATTGAGTTTGATATCCATTTCGTATGGCGAAATTATCCGAAAAGGATACAAGTAAGTCCAATATGGACAAGTTTGCCGATGTCTGGCGACCGGAAACGCGCGACGCTGCTTTCAGATTGCTCGGGGCGCGAACCCGCGGCCTGGAGGAAGCCGGCAATCAAGACCGAATGCTTTACGGGAGGACCCAGTAATGAACATGACGACAAGAATGGCCCTGGTCTGCACCACCGCCCTGCTGGGCGGTGCGGCCGCCGCGGAAACGATGACCATCGGAATCACGCAAAACAACGTGGGCGTCGACAGCTATCAGACGACCTATGAAAAGGCGTTCATCGCCGCGGCGGAAGCCAATCCAGACGTCGAGGCCGTCGTGCTCGACGCCGGCGGTGATGTCGCCCGGCAGATCGCCCAGATGGAGGACCTGATCCAGCGGGACGTGGATGCCATCATCATCTGGCCGACCAATGGCGAGGCCGTCATCCCGGCCGTGCGCAAGGCGCATCAGGCCAACATCCCCGTTGTCGTGACCAACTCGAACATCGCCGAGCAGGGGTTTGATTTCGTTGCGTCCTTCTCGGGGCCCGACAACATCACCCAGGGCTCGCGCGCGGCCGAGATCATGTGCGACAGGTTCACCGACATGGGCGTCGAGGGCGAGGCCCGCGTGGTGCAGATTTCCGGCCAGCCGGGCTATACCACGGCCATCGAGCGCGCCAAGGGCTTCGAGGACCGCCTTCCAGAGGTCTGCCCCGATGTGACCCTGGTCGAAACCCAGCCCGGAGACTGGAGCCGCGAGAAGTCGCAGCAGGTCATGGAGGCGTTCCTCGTCAAGTACGACGACATCGACGGGGTTTACGCGGGCGATGACAACATGGGTGTCGGCGCGCTCAACGCGGCCAAGGACGCGGATCGCGACGGCATCGTCTTCGTTGGTGCCACCAACTTCGCGGTGGGCTACGAGGCAATGGCGGATGGCGATTACTGGGGGTCGATCTACCAGTCGCCCGTCGATGACGCCGAGGCCGCGCTGCAGACCGCGATCGACATCCTCAATGGCGAGGATCTGCCTTTCCTGAACTATTTCGACACGCCGAAGATCACCCAGGAGAACATGGACGAGTTCGAAAAGCCGGTTTTCTGATTTATCTCCCGGGTCACGCGGCGCGGGTTCTGCCCGCGCCGCGTGTTCTGATCCCCGACACGACACCTGGCCCGGCGCGACACGCGGGCTGACATGCTGGCGCGACCGGACCGGTCGCACCGCGTGGCAGGGACATTCACATCCGCGTGAATGACCCGGAGCAAGGTCGGGGAGCGATTAAAACTGGCCAGACCGACCTGCGCGGCTCAAGTATGGTGTCGGTGCAGCGGCCCGGGCCGCCATCGGGGAGGGGAAACCATGGCACAATTCAACAAGTCGGACATTGGCGCGCTTCTTGCGAAACAGGGTATCCTGATCGCCTTCGCGGTCTTCATGATCGGTTTTACGTTGGCCAATCCGCGTTTTATCGAACTCGACAACGTCTCCGGTGTCATCCGCTCTTCGGCCATCCTGGGCGTGATGGCGCTCGGCGTGACCTTCGTGGTGATCGGGGGCAACCTCGATCTCTCGGTCGGGTCGATGATGTCGTTTTCCACGATCGTGGTGCTCGACCTGCACGACAAGCTTGGCCCGGGGCTGGCCATCGTGGCGATGTTCGCCCTGACCCTCGCACTGGGGGCCTTCATCGGGTTCCTGGTGGGGTATCTCAAGCTCAATTCTCTGATCGTCACGCTGGGGATGCTGTCGGCCATCCACGGCCTTACGCTGACGTGGTCGGGCGGCAAGAACATGGATATTGCCGACAAGTCGGGCACCTGGTTCGCGTTCTTCGGGCAGGCGCGTGTGATGGGCGTCCCGGTGCCGATCCTGATCTTTGCCCTGCTGGCCGTGCTGCTGAGCCTGCTGCTGGCGAAAACGCCGTTCGGGCGCAAGGTCTATGCCGTGGGCGGCAACGGCCAGGCGGCGACCTTCTCGGGCATCCCGCGCGCGCGGGTGGTGTTCATGACCTATCTCCTGTCGGCATTCTGCGTCGCGACGGCGGGCCTTTTGCAGGCCAGCCGCAGCATGGGCAGTCAGAACACGGTCGGCCAGGGGATGGAGCTCGAGGTTCTGGCCGCGGTCATTCTCGGCGGTGCGTCGCTCCTCGGCGGATCGGGGACGGTGGTCAAGACGGTGATCGGTGTGCTGATCCTCGGCTTCATCCAGAGTGGCCTTCTGCTGGTGGGTCTCGACTTCTATGTCCAGTACATCGTGACATGGATCATCATCATCCTCGCCGTCTGGCTGGATGTCGCAGCCAAGCGGGGCCGCCTGTGGTCCCCGATCGCCTGAGGGAGCATCGGTCATGGCAACACTGAACCGCAAGGACTATATCAAGCGCAGCGCGATCTGGGGCTTCATCGTGGTCGAACTGGCGTTCTTTGCCATCGTCGGCGACGTGATGTCGGTCTCTGACAGGACCTTCCTCAGTCTGGACAACATGCTGTTGCTGCTCAAGCAATCCGCGCCGATCGGGATCATCGCGCTGGGCATGACGATCATCATGATCAACGGCAATATCGACCTGAGCGTGGGCGCGACATTCGCATTGGCCGCCATCGTCCTGCTCGACAGCCTGACCTGGCCGTTCATGCAGGCGCTGGGCGACTGGGCCATTCCACTGGCCTGGGGATTCGCGTTGATGACCGGTGTCGTGCTGGGGGCGATCAACGGGTTGATCGTGTGGAAAACCGGCGTCGATGCGTTCATCGTCACCCTGGCCTCGATGCTGGGCTTTCGCGGGCTGGTCTTCATGTATAACGGGGAACAGCCGACGAGCCATCTGAACTGGACCCTCGTCGATTTCGCCGAGGCGCAATTCCTGGGGCTGCACACGGCGACATGGTTCCTGCTCGGGGTGGCGCTGATCCTGTGGCTGGTGATGACCAAGACCGTGCATGGCCGCAATGCCTATGCCATCGGCAACAACCGCGAGGCCGCGATCAACGCGGGCATCCGCGTCGGTCCGCATTTCATGCTGAATTTCATGCTGATCGGCTTTCTCGCCGCGCTGTCGGCGGTGATCTTCTATTCCGAAAGCGGCTCGGTCAATCCCAATGACGGGATGCTTTACGAGCTCTGGGCCATCACCGCCGTCGTTCTGGGCGGAACCAAGCTTGCGGGCGGATACGGCTCGATCATCTCGACCCTCGGCGGGGTCATCGCGATCCAGCTCTTGCGCAAGGGGCTGGGCCATATCGGCGCCGATACGCAGACCGTGAACCTGGTGATCGGCCTGATCCTGATCGGGGTGCTGTTTCTCGACCGCCAGTTGAACCGCCAGGGCAAGGAGGAGTTGAAGATATGACCGAACAGACACCCGTTCTGCGCCTTGAGGGCATCGTCAAGACGTTCCCGGGCGTGCGTGCCCTCGACGATGTCTCCTTCAGCGTCATGCCCGGCGAGGTCCATGCGCTGATGGGGGAAAACGGCGCCGGGAAATCCACCCTGATGAAGGTGCTGGGTGGCATTCATGCCCCCGATTCAGGGCAGATATTCATCGGCGAGGAACCCGTCGTGATGACCTCGCCCATGCAGGCAAAGGCCAGCGGCGTGGTGTTCATCCACCAGGAACTCAGCCTTGCGGACGAACTCAGCGTGGCCGAGAACATCTTTCTGGGTGAACTGCCGCTCAAGGGGTTTGGCCGCGTCGATTGGAAGAAGCTCCATGCCGATACCGATGCGATCCTCAAAACGCTCAATGTCGGTTTCGATTCAACCAAGCGCGTGGGCGATCTGTCCATCGCCAATCAGCAGATGGTCGAGATCGGCCGCGCCCTGACCGTGAACCCCCGCGCGGTGATCTTCGACGAGCCGACCGCGTCGCTGACCGATGCGGAAAAGGTGGTGCTTTTCGACGTGATCGCGGATCTTCAATCGCGGGGTGTGGGCATCGTCTATATCTCGCACCGGATGGAAGAGATCTTCAGGATCACCGACAGGATCAGCGTTCTGCGCGATGGCCAGTATCGCGGCACGCTCACAACGGCCGAGACGGACGAGGAAGAGGTCACGCAGCTCATGATCGGCCGCAAGCTGGACCTTTCGCGCAACGAAAGCCATCACGAAATGGGGGATGTCGCGCTCGAAGTGCGCGGGCTCAGCTGCGGCGCGCTTTACCAGGATGTGAACTTTTCCGTGCGACGTGGCGAGGTGCTGGGCTTCTATGGCCTCGTCGGTGCCGGTCGTACCGAGATTGCCGAGACGATCTTTGGCTTGCGCACCCCCTCGGCCGGGCAGATCCTGCTCGACAGTCAGGAGGTGCACATCTCCTCGCCGATCGACGCGCTGCGTCATGGCATTTCGCTCGTGCCCGAGAACCGCAAGTCGCAGGGTCTGGTGCTGGGCATGAATTGCCGCGACAACATGACCCTTCCGCAGGTCGATGACCTGACCGCCGGCCCCTTTGTGAGCGACGGCGCCGAGATCGCGATCTTCGATCAGTATCGTGACAAGCTCGACATCCGCACCCCTGGCTGGCGCCAGATCGTGGGCAATCTCTCGGGCGGCAACCAGCAGAAGATCGTCATCGGCAAATGGCTTTCGATGCGCCCCGAGGTGCTGATCGTGGACGAGCCGACACGCGGCATCGACGTGGGGTCCAAGTCGGAGATTCACAACCTGATCCGCGATCTGGCAGCACAGGGCTATGCGGTCATCGTCATCAGCTCTGAAATGCCCGAGGTGCTGCACGTTTCCGACCGGATCGTGGCGATGTACTCGGGCAGGGTGATGCGCGAATTCACCTCCGAAGAAGTGACCGAGGACAACCTGATCCAGGCGATCTCGGGCATCGCGGCCGAGAAGGTGGCGTGACGGGCAAGGCGCCCGGGGCGCCTGTCATCCGGGCGGCGAAGGCTCGTTCTCGGCGTTCTTTTCCAGGCGCTGGGCTTCGGTGCAGATGCAAAACACCTCGGCATCCCGCTCTCCGGCGCTGACATAGGCATGGCCCATCGTGCTGTCGAGGTAGATGCCTTCGCCGCGTTTGAGCGTGACGGGCGCATAGAATTCCGAATGCACCACGATCTCGCCATCCATCACGATCAGGAATTCTTCGCCGTCATGCCGTTCGAGCGGGCCGAATTCCTTGAGCGATGACGCCTTGATGCGCGCATGAATCGGGACCATCCGCTTGTTGGTCAGTTCCGCGCAGAGGTACCTGTACACGTAATTGCTGGTGTCGATCACGATACCCTCGCCCTCGCGCGACGGCGCAAAGCGGCTGTTGGGCGATGCGCCCTGGCTTTCGTCATCCCCGATCAACTGCCCGATTGTCAGATCCAGCCCTTCGGCGAGTCGCAGCACCTTGTCGAGGGTTGGCGAGAGCGTCCCGTTTTCGATCTTCGAGATGGTGGAAACCGCGACGCCGGACAGCGAGGCAAGGCCGCTCAGCGTGAGCTGTCGGGCTTTGCGCAAATGTCTTAGCCGTGCCCCCATATCCTGGGCTGTGGTCATGGGCGTTCGATCCTCCTTTTGGTGCAGGAAGAGCTTATCAGCCCCCCATGAAAATGGAAATATTTTCGTATACGATAAAAAATTATTGCGTTACGAAATTTCTTAGGTAGCGTTGCCGTCACGGACACGATGCGGAAGGAAATGAACCTGATGTCAGAGCGCGCCATTTCAGCAGATGTCATCGTCATCGGCGCGGGCATGGCCGGCGCTTCGGTCGCTGCGGGACTGGCGCGGACGATGAAGGTCGTTCTGGCCGAGATGGAGGCGCAGCCCGGCTACCACACCACCGGACGATCGGCGGCCGTGTTCGCCCCGAGCTACGGGCCCGACGGTGTGCGCGCCCTGACGCGGGCCTCTCGCGCCTTCTTCGACGCGGTGCCGGAGGGGTTCGCGGATGTGCCGCTGTTGACCCCGCGCCAGATCCTCATGATCGCGAGGGAGGACCAGACGGAATCGCTTGACGCGCTCATCGACAGGATGTCCGGGGAGGCCCGGGTGGTGCGGCTGGGCAAGGCGGCGCTCAGGGAACATCAGCCGCTGCTGAGAGCAGGCTACGCCGCGGCCGGGATGCTCGACACGGGAGGCCAGGATATCGACGTCGCTGCACTTCACCAGGGTTTTTTGCGCCTGCTCAAGGCGCGTGGCGGCAAGTTGCTGACCAATGCCGCGGTGCAGGAATTGACCCGTGACGCCGACGGCTGGCAGGTGCAGACGCAAGCCGACACGCTCTCGGCGCCGCTGGTGGTCAATGCCGGCGGGGCGTGGGCCGGTGCGATCGGTCGCCTTGCCGGGGCGGAAGAAATCGGCCTGGTGCTGAAGCGCCGAACCGCGATGATGGTGGCCGAGCCGGACGGGTTCACCCGCCGCGATGCGCCCATCACCATCGACGTCCAGGAAGAATTCTACCTCAAGCCCGATTCCGGGCGCTTGCTGATCTCACCGGCGGACGAGACGCCGACCGACCCGTGCGACGCACAGCCCGAAGAGATCGACGTGGCGGTCTGTGCCGACCGGATCATGACAGCCTTCGACCTCGATATCCGGCGGATCGAGAGCAAATGGGCGGGGCTGCGCAGCTTCGTCGCCGACAAGGAGCCGGTGATCGGCTTTTCCCGGGTCGTTCCCGGTTTCTTCTGGATGGCCGGGCAGGGGGGCTATGGCATCCAGTCGGCCCCGGCGGCGGCGGATCTTGCGACCGCATTGGTGCAAGGCAAGCCCGTTCCGGGGCATATTGCCGATCAGGGCCTTGATCCTGCGTGCGTTGCGCCCGACCGCATGGCGTGTGCGGCATGATCTGGGTGATTCCCGTCATTGCGGTTGCGCTGCTGGCCTCTGGGCTGGCGCTTGCGTATGTGATCGGCGGTGCGGCCGTTCTGACCTTCGTGCTGACCGACAACACGCGCTATCTGGCCGTGCTGCCGCAAAAGGTGTTTTCGCAGATCAGCATCTTCTCGCTGCTGGCGATGCCGCTTTTCATACTGGCCGGCGAGCTCATGAACAGGGGGGGCGTGACCAAATCGCTCATCGACCTGTCAATGGCGCTCATCGGGCGCCTGCGCGGTGGGCTGGGGCACGTGAACATCATGACCTCGGTGTTCTTTGCCGGCATATCGGGATCCGCGGTCGCCGACGCGGCCGCCCTGTCGAACACGATGGTTCCCGCGATGCGCGAGCGCGGTTACACGGCCTAGTATGCCGGGGCCATCACGGCGGCGTCCTCGATCATCGGCCCGATCGTGCCGCCCTCGATCATCCTGATCTTCTATGGCGCGCTGATGCAGACATCGGTCGCGGCGCTTTTCGTGGCCGGTATCCTGCCGGGTCTGTTGTTGGCGCTCGCGCTTTTCATGGTCAACGGCTGGTTCGCGTGGCGCGAGGATCATCCGCGGATCGAAAAGGGCGAGGCACCGCCGCTTTTGCCGGCGATTCTTGTCGCGCTGCCCGCGCTCGCCCTGCCGATCATCATCGTCGGAGGGATCGTCCTGGGCTGGATGACGCCGACCGAAGCCGCTGCCGTCGCGGTCATTGCCGCGGGGGGCGCCGCGTTCTTCTATTCTCCGCTCACGCGTGACGACATCTGGGAAAGCTTCTCCCGGACGGCGGTTCTGACCGGGTCGATCTTCATGATCCTGTGCGCGGTCGCGGCGTTCGGCCATCTTGCCGCGCTTGAGCGGATTCCGCAGGCGATTGCCGGGTTGGTCGATGGCCTGGGCCTCGGTCCGGTCGGGTTCCTGATCGCCATGAACCTGCTTTTCATCATCGCGGGTATGATCATGGATGTGCCCGTTGCCCTTGCGCTTCTCGTGCCGCTGCTGGCGCCGGTTGCCCTGGCCAACGGGGCGGACCCGATTCATCTGGGCATCGTGATCTGCTTCAACCTGTGTATCGGACTGGTGTCCCCGCCGCTGGGGGGGTGCCTGCTGATCGTGTCGACGGTCACGGGGGTCAACTACTGGAAACTGGCCAGGGCGATCGCCCCTTTCATCTTCGCGGAAATCATCGTGTTGGGGATACTGGTCTTTGTCCCCGAGATCAGCCTCTGGCTGCCCCGGACGCTGGAGCTTTGGAAATGATGCGACAACCAATCAAAAGGGAAGGAAACTGAAATGAAACTCACCGGAATTCTGACCGCCTCCGCGGTTGCGGCGGCGCTTGCGCTGCCGGCGACGGCCGAGGTGAAGATCGCACTCGACAGCCCGCCGGACCTTGAAAAATCCGGCACCTATGTCTGGGCGCACACTTTTGCCGAGCACCTCAAGGCCAACGGCATGGACGCGGTGGAATACGAGCGTAACGCGCTGGGCGAAGAGGCCGAACGGCTCGACCAGGTCAGCCAGGGGCTGCTCGAAGTGTCGATGTCGGACGCGAAATCCGCCGGAACGCTGGACGGGACGATCTTTGGCGCGTCGATGCCGTATTTCTTCAAGGACCTCGAAGAGCTTGACCGCGCATTGGACGAGGGCGGGATGCTCGAGCGGATCAACGCCGGCACAACCCCCGAGGGCGTGCGTGTGCTGGACGTGGTGATGACCGGCACGGCGTCGGGCATCTTCACCACCGAAGTTCCGATCCGCACCTTCGAGGACATGCAAGGCGTGCGTATGCGGGCACTTGATTCGTCGCAGATCAACACGTTCGAGCAATGGGGATCGAAAGGCACAATCGTGTCCTGGTCCGAGGTGCCCAACGCGTTGCAGACCGGTGTAGCCGGGGGCTATATCAACCCTGCCTTCGTGCCGCTGACATATGGCCACACGGCCTTCATCAACTATTTCACCAACGCCCGGATGAGCCAGTCGGTGCGCGTCGCGATCGCGTCCGAGGACTGGTACCAGGCACTGACGGACGAGGAACGCGAGATCGTTCACGCGGCCGTGGACAAGGCACATGACGCCAACCGTGCGCTCATTGCCGACGATTCCGCCATTTTGGAGCAATTGGAGGAAGCCGGCATCGAGGTGATCGAGCTGTCGCCGGAAGAGCGGGCCAAGTTCCGCGACGCCAGCCAGCCGATCTATGAGACGACGGACATGCCCGAAGGCGCGCTGGAGGCCTGGAAAGCGGCGATCGGAAACTGACCGATGCGGGCGATTTCCGACAAGATCAACCGGCTTTCCTGGGGACTCAACCGGGTGGCGCTGGTGGGCGCGGCGCTTGCTGTCGCGCTCATGCTGGCCGCTGCCGGCTGGCAGGTGATCGCCCGCTACCTGCTCAACCAACCGCCCACCTGGACCGAGGAGCTTGCACGGTTTTCCATGGTCTGGGGCGGCCTTCTGGGCGCGTCCTGCGCGTATCGCTTTCAGCGCGATCCCAACCTGTTCCCGAATGCCATGCAGGCCCGCGGTGTTCGGGGGCTGGTCTTTACACTGGTGCGATCCTTCGGGGTGTTGTGTTTTGCCCTGCCGATCCTGTGGTTCAGTTTTCTTGGACCGGGCAACAACCCCGCACGCGGATACCTCGCGCGGTTGGCCGGTCGGCAGACCGAGACGATGGACCTGCCGATGGTGGTGTTCGGCATCGCGATCCCGCTGGCCTTCGCGCTGATCCTCATCCACGTCCTGGCGGATATCGTGACCGCGCTTTCAAATGTCGGGAATGACGAATGAAACTCTTCATGGCCTCGCTCGCAACGGAAACCAATTCCTTTTCGCCCATCCCGACAGGGTGGAGCGGGTTCAAGGAACATCTCTACTCCAAGACCGCCTCGCGGGGCGAAGCAGGGTTGTACGCGGCGGCGTTGGCACGCTGGCGCACGATGGCCGAGGCGCGGGGCTGGGAGGTCGTCGAGGGGCTTTGCACCTTTGCGCAGCCGGCCGGCCCCACGGTGCGCGCGGTCTATGAGGCGATGCGCGACGACATTCTTGCCGATCTGCGCGCGGCGATGCCGGTCGACGTGGTCCTGATGTCGATGCACGGTGCGATGATCGCGCAGGGTTATGACGATTGCGAAGGCGACATGATGGCCCGCATCCGCGAGATCGTGGGGCCGCAGGTCAAGATCGGGCTGGAGCTCGACCCGCATTGCCACCTGACGGAACTGATGCTCGAAAAGGCGACCGCGATCATCTGCTACAAGGAATATCCGCATATCGACGTGGTGGAGCGGGCCGAAGAGCTTTTTGCCATTTGCGCCGACGCGGCCGAGGGGCGGACCGATCCGGTGATGCGCGATTACGACTGCCGGATGATGGCGATGTATCACACGCCGTTCGAGCCGGTGCGCAGCTACGTGGATCGCATGTCGGCGATGGAGGGGCAGGGGGGGATCCTGTCGATCTCGCTGGCGCACGGGTTTCCGTGGGGGGACAATCCGCGTTGCGGCGCCCGCACGCTGGTGATCACCGATGGCGACGCCGCGCTGGCCGCGCGTCGTGCCGAGGAACTGGGGAAAGAGCTTTGGGAGATGCGCAACGATCTGCGCCGGTTTCCCAGCCTCGATGACGGTCTGGACCGTGCGATTGCCCTCAACGCGGCGCCCATCGTGCTGGCCGATTTCGCCGACAACGCGGGCGGCGGTGCGCCGTCGGATTCGACTTTTGTGTTGCGCGCGGCGCTGGACCGGGGGCTGAAGGATATCGCGATCGGAACCTTCTGGGATCCGGTGCTTGTGAGCATGTGCATCGACGCGGGCTTGGGCGCCGAGATGGCTGTGCGCGTGGGCGGCAAGATCGGGCCGATGTCGGGTGATCCCGTTGACCTCGTGGTGACGGTGCGTGGCATCGCGCGGGACGCGGTGCAGCATCTGGGCCGGGCCGCGATGAAGATGGGCGATTGCGTCTGGCTTGAGGCCGACGGTGTTCACATCGTGGTCAACACGCAGCGGACCCAGACATTCCACCCCGAGGCGTTCGAGAACCTCGGGATCGACCTGTCGAAGATGAAATACGTGGTCGTGAAATCCTCGCAGCATTTCTATGACGGGTTCGCCCCCATTGCCGCCGAGGTCATCCACCTGGCCACCCCGGGCGCGATCACCCCGGATTTCAGCATCATTCCCTTTACCAAACGGGACGCCAATTACTGGCCCAAGACGGAAGACCCCTTTGCCGGCGAAAGGGTGGACCAATGACCGAAGCATATGACATCATCCTGCGAAACGGGCGCGTGATGGACCCTGAAACCGGCTTTGACGCGGTCTGTGACCTGGCCGTTTCGGGGGGCGAGATTTCCCGGATCGGAATGATCGACGGCACGGCCACGCGCGAGATCGACGCCACCGGGCTGATTGTCGCGCCGGGCTTTCTGGATCTGCACGCACATGGCCAATCGGTCGCCGCTGACCGGATGCAGGCCTTTGACGGCGTCACCACGACGCTGGAGCTGGAGGTCGGCGCCATGCCGGTCGCCGGATGGTATGACAGGCAGGCCAGGGTTCCGCGCGCGCTGCATTACGGCACGGCCGCGGCATGGATTTTCGGGCGCAAGGCGGCCTTCGGCGCGATTGAGCTTGACGCGGACGTGCATCCGATCGACCAGATGGGCGCCGGGTCGGAAGACATGCGCTGGTCGACCGAGGCCGCCGATGCCGTGCAGACACGCCAGATCGTCGCCCATGTGCAACAGGGACTCGACGAGGGCGCAATCGGCATCGGTCTGCCCAATGGCTATGCCCCCGGTGCGGGGGTCAAGGAGATGGCAGAGATCTGCGATCTGGCCTATGAATACGGCACGCCGACTTTCACCCATATCGCCTATCTCAGCAATATCGACCCGCAAAGCTCGGTTGACAGCTATGTTCGGCTGATCGGCCTGGCCGGCGCGACCGGGGCGCATATGCATATCTGCCACCTCAATTCGACATCGTTGATGGATATCGAACGCGTGGTCGAACTCGTCGCGAAGGCCCAGGAACAGGGCCTTCCGGTCACGACCGAGGCCTATCCTTATGGCACAGGCGCGACCGTGGTCAGCGCGGGGTTCTTCATGGATCCGGATTTCACCAAGCGCACCGGCAGCGATTATTCCAATATCGAACTGGTCCACAATCACCACCGGTTCACCGGCCGCGAGGACATGCGCGCGGCACGCGAGGCTTCGCCGACCGACCTGGTGATGTGGCATTTCCTCGACGTGAACGCGAATGACGAGCACCGGCGCCTGCTGGATCTGTCGGTTACCTATCCGGGTGGGTCCATCGCGTCGGATGCGATGCCCTGGATCAACGAGGATGGCAGCATCTACGAGGGGCTCGAATGGCCGCTGCCCGATGCGCTTTCGGCGCATCCGCGCTCTTCGGGGACGTTCACGCGGTTCCTGCGCGAACATGTGCGCGAGCGTGCGACGATGCCCCTGATGGATGCATTGGCCAAATGCACGATCCTGCCCGGCAGGGTGATCGAGGACTGTGTGCCGCAGATTGCGAAAAAGGTGCGCCTGCAGGAGGGCTGCGATGCGGATATCGTGGCATTCGACCTGGAGACCCTGACCGACAAGGCCGAGTTCACCGCGATGAACAGACCCTCAGAAGGGGTGCGGCATCTGCTGGTGGGCGGTGAATTCGTCATCTCGGACGGCATGTTGAACACGGATGCGGCACCGGGGCGCCCGATCCGGCGCACAATGAATTGAGTGTTCCGGTCCTTCTCGTCACGGGGTTCCTGGGCGCGGGAAAGACCACGTTCATAAACCGGATGCTGCAGGGCGAGCACGGGCTTCGGATCGCGGCGATCGTCAACGATTTCGGGTCCATCAACATCGACGCGGCCTTGCTCGACGCCTCGGCCGAAGGGGTGATCGGGCTCAGGAACGGCTGTATCTGTTGCTCGTTGCAGGGCGATCTGATGCGAACGCTGAAACAGGTCATGGCCCGCGCGCCGAAACCCGAACTGATCGTGATCGAAGCCAGCGGCGTGGCCGATCCGGCCGGTATCGTGCAGTCCCTGATGGACCCCGTCATCTGGTCGCAGGCACGGCTCGAGACTGTGATCGGGATCGTGGATGCACCCGACGCGCTCCGGAGAAAGGACGACCCGCTTTGGCAAGCCCAGTTGCGCGGATCGGACATCCTTTTCCTGTCGAAGACCGCCGACTCCACGCCGCAAGACGTGACCGCGCTGCGGGCCGCGTTGAGCGTTCAGGGCAAGAAGCACATCTTCGACATGGAGGCGCCGATTCCGCTGTCCGCACTGTTCATCGAGGCCGGCGGCGAGCGCGACAACCTCACCGCACGCCCGCACGACGACAGCCGGTTCCTCCATCTGGAATGGGAATGTGACGGTCCGCTGGAGTTGCACGCCTTCCAGGAAACCATGTCACGGCTTGCCCACACGCTCTTGCGCGGCAAGGGGTTCGTCAGCTTCAGGGGCAGGACCGGCCGTATGCTTTTCCAGCTTGTCGGCACCCGTGCCGCCCTGTCGCCCGAACTCTCGGACGGGGAGGAGGGTTGCAAACTCGTACTGATCGGCGAACGCGGCGAGTTCGATCCCGATGCGGCGCTGCGTGCCCTTGACGCACTCCGGACACGCGACGCCCGGCAGTAATCGACATTCGCGCCTCGCGCTTGGCTTTCGCGCCGCGGCAGGCACCGGGTGCGAGCAGGGCGTTTTTCGTCCCTGTTCGGGTACTGCGTCGCGTCTTCAGATTTCCTGCTTGACTCTGAATGAACGGCCATTCATTAAGTTGAGCCAAATGGTAGCAGCAGGATTTGACCATGCGTAATCGTGACTTTGCCGCGACTCTTTCCTGGGATCAGGAGAACTTCGTCCATCCCTGGGAGGATATGGAAGGGCTTGGCGCCGGGGAGCGGAGCTTTGTCGAAAGCGCCGATGGTGTGCGCGTTACGACCGAGAACGCAGAGCGGTTGATAGACGGGCCGGGTGGCATGTGGTGCGTGCAACTGGGGTACGGAAATTCCGAGCTTGCCGAGGCGATGGCCCGGCAGGCCCGCGAGATGGCCTATTTCTCGCCGTTTACCGCGTCGAATTCCGTCAGCGCCCAACTTGCCCACGAGATCGCTTTGCGCACGCCGGGCGACCTCAACCGGGTGTTCTTTACCACCGGCGGGTCCACCGCCGTGGATACCGCGTTGCGCTTCGTTCAGTTTCGCAACAATCTGCTGGGCAAACCCGACAAGAAGATCGTGATCTCGCGCGAGAAAGCTTATCACGGGTCCACCTATCTTGCCGCAAGTGTCAGCGGCAAGGAACGGGACAAGAACTGGTTCGATCAGGCGGACGAGTTGACCCATTTCCTGCCCGACGTGAACCCCTACAGGCGCCCGGCCGGCACGACTGTCGAAGAGTTCCTGGACGCCAAGGTCGCGGATCTTGAGAACGCCATACTGGAAATCGGGGCGGACCGGGTCGCCGCCTTCATCGCCGAACCGATTCTGGCCTCTGGCGGGGTGGTGGTGCCACCCGAAGGATACCACCGGCGCTGCCGCGACATCTGCCGCCGGCACGATGTTCTCTATATCTGCGACGAGGTGGTGACCGGCTTCGGGCGTCTCGGCCATTGGTTCGCATCGGAAACCGTGTTCGATATCGTGCCGGACATCATCACCTGCGCCAAGGGGCTGACATCAGGCTATGCGCCGATGGGCGCCTGCATCATCTCCGATCGCCTGATGCAGGACATCTCCGGGAATGCGTCGCGCGGCGCCACGTTCTCCAACGGATACACCTATTCCGGTCACCCCGTCAGCGCCGCCGTCGCCTTGAAGAACATCGAGATCATGGAGCGCGACGGGGTCCTCGACCATGTGCGCCGCATTTCACCGCTGTTCCAGGAGCGGCTCTCGGATCTGTCGGGGCTGCCCATGGTCAGCGATACCCGCGGAATGGGCCTCGTGGGCTGCGTGGAGTGCAACGTGGATGGCATGGATGGCGAGGATGCCCTGCAACTCGACACCGAGATCGGCGCGCGTATCGATGCGCATTGCCAGAAGCTGGGCCTGTTGCTGCGCCCGATCATCAACATGTGCGTGTTTTCACCGCCGCTCATCATCGCGGAGGATGATGTCAACCTGATGTTCGACATCCTCGGCGAGGGTATTCGCCGTGCGGCGGACGATGTCGCGCGGCAACGCAGGCGCGGGGCATGAGCGACATGCCGTGTGATCCTTTGTCCAATGGAAGGGGGATAGTGTGACGCTCGAAAGCGACCGAAGCGGTGTTTTCCTCGCCATGCCGGCCACGGTCTATGTCGGGCTGCTTGTCGCGGCGCCTCTCGGTGTTCTGGTCATGTACAGCTTCTGGACACAGACCTATGTCGACATCGACCGAACGTTCACCTGGGAAAACTACCGCGCCGCGTTCAGCGATCCCCTGGTTCGCCAGCTGCTGGTGCGCTCGGTCTGGATGGCGGGCCTGGTCACGCTGCTGACCGTGCTGCTGGCCTATCCGATCGCGTATTTTGTCGCCTTTCGCGCCAGGCGCAAGATGTTGTGGCTCTTGCTGATCACTATTCCGTTCTGGATAAGTTACCTGCTGCGCGTGTTTGCGTGGAAACTGATCCTCGGGTTCAACGGATTGCTCAACAGCGGCCTCGCCAGCCTTGGGCTGATAAACGAGCCGCTCGACTTCCTGCTCTACAATGAACTTGCGGTCATCATCACCCTGGCACATGCTTGGGCGCCCTTCGCGATTCTTCCCATTTACGTGTCGCTTCAGAAGATCGACAGGAGCCTGCTCGAAGCGGCCACCGATCTGGGGTGCGGGAAACTCGGACGTTTCTTGAGGGTGACGCTGCCCCTGACGGTTCCGGGCATCATTGCCTCCTGCCTGATCATCTTCATCCCGACAGTCGGCGATTACGTGACCCCGGCATTGGTGGGCGGCTCGGACGGCAAGATGGTTGCCAACCTGATCCAGGTCTATTTCGGTTCCGCCAACAACTGGCCGCTGGGCGCGACGCTGTCGCTGATGACGATGGTTTCCGTGGGGGCCGTGGCCATTAGCTTCGTGGCGCTCGTGCGGGGCGCCGGAAAGGCAATTCGATGACACGTCTTGCAAGATTCGCCCCCGGCCTGAGGGCCTATGCGGTCATTTACCTGTTGTTTCTTTACCTGCCCGTCCTGTTGATTCCGCTGTTCTCGTTCAGCGAAGGCACGGTTGTGGCCTTCCCGATCTCGGGCTTCACCTTCAAGTGGTACGGGCAACTCGCAACACAGGACACCCTGCTGCAATCGCTGGTCAACAGTGCCATCGTGGGGGCGGGGACGGCGGTGCTCAGCACGTCGCTGGGATTGTTCGCCGCGCGGGCCTATATTCGGCACGATTTCCCCGGGCGCAGGGCTTCCGAAGGTCTGGTGATGCTGCCGCTGGTGACCCCGGTGATCATCGTCGCTTCGGCGATGCTGGCGCTGTTCCTGCTGATCGGGCTGCGGCCGTCGCTGTTGACAGTCATACTTGGCCATACATTCCTGACGGTTCCCTTTGCCGTTTCCATCCTCAAATCGGCCTTCGAGGAATTCGATCCATCGCTGGAAGAGGCCGCCTATGACCTGGGGGAATCCGTCTGGGGCACGTTCCGGCGGGTGACCCTGCCGATCGTGGCGCCGGGTATCGTTTCGAGCCTGCTGGTCACCTTCACGGTATCCTTCGACGAATTCGTCCTGGCGTTCTTTCTGTCGGGCGATCAGCCAACGCTGCCGGTCTATATCTGGAGCCAGATCCGCTTTCCCGCGAAACTGCCCAACACGCTGGCGCTTGGCTCGCTGCTGCTGGGGTTTTCCGTGCTGCTGCTGATCGCCGCCGAGTTCTTCCGCCGCAAATCGAGAAACGCGATCGCCAAGGTGAAAGGGTGACACCGACATGACCGGAAACACGATCATTGAACTCATCGACGTCGAGAAACACTTTCGCTCGTTCGTCGCGCTTTCGAATTTCAGTCTCGATCTGAAAGAAGGCGAGTTCTTCTCGTTGGTCGGACCGTCAGGATGCGGCAAGACGACCGCCCTGCGCATCATCGCAGGGTTCCAGGAGCCGACCTCGGGCGTGATCCGGATCGGTGGGCAGGACATGCGTGCGATCCCGGCCAACCGGCGCCCGACCAACATGGTGTTTCAAAGCTATGCAATCTTTCCGCACCTGAATGTCGCCGACAACGTGGGCTTTGGCCTGGCCAAGTCGGGCCTGTCCCGCGCGGAGCGCAAACAGCGGATCGGCGAGGCGCTCGAGATGGTTGCCCTCGACGGGCTGCAGCGCCGCAATGCGCATGAACTGTCCGGCGGGCAACGCCAGCGCGTTGCCCTCGCCCGGGCGCTCGTCATGCGACCCAAGGTGCTTTTGCTCGATGAGCCGCTTTCGGCCCTCGACAAGAACATGCGCGAGTCGATGCAGTTCGAATTGCGCCGGCTACAGCAATCCATCGGTATCACGTTCGTGATGGTCACGCATGACCAGTACGAAGCGATGACGATGTCGGACAGGATCGGTGTGATGTTCGATGGCCGCCTCGAACAGGTTGACGCGCCCTCCGCTCTCTATGCCTTTCCGGCCAATCCCAAGGTCGCCTCTTTCATTGGTGGCATGAATTTCCTGCCCGCCACGCTTCTGAATGAACGAAACGCAACGCTTTCGATCGAGATCGCCGGACTTGGATCGCTCGATATCGGGATGAACCCGGGAGTGACACGCCATGAGCGCGATCTGCTTGTCGGCCTTCGTCCCGAGCAACTCTACATCGGACGCGACGCGCCGACCGATTACGATGTCACGGCACAAGGCACCGTGACCGACATCGCCTTCTACGGCGAGAGCGTGCGCTATCACGTCCAGATCAATGGCGTGCCGGAGCCTGTCTCGGTTTCCGTTCCCAACTATTTCCACACGGTCGACTTCAAGCGCGGCGATGCCGTCTGGATCGCCGCGCAGGGTGCCTCCGTGATCGACCTGGGCACCAGATCAGACAATGAACCAACCAAGCAAGAAAGGAAGGTATGACAATGACTCGCACATTCACACGACTTGCGACCCATGCAGCGATCGCGGGGCTGGCCGCCGGCGCCGCGATGGCCGATGGATCGGATCTCACCGTGTTCGACTGGTCCGGCTACGAGGATCCGGGCTTTTACGGGAACTATGTCGAGACCTATGGCGAAGGGCCGAGCTACTCCTATTTCGGGGACGAAGACGAAGCGTTTGCGAAACTGCAGTCGGGCTTCAGTGCCGATCTGTCCCATCCGTGCAGCTATGTCACCCAGAAATGGGCGGATGCCGGCCTGTTGCAGCCCATCGACACGTCCAGGCTGGATTATTGGGACGATCTTCTGCCCGGGATCTCGTCGGTTGACGGGATCGACTTTGGGGGCGAGACATGGATGGTTCCCTTTGATTGGGGCAATACCGGGCTCATCTATCGCAGCGACGAGTTTTCGTCCGAAGAGGTTTCGCTGCAGATGCTCACCGATCCGGCCTACAAGAACAAGATCTCCCTGCCCGGAGGGGCGCTCGAAGCCGTGACCCTGGGTGTGCTCGCGACCGGCGCCCAGGATTCCTATCCTGATCTGAGCGAGGAGGAATTCCAGGCGGTGCTCGATTTCCTTCGCGACGTGCATGAGAACGTTCGCTTTTACTGGTCCGACGCGACGCAACTGGATCAGGCCCTTGCCAGCGGCGAGGTCCTGATGGGGTGGGGCTGGAACCAGACCGAGGTCAACCTGATCAGCAACGGCGTGCCCGCCGAGATGATGCGCGACGTGGAAAAGGGCGTGGTGTCCTGGGTCTGCGGCTATGTCCACATGCAGGACTCCGACGTGCCTGATGAACAAGTATATGACATGCTGAACGCGCTGACTGCTCCGGAAAGTGGGAAATACATTATCGAAAGCTGGGGCTATGCCCATTCCAATGCCAGGGCATTCGACATGGCCGATCCCGAGCTTGTCGAGGCATACGGGTATTCGGACCCCGACACCTTCTTTGCCGGAAGCCTTTTCGGTGTTCCCCTCGATCCCGCGCTCGAACGCCGCTTGCGCGAAGAGTATGAACGGATCAAGTCGGGCTTTTGATCCCGGTTTGCCAGACGGCGCTTTTCGGTCTCTTGGTCCGAAGAGCGCCATTCCCCTTGCTTGCCGATGAAAGAGCGGAACATGAGCGATGATCTCTGTTACCTGCCGGCGACCGAAGCCTTGCGCCTGTTTCGTGCGCGCGAGCTGTCGCCCGTGGAATTGATGGATGCGGTCATCCGCCGCTCCGAAGCTGTGCAGCCCGCGATCAATGCCTTGACCTACACACATTTCGACGAGGCGATGGACCTGGCGCGATCGGCCGAGAGCCGCTATGCAAGGGGGGCGCCCGCCGGGCCGATCGATGGTTTGCCGGTGGCCGTCAAGGATGAGGGGTTCATCGAGGGCAAACCCACGTCGAACGGCTCGCTGACCATGCGTGATGTGGTTGCGCAACACAGCTCACCGGTGAATGCGCGTGTTCTCGCGGCGGGCGGGATCGTTCACGCCCGCACGGCCACGCCCGAGTTTTCCTGCGCGGGTCTCACGTGGTCACGCCTTTGGGGTGTCACGCGCAACCCGTGGAACACCGAATGCACACCCGGCGGGTCGTCGGGCGGCTCCGGTGCCGCTCTCGCCGCCGGGATGTGCAGCCTGGCGACGGGGTCCGACATTGGTGGCTCGATCCGCATTCCGGCTTCGGCCTGTGGGGTTGTCGGCCTCAAACCGTCCTATGGGCGCAACCCCGAGGAAGCCCCCTTCAACCTTGATTTCTTTGCCCATCAAGGTCCAATGGCGCGCTCGGTTGGCGATACCGCACTCTTGCAGGACATCATGGCCGGACCGCACCCCGCGGACATCGCGACGCTGCGCGACGGGGCGCTCCTTGCCGAAACCACGGCCGCGATCAAAGGTCTGCGCGTGGCGTATTCCCCCGATCTCGGCCTGTTCGAGATCGACCCCGACGTGCGTCGAAACACCCAAAAGGCCATCGACATACTGAGATACCTCGGGGCTACGGTCGAAACCGTGGACCTGGGCTGGAAAAGCGAATGGCTTGATGCCGGCCTGCAATATCTGAAGCTGCTTTTCGGTCGTTTCATCGCCCGGACCCTCGAAGATCATGCGGACGACATGACCACCTATGCCCGGGCGTTCGCAGAAGACGCGATGAAGATTTCTCCCGATGCCTTGCTGCAATGCTACGAGGCCGCGGGTCACATGTATCAAAGCCTCGGGGCCGTGCTCGAGGATCACGATGTGCTGATCTGCCCGACCAACGGGCTGCCCGCGGTGCGTGCGGATTTCGACCCGTCCCGAGAGACGCTTTGCATCAACGGGCGCGAAACGGATCCCGACTTCGGATGGTTTCTCACCCTGCCGTTCAACATGCTGAGCCGTTGCCCGGTTCTCTCCGTCCCGACCGGACAGGCGACGAACGGCGTGCCCACCGGCATGCAGATCGTCGGACGAACCTACAGGGAGCAGGACATCTTCGGCGTTGCTCACGCGTATCAGCAGGCCGTATCGGGATGGTATGACACGAGGGCAAAGCGGCCGGTGATCTGGCCGTTCGAATCAAATGTGTCGTAGGGGCCCATATGCCGGCAGTGACAAACTGGCGTGTCACGCCTTATAACTGGAACCCTGCTCCCCTGGGTTGGCCGGAATCTGTTGGAAATCGAACATGAACAAGCGCACCACCGCCGCCGACCAACCGAACGCGCGTGAAATCAGCAAATCGCGCCATCGCCGGGTCCTGCTCAATGCCGCGGCCGATGCGGTCTATCGGTTTGGTGTGCGGGGGGTGACCGTCGCCCGGATCCAGGAAATCTCGAACCTTTCGCGCGGCATGATAAGCCTTCACTTCGGGTCCAAGGAAAACCTGCTCCTCGCGATGCTGAAGGAACTTTCGGAAGAATATACCCGAAACTGGCGCCGCGCCGTCGGACCCGACGACGCCAACCCGGCGCGCAGGCTTCGTGCGATCATCGCAGCCGATTTTTCGCCTGACGTGCTCAACCCGCGAAACATCGCGATATGGTTTGCCTTTCGCGCGGAAATCAACTCCCACCCCGAATATCGCCCCTTCGTGGACTCGCGCGAGTCCGACTTTCGCGACGCCCTGATCAAGACCTGCCGCGAGTTGTCAAACCTCGAAGAGGAGGCCGTCCTGGCCGCAAACGCCCTGACCGCGGTGCTCGAGGGCATGTGGACGGATTTCCTTCTCAACCAGGCCCAGTTTGACCGCGAGGTCGCGCTCGAGGCTTGTCTGCTCGTTGCGCGACGCCTGTTCCCGGACATCGCGGAATCGGAATGGCTTGGACCGATTGCGCCGAAAGCCGAGGACCGCACCCGGGAGACCGGTGGCTGACCCGTTCCCGCGCGACGTTGCAGCGAGGCGGGTTTACCTGACGGTCCGGCGCATGGATCGCCCAAGGCCGGCGCGCGCGGAGGCGGTCCGCATGCAAGCGAATAAGAAGTGAACACCCGTCGCACCTTGGGGACCTGAATTTGCAACCGGGGCAACCCGGACCGTCAAGCGCGTATTTCTTAAAGAGACAAGGTAGCAAGGTGGTAGCCCGTAGGGCTCTTGCAAGCATGTCCCGGCACCTACCACCTAATACAATAAACCACTGAATTCCGGGCAGGAATTGACCCATGGATTCTTGTTACCTACCGCTTTTTTCCTCCGCTTCTTATAAAGGATGTTGGTATGGATCTTGGGTGAGAACCCATGCCGAAGCTTTCAAAAGGTCGGGTAGATTCCATTTGCGAACCCGGATTTCACGGTGATGGGCTCGGCAAGGCCGAGCTCATCGCCATGCGCCGCGCCCGCGGTTCAACACTGACGTTGCCCGCGCGCATGCTCGCGGCGTTTCAGGTCAACATCCGCGGCGGGTGCCTGCCCGAGGTCAGGGCGGATGGGCACAGCTGCCTGAAATTTCCGGTCGGGAATTTCAAGCCGCAATGAGTGGCGGCCAGAATTCGGTGTTTGCCGGATCATGCGTGCCGCCCTGCCGTGCATTTGCGATGGCGGCGGCGGTGCTCAGTCGACACCGCGTTCAACCGGCTTCGGCCAACCTTGTGGCGTCCTGCGGATCATCATCTATGTCGGCCCAGGGGTCCATGGTCTGGCCAAGACGCCGGAAGATCGACGCGATCGAATAGCGATCCGGTGTCATTTCCGAGGAGAAGGCCTCGGGCCAGCGCAGGGGGGTCGCCACGGGCGCGCCCTTTCTGGCGCGCACGGCATAGGGTGCGACGGCGGTCTGGGCGTGGGCCGTGCGGAAAGTGTCGATCAGCACCTTGTCGCCCCGCTTCGCCTTGCGCTGTTCGGTGGTGGCGAGCGCCGGATGTGCCGCGGCGACCTCCTCGGCCAGCCTGCGGGCGAAGGGCCGCAGCCGCGCGACCTCGACCGAGGCATCGAGCGACAGCACGATGTGCAGCCCGCGCGAGCCGGTTGTGGTCACGAAGCTGGGCAAGGCCCGCTGATCGAGTGCCCGCTTGACCGCCCGCGCCACCTCCTGCACCTTGCCGAAATCGTCGTCCGAGGGGTCGAGGTCGAAGACCATCCGGTCAGGCTTGCGCGCTGTCCCGGCCCGGGCCAGCGCGAGATGCGGTGTGATGCAGCCCTGATCGGCCAGATAGACGAGGGTGGCTGCCTCGGTCACGACGGCATGCGTGACGATACCACCTTCCTTGGGCACTTCCACCCGCTTTATCCAGTCGGGGAAGTGGTCGGGAACGTTTTTCTGGAAGAACCCGTCCGCCTCGATCCCGTCGGGGAAACGCTGCATGGTAACGGGCCTTTCGCGGTAGTGGGGCAGTGCGGTCTCGGCGATCTTCGCGTAGAATTCGGCAAGATCAAACTTGGTGATACCGTCGTCCGGGAAAAGAATCTTGGTCGCATTGGAAATCTCGACATCGCGCCCGCCGACCGTGAGGGTTTTCGTGCTCATGCGTCCGGCACCTCGCGGATGACATCCTCGGCGGGCTTGTCCTGTCGCAGGCCAAGGAAACGCGGGTGGCGCAGCCGTCCCGCATCGGTCCATTCGGTAAACCCGATCTCGGCCACCAGGTCGGGACGGACCCAGATCGCCTGTTCGTCGACCACATCTTCAAAGGGTGACGTTTCGCGGCGGCGCGCCTCCAGCGTCTCGCGGAAGCCCTCCAGGAAGGCATCGTCGAACCCGGTGCCCACCTTCCCCGCATACCTTAGCTCGCCATCCTCGAAATACCCCAGCAAGAGCGCACCAAAGCCCACGCGGTCCCCATTGGGCTCCGTGAACCCGCCGATCACCAGTTCCTGCCCCTTCGCACATTTGAACTTGAGCCAGTCGCGTGAGCGGCCGTGGCTGTAACGTGACGTGGCGTCCTTGGCGATCAGACCTTCCCACCCCCTCGCGCAAGCCCGCTCCAAGAACGCTTCGCCATCCGCGTTGCGGTGCGGCGTAAAGCGGAGCGGATCGTCGAAGCGCAGCGCCCGCCGGAGCAGCGATTTCCTTCGTCGCAGCGGCAGGTCGGTCAGGTCATGGCCGGCAAGATGAAGCAGGTCGAAAAGATAGAGATGCACCGCGATGCCGCTGGCGCAGGCCTTGTCCCGGTCGGTGATCTGCATCCTGCCTTGCAGGCGTGAAAAGCTGGTCAGGTTGCCATCGAAGGCCACAACCTCGCCATCGGCGACAAAGTCACGCGCAGGCTGCCTGGCCAGCGCCTTGACCAGTTCGGGATAGGTATCGCTCACCTCGTTGCAGTTCCGGGTCATCAGCCTGATCCGATCGCCGTAGCGAAATACCAGCAGCCGCACACCGTCGAGCTTGCGTTCGAAGATCCAGTCCGGGCTGGAGAACCGCGCGTCGGTCAGTACGGCGAGCATGGGTGCTATCCACTCCGGATGAGAACTCTCGGGCAGGTCCGCGACCAGCGCCGCGATATCTCCGCCGTCACTCATTCATCCTCGCCCGCCGCGATCTCGTCAAGATCGCAGCCCGAGACCACCGACTTCGGTTCGGTGGAAACGGGGTTTCGCCGTGCGTCCGCCGCCTCGTCGTCCATCTTGATCAGCAGCCACTGATCCGCGTTATCATCGATCCGCTGCAAGGCGTAACCGCCATGGAGCTTCTCACCGGAGAGCCGGACCAGAGCGTGGCCGTTTGCCAGTGCCTCGGCCATCGGGCGTGGGCCATTCTCCGTTTCGGTGATGTTCTCATAAGTGCCGCGATCCCAGATCAGCACGGCCCCTGCGCCATATTCGCCCTCCGGGATCACCCCCTCGAAGTCGGCATAGTCAAGCGGATGATCCTCTGTTGCGATGGCGAGCCGTTTCTCGCGCGGATCGGTGGACGGCCCCTTCGGGACCGCCCAGCTTTTCAGCACGCCTTGTACCTCCAGCCGGAAATCGTAATGCAGGTTGCTGGCGTCGTGCTTCTGGATGACGAAAACGGGATTTCCCGAAGTGCTGCCAACATCGCCCCTGGGTTCGGTGCTCCGCGAAAAGTCACGTCTTTCGTGGTACCGGTCCAGCGCACCACGTCCCTGCCGGTGTTTCACCATGCTCACGTCCCTTCCACATCAAGGGGCCCATGTCCATGCCGCCAAGGCGAAACAACCGCTTCGCCCCGGCATGCGGGGCCGTCACTGTCCTGGGTCGTATTCCAATCCGCCGATCGGGCGGACCGTGCTTGTCTGCGGTCCGATCGCGCTTTCCTCGGTCTGCACGACCATTTCAACCGGGTCACCCTGTGCAAGATCGGCAAAGTCGCCATCCACGACACTGTTTTCATGGAAATAGATCAACCGGTTGTCGGTCGCAATGATCTGGCCATAGCCCTGGTCGTGACGGATCTCGACAATCTTGCCCTGCAATGGGCCGTCGTGATGCTTGACGTCACCCTGCATTTTGCGCGCGGCGCTTTTCAACTCCTGCTGCATCGCATCGAAAGCGTCCCGGATCGCGACATTCAAATGCGCGCGCTCGGGCTTGTCATCCTGATGACGCCGCACGACCGGTTCCTGACCCGGCACGCGTACCTCGATCGTGACCCCGCAGAGATTTCCCGATTTCTGGCTCTGATGCGGGGCACGGACATAGACATGGCAACTGGTGATGCCATCATGGAATTTCTCGAGCCGTGCAGCCTTTTCCGAGATCAGCGCCTTGATCTCATCCGTCGGTTCGACATGCTTGAACGCGATTTCGATAGGTGTCTGCATTGATCGACTTCCCTCGTTTCCTGGCACCTGCCATTGGTCCGCAGGATGGATGCCACTTCTCGATCCGGATACGCCTTAACCTGCGTCAAGGTGTGGTGATCAATTGTTTAATACGGTTGGCATGCTGGGTAGTGTTTTTTCCTGCCGTAAGAATGCCGTACCGAACTTGAGCTCTAACGGCTCCGGAAGAGAAGATGTCGAAGCCGCCTGGGGCCGGCAAGGCGCATCGCACAGATGCGGGACGGGGAGTTGAGACGACAGGCCAACCTTTGCAAGGGAGACACCGATGAAACTCGAATATGGCACCTGGGTGGTTGTGGCCGATGGCGAGAAGTATCTTTTGCTGCGGAACATCGGCGATCAGAAGTTCATGCATCTGGAAGTCCTCGATCACGAAACCAGCACCAACGCGCCGGCACGCGAGCTTGCAAGTGATCGCGCAGGACGCCAGCAAGACACCAAGCGCAAGGTAGGTGGTGGGGTCGCATCCTGGGGAAAAAGCGCAATGCAGGAAACCGACTGGCACCGTGTCGCCGAAGAGCGCTTTGCGGAAGACGTTGCCGAAAAACTATTGGAATGGAGATCGGCGGGGCGGTTTCGTCATCTGCTCCTGATTGCGGATCCGCGCTCGCTCGGTGCGATGCGCAATGCCTATGACGACCGCTTCGCTTCGGCTATCGTGGCAGAGATCGACAAGGACCTGACGAACCTCCCGCTTGACAAGATCGAGGCGTCGATCAAGGCGTGGGACGCCAGCTAACGATGTAACACACCACAGGCCACGTGACCGGCCAGCAATACAAAAACCGATCTCTTGGCGCAATCCCAAGCGGGATTGATCCAAAGCAAGGCAATCCCCGGATCAGCCTCCTATAGCTGAGCAAATCCGCAGGTCGCGGTCTCGCGCACTGGTTGCCCGTGACCTCAGTTGCGGCGTATTTGAATGATGGGGCTGGAAGATCCGCCGCGATCTTCGCGCGCTGCGAAGAGCGATCGAAGAACAGCCAGAAGCCGTGCGGCATTCAATCGTATCGGTGTTCCACGGCATTCACGTCCGTACGACTCCGTGGTGAAGAGGTCCACGAGCGGTGAGCGCCGCAGGCGCACCAGCCCGACCGCGCACCCGGCACACTGTTCGGCTCAGGATGCCGCGATGCGGGTGCCCGAGCGGCCCTCGATGATCGCCAGAGCATCGCTCAGCTTGCCGATGCCGGTCCAACGCTGGCCGCCGCGCGCGAATTGCGCCCCCGCCGTCACCTTCGGCGCCATGGAGCCTGCGGGCAAGTCCAGCGCCGTGGCCTCCTGCGGGGTCAGCCGCGCGATACGCTCGGCCGCGTCGGTGCCGAAGCCTTTATAAACGCCATCTACATCCGTGAGCAGCAGCAGCGCGTCAGCCCCCAGTGCTTTGGCGAGCAGAGCGCTTGTTGCATCCTTGTCGATCACTGCCTCGACACCTGTGAGGGTCCCGTCCGGTTTCTCGATTACCGGGATGCCACCACCGCCCGCGCAGATCACGATCGTGCCGTGCAGCAACAGCAGTCGGATCACCTTGAGATCCGGGATCTCGACAGGCGCAGGCGAGGGCACGACGCGGCGCCATTTCTCGCCATCCTGTGCGATCGACCATGCGTGCCGTTCTGCCACGCGCCTTGCTTCGTCGTGCTCGTAGACGGGCCCCACGAATTTCGTCGGACTGTCAAAGTTCGGGTCGTCCGGATCAACGCGCACCTGTGTCAGCAGCGAGGCCACCGTGCGATCGTGGTTCAGGGCATTTTCCAGCTCCTGCTCGATGAGATAGCCGATCATGCCCTCGGTCTCGGCTCCCATCATGTCGAGCGGATAGGTCTCATCTGGCTTGTAGGCCATGCCCTGCAGCGCCAGCAGCCCGACCTGCGGACCGTTGCCGTGGGTGATCACCAGATCATGCCCGGCGCGTGCCACCTCGGCCAGCGCACGGGCGGCTGTGCGGGCATTGTCGCGCTGGTTCTCGGCTGTCAGGCTCTGATCCCGGCGGAGCAGCGCATTGCCGCCCAGGGCGATCACGACCAGCATGGCCCTAGCCCCCCAATGTGGCGACAAGCACCGCCTTGATCGTATGCAGCCGGTTCTCGGCCTGATCGAAGACGATGGAGGCCGCACTTTCGAAAACCTCGTCAGTCACTTCCATTGCGGAAATGCCGAATTCAGTTTCGATCTGTGCGCCCATCTCGGTCTCGGCGTTGTGGAAGGCGGGCAGACAATGCATGAATCGGGTGCGGGGGTTGCCGGTGTTTGCCATCACATCCGCCGTCACCTGATAGGGCCTCAGCAACGCGATCCGCTCGGCCCATTTTTCCTTGGGCTCGCCCATCGACACCCAGACATCGGTATAGAGGAAATCTGCCCCCAGCGTCGCCTCGGCCACGTCCTCGGAGATCAGCACCTGCGCGCCGGTCTCCTGCGCGATGTTGCGCGCCTCGGTCTCTATGGCCTTGTCGGGCCAGCAGGCACGCGGCGCGCAGAGGCGCACATCCATGCCCATCTTGGCCCCGCCGATCAGCAGGCTGTCGCCCATGTTGTTGGCGGCGTCGCCCATGAAGGTGAATGCAATCTCGCGCCATGGCTTCTGCGCATGTTCCTGCATCGTCAGGAAATCGGCCAGGATCTGCGTCGGATGGAACTCGTCCGTCAGGCCGTTCCAGACCGGCACACCAGCGTATTCAGCCAGTTCCTCGACCACGTTCTGGCCAAAGCCGCGATACTCGATCCCGTCGAACATGCGGCCCAGCACGCGGGCGGTGTCCTTCACCGTCTCCTTGCGCCCGATATGCGAACCCGAGGGGCCGAGATATGTGACATTCGCCCCCTGATCATGGGCCGCCACCTCAAAGCCCGCGCGGGTGCGGGTGCTGTCCTTTTCGAAGATCAGCGCTATTTCCTTGCCCCTGAGCAATTCGCGCTCGGTGCCGGCGTATTTCGCGGCCTTGAGGTCCGCTGAAAGCTTCAGCAGAAACGCGATCTCGGCGGGTGTAAAATCCCGCAGGGTCAGGAAATGGCGGTTCTTGAGATTGTAGGCCATGGGATGCTCCTATGCGGGGTCACGGATCGTCGGGCAACTCATGCAGCGCCCCCCGCCGCGGCCGCGCCCAAGTTCGGCGCCCGGCACCTCAAGCACCTCGATGCCCTCGGTGCGCAGTGCGGCATTGGTGTCGTCATTGCGATCATAGCCGACAACGACACCGGGTCGCAGCGCCAGTACGTTGTTGCCATCGTTCCACTGCTCGCGCGATGCCTCGAACGTGTCCGCGCCGCCGGTCGGCACGACGGTGAGCTTCTTCAGGCCCATCGCCTTGGCCAGAACGTCGAATAGCGGCCGGTCGATGCGGCGGATATCAAGCGGCGCGCGCCCCTCGCCGGGGTGCAGGTCGTAGACCGTCATTTCGGCGGCGACCTCGGTAAAGCTGGTCACCACCTCGCCGCCGCAAAAGGTGAAGACCGTATCGAGATGCATCGCGGCGCGCGATTTTGGAAGCTGGCAGGCCAGAACGCGGGTCGCACGGCCCTGATCGAAAAGCGCCTCGGCCAGAAGACCCACGGCCTGTGGCGAGGTTCGCTCACCCATGCCGATCAGGACCAATCCATCGCCCACCGGCATCACGTCACCGCCTTCCAGCGTGGCACGGCCGAAATCGTGCGTGGGATCGCCCCAGAGCACTTCGGCCCGGCCCGCGAATTTGGGGTGGAACCGGTAGATCGCAGCGGTCAGCAGCGTCTCGGGCCGCCGCGCCTGCCAATACATCGGATTGAGGGTGACGCCCGAATAGATCCAGGCGCTGTTGTCGCGGGAGAAAAGCGTGTTGGGCAGCGGCGGCAGCACGAAGCCGAGTCGCCCGAGATACGATCCGAACATGCCTGCCGGCTCGAACGGCAGATCGTCCACAGTCAGCCCGCCCATAAGGTATTCGGCAAGCTCCGGTCCCTGCAATTCGTCCATCCAGGCGCGCAGATCGTCGTTCATGCCGACTCCGATTTCCTGCGGCGTGACCCGGTGGTCGAGCACCCAGCCACGCGCTTCCGGAATGTCCAGCACCTCGCCCAGCAGCAGTCCGGTATCGAGCACCTCGACACCCTCGCCACGCATCAGGTCGGCAAAGACGTCATGATCTTTCTGCGCCTGCTTGACCCAGAACACATCGTCGAACAGAAGATGCTCGCAGTTTTCCGGTGTCAAACGCCGATGCGCGCGACCGGGTTTGCAGACGATCACCTGGCGCAGTCGGCCGGTTTCCGAATGCACGCCAAGTTCCATATCGCTCATGCCGCACCTCCCATTGCGGCACCAACCGCCAATGCACCCATGATGAACACCGTCAGGATTACCAGCAGCGGCCAGATGAAGACGATCCAGCGGTCATAGGGCACCCGCCCGATGGCCAGCCCGCCGATCACCACCGCGAATGTCGGGTTGATCAGATTCACCAGCCCGCTGGCCGATTGATAGGCGGTCACCACAAGATCGCGCCCGACCCCGGCGAAATCGGCCAGCGGAGCCAGGATGGGCATGGACAGAACCGCAAGGCCCGAGGAGGACGGCACGAAAAAGCTCATCGCGACCTCGATGCCGAACATCGCCGAGATGAAGGCGACGCTGGAGAGATCGCCCAGCGTCTCCGCCGCCGCGTGCAGGATCGTGTCGACGATCAGACCCTGTTCCATGACCACGACGATCCCGCGCGCCAGCCCGATGACCAGCGCCACGCCCAGAAGATCGCGCGCGCCATCGACGAAGGCACCGGTCAGGCCCTTTTCGCCCAGTCGACCTATGATGCCGATCACGATGGCCGAGCCGAGAAACAACGCCCCCATGCGTGCCATCCACCAGTCCTGCGTCGCCACACCCCAGATCATCGCGCCGAACGTGGCGGCAAAGATGATCAGGATGATCTTTTGGGTGCCGCTCAGGGTGTCGTCCTCGTCCGCGGTGTCGCCATCTTTCAGGAAATGCTGCTCATGCGCCGACCATTGCCGCGCCACCGCAGAACGGCCGCGCTCCTCCTTGACACGGTGCGCATAACGCATGACATAGGCGATACAGATCGCCAGACCGCCCAAGAGAATGACGAAGCGCAGCACGATCCCGTCGGTAAATGGGATCGAGGCCGCGTCAGAGGCGATGATCGTCGCAAAGGGATTGATGGTGGAGCCCAGCACACCGATGCCTGCACCAATCAGGATGATTGCCACCCCCGTGACCGCATCATAACCAGCGCGCAACACCACCGGTAGCAGGATCGCATAGAAGGCCAGCGTTTCCTCGGCCATTCCATAACTCGTGCCGCCAGCCGCGAACAGCGTCATAAGGATCGGGATCATCCAGATCTCGCGGCCCTCCATGGCCCGCATCGACTGCCTGATCCCGGTATTGATCGAACCGGTCGCGTTCACCACCCCCAGAAATCCGCCCAGCATCAGCACGAAGAGCGCGACGTCGATGGCATTGGCGGCGTAGCTGTCGGGATCATAGAACCCGCCGATGGGCGCAAGTAGCACGTCGATCAGGTTCTGCGGATTGCTCTCGACCGTCTGGTAGGTGTCGGGCACGGCGACCTCGCGGCCCACCTCCTCGTTCATCTCGCGGTCATATTGCCCGGCAGGGATGATCCAGGTTAGCGCAGCGACCAGAACGATCAGCGCAAAAAGGATCGTGTAGGCGGTCGGAAAGCGCGATTGCAGGTCGGCCTCCGGATCCTGGGGCGTTTCGGAAGAGTCGGACATGATCGCTCCTGCATGCTTTCAAAAACGTCTGGAAACCTTAGGAGCATAGGGCCGTTCGACATTAACCTGCGTTAAGCGTCTTTGAGAAACGGCAGCCAGACATGGATTGGTTTAACTTCGATCAAGGTCAACGCGCAGAACTTTGCATTATCCTCAGCTTGCAAGCAGCGGGGGCGGCACATTCCAGTGCAGGACAAGGACGTAGGCCATATCATTGCCATCGAGGGCGGCATCGCCGATATCCGCTTTGCGCATGGCCTGCCGATGATCGCATCGCGGCTTGTCACCATGAGCGATCCGCAAATCACCATCGAGGTGGCCGGACTGCCCGCCCATGACATTGCGCGCGGTCTGGTGATGAATCCGACCGGTGATCTGCGGCTGGGGCTTGGGGTGCGGGATACGGGCGGTCCCATCGAGGTGCCCGTGGGGGATGCGGTCCTGGGGCGGATGTTCAACCTATTCGGCGACACCATCGACGATGGCGCCCCGTTGGAGGATGTCACCCGCAAGCCGATCCTGCGCGATCCCGTGCCTTTGTCGCAGCGCCGGGTCGAAGGTGATATTTTCGAGACCGGGATCAAGGCGATCGACCTGCTCAGTCCGCTCGAACGCGGCGGCAAGGCGGGGCTTTTCGGCGGAGCGGGCGTGGGCAAGACCGTTCTTATCACCGAGATGATCCACAACATGGTCGCCGAATACGAAGGCGTCTGCCTGTTCTGCGGCATCGGCGAACGCTCGCGCGAAGCCGAGGAGCTTTACCGCGAAATGGGCGAGGCCGGCGTTCTGGACAACACGGTGATGGTGTTCGGCCAGATGAACGAGAGTCCCGGTGTGCGCTTTCGCGTCGGTCACGCCGCATTGACCATGGCCGAGTATTTCCGTGACGAACAGCGCCGCGATGTGCTGGTGCTGATCGACAACATCTTTCGCTTTGTGCAGGCAGGCTCTGAGGTGTCGGGGCTTCTCGGGCGGATGCCAAGCCGGGTGGGATATCAGCCGACACTTGGCACCGAACTGGCCGAGCTAGAAGAGCGGATCTGTTCGACCGACCGTGCCGCCATGACTTCGATCCAGGCGGTTTATGTGCCCGCCGACGATTTCACCGATCCGGCCGCCACGCATACCTTCTCGCATCTGTCGGCCTCGATCATGCTGTCGCGCAAAAAGGCCTCCGAAGGCCTCTATCCCGCCATCGACCCGCTGCAATCCTTTTCGCGTATGCTCACGCCCAGCACGGTCAGCGCCGAGCATTACCGCGTGGCGCGTGCGGTGCGTAACACACTCGCGGAATACGAGGAGCTGAAGGATATCATCGCGATGCTCGGGCTTGAGGAATTGTCGGAAAGGGACCGCGCCACGGTGCGGCAGGCCCGCCAGCTTGAGCGGTTCCTGACCCAGCCCTTCTTTACCACCGAGGCGATGACCGGCACCAAGGGTGTCCTTGTCTCGCTTGAAGACACGGTCAAGAGCAGTGCGCGCATTCTCGATGGTGAATTCGGTGACCGCGACGAGGGCGATTTCTACATGATCGGCACGGTGGACGACCTTGAGGACAAAGGAGGTTCGGATGGAGCTTAGGATCATCACCCCGGAACGGGTCACGCGGCACGATCACGTGCACCGGATCGTGGCAGAGGCCTCGGATGGGGTCTTTGGTATTCTGCCGCGGCACATGGACCATGTCACGCAACTGGTGGCCGGGGTTCTGGTCTTCGAGGCCGAGAAAGGCGTCGAACAGTTCGTGGGGGTCAATGCCGGAACATTGGTGAAAGCCGGGCCGACGGTGATGGTGGCCGTGCGCGACGTGATCATGAGCGACAACCTCGGACATCTGCGAGAGCGGGTTGAGACCGAATTTCGTCAGCACACCGAACAGGAGCGCGAGGCGCGCTCGGCGCTCGCGCGACTCGAGGCGCACATGATCCGCCGGTTCCGCGAATTGCAGGGGGCGCATCAATGACCCGCGATCCCGAGGACGAGTCCAGGACCATTATTCGCAAGGTCGCCCGCATGCAGGAGGCCCGAAAGCGCCGCAAGCAAAGCGCATGGCGCGGGCTGGGCATGTTTGGCCTCGTCGGATGGGCCGTTGCCGTGCCGATCATCGCCGGAATCGCCCTGGGCCGCTGGATCGACGCACGCTGGCCGGGCGAGACCTCATGGACATTGGCGCTGCTTCTTGCGGGGGCCTTTCTCGGCGCGCTCAACGCGTGGTTCTGGGTGCAACGGCAGGGGCGCGATGATTGACACCGGCGCGCACCATGCCGCGATGCTCTTGCTTATGGGGCTGGTAACCCTGCTGGCAGTGCCAATGCGCGCGGTGTTTGCCCGCGTCTCCATGCCGAGCATGATCGGCTTCATATTGCTCGGTGTGGCCTTGTCGATCGGCTCCACCACGACCGGGTTCGCGAACGACACTCTGAACGAGCAGGTGCCGTTCCTCGCCAAGATCGGCATCGTTGTGCTGTTGTTTCGGATCGGACTGGAGAGCGATCTGGGCAAGTTGCGCCGGCAAATCGGACGCGCGGCGCTGATCTGGTTGCCAAACATGGTGCTCGGGGGGACCGCCGCATTTGCGCTTGTGGTGTTGTGGCCGGGGCTGGGGCTGATCCCCGCTCTCTTTACGGGGATTGCCGCGAGCGCGACGAGTATCGGCGTCTCTGCCGGGATCTGGGAGGGGGCAGGCGCACTCGACAGCGACACCGGTGCCCTGCTGCTGGATGCGGCGGAACTGGACGATGTCTCGGCCGTGGTGCTGCTCAGCGTGTTGTTCGCTGTGGGGCCCCTGCTGAAACAGCCTGAAGGGGCCGCGATCCTTGCGCCGGCACTGAAAGCTGGGGCGATACAGCTGATGCTGACGGCCCTGTTCAGCGTCGCCTGTTACCTTTTTTCGCGCTGGCTGGAAAAACCGCTTTCGGACGGTTTTGCAAAATTGTCACCAACAGACGGGCCGATTGTTCTTGCGACCGGCGCGGCCTTCGTGATCGCCTCCATGGCCGAGTTCATGGGGCTTTCGATGGCCATTGGCGCACTCTTCGCGGGGCTGGCTTTCAGCCGCGACCCGGCGGAGCGAAGCATCGACGAGGCGTTCGGCACTCTGCTCACTGTGTTCGGACCATTCTTTTTCGTCGCCATAGGGCTTTCGGTAGATATCAGCGTGCCGGTTGAGGGCATGGGACTTGCAGCTGCCCTTGCCGGTATGGCCTTGATTGGCAAGCTCCTGGGCGCGGGTCTGCCTGCGGCGGCCATGTGTGGGTGGCGGCAGGGCGCGCTGATCGGGTTCAGCATGGTGCCGCGCGCCGAGATTTTTCTGCTGGTCATGCTCTTCGGATTGACGCTTGGTCCATGGGCTGTGCCGCAAGTCCTTTACAACGCCGCTGTCCTGGCAAGTATCGTAACCTGCATCATCGGTCCGGCCATTGTCGGGATGATGCTGCGCCCGGTAGCCGGGAACGCGACATGACGGCGGGCCTCGCGATACTGGCCGGGGGCGTATTCGGTCTGCTCTACATGGGCGTGCTATGGGGCGCGGTGCGTATCCTGACCGCGGGTCTGAGCGTTTGGCTCTTCGCGGCCATGGGGTTGTTCCGCGCGGGTTTGCTTGCAGGCGCGCTATGGCTGGCCGTTCGGAGCGGTGCAACAGCCATCGACATTGCGTTTGCCTTGCTGGGGTTCTTCGCCATCCGGCTGCTTGCCACGCGCTTTGTGAAACCTGCAAATCCGGAGCGCGTGCCATGGAAATAAGCCCCGACGCCTGGGTTCTCTACGAATGGCGGGGATTGAGGCTCAATGCCACCATCGTGTTCACCTGGGCGGTCATGGCGCTGCTGGTGCTGGTGTCGTGGATCATCACCGCGCGGCTCAGCGAGGGCGAGACCGTGTCGCGCTGGCAGGTCATGCTGGAGGTCGTGGTCACCACCATCCGCGACCAGATCGACGAGGTCGGCGCATCGGACCCCGCGCGGTACCTGCCATTCATAGGCACGCTGTTCCTGTTCATCGCAACCGCCAACCTGCTCACCGTCCTGCCGGGATACCAGCCACCGACAGGGTCGCTCTCGACCACTGCGGCGCTGGCGATATGCGTGCTTATCGCTGTGCCGCTCTTTTCGATCGCCCGGCGCGGGCTGCGCGGCTATCTGAAATCCTATCTTCAGCCGAGCCCGTTCATGCTGCCCTTCAATCTCATCGGCGAGCTGTCGCGCACAATTGCGCTGGCGGTCCGGCTTTATGGCAACGTCATGAGCGGCACGGTGATCGTCGGTATCCTGATCAGCGTGGCGCCCTTCTTCTTTCCGATCCTCATGCAATTGCTCGGGCTGCTTACCGGCCTGATTCAGGCCTATATCTTTGCCATTCTGGCGATGGTCTACATTGCGTCTGCAAGCCGGGCCCAACGCACGGATGATTCTGCCCCTGATGCCGAACACCCCCGAACATCGCGAGAAGGAGATTGACCATGGACCCTGCAACAATGATCGCCACGATCTCGATCATCACCGCTGGCCTGACCATTGCCGTAGGCTCGATCGGGCCTGCACTGGCCGAGGGACGGGCAGCTGCGCAGGCCCTGCAGGCGCTGGCGCAACAACCCGATGTGTCAATGTGCATTCAAAAGTGGCCCAGTGTGATCATCCAAAAATGACCCACCCCCGAGGTGGCAAAGCCCACAGGCGAGCGGCCACCAAATAGCGCG
>LJSU01000002.1:0-42314 GCA_001314705.1 Rhodobacteraceae bacterium HLUCCO07
TCCGAACAACGCTAACCCCCTCCGTATTACCGCGGCTGCTGGCACGGAGTTAGCCGGGGTTTCTTTACCAGGTACTGTCATTATCATCCCTGGCGAAAGAGTTTTACGACCCTAGGGCCTTCATCACTCACGCGGCATGGCTAGATCAGGCTTGCGCCCATTGTCTAAGATTCCCCACTGCTGCCTCCCGTAGGAGTCTGGGCCGTGTCTCAGTCCCAGTGTGGCTGATCATCCTCTAAAACCAGCTATAGATCGTAGGCTTGGTAGGCCATTACCCCACCAACTACCTAATCTAACGCGGGCCGATCCCTCACCGAAATTCTTTCCCCCGAAGGGCGTATACGGTATTAAACCCAGTTTCCCAGGACTATTCCGTAGTGAAGGGCACGTTCCCACGCGTTACTCACCCGTCCGCCGCTAGACCCGAAGGCCTCGCTCGACTTGCATGTGTTAAGCCTGCCGCCAGCGTTCGTTCTGAGCCAGGATCAAACTCTCAAGTTGAAAAGCTGTTACCAGCTTATCCTTGACGTTCGAACCTCTGCACATCTCATCCGGTGGCTAAACCGGATGAAGTCATCTGTCTGATGTGCTTCAGTCTCCATTGGAAACCGAAGTCCATACAAACAGTGAAGCTGACCTCTCCATGATCGGCCGAAGCCTAGGAGAGTCGATATGCAGGTGTTGATCCATCGAACTGAACCAAACCGCCCACATATCTCTTCAGATACTCGCGATTTCAAAGAGCGTGAGACAAAACAAACTGAGATGCGCCCTATTTTCTTTGGCGCGCCCCGCCTGCATTCTCTCTAATTTATCTTGCGTCTCGTTGCGTCTGCGTTTCCGCGTCTGCCCGTCTGGCGCCCCGTTGCTGCGTGTTCGCTGCTTCGGTGAGGGGGTATTTACGTATTGCCGCCGAGTGCCGCAACCCCTTTTTTTCGGAAACGTCATCTTTTTTTCAAAAACCCGATTTCCACCGCGAAAACAGCAGGTTGCGTATCGAAAATTTCCCGGCCCCGACCTTCCGCGAAATATTATTCCCTGCCTTTGTCTCGCCCGCCCACCACATCTTGGGTTATCCACAGGCTTATCCCCAAGACTCATGCGAGTCACCCGGCTGAATCACCCGATTCACCCCCGACTCGACGGCGAGTCACCCTCGTCGGGTCGGCCGCGCCCCCCGATTCACAGCAAGAATCCGATTCATCGGGTCTGGAAACCTGTTCGAATCCCTGAGTCACCCACGTCTCTGCCGCCCCGACTCGCACGCAGGGCCAGCAGCGCCAGAATCGCACCCAGGTAGACCAAGGGCTCCAACGCCCATGTCTTGCCGATCATCACGAAATGCACCGCGCCCAGCAAAGCGGCCGGGTAAACCAGCCGATGCAACCGCCGCCACGCCGCCGCCCCCATGCGCCGCACCGACCTGTCGTTCGACGTCACCGCCAGCGGCACGAGAAGGACAAAGGCCGCCATGCCCACCGTCACATAGGGCCGCTTCACGATATCCGCCCAGATCTCGGACCAAAGCCCCACGTCCAGCACCAGCCAAACCAGAAGATGCACAGTTACATATAGAAACGCAGTCAGCCCAAGCGCCCTGCGAAACCGCACGAGGTTGACCCGCGTCAACCGCAAGAGCGGCGTCACCGCCAGCCCCACGACAATGAGCTTGAGCCCCGTCTCGCCCAGCGCATGTTCAAGCGCATTGATCGGCTCGGGCCCCAAACCCCCGGTCTGCCCCTGCCAGAACAGCCAGAAGATATGCAGAACTGCCGCGACGTATATAAGAGAGGGCGGAACCCGCCGCGCCGCCCGGTTGATCGCCGTGGCCGCCCTCGTCAATAGAACCGCTCCAGGTCCATCCCTTCGTATAAGCCGGCCACCTCGTCCTCGTATCCGTTGAACATCAGCGTGGGCTGCTTGGGCGAGAACAACCCGCCCCCCACGACCCGCTCGCGCGCCTGGCTCCAGCGCGGGTGATCCACCTTCGGGTTCACATTGGCATAAAAGCCATACTCGCTCGGCTGAAGCATGTTCCACGTGGTTTCCGGCTCGCTGTCTGTCAGCGTGATCCTGACCACCGACTTGATCGACTTGAACCCGTATTTCCACGGCACCACCAACCGGATCGGCGCGCCGTTCTGATTGGGCAGCGGCTTGTCATAAAGCCCTGTGGCCATGATCGTGAGCGGATGCATCGCCTCGTCGAGCCGCAGCCCCTCGCGATAGGGCCAGTCGATGCCGCCCCGCTGGCGCTGTGCGCGCATTTCTTCCGGGCGATGGAGCGTCTCGAAGGCGACGTATTTCGCGTCGGGCTGCACCCCGACCCAGTCCAGCAGATCGGCCAGCTCGAACCCCTGCCACGGCACCACCATCGACCACGCCTCGACACAGCGCAGCCGATAGATGCGCTCCTCTACGGTCATCCGCGCCATGATATCCTCGAAATCATACTGCCCCGGTCGCTCGACCATCCCGTCGATCTCGACGCTCCAGGGCTCGGTGGTCATCGCCCCGGCGTGCTTTTTCGGATCGCCCTTGTCGGCCCCGAACTCATAAAAGTTGTTGTATGATGTGATGTCTTCATAGCTGTTGGGCTCAAGCTCTTCGCCCGTCGCGGCACTCCCGCGCCCCGGTAACCCGACAAGGCCCAGCCCCGCCCCGGTCGCCGCACCCGTCATGAGACGGCGGCGATTCATCCAGACACTCTCGGGCGTCACGTCCTCCCGGCTCAGGTCATTCTTCCAGCGATGGGCCATGTCACCTCCGTCTCGGGTCATCCCTTCGAAAGATAGTGGCACACGGCTTGCCGACCAACACCGGCCGCTTCACAAATGCGTCGGCGCCCATCCTCCGCCATCGCGCCGGGTCACCGTGCGCCCGCGCCATTCTCCATACCCTGGGCGGGAAACAACCGACTCATCGCCACCGATCGCCCGTCCGGCTGCACGATCCGCACATGCCGGCGCCGCATCTGACGCGGTTCGGCCACACCCACAGAATGGGCGATGGTCTCGACCTCGCGCGTGATCCCACGGGCATAATGCGCAACCCTCTGGTCCTTTTCCTCGACCACCAGCCCGCGCTGCAGTCGCGGATCATGCGTCGTGACCCCGGTGGGACAGGTGTTGCGATTGCACTTCAATGCCTGGATACAGCCCAGCGAGAACATGAACCCTCGCGCCGAGGTGACGAAATCCGCCCCCGCGCAGATCGCCCAGGCCACATCCCCGGGCACCATCAGCTTTCCGCTCGCGATGATCCTGATCCGCTCTTTCAGCCCGTGCCGGTCCCGAAGGTCCACCATGCGCGGCAGCGCCTCGCGGATCGACATGCCCACCAGGTCCATCAACGGCATCGGCGACGCACCCGTGCCACCCTCGCCCCCGTCCACGGTGATGAAATCGGGTGCGTGTTCGACCCCACGCCGCAGCACTTGCTCGAAAAACGCCTCCCATGGATCGCTGGAACCCAGAACCGTCTTGATCCCCACCGGCTTGCCCGTCACCGCGCGGACATGCCCGACGAGGTCGAGCAGATCGTCCCAATCGTCGACAGCTCTATGCCGATTGGGCGAGATCGAGGGCTTGCCTGCCTCGATCCCGCGAATGGCCGCGATCTCCGCGCTCACCTTCTCACCGGGCAGAATGCCCCCCTTGCCCGGCTTTGCCCCCTGCGACAGCTTTACCTCGAACATCCGCACACAGGGGTTTTCCGCCACCTCCCGCAGCTTGTCGTCATCAAGGTTGCCGTTGGCATCCCGCACACCATAATTGGCAGTGCCGATCTGGAAAACGATGTCGCAGCCACCTTCAAGGTGATAGGGCGACAACCCGCCTTCACCCGTGTTCATCCAGATCCCCGCCCGCGCCGCCCCGCGCGACAGCGCCCGCACCGCCGGGCGCGACAATGCCCCGAAACTCATGCCCGAGATGTTGAAGATCGACGGCGCGCGATAAGGCAGGGCCGCATACGGCCCGATCTCCATAGGCCGCGTTTCCGCGCGCTCCTCGTCCAGCGGCGGAAAGGCCGCGTTCACGAAAACCGGCGTACCCGACACCGAAAGGTTGCGAGTCGAGCCGAATGCGATGGTGTTGCCCACATTCTCCGACGCCCGCTCGACCCAGTCACGCTGCGCCCGGTTGAACGGCAACTCCTCCCTGTCCATGGCAAAGAAGTACTGCCGGAAGAACTCGCCCAGCGTGGTGAATATTCCGCGAAATCGCCCGAGCACCGGATAATTGCGCCGGATCGCGTCGCTGGTCTGCAACCGGTCGATCACGAAAAGCACGACGATCAGTGCCGCGGCCAACCCGAGCACCACCACGAACGTCATCGCCAGAATGTTCAGGACATTGACCGCAAAATCCATCTCATATTCTCTCATATTGATTTGTATCATATGCCGCCGCGCGGCCCGGGCGTACTCTGCGGTGGTTCCCATGGCGGGGCAACCCTGCCCCGCTTCACACTCCAGGGAGGAGAAGATGAAGAAATTCCTTGCCGCCGCGGCCACCGCCGCCTGCCTTGCCACCCCGGCCCTCGCCGCCGATGGTGTCGTCACCTATGAAACCGACGACAGCTTCGACGACGTGGTCTTCGGCCTCGAAAACGCCATTGTCGATGCCGGTCTCGTCATCGACGCGGTCAGCCACGTGGGCGACATGCTCGAACGCACCAAGGGCGACGTCGGCTCTCCCGTCACGATCTTCGAAAAGGCCGATGTCTATTCCTTCTGTTCGGCCGCCGTGTCGCGCAAGGTGATGGAGGCCGACCCGATGAACCTCGTCTTCTGTCCCTACAATATCTTCGTGGCCCAACAGCCCGACCAGAAGGTCATGATCGGCTACCGGGAATTCCCCGAAGGCCCGATGCAGGAGGTGCAGACCATGCTCGACGACATCGCCCGCGCCGCGATCGGCCAGGACTGACACCGACCCCGGGCACACACTCTGCGCTGTGCCCGGCATCATTCATGCCGACCTTTCCTTTTGCCTGCACGCCGCCTATCTCTGTTGTGACACGCAAACCAACGGAGAACCCGCATGTTCAAAGGTCTCGGCTCCATGGGCGACATGGCGAAGATGATGAAAGCCGCGCAGGAAATGAAAACCCGCATGGAGGACCTGCAGGAGGAAATGCACCGCATGACCGTCACCGGGGAATCCGGCGCCGGCCTCGTCAAGGCCACCTGCACCGCCAAGGGCGAACTCAAGACCCTCGACATCGACCCCTCGATCTTCGCCCCTTCGGAAAAGGAAGTGGTCGAAGACCTGATCCTTGCCGCCATCAAGGACGCCCAGCAGAAAGCCTCCGACAAGGCACAGGAGGAAATGTCGAAGATCACCCAGGAACTCGGCCTGCCCGCCGACATGAAACTTCCCTTCTGATCTTCATCTTGCCCGAAATACTCCGGGGGTGCGGGGGCTGGCCCCCGCTCCCGCACCACCCACAGGCACGGCGCCCGACCATGAGCTCAACCCGCGACATCGACGCCCTGATCGAGATGATGGCCAAGCTGCCCGGCCTCGGCCCGCGCTCGGCACGGCGCGCGGTGCTGCATCTCATCCGCAAACGCGCGCTCCTGCTCTCGCCCCTGGCCGATCTCATGCAAGAAGTCGCCGCAACCGCCCGCGAATGCGTCAGTTGCGGCAATATCGGCACCTCGGATGTCTGCGACATCTGCGCATCGGAGCAGCGCGCCAATGGCGAGCTTTGCGTGGTCGAGGACGTGGCCGATCTCTGGGCGATGGAACGCGCGGGCGGGTTCAAGGGGCGCTATCACGTGCTCGGCGGCACGCTCTCGGCACTCGATGCCATCGGCCCCGAGGATCTGCGTATCCCCCGGCTGATCGACCGTGTATCCACCGAAGGCATCGCCGAGGTGATCCTCGCCCTCAACGCCACCGTCGACGGCCAGACCACGGCCCATTACATCGCCGATCAGCTTGAAAGCCGGGTGCGGCTCACCTCGCTGGCCCAGGGCGTGCCCATCGGGGGCGAACTGGACTATCTCGACGACGGCACGATTTCCGCAGCTCTCAGGGCGCGCAAGGAAATCTGACCGCGCCCTCCCTGCCGACATGCAATCCCGCCGCGCCATGCCCTGCATTCGGCAAGTGCCTCGTGGCGGGCATCATTCCAGCCGCAGAAGGCGACTTTCACGCGCGCGCAGGCACATTCGCGCCGTGTCGCCAAAGTTTCCCGCGGAACTGCGCAATTCGGGAAAGATCGTGAACAGCTCCTCGCGCGCCGCCGCGTCGACCGCTTCCAGCCCGATATCGCCGGGAAAGAAGCTCTCGCTCGGCGCCCCCTCGGCATAGACGATCTCGTGCCGGTCGAACAGGATATGCACATAGGTCACGTCGCCCCCCGGCACCCGGCGCACCGATCCGCCATTGACCAGGTGCTTGGCACTGGCCAGAACCTCGCTCTCGCCGAACATGAGACTGGCCTCGGCGCTGCGGATCAGCATCCGGTGTTGCGGCGACACCACGAGCGGCCGCTCATTGGCCACGACACCGGCATCGAACCGGATCGGCGCAAGGCTGCCCCGCGCCGGCACCGTCCGGCGCCCGACCCAGCGCAGCGGTCGAAGCCCGTGATCGCGTGTCAAAACCATCTCGCCGACTTGCAGATCCTGCACCTCGCAAAGGCCCCGCGCCGTGGCAATCCGCGTGCCCGCGGTGAAACAGATGATGACGTTCTCGATCTCGCTGAAATCGACGACCGTGCCATCCGCCAGAACCGCGTTCCCGCTCAGACCGCCCCCCGCACCCGGTTCGGTATTGCCGAAGGTGACGTCATCCCAATGTGTCAGCCCCTGGAAATCGAGCGTATCGCCATCTTTCTCGTCGCCCTCGCCACCGACGATGTCGATGGTTGACGCCCCCGGTTCACCCAGATCCGACACGAGGAACAGGTCGTCGCCGTCTCCGCCATGGGCCACGTCCCCCTCGGCCGCCTCGATCGTGTCGGCACCCGCGCCACCATCGAGCGAATCCGCCCCTCCGCCACCGATCAGCACGTCGTCGCCGTCGCCGGCGAAGAGGCTGTCGTCACCATCACCTCCGAAAAGCCTGTCATCGCCCGTCTCGCCGAACAGTTGGTCGTGACCCGCCTCACCGAACAGTTCGTCGTTATCTTCACCACCATAAACCGTATCGTCGCCCAGGCCGGCAAACACGGTGTCGTCACCCGCCCCGGCCTCGATCACATCGTCGTTCGACCCGTCGGCAGCGTCATTCGCATCGACCCGGTCGCCCTCGGGATCATCCACGTAATCCGCATCGATCAGGTCATCGCCCGCCGTGCCCTCGACCACGTGGTCAAGCGGTGTCAGCGGAATGCCCATCGCGCCCAGGGCCGCCGGATCTTTCACATCCCCGGGTGCGAGCCCGACAAGCGTGACCGTCTCCCCCCCCGGAAAGGTCAGAACCGCATTGCCCTGACCGTCATCCCCGACCAACACGTCGTTCGTCGTGACAGGATCGCCCGCAGCGTTGTTGAGCGCCGACACGTCGACCCGGTCCTGCCCGGTAAATGTGCCATCGCCATTGTCGATCGGTCCCTCGAACCCGGACACCGTGTCCTGTCCCGAGCCGTCTGCCAGAACGACGAGATCGACATCGCCATCATCCGGCCCCAGGTCGAGCCGGTCATCGCCCGCGCCCCCTGCAACCGTGTCCGCCCCGGCCCCGGAGAGGATCGAATCGTCCCCGTCACCACCCTCCACCGAGTCATCGTCGAACCCGGAAAAGATCGTGTCGTCGCCACCACCACCAAGAATCGTGTCATCGCCCGAATTGCCGATGATCTTTTCCGCGCCGTCCGAGCCGGCAACGCTGTCATTGCCGGTGCCCATCTGGAATTCCTCGATCTCGAAGAATTGCGTGGTCGAATCCCCGTCGGTAAGCGTGCCCTCCTCGGGGGCGGCAAAACTGATCGTGATGTCATCCGACACGGCCGAGAAATTGATCCGGTCGCCCAGCGTCTCGCCGGTCTCGCCGCCATGGATCACGTCGTTCTGGATCGACCCGTCAAGGAATATCTCGTCGTCACCGGAGCCGCCGTAAATGGTATCGTCACCGGCCCCCGCGTCGATCGTGTCGTCGCCATCGCCCGCGACCACCATGTCGTCGTTCGACCCGTCCGCCGCATCCCTCGCGTCGATCCGGTCACCCTCGGGATCGCCCTCGTAATCGAGGTTGATCAGGTCGTCGCCTGCCGTGCCCTCGACAATGTGATCCGAGGCCACATCGGGAATGCCCATCGCGATCAGTTGCGCCTCGCTACCGACCGCCGAAACCGGCACCCCCACCAGGGTCAGGCTCTCCCCGAAATTGGGAAATTCCAGCAACGCGTCACCGCTGCCGTCGCCATTGGTGTCGGTGACGGTGACATTCGCCACGTTGACCGGGTTGCCCTCGCCATCGGTCATGCCGGAGACGTCCAGCATGTCGACGCCGCTATAGGTGCCGTCACCATTGTCGACCGGCGCCTCGAACCCCTCCACCCGGTCGGCCCCGCCGAGATCGGCGAGGATCAGCGTGTCGCGCCCACCGCCCAGCACGATGTTCTCGACCCCGTCGAATTCGGCGGTCGCGGTGCCATCGGTGAATGTCCCGATCCCGGGGTTCACGTGGCTCAGATCAAGCGTGAGATCGCTGGTCACCCGGCTCAGGTCGAGCGTGTCACCCTCGACCTCGTCCTCGTTCTCGGCGTCGATCGTGTCATTGCCGAAACTGTCCTCGATAACGAAAAGGTCGTCGCCATAGCCGCCCCAAAGATAATCGTCGCCCTCGCCCCCCCAGAGCTCGTCATCGTCATAGGAACCGCGGATCCAGTCGTCGCCCGCGCCACCGAAAATGGTGTCGCTGCCCTCGTTGCCCTCAAGGTGATCATTTCCCTCGCCGCCCTCGATCCGGTCGTTGCCCAACTCGCCGAAAAGCGAATCGTCGCCCTCCCCGCCAAACAGCGTGTCGTCACCCGAGTTGCCGAAAACGCTGTCATCGCCGGCCCCGCCCAGAACCACGTCATCGCCCATCCCCGCGCGTACCGTGTCATGTCCCGCGCCTGCGTCGATCAGGTCATTGTCCGACCCGTCCGCGGCATCGCCCGCATCGACCATGTCGCCATCGGGGTCACCGGTGTAATCGGCGTCGATCAGATCGTCATTCGCCGTGCCCTCGACCACGTGATCCAGCGGCAGCGTGGCCACCGTGTTGAGCGTCATCACGCCGATATCGGCATTGCCCGCGCTGTCCGCCACGCCATAGGTGAAACTCTCGCTGCCCAGCGTGCCGGTGCTCTGCACCGTGACCGTCTGATCCGGGTTGAGCGTGATCTGTTCCCCCGTGGGCAGGGTCACGGTCTCGCCAACCGCCACTTCCTCGTTGTTGATATGGGTGATGGTGAGGTCGGGATCGCCGTATTCGCTGATATCGTTGGCCAGGATGTCATAGCTGCGCGTGGTGTCCGGCAGGATGTTCACCTCGTCATCCTGCGCGATCATCACCGTCTGGACCGAGTCGCCCATGATCAGGACGTTGGAATCATAGGCCGCGTCGCCCCCGTCCGCGAGGCCGATCTTGATATCGTTCTCTTCGCCGCGATTGACCGGCGCCTTGAGCGTCAGCGCAACCGTGAACCCGTCCATCTCGGTATTATGGAGGTCATCCGCGTCCGGGTTGTCGACATAAAGGTTCGGCGTCTCCGAGTCATTGATCGTGTCAATCGACACGTCGCCCGACCCCACCGAGAGGTCGAGCTTGCTGCCATTGACCCAGACGCCAAAGGCATCGTTCACCCCGCCATCGACATATTCGAGATATTCCTCGGACGAAAAGACGAAACTCATCGTCAGGTAATCGCCATCGGGAATGAACACGGCCTCCATGATCACCGCATCGAAGGTGTTCACCCCGGACACCGCGTTCATGTCGGCATCCCCGTCGATACCGCCCGCCGTGTCGGTGCTGGTCCCGGCCGAGACATTGGGATCGCCCGACTCCTGCGTGAAATCGGTTGCATTGCCGGTCGAGAGGATCACGCCGCTATCGCTGGGCGAAATACCGTCCAGCGTCTCCAGCGCGCCGGTAAAGATCCCCGACTGCACCGCATCCCCCGCCAGCGAGGACGACACGAGCGTCACGCCCTCGCCGAAAATCTCGTTAAAGAGATCATCCGCAGATGCGCCGGTGTCGATCGAAAGCTGTGATGCGGTTGCCATGACTCGTTGACCCGTCCGTCCTGAAGCCGAAACCATGCACCGATCGACCGCATGACGGGCTCCCGGTCTGTTTCAGCTTTGGAAAAGAACAGGCGGAGCGGGCCATAGTTTGACCCCGGCATGGCCAAATTGTCCGCGTCATTCTCAATTGTGGCGAAATCCGGTCCGGTCCCGCCACAATCGCGGGGGCCTATGGCTCACCCGCGCGAGACGATCCCCCGTGACAGCAGGATCGACACCGCGAACAGGATCGCGGCAACGCAAACGATGGTCGGTCCCGCCTGCGTATCGAGTTGCCATGCCACCGCCAACCCGCCCAGAGCCGAGCCCACGCCCAGCAACACTGCCAGCGCCGCCATACCCTCGGGCGTGCGTGCGAACGGGCGCGCCGCCGCCGCCGGAATGATCAGAAGCGCGGTGATCAAAAGCGCCCCCACCGCCTTGATCGCCACCGCCACCACCACGGCCAGTGCGAGAATCAGAAGCCGCTCCTCACGCGCCGGTTTCAGCCCGCCCGCGATGGCCAGTTCGGGGTTGAGCGTCGTCGTCAAAAGCGCCTGCCAGCGCCACAAGAGGCCCGCCGCCACCAGCCCGGCGCCGAGCCAGATCACCATCAGGTCTCTCCGCGACACAGCCAGGATATCGCCGAAAAGATAGGCTTCGATATCGACCTGCGCCCCGGGCAGAAGTTCAACCGCGACAAGGCCAAAGGCCAGCGCCGCATGGGCCATCACCCCAAGGCTCGTATCCATCGCGTGCCCGCGTCCCGACAGGGCCGAAATCGACAGCGCCATGGCCAGTGCAACCACCAGAACCCCGGCAAAGATCGAGATCTCGAATCCCAGAGCCAGCGCCACCCCGAGAATCGCCGCATGGGCCGTGGCGTCACCAAAATAGGCCATCCGCCGCCACACGACGAAACAGCCCAGCAAGGCAGCCGCAATCGCCACGCCCATGGCACCAAGGGCCGCCCGCACGAGGAAATCGTCAAGCATCACACCGGCTCCCGGTCATCGGACGCATGATCGTGGTCATGATGATCGTGGTCATGGTCGTGATCATGCCGGTAAAGCGCGAGCGCCCCATGCGTGCCGGTGCCGAACAGCGCCCGGTATTCGGGCGCAGAGCGCACCACCGCGGGCGTGCCCTGGCAACAGATATGACCGTTGAGACAGATCACCCTGTCACTGGCGCTCATCACCACGTGCAACTCGTGGCTCACCATCACCACCGCGCAGCCCAGATCGCCGCGCAGCCGCTCGATCATGCGATAGAAATCCGCCGATCCCGGCTGATCCAGCCCCTGCGTCGGCTCGTCCAGCAACAGGATCTCGGGCGCGTTGAGAATGGCACGGGCCAGCAACACCCTTTGCATCTGCCCGCCCGACAGGCCGCGCAGCTGCCGCCCGACCAGATGCGCCACGCCCACCCGTTCCAGCGCCTTTTCGGCCGTGTCTCCCGGCGCGCGCCGTGGCAGGTCCATGAAGCGCCGAACCGTCATCGGCAGGGTCGACTCGATGGACAGGCTTTGCGGCACATAGCCGACCCGCAGCCCCGGCTTGCGGCGCACCGTGCCGCGCGATGGTGCCACCGCCCCCATCAGGGCCCGCAACAGGGTCGATTTGCCCGACCCGTTCGGCCCCACGATGGTGACGATCTCGCCCGGCTCGACGGCGAAATCCACATCCCGCAAAACCACCGAATCGCCATAGGCTACCGACAGGCCCTCGGCCGCAATCAGGCTCATGCCGCCTCCAGTCGCTGGCAGTCCGGGCACAGGCCCTCGGCCTCGATGACCATGCGCTCGACCCGAAACCCGTCGTGCCCGATCTCGCCGCTGATCGGCTGGGCCAGATTGGCCTCCCCCACCTTGTGGCACTTGCGACAGATCAGGAACACCGCCTCGTGCGATTCGCCCGGATGGCTGCACGCGACAAAGGCGTTGAGCTTTTCGATCCGGTGCGCGAACCCGTGCTCGACCAGGAACGACAGCGCGCGATAGGCCACGGGCGGCTTGTCGCCCAGCCCCTCGGCCGCCAGTCGTGCCAACACGTCATAAGCCCCCATCGCAACATGGCTTTCCAGCAGGATTTCCAGCGTCCGGCGCCGCACCGGGGTCATGCGCAACCCCTCTTGGGCACAGCGCGTTTCGGCCTGCGCAAGGGCGCTGGCCACACAGGCGGCGTGATCATGCGCCACCAGGCCCACGGGGGGCATTTCCTGCCGATCGGGTTTTTTCATGTTGTTTTGTTATACTATTACAGTTAAACCGTCCACCAGTTCCATCATTCACCAAGCGAGTCTCCGAATGCTTCGATATATCCTCCCGCTGCTCCTGACCACCCTTCCCGCCACGACCCTGCCCGCCCGCGCCGACGCCCCGCGCATCGCCACCGATCTGGCCGCGGTGCAGTCGCTGATTGCACAGGTCGCGGGCGATCAGGCCGAGATCGGCTTTTTCATGCGCCCGGGCGCCTCGCCCCACGGTTATGCCATGCGCCCGTCCGAGGGGCAGCTTCTGCAAGACGCCGACATCGTGATCTGGATGGGCCCCGACATGTCGCCCGGCATGACCGAGAGCATCGCAACCCTTGCCCCCGATGCCACATCGCTGCCCCTGCTTGAAGTGCCCGGCGCCGTGCTCCACTCCCGCCGGGACCGGGCGGTCTTTGTCGACGCGCATGATGACGATCATGGGAACGACAATGATCACGACCACGATCATGGCGACCAAGACCATGCGCACGGCGATGATCACGGCCATGACCACGCCGACGAAAACCACGCGCACGACGACGACCACGCACATGATCACGGCGACACCGACCCGCATGCCTGGCTCGACCCGGTCAATGCGCAACTCTGGCTTGGCGTCATCGCCGAAACGCTGGCCGCGGCCAATCCCGATGCCGCCGACCTCTACCGGGCCAACGCGGCCAAGGCCCGTGCAAGACTCGACGGCCTTCAAACCGATATCGCCGCGCGGCTGGCACCGGTGCAGGACCGCAATTTCGTCGTCTTTCACGACGCCTACCAGTATTTCGAAACCCGTTTCGACATGTCGTCCACCGCGGCGATCTCGCCCGTCGATGCGTCGTCCCCGGGGCCGCGCCGCCTTGCCGAGTTGCAAGAGGCGCTGGAGGAACACGACGTTGTCTGCATCTTTTCCGAGCCGCAATTCGACCCTGGCCTCGTCACCACGCTGACCGAAGGCACCCCGGTGCGCGCCGCCGTGATAGACCCGCTGGGCGGCGACCTCGAACCGGGGCCGGATTTCTATTCCGCGCTCCTGACCGATCTGGCCGACACCATGGCCGGCTGCCTCAGCGGATCAGAATGACCCGCAGATCGTTCACATTGGTCCCCGTGGGGCCGGTGACGTAAAGATCCCCCGCGGCGGCAAAGGCGCTCCACGCATCGTCACGCGCCAGCGCCGCCCCGGGGTCCACCCCCGCCGCCCGTATCCGCGCCGCGCTCGTGCCATCGGCAAAGGCCCCGGCATTGTCCTCGCTGCCATCCACCCCGTCGGTATCGGCGGCCATGGCGGCGATGCCGTCCAGCCCCTCGATCTCCAGTGCCAGGCTGAGCAGGAACGCGCTGTTGCGACCCCCGCGCCCACCCGTGCGGCGCAGCGTCACCGTGGTCTCCCCACCCGAAAGGATCGCCACCGGCCGCGCAAAGGGCCGATCCCGCAGCACCACCTCGCGCGCGATCGCCGCGTGAACCTTCGCCACCTCGCGCGCCTCGCCCTCGATCGCATCCGAGAGAATCACCGGGGTGAACCCCGCTGCCCGCGCCACAGCCCCCGCCGCCTCCAGCGATTTCGCCCCGCTCGCGATCACATGCACCTCGTCCCGCGCGAAACCCGGATCATCCGGGCGCGGCGGTTCTTCACCTTGCTCCAGAGCCGCCCCGAGTCGCTCGGGCAACGCGATCCCGAACTGCTCCAACGCCGCCAGCGCCGCCGCACGCCCGCCCGCGCCGGGAACCGTCGGCCCGCTCGCCACCTGCGCCGGGTCATCGCCGGGCACATCCGACACGATCAGGCTCACCACCCGCGCCGGATGCGCCGCCTGCGCCAGCCGCCCGCCCTTCACCCGGCTCAGCATCCGGCGCAGCGCGTTCATCGCCCCGATCGGCGCCCCGCTGGACAAGAGTACCTCGTTGAGTGCCACCTCGTCGGCCAGGCCCAACCCCGCAACCGGCGCCGCGAGCAAGGCCGACCCGCCCCCGGTGATCAGCGCGATCACAAGGTCATCCGGCCCCAACCCTTCGACCGCCGCGAACAGCGCCTCGCTCGCCGCCAGCCCGGCCGCGTCCGGCACCGGATGCGCCGCCTCGAGTACCCGGATCCTGCGCGTCGGCACCCCGAATCCGTAGCGGGTGACGACCACGCCCTCCAGTGGCCCCACCCACAACTCTTCCAGCGCTGCCGCCATCTGCGCCGCGCCCTTGCCCGCCCCCACGACAACCACCCGCCCCGCGGGTCGCGCAGGCAGGAAAGGGCGCATCGCCGCTCCCGGTTCGGCCGCGTGCACCGCCGCCTCGAACATCTGTTGCAATAGCTTGCGATCCTGGTCGTGCATGGGCATCCTCCATGCACTCAGCTTCATCCGGCCACTGCCGAAAGGCCAGCCTGAATCCACCGCCGCGTCTCGCAAGCGCGACGGCGTTTGTTAGATCGTCACAGGCGTGCTTCGATCACGTCCCGTCGGATGAGACCACCGCGATAAACGCCAGCGCCGACGCCACACCGACCGCTACTCCGGCGGTTTGGGTGCCCAAGCCGGTGCCCCCGGCATTCGCCGAAACACAGCGGCGCACCAGTTGCCCCTCCACCGTTTCCACGGGGGCACGGCAATGATAGGTCCGCCCATTGCTGCCCACGACCACCACGGGATACGCGCTCGATCCGCTCTGGCCGACCACGGTCGTGGCCGTGACCTGCTGAGCCATGGCAACCTGGGTCATCGCGCAGAGCCCGAAAGCCGAAGCCAGCAAAGGTTTGAAGAAAGTCATGTCACATACTCCTGTTATTCGTTACGATTGGCCATTGTACCACAACGCTGAACCAAACGGTGAACTAAAGCGCCTGCGCGCCGGATCGGGCTCTCTCGCTCCCGTTATGCAAGGGGTTGGCCGGTTCTTTCAGCGGAATCTCCCCATCCGGACTTTTCAGGACCGCTTGGCGCGCGCCGCCACAGCCTGGACCTATAGATTTGCGCCCCTGGCCCTATGGATTCACATGTGAATACGGCTGTGATATGAATGGAACCGATTATCACGGCGCGCCCGATTTCCCGGGCTGCGCCCTTCTGCCCGGAGACACATCATGGACGGAACCCTCAGCCAGAATGACCTTTCCCACGTGGTGGACGCCGACCGCGCCCATGTGTGGCATCACCTGATCCAGCACAAACCCTTCGAGACCGGCGAACCGCGCGTCATCATCGAAGGCCGCGGCATGCGCGTCTGGGACCAGAACGGCAAGGAATTCCTCGATGCCGTCTCGGGCGGCGTCTGGACGGTCAACGTGGGCTATGGCCGCGAATCCATCGCCAACGCCGTGCGCGACCAGCTGATCAAGCTCAACTATTTCGCCGGCTCCGCCGGATCGGTCCCCGGTGCGCTCTTCTCTGAGAAGCTGATCTCGAAAATGCCCGGCATGAGCCGGGTCTACTTCACCAATTCCGGGTCCGAGGCGAACGAGAAGGCGTTCAAGATGATCCGCCAGATCGCCCACAAGCGCCATGGCGGCAAGAAGACCAAGATCCTCTACCGCGATCGCGATTACCACGGCGGCACCATCGCCACGATGTCGGCCGGCGGGCAGGACGAGCGCAACATCCAATACGGCCCCTTCGTCCCCGATTTCATCCGCGTGCCCCATTGCATGGAATACCGCGCGCAAGAAGGCTGGAACCCCGAATCCGAAAGCTATGGCGAATGGGCCGCGAACCAGATCGAAGAGGTGATCCTGCGCGAAGGCCCCGACACGGTGGGCGGGCTCTGCCTTGAACCCGTGACCGCCGGTGGCGGCGTGATCACGCCGCCAGAAGGCTATTGGCAACGCGTGCAGGAAATCTGCCGCAAATATGACGTGCTGCTGCATATCGACGAGGTTGTCTGCGGCGTCGGACGCACCGGCACGCATTGGTTCGGCTATCAGCATTACGGGATCGAGCCCGATTTCGTGACCATGGCCAAGGGTGTCGCCTCGGGCTATGCCGCCATCGCCTGCTGCGTGACCACCGAGCGGGTGTTCGAGATGTTCAAGGACGACGCCGACGATCCCCTGAACTATTTCCGCGACATCTCGACCTTCGGCGGCTGCACCGCCGGCCCCGCCGCCGCGCTCGAGAACATGCGAATCATCGAGGACGAGGGCCTGCTCGAAAACACCACCGCGATGGGTGATCGGATGATGGGCAACCTCCAGGCACTGATGGAAAAACATCGCGTCGTGGGCGACGTGCGTGGCAAGGGCCTTTTCCTCGGTGCCGAGCTGGTGGCCGATCGCGCCACCAAGGAGCCGGTCAGCGAGAAACAGGTCGCCCAGGTCCTCGCCGAATGCGGCGCGCAAGGCGTGATCATCGGCTCCACCAACCGCTCGGTGCGCGGGTTCAACAACACCCTTTATTTCTCGCCCGCGCTGATCGCCACACCCGACGACATCGACGAGATCACCGAAGCCGTCGACAAGGCCCTGACCAAGGTCTTCGGCTGAAACAAGGTCTTGCGCCGCGCGTTCCGCGCGTCGCGGCGGGTGCGGTGCCGAGCAAGCTCGGCACCGCACCTTTTGGACCGATGTGCCCCAACCTGCATGTCGGGCTTGAAACATCGCATGTGCTATTGAGTATTTTTTCCAAGAAGGAACACCACGCTCAGGACCGTTCCCCGACCTTGCTCTCTTTCTTGGTCCAAATACTCGATCGCACCGCCCTCGCCTGCAAGACACCGTATCGGTCCGGGAAAAGCCGCCCGGGCAAACGGGGTGGGTGGGCGGGCGTTTGCCCGGGCGGCGGCCCACCGAACGCATGATTCAGTTGTTTTCTCTTCACTTACGCCGCACTGCGGCGGTGCACGCCCGGCAGCCGGGCAGCAGCCGGACATCACCCCCCTGCCTGTGCGGCCACTTGGCCCGTTAATCATGTGGGACGCCTGGTTAACCAGGTGTTCACTCTGCCGCGAGCCGGTCTTCGCGGCTGCCAATGGCGCTGATCTCGGCCACGATCCCGCGCATCATCTTGCGAAAGGCGTTGAAGTTACCGTTTGGTCGGATCATCTGCTCGTTCATATACAGCGAACGGTCGATCTCGATCTGGATCGCGTGCTGGCGGCGCGCCGGCCGGCCATAGGTCTGGGTGATGTAAGCCCCTGCAAACGGGGCATTTCTCACCACCGTCAATCCTGCCGCGCCAAGCGCCGCCTCGATTCTCTCGACCACTTGGCCCGAGGCCGAGGCACCGAAGCGATCGCCGATCACCACCTCGGGGCGTTGCCGCAGGCCGCGGGTGATCGTGTCGAGCGCCTCATGCGGCATCGAATGACAGTCGACGAGAATCGCCTCACCGAACAGCGCATGCGCCTCGTTAAGCTGGTGTTGAAGAATCCGGTGATAGGGTCGCCAATAGGTATCGAGCCGCCGTTGCGCCTCTTTCAGGGGCAACTTGCCGCGATAGATCGCCTTGCCGTTGGCCACCACCCTCGGGATCACCCCCAAACCCGAGGCAATTCTCGGATTGTGTCCAATTCTTGGCACACCTTCGATAAGGGCCGGATCCAGTTCCTCGGCCCCGCGGTTGAGATCCACAAAGGCCCGCGGCGCCCCGGCACGCAGGAACGGGGCGCCGAATTCCGGAGCGCAGTCAAAGAGATGGTCGACAAAGGCATCTTCCGAGGTCCGGATGGATTTTGCGTCCAGAACCGTCCGCCGCAGGAACGTCCGCGGGTAATCCCGCCCCGAATGAGGCGAAGCGAACACCACCGAAGTCGTCCGGTGTTCGGGGAGAATGAGATCGTAGGCAACCTTCGGCATCGGCCCTCCTGATGATCCATCATTACGCAATCAACCGGTGTTTCAAAAGCCCTTGATCCCCCCGTCAACTCCTTTTATAAGCTCCCGGACTGGCGCGGATTTTCCCGCGCCCGATTTTTTGGGCCGGGTTCGTGCCGGTTCTTGGGCGGTTAGCTCAGCGGTAGAGCACTACGTTGACATCGTAGGGGTCACTGGTTCGATCCCAGTACCGCCCACCATCGAATGACTCACCCGGGGCACCCGGAACAGAAATGGCGTGAAGGCCCACGCCGCGACAGATAGGAGAGACCGATGAAGGTCAAGAACTCGCTGCGTTCGCTCAAGAACCGCCACCGCGATTGCCGCGTCGTGCGCCGCAAGGGCCGCGTCTACGTGATCAACAAGACCCAACGCCGTTTCAAGGCTCGCCAAGGCTGAGCTGTCAGCTCGTCCTTGTATACGGCCTGAAGTTTTGAACCGCCCGTTTTTCGGGCGGTTCTTTTGTTTGCGACCTAGAATTCCGCCAGCGACATGGCCATCTGGAGGCAAATCACCTGAATGACATGAATTGAGTGTATAGAGTGATCTACCTGCGAAGCAGATACCACGGAGCCGAATCGCGCCATGACCTCACAACCCCGCAAACCACTTTCAGCAACGCCGCCTAGCGCCGGACTGCCCGATCATCGCAACGTCGAAGATCCGGATGACTCGCAAGCGCACCCCCATGACGGGCTCGACCGCGCATTGCGGGCGACGCTCGCGCGGATGACCGGCGGCGTGTCGCCACAGGCTGCGGCCGGGGCATGGCTCGATTGGGCAATGCATATGGCACGCGCCCCGGGACGACAGCTGGAACTTGCACAACATGCCATTGAGTCGGTGGGCAAACTCGCCGCAGACATGACCGCAGACCCAGAAAGCGATCCGCCTTTCAAGCCCGGACCGAACGATCATCGTTTCCTCCATCCTGGCTGGTCGCGCCCGCCGTTCCGTGCCATGCAACAGTCCTTTCTGGCAAGCCACGACTGGTGGAACCACGCCACTGATGACATCCCCGGCATGAGGCGTCAGGACGCAAACCGTGTGCATTTTATGGCGCAGCAGGCGCTCGACACGCTTTCGCCCTCGAACGGCCCCCTCACCAACCCCGAGGTCATTGAAAGCGCCCTGAAAAGCAACGGTCACAGCCTGCTTGCAGGGACAGTCCATGCAGCCGAGGATCTGCTGCGCAACCTGAGGCATGAGGAAGCTGCCCCGTCGTCGAAATTCAGAGTCGGCCACGAACTCGCCGCCACGAAAGGCGAGGTGGTCTATCGCAATGCCCTTTTCGAGTTGATCCAGTATGCGCCGCAAACCGAGACCGTGCGGGCAGAACCGGTACTGATCGTGCCCGCCTGGATCATGAAATACTACATCCTCGACCTGCGGCCAGAAAATTCTCTTATCAATTATCTGGTGGGGCAGGGCTTCACTGTCTTCTGCATGTCATGGATCAACCCCGGCCCGGAGTTGCGTGACGTCAGCCTCGATGACTATCGAACTGACGGTGTGATGGCGGCAATCGAGGCGGTCTCGACCATCACTGGAAACGAAAAGATCCATGCCTGCGGCTACTGTCTTGGTGGAACGATCCTGTCTATCGCAGCAGCCACCATGGCGCGCGATGGTGATGACCGGCTCGCATCGATAACACTTCTCGCAGCGCAGACCGACTTTTCACAGCCCGGAGAGCTCATGCTGTTCCTCGATGAGAGCCAGGTGTCGCTGCTCGAGGATCTGATGTGCGATCAGGGGTATCTGGATTCGGACCAGATGGTTGGCGCCTTCAAGGCAATCCGATCCGAAGATCTTGTCTGGCAACGGGCTGTGCGCCGTTATCTGCTCGGGATCGAGGAAAACGAGACCGACATGGGCGTCTGGAACGCCGATGCCACCCGGATGCCCGCGCGCATGCATTCGGAATACCTGCGCGGTCTATTCATGGAGAACCGCCTGGCCGCTGGTCGTTTCGCAGTCGACGGCAGAGTGATCGTACTGCGCGACATTTCGGCACCATTGTTTGTCGTTGGCACCGAGACCGACCACATCGCGCCATGGCGCTCGGTCTACAAAACCAAGCTGTTCACGATTTCTGATTTTCGCTTCCTGCTCACATCGAGCGGCCATAACGGCGGCATCGTGTCCGAACCGGGCCATCCGCGCCGCCACTATCGGATCGGACACCGCAAACCCGGCGCGCTTTACATGGATCCGGACACATGGCTGGCCAGCCATGCCCCGCAAGAAGGAAGCTGGTGGCCGGAATGGACCAAGTGGCTCAGCGTGCATAGCGGCGATCCGATCGATCCGCCCCCCATGGGTGCCCCCGACGCAGGTTACCCCTCTCTTGGAAAGGCGCCGGGCAGCTACGTCATGATTCGCTGAACCGCTGCGACCAGGCGTTTCAGCCGTTTCTCGGGGAACCCTTCCAAGGCAACCGAATCATTCGTAGCTGCGGGTATCCTCTATCACCTTGCCATCATTGGGCAAGGTTCCTGGGGGCATCAACTCGACCCGGCCCTTGAGCTTGAGCAACTCATTGGCGGATTTCGCGAAATCCGCCTCGTTCCCGCCGCGGGCTTCGATCTGAACGGTCATCGTATCCATCTCGCCCTCCCGCGCGGCGATTATTCGGGCCTTTATGATCTCGTCATGGCGGGCCACCAGAGCGGCGACCTGTTCGGGTCGCACAAACATGCCCTTGATCTTTGTCGTCTGATCGGCCCGACCCATCCATCCCTTGATACGCATGTTGGTGCGGCCACAAGGGCTTTGTCCTTCCATAACCGCCGAAAGATCGCCAGTTGCAAACCGGATCAGCGGGTAATCCGGATTGAGCGTCGAGACGACCACCTCCCCCACATCGCCCGGAGCGACCGGATTACCTGTTCCGGGCGTCACGATCTCGACGATGACATGTTCATCGACAATCATGCCTTCCAGCGCTTCGGATTCGTAAGCGACGCTGCCCAAATCAGCAGTCCCGTACCCCTGCAGGCACCGAATGCCACGGTCGGCATATTCCTGTCTCAGTGACGGAAACAGCGCCCCTCCACCGACTGCAGCCTTGGAAATCGCCAACTTGAGGCCCATCTCATCGGCCTTGTCGAGGATGATCTTCAGGTAATCGGGCGTGCCGGTATACGCCGTGACGCCGATGTCGTGCGCCGCCTGCGCCTGAAGTTCCGTTTGGCCCGTTCCGGCTGGCAAAACGGCACAGCCGATCGCCCGTGCGCCGGTTTCGAACATCATCCCCGCTGGAGTCAGGTGGTAGGAAAAACAATTCTGCACGATGTCATCGGCACGAATTCCCGCGGCATACATCGCGCGGCCCGAGCGCCACCAGTCGTGACTGATGCCGCCCGGTTCATAAATCGGCCCAGGGCTCTGAAAGTAATGCGCCACGTTCGAGACCGGCAAGCCTCCAAAGGGCGCAGCCGCTTTCTGCCGACTGCTCAGTTCGGACTTGCGCAGGACGGGTAGACCCGACAGTTCGGAAATATCCTTGAGCGGCTCCAAATCATGCTTGGCCAACTGGGCGTTCAGCAATGCAAGCTGATCCGCAGCCCGCTCATCGCCAGAACGGGTTTCCAGAGCGTCGTAAAAAGTACTCATCGCCTGTTCTCCATCGGGAGTGCTCGCCTCTCCTGCTGCCTGCAGACTCCCCGAGCGGGGATCAACTCAGCCACCTCTTGCGGCGTCTATAGGACCGCACCTCACGGAAGCTCTTTCGTCCTTCGTCGGACATTCCGAGGTAGAACTCCTTTACGTCCGGGTTCTCACGCAGATCGTTCGCAACGCCATCCATCACGACCCGGCCGCTTTCCAGAATATATCCATAATGGGCAAAGCGCAGGGCTACGTTTGTGTTCTGTTCTGCCAAGAGAAAGGTGTAGCCTTCCTCCTCGTTGAGCGATTTGACGATGCCAAATATCTGCTCGACCAACTGCGGCGCCAAGCCCATGCTCGGCTCATCCAGCAGGATGGTCTCGGGTCGGCTCATCAGGGCCCGGCCAAGCGCGATCATCTGCTGCTCGCCCCCCGAAGTATAGCCCGCCTGGCTGCGCCGGCGCTCTTTCAGGCGGGGAAAGTAGTCGTATACCATGTTCAGATCTGCATCGATCGCCCCTTTGCCATCCTTGCGCGTATAGGCGCCGGTCAGCAGGTTTTCCTCAACGGTAAGGTGCTCGAAGCAATGGCGTCCTTCCATGACCTGGATGACACCCTTGTTGACCAAATCGTTTGGCGTCAAATCCTGAACCCGCTCGCCACGATAAGTGATCGAGCCCTTAGTCACTTCACCGCGTTCCGAATGCAACAGGTTGGACACCGCCTTGAGCGTCGTTGTCTTGCCCGCGCCATTACCACCAAGCAGGGCGGTAATACCCCCCTTGGGCACCTTGAGCGACACACCCTTGAGCACGAGGATCACGTGGTTGTAGATCACCTCGATATTGTTGATCTCAAGAAGAGTCTCGGTCTGCATCTCACTGGCGTCCAGCATGATCCACGCTCCGTTGTTGGTTGTTGCGGGCCATTGCATCCGGCAACGGCCCACAAATCACTCTTTAGTTGCAGCCGGGGGTGATTCCATTTTCTTCGGCATAGGCCATCGAATCGGCTTCAATCAGCGGCTGAACGATTTCCTGGTCAGACTGCATGTAGTCGGTGACCAGCTTCCATTCACCTGCCTTCGCATCCCATTGGCCGATGGCGGCATAACCATTCCCGCCATGGTTCTCGCAAGACACCTTGAACTCTGGACCGAACCGCGGCAACCCAAGAGACTCCATCTTCTCTTCTGTCATTTCAAGAGCTTCCATCCCGTCGCGCATCATGGCCGGGGTGATCTTGCTCGTGTCATGGATTTCCTGAGCCGTCTTGGCCGCTTCGGCCACCAGCATCGCGGCGTAAAGACCGCGGTTATAGATCGCGGTGCCATGCTGATCACCAGAACCTGCGGCGAGGTCCTTGTCAAAGACATGCTTCTTCAGGTCATCGTAAAGCGGATAGTCATCGCCCAGATTGTGGAAGGTCAGCGCCTTGTAACCATGTGCACCGTCGCCCGCCGGCTTCACATCGTTTTCCGATCCTGACCACCAGATGCCGATGAAATTCTCCATCGGGAAACGGATGTTCACGGCCTCCTGGATCGCGACCTGGTTCATCACGCCCCAGCCATACATGATCACGTAGTCCGGACGCTCGCGGCGGATCTGAAGCCACTGGCTTTTTTGCTCTTGGCCTGGGTGATCCACCGCCTGGAGTGTCAGCTCATACCCATGCTTCTCGGAAAGCTTTTCCAGCGTGCGGATCGGCTCCTTGCCATAGGCAGAGTTGTGGTAGACCAAAGCGATCTTCTTGCCACTGATATCGCCGCCTTCCTCTTCAATGATGTGCTTGATCGCGACAGACGCACCATCCCAGTAGTTGGCCGGGAAGTTGAACACCCAGGGAAACACTGCCCCGTTCTTTGCCGATGTCCGCCCCAGGCCCGAAGTCAGCATTGGAATGCCGTCTGCCGTAATCTTCGGGATCAACTGATAGGTGATCCCGGTCGAAAGCGGTTGATAGACCAGCGAGCCGAGATCCTTGGTCGCCTCGTAGCATTCGACGCCCTTCTCGGTATTATAGGCTGTTTCGCATTCAGGAACCTCGATCATCTCGCCGCCAATACCGCCGTCACGCTCATTGAGCAGTGTGAAATAGTCTGCGTATCCATCGGCAAAGGGAATACCACCCGCCGCATATGGCCCCGTTCGGTAGCTAAGTGACGGGAAAACAAGTTCCGCCATTGCCGGCCCCGCAGCCATGACTGCGCCGAGCGCGAGTGTTGCCAGTTTCATTTTCATCGGGTTACTCCTCCCATTGGTTGATTCCGATGTTGTCCGGAGTTTTGCCCCCCCGGAAAGGGTCAGACCCACCCGCAAAATTCAGTGCGGGAAAGGCCAAAGTCTCAGCTTCTCCTTGATGATCCTCCAAAGTTGCGCCAACCCATGCGGTTCGAGGATCAGAAAGGTGATGATCAGTCCGCCCACGATCATGAACTCCAGATGCGCAGCAAGGTCGGTCGGCCATCCAAGCCCCCCAACCAACGTGTTCTTGAGGAACACCGGCAGAAGCACAAGGAACGCCGCCCCGGCAAACGCGCCGAAGATCGACCCCAGGCCACCGATGATGACCATGAAGAGCACGAGGAACGACTTGTTGATGCCAAACACCTCACCGACCTCAACAGCCCCCAGATAAACGCTGAAGAACAGCGCACCAGCAATCCCGATAAAGAACGAGGAGACCGCAAAGGCGCTGAGCTTGGCCTTGAGCGGGTCGACCCCGATGATCTCGGCGGCGATGTCCATGTCGCGGATGGCCATCCACTTGCGTCCGATGCTTCCGCGCGTCAGGTTGCGCGCAATCAAGGCAAGGACCGTCAGGAACACGAGACAGAACAGATAGACCGCCCACGGTTCGGTATTGGATCCGGTCACCGGCACGCCGAAAACGCTGCGTTCGGGCGCATTGATCTGACCAGAAGAGGAATAGTTGTAGGCCCACGACCACTTGTTGAAAAGCCAGACAAGGAAGAACTGCGCCGCCAGCGTCGCCACCGCCAGATAAAACCCCTTGATCCGCAAGCTTGGCAACCCGAACAGTACGCCGACAATCGCGGTTATGAGCCCCGCCAGGATAACAGAAAAGACGATATTGATTGGCGGCAGGGCATACTCGACCCCGCCAATCCAGATATCGAGCCCGGTCATGAGCTTGTAACAGGCATAGGCACCAACTGCCATGAACCCCCCCGTACCAAGGCTGACCTGCCCGCAATAGCCGACCAGTAGGTTCAGCCCGATTGCTGCGATGGCATAGATTAGAAAGGGCAGGAAAACCGAGTTGACCCAGTAGTCGTTAAGCACGAAGGGAATGATGGCAAACCCGATAAACAGCACCGCAAAGAAGCCGAACCGGTCGAGCTTGATCGGAAAGGTCTGACTATCCTTCGGATAAGAGGTCTTGAAATCACCGGCCTCACGATAAAACATCAGGCGCACTCCCCGTTTGTGTGTTCTTCTTCAAGATGCGTCTTTTTGACGATGTTCGGCCGCTTGGCATAACCGGTCGCTTCGCTATGGCGGATCAGCCAGAAATAGGCCCAAAGCCCCAGCCCGGCCCCAATGGCGGCGAGTATCGCCGCGGTCACCATCTGTGAGGCGCTGGACGGATCGGACGACAGGGCGAGATAGCCAAAGGCCCAAAACCCCGACCAGGCGATGACGTTGAGAATGGCAATCAGCTTGGGCATACCATCACACCCTTTCGATGATCTTTTCGCCGAACAGACCCTGCGGCCGGAAGACGAGGAAGATCAGCGCCAGCACATAAGCGAACCAGTTCTCGGTCGCTCCGCCCACCATCGGTCCGATGATGAACTCGAACAATTTCTCGCCCACTCCGATGATAAGGCCGCCCACAATGGCCCCTGGGATCGAGGTGAACCCGCCCAGCATCAGCACCGGCAGAGCCTTGAGCGCAATCAACGAAAGCGAGAACTGCACACCCGATTTGGAGCCCCACATGATCCCGGCAACCAGTGCCACAAAACCAGCCAAAGACCAGACCATCACCCAGATGAAATTGAGATTTATGCCAACCGAAAGCGCGGCCTGATGGTCGTCAGCCACAGCGCGCATGGCGCGACCATGCTTCGAATACTGTGCGAACATCACAAGTGCGATCACCAGAAGCACCGCAACGAACGTTGCCCACAGGTCGAGATTGTCGATAAAGAATCCATAGCCCAAAAGATTGAACGTGACCTCGTCTATGGTATCGTTGATCCCCTCTGGCAAACCGACATCGAGTTTCTTGATGTCGCTTCCCCACATGATGTCACCGAACCCCTCAAGGAAATAGGCGAGCCCGATGGTGGCCATGAAAAGGATGATCGGCTCTTGTCCAACGAGATGCCGGAAGATGAAACGGTTCACCAGCCAGGCCAGCAAAACCATAACCGCCATGGTCAACAAGATCGCGGCGAACGCGGGAACATTCCATCCGAAATGGTGGACGGACACGCCAGACACCGCCTTGATCAAATGGCTGAATGGCACACGCCCTTCCATGATCCCCACCAGGGTCAGGGCGGCGAAAAGCGCCATCACACCCTGACTGAAATTGAAGATACCGCTTGCCTTGAAAATCAACACGAAGCCCAGGGCGACCAGCGCATAGAGCACACCAGTCATGAGGCCGTTCATGACGATCTCCATTCCCCAAAGAAGCTGTTCAGGCATGGTGCGCGTCCCCCGGATTGATTTGTTCTCTTGTGGCTTTATCAGTCATGGGCGATCCCCAGATAGGCGTCGATCACCGCCTGGTTGTTGCGCACCTCATCCGGCGTTCCATCGCCGATCTTCTTGCCGTAATCCATCACCACGACCCGGTCGCTAAGGTCCATCACCACGCCCATGTCATGCTCGATCAAGGCGATCGTGGTTCCGAATTCGTCATTCACATCAAGGATAAAGCGGCTCATGTCCTCTTTTTCCTCAACGTTCATCCCCGCCATAGGTTCGTCGAGAAGCAATAGCGACGGCTGCGCAACCAGCGCCCGGGCAAGCTCGACCCTCTTTTTCAGCCCATAGGGAAGCCGCGACACGGGCGTCTTGCGAATATGCTGGATTTCGAGAAAGTCGATGATCTTTTCGGCCACCTCACGATTCTCGATTTCTTCCTGCTCCGCCTTGCCCTTCCAGATCGCCTGCGACAAGAGTCCGGTCGTCATATGGTTGAGGCGCCCGGTCATCACGTTGTCCAGAACACTCATCCCCTCGAAGAGCGCGATATTCTGGAACGTCCGTGCAATCCCTTGCCGCGCCACCTCGAAGGGGCGCATCCGTGGCCGTACCGCACCCTTGTACCAGACCTCGCCCTCCTGCGGGACGTAAAAGCCCGAGATGACATTGAGCATCGACGACTTTCCGGCCCCGTTTGGGCCGATGATCGCGCGAATTTCGCCCTCACGAATGTCAAAGCTGATATCGGTGATCGCCTTCACACCACCAAAGCGCAGGCTGATGTTTCGCATCTCCATCAACACGCCACCGATCGTCCGACCGTCCGCGGTGACACTGGTTTCCTGATCCATCACGCTCATTCTGCTGCCACCTTCTGAGGCTCGACCGGCACCACCTTGGCGTCGCGAATCTCCAGCGTCGCCTTGATTGTCCCTTTACGCCCGTCTTCATATGTCACCTCGGTCACGGTCGAGACAGTCTCGGACCCGTCGTAAAGCGCCTCGACAATGTCGTTGAACTTGTCGGCCACGAACGCGCGGCGCACCTTGCGGGTTCGCGTCATCTCGCCATCATCCGCATCCAGTTCCTTGTGAAGCACAACAAACCTGTGGATCTGGCAGCCCGAGAGCATTGGATCTTCTGCTACCGAACGGTTCACCGCCTCGACATGTTCCTGGATGGTCGCCAGAACCCGCGGGTGGCCGGCCAACTCCTGGTAAGAACTGTAACCGATATTGTTGCGTTCGGCCCAGTTGCCCACCGCCGTCAGGTCGATATTGATGAAAGCGACACAATGGTCACGGCCATTCCCGAACAGCACGGCCTCGAGGATGTCGGGATAGAACTTCAACTTGTTCTCGACAAACTTGGGAGCGAACATCGCACCGTTTGCCATCTTGCCGACATCCTTGGCCCTGTCGATGATCCGAAGATGCCCTGTGTCCTCCTCGAAGAACCCCGCATCGCCGGTATCAACCCAGCCATCCGAATCCTTGGTATCTGCGGTCGACTCGGGGTTCTTGTAGTATGCGACGAACGTGCCTGGGCTACGATAAAAGATCCGCCCCTCATCCGTGATCTTGATCTCGACCTCGGGTGCGGGCACGCCAACCGTGTCTGCCCGGACCTCGCCATCTGGCTGCACGGTGATGAACACCGATGCTTCGGTCTGTCCGTAAAGCTGTTTTAGGTTGATTCCGAGCGAACGATAGAACTCGAAGATCTCCGGCCCGATCGCCTCGCCTGCTGTGTAACCCACCCGAATACGCGACAGTCCCAGCGTGTTCTTGAGCGGACCGTAGATCAGAACTTCACCCATGCGATACTTGAAATAGCTGCGCAGGGGCTCGGGATAGAGATAAAGTCCCAGCGGATCCTTCGCCTTGAAATGGTCGCGCGTATCAACCGGATGCCGAAGCTTCACAAAGAACAGGCGAATGGCATTCTCAAGAAGGGCCTCAATGGCGAAGCCAACCCCCATCGAGAATTTCCACGCCTGCTTGATCCGCCGTTTGAGGTCAGGTCTTGCCAGACTGCGCTTCGGCATCCCGTACTTCTCGCCCGCGCCAGAGCGCGCGAAATCCATGAGGTGGTGAAACAGGGCGCGTTTGAGGGTCCCCGCATCCTCCATACGGATCATCACGTTGGTCAATTGCGTCTCGAAGAAGCGTGGCGGCGCAAAATAATAGGTCGGTCCGATTTCGCGCAGATCGATCATCATCGTTTCGGGACTTTCGGGGCAATTGACGCAGAAACCTGTCCAATAAGCCTGCCCGATCGAAAAGATGAAATCCCCCACCCATGCCATCGGCAGGTAGGCCAGAACCTCGTCGCCCGGACCCAGATGGTCGAACTCGCTCGCATTCTGGGCGCTGCGGATGATATTGTGGTTCGACAGGATCACCCCCTTGGGTTTGCCGGTCGTGCCTGATGTATAAAGCATCACGCACTGATCATCGAAATTAAGCTTTTCTCGCCGGTCCTGGAGCTCCTGAATGAACTCGTCGTATGCGGCCCGACCCTGTTCCTGCACCTTTGCAAATTCGTGTAGCGCCCTGTGGTCGTATTTGCGCAAACCGCGAGGATCGACATAGATCATGTGCTCGAACTGATGCAGACGCTCCTGCACCTCGATCACTTTGTCGACCTGCTCCTGATCATCCACGATTGCAAATCTTGCGCCGCAATGCTCCAGGACATATGCCATCTCTTCGGCTGCGCTATCCTGATAGAGTGGAACCGGGATCGCGCCAACCGATTGCGCAGCCACCATTGACCAATAGAAATGTGGACGATTACGCCCGATAATGGCAATGAAATCGCCCTCGTTCACACCCAGATTGATCAGTCCAAGCGCAAGTGCCTCGACCTCTTTCTCGGTCTCGGCCCACGTCCATTTTTGCCAGATGCCGAACTGTTTCTCGCGATAGGCATCTTTCGAGCCGAACTCGCGTGCATTACGCTGCAAAAGCGCCGGAATGGACTCCAGTCCACCGACCGTCTGAGACGGATTGCCCAAGTCTTGTCCTCCCCTAGCCCGCGTCCTCCGCCGGGCCCCCCGGGTTGCGCCGGGGGTTGATTCTCCCGCGTCATTGGGTGCGGATCCGACCCTTGCCGTCAAGTTTTTCTCCAAGATTGCCAGAATCTAACGAATTGTAACACTCGATGGCGTGCTGATCATGGCACCGGCGTTCTCCATGTCCCCTTTCCCAATGGCATCGGTTGCGCTACCTCCGATAGCAGGAGGGGCCATGACGCAGACCAGTACAGACACCCATGCCATGATGATGGCGGGGCTGAACCTTATTCAGCAGGCACTGTCGATTTACGACTCCGACCTGCGCCTGGTCATCTCGAACCGGATGTTTCGCGACATGTTCGGCCTCCCCGAAGCGCTCGTCACACCAGGTGCGCTTTTCGAGGACACGATACGCTATCTCGCCACAAGCGGCGAATATGGACCGATTGAGGATATTGAAGAGTTCGTGACCGCCCGAGTCGAACAGGCACGGGCCTTCGTGCCGCACTACATGGAACGCTCCCGCGCCAATGGCCGTATGATCTCCGTCGAGGGCTCCCCCTTGCCACAAGGCGGCTGGATCACCGTCTATACCGACATAACGGCAACAAAACGCGCCGAACAACTTCTGCGGACCCGCTCAGAAGAACTTTCGGACCAACTCCTGTCTCATGCCGAGGAGCTGTCGGCGGCGAACCGCGAACTGGCCGCAACCGTCACCGCGCTGGAAGAAGCCAAACGCCAGATCACCGAGGCCGAGGCGCGCACACGCCTCACCACCGAGATGATGCCGGCCCATATCGCCCATGTCGGCATCGACCGTCGATATACCTATTCCAACCGTCGTCTCAGCACCATCATGCCCGGCAGCCAGACCAATATCGTCGGCAAACATGTGGCCGATGTCATGGGTCCACAGCCATGGTCGGTGATCGGCCCCCAACTCGACAGCGCCTATGCCGGGCAACCTTCGGTCTTCGAGTTCACCCACGAGCCCTCTTCACGCAGAGTCCGTGTCGCGCTCACCCCCGACCCAACGTCGGGCGGGGTGTATATCCTGTCCATGGACATCACGGAAGAAACGCAGGCGCGCACTGCCTTGCAACAGACACGTCGGCGTGAAATTGCCGCGCAGCTCACCTCCGGGCTCGCCCATGACTTCTCCAATCTTCTGACCATCATTCTCGGGATGCAGTCACGTTTGCAGCGGATGGAACTTCCCGGCGAGGCCGGGGGCCTGATCGCCGCCACGCTCTCGGCTGCCCGACGCGGCGGCACATTGCTCAACCGCATCGCTGACATCACCGGTGCGCGCGAGGTTCACCCCCGGCCCACCGACTTGGCGGCATTTCTGCGCGATATCGAAACACTTGCCGGATCGACTCTACCCCCGCAAATCAAGCTCGAAATAAACAACCTGATCGCGCACGAGGCGCTGATCCTCGATGCTGGTATGCTTCAGGACAGCCTGCTGAACCTCGTTCTCAATGCCCGCGACGCCTGCAAGGGACAGGGGCGTATCCTGCTCATCGCACGTACTGTTCAGGACACATGGGCCGAATTCATTGTGCGCGACACCGGCCCCGGGTTCTCGCCACAGGCACTGGAACACGGGTTCGAGCCTTTTTTTACCACCAAGGGCGGCGAAGGTTCGGGACTTGGTCTTGCCATGGTTTATGACATGACCAAACTGGTTGGCGGACGCGCCATGTTGGCAAATCGCGAAGGCGGCGGGCAGGTTTCGATCCGCCTGCCACTGCGTCCCGCATCTGCACCCATTGCTCCGGGTCTGGTCCTTCTGGTCGAAGACAGCACCGATCTGCGCGCCACGATCCGCGACATGCTGACCGGCGCGGGCCACACGGTAATCGAAGCCGCCAGCGCCACCGAGGCACTTTCGCTGGTCACGCAGATACAGGATATTTCCCTTCTGCTCTCCGATATTTCGCTCGAAGGAGATGATACGGGCATCGACCTTTTCGATCGCCTTCCCGATCAACATCCCCCGGTCTTTCTCATGACCTCACTGCCGTCAACGCATCCTCTTCACCAGGCGGCGGCTTCACGGGCACCGGTTCTCGCCAAGCCCTTTACTGCCGATCAACTTGCCGCTTTTCTTGCGATGGAGCCTGCTTCATGACCGATGCCCCCCTCGTCACCATCCTTGACGACGAACCGGCGATACGCGCCATGCTCTCGGACGCCCTCGAGGAGGCGGGATTTCGCACGATGGGATTCTCGCGTGCGACCGAGTTCGAGGCGGCATTGAAATCGACCACTCCCGATGTCTGCCTTGTCGATCTCTCCCTGCCCGACCGCGACGGGCTTTCGCTCGTCCATCGGCTCGCACTCGAACAGGGGGCAAGTGTGATCATCATCTCGGGGCGCGCGCAAGTGCAGGATCGCGTGACCGGCCTTGAACTGGGAGCGGATGATTACATTATCAAACCCTTCGATCCTGCCGAGGTCGTCGCGCGCATCCGCGCACGCCTGCGCAAACCCGGTCCCTCACTGCAAACCAGCGATACGGCCCGCTTCAACGGCTGGACCGCACATTTCGACCGATACGTACTAACCGACAACACCGGGCTTGAAACCCCCTTCTCTCACGCCGAGGGTGAAGTATTGCGGATGTTTCTGGAACGTCCCAAGCGGCTCGTTTCCCGCACCATGATGCAGGAAAGCCTTGGCGGGGCCGCAGGGCAAAGCTTTGATCGCGCGATGGACGTCCGCATCTCACGGCTTCGCACCAAGTTGCGCGAAGATCCCAGGAACCCTCGACTGATCAAGACAATCTATGGGGCAGGATATATCTTTCTAGGGGATGTCACATGGTCCTGAGCGGTAGGCGCAAGCGAATGCGATGCATGGATTCTCAGCCCTGAAGGCGTTCCACTGCGCCGGCCAGAACCTTGAGGCCGGCCACCAGATCGCGCTCATCCGTATCCTCTTCAAAGGCATGGCTGATCCCGTTGATCGACGGCACAAAGAGCATTGCAGAGGGCATCAGTTGCGCCACATTGGTGGCATCATGCAGCGCGCCTGACGGCATCCGGCGCCAACGCCCCGGCACCGTGTCTTCCGCCGCCCCTTCCAACGCGGCGCGCAGGCGGGTGTCCAAATCCATTGGCTCGAGTCCAAGCATCGGCCCAAAACTCACTTCCAGTCCGCGGTCTGCCGCCACTTCTCGCGCGGTCTCGCGAATGATCTCCTCCATCCGCGCCAGCCGTCCGGCATCACCATCGCGCCACTGCATTGAAAATACGGCCCGTCCCGGCACGATCGAATGCGCATCGGGATGCAGGCTCGCATGACCGATCGTCCAGACGGTGGTGGGTGTTACCACGTTCTCAAACCGCACGTTGATCCGCGCGTTGAAATCGGCCAGCCCCTGAAACGCGTCGCGGCGTCGATGCATCGGGGTCGTCCCTGCGTGGTTCTGCTCGCCTTCAAAGGTGATCCGCATGTCGCGAATCCCCACGATACTTTCGACCACACCAATGGCCTCATCGGCCTCATAAAGCCACGGCCCTTGTTCGATATGCATCTCGATGAACCCGCTGAATTGAGCTGGATCGACGAAATCACCGATCAGATGCGCCATCTCGCCCCGCGCTTCGGCCAATGTCACACCCTCGCGGTCAGTCAGTTCATCAGCCGCCTCAAGTGCAAGCTTGCGCGACCATACAGTGCTGCCCGTAGTCACGCCAAAGCGCCCCTCCTCGTCCTGAAACGACACGACGGAGACCGGCGGCCCATCTGCTTCGCGGGAGGCACGCGCCACCTCGAGCGCCGCCATGACGCCGAGTGCGCCATCAAGCCAGCCGCCCTCGGGCTGACTGTCGGAATGCGAGCCCATAAGCAGGGACTTTCCTTCGGCCAGTCCGAACAGGCTGCCAACCGGGTCATAATGGGTCCTGAGACCGGCCGCCTGCATCCGCCCGCCCAACCACTGCCGCGCTTCGATATCGGCTTTTGTATAAGCCGGGCGCACCACGCCCTTGCCGATTCCGGACGCGCCGAAACGCCGCAATTCGTGCAATTCGGCCAGAAACCTCTCGGGATTGACGGGAATCATGATGCGCACCTCCTGTTATTCACTTCGGCATACGCCGCAATCGCCACATGGTCAATTTATCACGATAAATCGCGCCCGCAGAACACACTTAACATTTCACCAAAGAGCGCATTTCGGAGCGAATCTCCGATCAGATCCCCAACCGGTCACGCGTGGCATACCACATCATCGCCAAGGTGAGCAGCGGTGTGCGCAGTGCCGCACCGCCTAGAAACGGGCGCGTGGGGATACGCGACAAGACATCGAACCCGTCGCTTTCGCCTTCGATCACGCGGGCAAGGATTTGCCCCGCCTGCGTGGCACTGCCAACGCCATGCCCGGAATAGCCCGAGGCCGAAAGCACATTCGGCGCCACCCGCGCGATATAAGGAAGTCGACGCATGGTGATCGCCAATGTCCCGCCCCAAGTGTAATCAAAGGGAATATCCGCCAGATGCGGAAAGATCTCTGCCATCGGCTTGCGAACGGCCCGCTCAATGTTCGGGAAACGATAGCCATAGCTTTCGCCCCCGCCAAAGAGGAGCCGCTTGTCAGGGCTAAGGCGAAAGTAGTTGATCATAAATTTTGAATCTGCCACCGCGACGTCGCGAGAAAGCACCTTGTCCGCATCATCTCCAAGAGGCGGCGTCGCGGCGATGAAATTGTTGATCGGCATGACCCGCGCCGCGACCTTGCGATTCAGCCCACCCAGATAGCCATTGGCGGCCAGGATGACATGTTCTGCCAGCACCTTGCCCGCCTCGGTGCGGATTTCGACCGGGCGCGAGCCCTCCTTGATCTCCTGCACATGGGTGCCTTCGTGAATGCGCACGCCCGCCGCCACGGCCGCCCTTGCAAGGCCCAGAGCGAAATTCAGCGGATGCAGGTGGGCCGCACCCATGTCCAGCGAACCACCCACATACTTGGGCGAGGGGCAAAGCGACCGCATCGCATCATGGTCGAGCGCCTTGATCTGCCCATATCCGTAATGGTCCCGCAAATGCGCGACATAGGCGTGCTCATGCTCCACCTCACGCTGCGAAAACACGGCATGTGCCACGCCGGGTTTCAGATCACAGTCAATCTCATGCTCGGCCACCAGCGCCTTGACCAATGCCTTGGCATCTTCGGCCAGGCTCCACAATTTGCGCGCGTCTTCAGGCCCGACCAGTTTTTCCAGCGTGAGCTGGTCCACCCGCTGACCCGACCCCAGCTGACCGCCATTGCGACCCGACGCTCCGAATCCCACCCGATGCGCCTCGAGAAGCACAACATCTCGCCCCGCCTTGGCCAGATGCAGAGCCGCCGAAAGACCGGTGAAGCCGCCACCGACGATACAGACATCGGCGCGCGTTTCCCCTTCGAGCGCAGGAAACGGATCGCACCTATGCGCGGTGGCGGCGTACCAGCTTTGCGGATACTGCCCACGGCGATCATTAGAAAACAGCAGGTTCATACGTTCAGCAACAGGTGTTCCCGTTCCCAGGGCGAAATGACTTGAAGGAATTCCTCGTACTCGGTGCGCTTGACGATGGAATAAACCCGAGCGAATTCAGGTCCCAGTATCTCGTGGAGCTTGTCCGCCGCGTCGAAGATATCCAGCGCCGCACCCATCTCGCGGGGGATATCCTCTTCCCCTTCATAGGCGTCACCCTTGAACTGCTTGTCGGGGCGTTCTTCTTCCAGCAAGCCGAGATAGCCACAGGCCAGACTTGCCGCGATACCGAGGTAAGGGTTGCAATCCATTCCTGCGAGACGGTTCTCGACGCGCCGTGATTCAGGCCCGGAAAGCGGTACGCGAATGCCCGTGGTTCGATTGTCACGACCCCATTCAAGGTTGATCGGCGCAGCGTGGTCACGCACATAGCGGCGATAGGAATTCACATAGGGCGCAATCATTGCAATGGCCGAGGGCAGATGGGTCTGCATCCCGGCGATGAAATGGAAGAACGCGTCGGTTTCCCCGCCCTGTGGGCCGGAAAAGATGTTCTTGCCGGTGTCGACATCAAGCACCGAGTGGTGAATGTGCATGGCGCTGCCAGGTTCATCCGCGATGGGCTTGGCCATGAAGGTGGCATAGCAGTCGTGACGCATCGCCGCTTCGCGAATAAGGCGTTTGAAATAGAAAACCTCGTCCGCGAGCTTGACCGGGTTCCCATGTCGCAGGTTGATTTCGAGTTGCCCTGCCCCGCCCTCCTGGGTGATCCCGTCGATCTCGAACCCCTGTGCTTCCGCAAAGTCGTAAATGTCGTCGATTACCGGCCCGAACTCGTCGACGGCAGTCATTGAGTAGGCTTGCCGTGCGGCAGCCGGGCGGCCGGAGCGGCCCATCATCGGCTTGATCGCCTTGGCCGGATCGAGATTGCGCGCCACCAGGAAAAACTCCATCTCGGGCGCAACGACCGGTTTCCAGCCCTTCTCATGGTAAAGATCGACCACCCGCTTGAGCACGTTGCGTGGGGAATAGGGAATCGGATTGTTCTTGCGGTCATAAGCGTCATGGATGACCTGAAGCGTCCAATCGCCGGTCCAGGGCGCGGCGGTGGCGGTGGACATGTCCGGCTTGAGGATCATGTCGCGCTCGATGAACCCCTCGTCCCCGGCCGCCTCACCCCAATCACCCGTAATCGTTTGGTAAAATATGGAATCAGGCAGATGGAAATAGGTTTGACGCGCGAATTTCGACGCCGGAACGGCCTTGCCGCGGGCGATGCCGGGAAGGTCGGCGATAATGCATTCCACCTCGTCGAGCCTGCGGCCTTCGAGGAAGTCCTGCGCAGCCTCGGGCAGGGTCTTGATCCAGTCGGCGGTCATTTCTCTTTCCTGTTCAAGTGCTTGACCATCATTTGCGCGAACGTCGCGCTGTCGTTTGGCTGGTCGAGAGTCGCTTTGGCGGTATCAATCAGCTCCGGCGGGACCACACCGGGGGCACGATGGCGCAGAAGCGCATCGATCATTGCTGCTGAAAATTCGGGATGTGGTTGAATTGTCAGGATATTGTCACCGATCATCATGGCGGCGTTGGCGCAGAAGTCGCTCGAGCCGATCACCTTGGCGTCGGGCGGCGGTTCCACCACCTGATCCTGGTGCCAGGCGTTGAGGCGCATCGGCTTGCCCTCGATGTCGTATTCCTGCGACCCGACCGACCAACCCCCTTGATATTTCTCGACTTTTCCGCCCAGCGCCTGGGCGATGACCTGATGGCCGAAGCACACGCCGATCAGCGGCTGGCCGGCGTCGCGGATGGTGCGGATCAACTCTTCGAGGGGGGGGATCCAGTCGTGGTCTTCGTAGGCGCCGTGTTTGGAGCCGGTGATGAGCCATGCATCTGCCGCCTCCGGGCCGTCGGGAAACTGTCCATCTACCACAGAATATGTAATGAATTCATAACCTTGTCCGTCCAGAAGGCGGCGAAACATGGCGTCGTAGTCGCCGAGCTCGTCCAGGACGACCTCGGGCGCGTGGCCGGTTTGCAGGATGCCGATTTTCACGTCTTGCTCCGAATTTGATCAAGTTTCAAAACGGTCTTGCGCCCGTGGCGTCAGACCGTCTCGAGATAGGTTTTCCACTGGTCCTCGGGCGCGATCGCCTTCATTCCCTCGAGTTCCTGGCGCTTGGTATAGCACAGGTTCGACACGAGGTCTCGGGGCAGGATGCGGGCGATGCGGTCATCCGTCTCAAAGGCCGAAATCGCGCTCAGCCAGTCCGGGGCGAGCCCGGGCAGGTCGAGGTCATAGGCATTGCCGGTGATCGGTGCGGGCGGGTCCGCCGCGTCCTCGATCCCGGTGAGCGCCCCGCCGAGAATGACCGCCAGCGCCAGATAGGGGTTGATGTCGCCACCCGCCACCCGGTGCTCGATCCGGCGCGCGACCGGCGGTCCCGAAGGCACCCGGATCGCCGCGGTGCGGTTGTCATAGGCCCAGGCCGCACCGGTGGGCGCATGTGCCCCCGGTTCGAGCCGCGCATAGGAATTAGCATGCGGCGCAAAGATCAGCGTCGCACCATGCATCGCCGCGAGACTGCCGGCAATCGCATGCTGCAGGAGCGCGCTGCCCTCGGGCCCGCCATTGTCGAAAATGTTGCGCCCCTCGGCGTCGAGCACCGAGAAATGGACATGCATTCCCGAGCCGGCATCACCCGCGAACGGTTTCGCCATGAACGTCGCCGCCATTCCGTGCTTGCGCGCCAAGCCTTTGACAAGGCTTTTGAAAAGCCAGGCATTGTCAGCCGCGCGCATGGCCTCGCAATGGCGCAGATCAATCTCGAACTGGCCGAGGCCGGCTTCGGAGATCGCCGATTGGGCGGGAATGTCCATCGCCTCGCACGCCTCGTAAAGCGCGGTAAACCAGTCGTCGAAGGCATCGAGTTGCCTGAGCGAAAGGATTGCCTGCCCATGCAGCGGGCGCCCCGAAAGCGGGTTGATCGGCGGGGCCAGCCGGGTTTCGCCATCATCGACCAGATAGAACTCCATCTCGGTCGCGGCCTGCACCGTCCAGCCGCGTTCGGCATAGCGCGCCAGCACGCCGGCCAGCGCATGGCGCGGATCGCCGGCAAAGGGTGTGCCGTCGTCATGGAACATCCACATCGGGACAAGCGCGCTGGGGCTGTTCAGCCACGGCATCGGCAGCGGCCCGCGTTCGGTCGGCAACAGGACCCCGTCGGCGTCGCCAGTCTCGAACACCAGCGGGCTATCCTTGATGTCGGCGCCCCAGACGTCGACATTGAGCACCGAATAGGGCATCCGCACCCCGTCGGTTTCCAGCTTTTCCGCAGCCTGGGACGGCAGGCGCTTGCCGCGCACCTGACCATTGAGATCAGCCGCACCGACGCGGAAGGTTTGCAGATGTCTGAGGTCCATGATGGGCTCGCCTGGGTAATTTGATCAAAATATCTGCGTCTCGTTCGAAAAAGTCCAGTGCTTTCCTGTGATCAAAGGTTAACGCCGCAAAAGCGCGAAAATCAGGGGGGTGATTTGCGTATGACTCCCGGCTGCCGCCCGGCTGCCGGGTGACTCAGCCATTCGTTAACCGCGCGAAAGGTTAATGCGGCGTGCGCGCGATCCAATTCAACCCCGCCCGGAACGGCGGCGAAGCCGCCCTGGCAGCACACCATTGCCCGGCAGGCGATTTTTCGCAGAAAAATCTGCCGAGAGGGGGCCGCCCCCTGGCCGGGTGCTTTCGAAGGGTTGCGCGTCACCCGAAGCAGGGGAATACGTTGCGAGATAAAGCGCCCTGCGCCAATGTTGCGAGCACCCGACCGCGGCCCTGTGCTGTCCTCTCGTCGGGCCCCGTCCATCTCAGCGCGTCAGCGTCAGTGACCCGTCCGTGATCTCGATCTTCGAGTAGCGGTTGAGATAGCGCATCCCCAGGAGCGAACCCGACATGTCGCCATCGTTGACATAGGCCATGACACGGTCGTCCCTGATCGCACCGATGCCGATACTGTCGAGCCGCACCGGCGCGGTACGCACTTCGCCATTGGCGGTAAAGGCACGCCCGACATAGGAAAGGCTTTCGGTATCTATGCCCGCGCTCTGCGCGTCCTCGCGGCTGAGCACGATTTCGGTGGCGCCTGTATCGACGGTAAAGCGGACCGGGCTGCCGTTCACCTCGGCGGTGACATAGTAGTGCCCGTCGCGGTCGCGCGGCAGGGTGATCACGCCCTGATCGGCAATGACCGATTGCTGCGGGACGACGGCTTGCCGGATGTCGTCCCAAAGCGCGACCACGGCGAGTGCCGCGGCAAAGATCAGGCCCCAGACCAGCGCCTGCTGCACCATCTTGCCCAGCCGCGCACGGTTGTTGGCGAAGAACCACAGCAGGATCGCCGAGAGCAGCAGGACCAGGTAGGTAAGCGAGGCGGGATCGTTCGACATGGATCACATATAAGGACTCAGGCCCCGCCGGCAAAGCCGAACTCACGCAGCCCGTCAAGAATGAACTGCACCGAAAGCGCGGCCAGAAGCATGCCAAGCAACCGGGTGGTGACATTGATGCCGGTCTTGCCCAGCGCGCGTTCCAGGTAGCCCGAGAGCAGGAAGAACAGCAGCGCGAGGAAAAGCACCGCCGCGACCATGCCGATCACGAGCGCCAGCCCCAGCACACCCGGTTTCTGGCCTGCCAGCAGGATGACCGAGGCGATGGCCCCCGGGCCGGCGATAAGCGGGATGGCCAGCGGAAAGACCGAGGGGTCGGGGGCCTCGTCCTCTTCCTCGACCTGGCCTGCGCGGCGTTTCGTGCGGCGTTCGAACAGCATGTCGAGCGCGGTAAGGAACAGCAGCGCCCCGCCAGCCACCCGGAACGCGGGCATGGAGATGCCGACGAAGCCCAGAACCGCCTCGCCGAAGACCGTAAAGGCGGCGAGGATCGCGAAGCCGATGACGCAGGCGCGGATGCCGATGGCGCGGCGGCGCGGCGCGCCCTGGGTCAGCGCGATGAAGAGCGGGGTCAGGCCGATCGGGTCGATCACCACGAACAGCGTGACGAAAGCGGTGACGAGAAAGGCGGTGTCGATCAGCTCCATGGCCAAGCGTTACGGCAGCGGCGCGCGGCGCGCAATACCAGGGCTTTTCAGGTTTACACGAAAACAATTGGATCGAAACGCGCGTTCGACCGAAGGGAGAGGCAGCGCGTTTTCGATTCCGTTGAAACCTGAAACGCTTTAGCCCTCGGCCGATTCGAGCTTTTCCAGCGCCGTCATCCACAGGGTTTCGGCGCGCTCCAGCCCCTCCATCACCTCGGCGTATTTCTTTTGCCAGACGGCGGCCTCGGCCGGGTTCTCGTAAAGCTCGGGGTTGGCCAGCTTTTTCGCCAGCCGGTCGCGCATCTCGTTGAGCTTGTTCACGCGGGCCTCGCATTTGCGCGCATCCGAGCGCAGGGCGAGGATGGCGTCGCGCGAGGGGCGCTTGGGTTTCTCGGGTTTCGGCTTCTCGGGCTTGTCGGGTTTGGGCGGCGACAGCAGCATCTGGCGATAGCTCTCGAGATCGCCCTCGTAGGGCGCGACGCGCCCGCCCTGAACCAGCCAGAGCCGGTCGGCCACGAGCGACAGAAGGTGCATGTCGTGGCTCACGAGAATGACCGCGCCGGTATAGGCGGTCAGCGCCTCGACAAGCGCCTCGCGGCTTTCGATGTCGAGGTGGTTGGTCGGTTCGTCGAGGATGAGCAGATGCGGCGCGTCGAGCGTGGCCAGCATGAGCGAAAGTCGCGCCTTCTGCCCGCCCGAAAGCTGGCCCACCAGCGTTTCGGCCTGTTGCGCGCCGATGCCGAAGCCGCCCAGCCGCGCGCGCAGCCTTGCCGGGGTTTCGCCGGGGCGCTGGCGGCGGATGTGGTCGAGCGGTGTTTCGTCGACATGCAGCTCCTCGACCTGGTGCTGGGCGAAGAAGCCGACGCGCAGCTTGGCGGCCGTGGTCATCTTGCCCGACATGAGCGGCAGGCGTGCCGAAAGGAGTTTCGAGAGGGTCGATTTGCCCTCACCGTTGCGGCCCAGAAGGGCGATGCGGTCGTCCTGGTCGATCCTGAGATCGAGATGCGAGAGCACCGGCACCCCGTCATAGCCGACCGATCCGCCCTCGACCCGAATGATCGGGGGCGAAAGCTCCTCGGGGGCGGGGAAGGTGAAGGCGCGCAAGGCGGCCTCTTGCGGGGCGGTGATCGGTTTCATCCGCGCCAGCGCCTTGAGGCGCGATTGCGCCTGTTTCGCCTTGTCGGCCTTGTAGCGGAAACGGTCGACATAGGATTGCAGATGCGCGCGGCGCGCCGCCTGCTTCTTGGCCTCGGATTCCTGCGCCATGAGCCGCGCCGCGCGGGTATCGGCAAAGGCATCGTAATTGCCCTGGTAGAAGGTCAGCTTGCGATCCTCCAGGTGCAGGATCGCGCCCACGGCGCGATTGAGGAGCCCGCGATCATGGCTCACGATGATGACCGTGTGCGGATAGCGCGCGAGGTAGCTTTCGAGCCAGAGCGCGCCTTCGAGGTCGAGATAGTTGGTCGGCTCGTCGAGGAGCAGCAGATCAGGCGCGGCAAAGAGCACCGCGGCCAGCGCCACCCGCATCCGCCAGCCGCCCGAGAAGGCGCTGCAGGGCTGCTGCATTTCCCCGGGCGTGAAGCCCAGCCCGCGCAGGATCGACGAGGCGCGCGCCTCGGCCGACCATGCGTCGATATCGGCGAGCCGGGTCTGGACCTCGGCGATGCGGTGCGCGTCCTGGCTTTGCTCGGCCATCAGCTCGGCGCGCTCGGTATCGGCGGCCAGAACGGTGTCGATGAGGCTCACCTCGTTGCCCGGCACCTCCTGCGCCACCCCGCCGATGCGGGCGCGCGGCGGCAGGGTGATCGTGCCGGTCTCCAGCGCCAATTCGCCCCGAATGAGGCGAAACAGCGTCGTCTTGCCGGTGCCGTTGCGCCCGACAAGTCCCACCTTGTGCCCGGTGGGAATGGTGGCGCTGGCATGCTCGAAGAGCGGGTGACCGGCCACGGAATAGGAGATGTCGGAAAGCACGAGCATGGCCGGGCATTGCCAGAGGGGCGCGGGGGTGTCAATCGCCGCTTGGGTCGGGGCGGTGGCGGCGCCCGTGATGGTGGGAGGTTGGGCAAAGCGGGCCGCTCCGCGGGGAGTATTTGGGGCAAGATGAAGGGGGGTGGTGGGCAGGTTCGTGG
>LJSU01000002.1:42322-42679 GCA_001314705.1 Rhodobacteraceae bacterium HLUCCO07
GGGGGGGGGGGGGGCAGAGGTGTTGGGGTGACCGGTTTGAGTCCACAGCAGTCATTGCAATTGACCTTCTAGGATCTTCGGCAGCATAATTGGCGCAGGAACTGTGAATGAAGGTACGACTTGGATGTAGTTTCTGCGTGGAGTTCTCATACCATACGATGTCGGGGACTAAAAATTGAAGCGATCTCCATTAATCGTTTATCTTGATACATCAGATTATAGTCATCTGTTTTATGGATCATCGGATGGGCCTGAGCAGGCTTTGTTGCACAAATCGGCTAAGGGATTCACTGCATGAATCCAGCATGATAGCTGGATGGTATGAGCAGTTGGGCCCCTACGAAGTACAAGACCACG
>LJSU01000018.1:0-58301 GCA_001314705.1 Rhodobacteraceae bacterium HLUCCO07
AAAGCCGTCGGCCGGCACCAGCGGCATTCTGCGCTTCGCGGTAACGCTCTCCGAGCCCTCGACCGGCACGGTGACGGTGGACTACCGCACCGTGCAGGGAACGGCCGAGACCGGAAGCGACTTCACCGGGTTGGACGGCACGCTGACCTTCGAGGCAGGCGAGACCACGAAGTGGATCAACGTCCAGACCCTGCGCGATGATATCGACGAAACCGACGAGGCGCTGGAGCTGATCCTGTCAGACCCGTCAGGCGCCGTTCTGGCCGGGGGCGCGTCGGAGCTGGCTGCCGTCGGCTGGATCCTCGACGATGACGGCGCGCCCGAGGATCGGGCGATCTATGCGCCGGATGTGAGCGTTCCCGAAGGCGACAGCGGCACCGCGCCGGCCGTCTTTGATCTTCGGCTGTCGCGGCCTTCGGAAACGGACGTCGATGTCACCTACAACACGGCGGACCTCACCGCCCGGGCGGGCGACGACTACACCGAGAGCTCGGGCACGCTCACCTTCGCACCGGGTCAGACCTCGGCGACGGCCTTCGTTCCGGTGATCGGCAACACGGAGGACGAGCCCTCGTCAAGGGAGTTCCTGCTCAACTTCGCGCCCGACACGTCCCAGGTTTTCAGCGGCACCGGGTTTTCCGCCACCGGCACGATTCTCGACGACGACGTTCCCAATGCGTCGCCGACCGGGTCTGTCGAGATCGTGGGCGACGCCATCGAGGGAGAGACCCTGACAGCGGATACCAGCACGCTCGAAGATGCCAATGGGCTCGGCACGCTGTCATTCCAGTGGCTGCGCGACGACACGCCGATTTCCGGCGCCACCTCGTCAAGCTATGAGGCAACGACCGCCGATGTCGGCAACACCTTGCAACTGCGGGTCAGCTACACCGATGGCGACGGATATTCCGAAAGCGTGACCAGCGAGGCGACGGAACCGGTGGCCGGACCGGACGTGGACATCACGCTCTCGGGCCGGGTATCCGACCTGCAGGGCGATGCCATGGACGGGGTCACGCTGAGCTTGCAAGCCGAGGGCCTGCCCGACCAGACCGCCACCAGCGACGCAAGCGGCGCGTTCGATTTCACGCTGGCCGAGGGAACCGGCGGCCGGCTGGAGGCCACGCGCCCCCTTGAGCCGGCAACCGAACGCGAGATCACGACCGATGATGCGCTCGATGTGCTCCGACTGGCCGTGAATCTGGACCCCGGCTTCGGACCGGCGACGCCGCAGAACTACATCGCGGCCGATATCGACGGCGACGCGCGGGTGACCGCCGGGGACGCGCTGGAAATCCTGCGCACGGCAATCGGATTGGACGGCGACCACGCCCCGCGCTGGGTCTTCCTCGATGCGGAAACCGACTGGGACAGCGTGGTGCAGGACGACGGGAGTATCGCCTACGAGGAAGGGATCGAATTCGCTCCGTTGTCGGGCGCGGTTGACCTCGCCATGACCGGCATACTGGTCGGCAACATGGAGGCGACATGACAATCCCGCCAGCGCGTCGTTCGCCAGCCACCTGAAAGGCGCGCGGCACGATCCCGTGGAACCGGGGCGAACCGGTTTTTCCACAGACGCGGCTTGCCCGGGGGGGGCCGGACGCCTATCCGCCCGTTGCGCCCATGACCTGAAACGTGATGGCGCCGGCATAGACGACAAGGATCGCGATGGTTTCGACGCCGATACCGCCCGGGCCGTTGCGTTGACGCAGTATCAGCCCGCTCAGGAGTATTCCGGTCATCAGGATCGCCGTAAGGGTCCAGAACTGGTCGCTCACCGTCGCCGCATGGTAGAGCGAGCCATCGCGATAGGCGATATCGGCCGCGGTCAGGAACAGGGTATCGAAGGTGTTGCCACCGATGATCCCGCCCACGGCCAGTTGCAGCGCGCCGCGGCGCACCGCCGCGATGGTGGTCACCAGTTCGGGCATCGACGTCACCACGGCCGTCGCCAGCGCCCCCACCAATGTCTCGGAAAGCGCCAGACGGGCCGTGATCGAACCGGCGGTCTTTGCGATCGTCCAACCGGCGATCCCCATGAGCAGCATCAGCAGGAGGAAGTGCAGCAAAAGTCGCAGGGTGGTGATCTGACGTGCCGCCGCGCTCTCGCGTTCCGGCATGTCGTTGCGGGTGTCGCGGGTGTCGACGGGGCGCCACATCGGCATTTCGCGCAAGGCACGGGTCGCGACCAGAGCCCCGACATAGATCACCGGGATCACCAGCGAGACGGGATGGATGGCAATGACGGTGAACTCGGCCAGGGTGCCCGCCAGAAGCGGCAACGTCAGCAGAACGATGAGGGTAATGGCCTGGAAAATGTTGGCCAGATCGGCTGCGGCATGTTCGAGATTGGCCCTGCGATAGGCCACGTCCGCGATCGCCAGAAAGGCCGTCTGGGCGGCAATGCCGCCGATGCTGTTCGAATAAGCCATCGAGGCCTGACCATCGAGCGCGACAGTGATCGACACGATCGTCCCACTCAAGGAGGTCGCCGCCCCGAGCAGAACAGCCCCCGCTATCGCTTCGCCGATGCCCATTCGGTCTGCAAGCCGATCCACCAGAGAGGTCATCCGCAGACCGCTCACCAGGACGACAAGCGCGGCAAGCGTGAAGGCGAACAGCAACGCCGGGATCGGCCAACTTGCAAGCATGGCGAAAACCTCTCTCTGTCTTGCCCCCACACGAGCCCGCCATGCAACGACATGCAAGCACGGCCTGCGCTTTGAGCAGAAAATCGTTGTTTGTCACTTGGAAATCACCGGCCGGAAACAGGATCTTGACACCGGGCTGAAGCGCAGGACACGACGCAAAGACATGTCGGGTCGAAGTGAATTCGACTGATGCCCGGCGAAAGGCCAGCGCGCAGCCAGGATCGGCAGGCTGGCGACCATTCCAGGGTTTTGCGAGGAGTCTGAGCACGCGCGACCGCGATGCCGCTGACTCGGACATTCGGTCAATGCGCGCTAACGGAATTCAAGGTCTGGACTGACGAACTGCTTTGATCTTGGTTTCCTTTGTGGTGCGCCATCGTAAATCGGGTCGCCCGTCCCCATATAGGTAGTACCGAAGCCAAGCATCCCGGTCCGGCATGGACGAGAAGTTGGCGCCGGAAAATCAAAGGATCGATGACATGTCTTTCAATGACCTGACCGCCAGGGCTGCGGCCGCCATGAAGCCAAAGCCTGCCAAAACCGCTGAGACCCCCGCCAAGGAGAACGGACCCAAGGCCGCCGGGAACGAAGCGCCGGCGCAACCCAAGACATCTTGAGCCGTGCCCAAGCCGCGCCCCCAATACTTCAATGAGGGGCGCGGATCACCCGCAGCGACAAGGGAAAGAATCACACCAATGGAAGATCTGACGAGCAATACCATTGCGGTCTTTTCCCGACCGTTTACCGTTCCGGGCTTTGCCGAGACGCTCCCGGCAGGAGAGTACGAGATCGAAACGGAATTGGTTTCACCCCCCGATCAACAGGATCCCGAAGCCTGGAAAGCCTCCGTCTTGGTGAAGCTTCATCCCCGGATATCGCATCCCGGCCTTGCGCGAACCTTGACGCTTTCCCTGGCCGACCTCGACCATGCACGGGCCAGAGACAAGCTGACGGGCCGGGCGTTGTCCGACTTTTTCCTCGAGGGGATGCTGGCCGATCCAATGGTGCGCCTCGTGATGAAGGCTGACGGCGTCTCCGAGGCGCATTTGCGGCACCTCTACTCGGGACGCCAGACCTCCCAGTCCGACAGGGATATACTGGAACCGAAAACGGAAAGCCAAAGGATACGGGACAATACGTCAATCCAGGCCGCCGAAAACGAAGGCATGCCTTCGCGCCCGGGAACGTCGCCACCTTTGCAATGATGATCCCGCAGTGCGTGACGCGGCTCCAGAAGGGCACGCGCAGTGTCGAGAACTCCAGACATGTCTTACGAACAACATGGATACCTGACCGATCATGGCTGGCGTCACCGAACCGGTTTTGCAATCTATTCGTCCCGGGGGTGTGGGGCTGCCTGGATGACATCGGAAGCACCCGTATGGCTAAGCGCCGCTGCATGAGGTGGTCACCCAAGGGTGTGCACCGAGTAACCGTTTCCGGGTCGCTGTCCTTGATGACGGATTGAACGGTCCCGGAGTATCATGGGCTGATGGGCAGGATGGCAAAACTCAAGCGCGCCCATGAGACGGAAAGTGCCCCTACGATAACCTGGATCAGCAACGTGAATGACGCTTGATGGCATGCTGACCGGGGTTCGGTGTGACGGCCTGGCAGTTCCTGTGCTGGCGACACCTTTGGAAGGACACAAACGATGGGTTATCATGGAAAGACAATTGCAATAGGCGTTCTCTCGGTTTCGATCCTTGCGGGATGCACGTATCCTGACGGGACCGCCAATCAAACCGGCACAGGTGCCGTCGTCGGTGGCCTGACCGGTGCGGCAGCTGGGCAGGCGATCGGGGGCGACACGCGCGGGGCCGTGATCGGCGGAGCGCTCGGGGCCGCTATTGGTGGGGCCGCCGGGGCGCACATGGCTGCACAGGAGCGCGAATTGCGACAGTCTCTTGCAGGGAGCGGCGCCGAAATCACGAATACCGGCAACGATCTGCGGGTTATCCTGCCCGATTCAGTGACCTTCCGCACCGGCTCATCGGTCGTAGATCCCGGCTTCCGGCCGGCATTGCGGGCGGTTTCGGACAGTTTGCGCCGCCATCCCAACTCCGCAGTCCGCGTTGTCGGCCATACCGACAATGTCGGGACTGCGGCCTTCAACAATCAACTCAGCCAGGAGCGCGCATTGGCCGTGGCACGGGTGCTGATCAGCAACGGAACCAGCGCCAACCGGATCGTGGTTTCAGGGCGCGGCTTTTATGAGCCGATCGCCTCCAATACCAGTAGCGCCGGGCGCGCCGAGAACCGCCGGGTTGAAATCGTGATCACGCCAACAAGCTGATCCTCTTTGCCTCTTGTTGTCATGGAACGGGCCGGGGTGATCCCGCGCCCGTTTCATGCCCTTGGTGACACCGCGCGTGGAAAAAGACCCCAGGCAACAACCTGTATCAGTCCCGACCCCGCGCAACTGGTGCATGTTCAGGGTTGGCGGCACCGAATCTTGCTGTCGAATGTTGGTACCGAGTAACGGCGAAGTACCGTACCGCCCTAAAAAGCCTCGGATGGCCGATACGGTGCTTCGTCATTTCGGACAGATCAGGAAACGACGATTCGCGTTGTGCTCCGGGGACATTGGCGATGCTTCAGATAACAAGCCTTTCCTGAACCGTTTCAGCGCAGCAATGGCCCGTCCTGATCCAGATAGTCAAGATCGAAGCCTGCAAGCTCGGTCAGCCGCGGCAGATCGTCGAAATCGACCCGTCCCTTCTGGAACGTCACCAATCCCTCTTCGCGCAGGTGGCGCAGCACGCGGTTCACATGCACCGCACTCAGCCCCAGCGCGTCAGCCAGATGGTATTGCGTCAACGGGCAGTCAAAACCCGTCTTGTCGCCGATGCCCACCAGCAGCAGCCTTGCCCCCAGTTCCAACAGAAGATGCGCCATGCGCTCGTCCGCCGAGCGGCGGCCAACGCTGACCAGGTGCTCCACCACCATCGCCTCGTCACGCGACGCCGCCCACAGAACGGCCATGGCAAGGCGCGGGGCCGTGGCAAACCCGTCGAAAATATCAGAGGTCAGAACCTCGGAGGCTTCGATGCAGGTCACGGCTTCGACGGTGTGATCCGTGGTGCGGAACAGGACGCTGCGCAGCCCCAGAAAATCCCCCGGAATCTGGAAATCCACGATCTGCCGCTCGCCATCGGGCAGAATCTTGTAGGAGCAGGCCCAGCCTTCGGCGAGGATGAAGGCAGACTGGTGCTTTTCGCCTTCATGGATCAGTTCATGCCCCGCCTGAAACGTCCGCCTGCGCCGGTGAAAGCGGGCAAGCGTTTCAAGATCGTCACCTGACAAGGCGACAAACGCGGATAGTTTTCGCGTCAACGGGCCTTTCTGGATCAACATGTTTCTTTCCAACTGGGATCGATTGCACGCCACATTCCATTTTGAATAACCGCAAAACTTGTGCCTTACGCTGCTTTGTATCAGCCCAGTCTAACAGATCGGGCCTATGATCACGAGACGTTCCGATTTACCTCCTCCCTGCAACAGAAAGCGAAACCGCTCATGCCCGTCCTCAACGACATTGCCGGAACCGCCGCTCTCTCCATTTGCGAGTCGCTGCTTCTGGCGCTGAATGATCGAAATATCCTGCCGGAAAAAGAGATCGTCGGGATACTTCGCGATGCAGCAGCAGCACATGAATTCGCCGACCATGTCGACCAGGCAGAAATGCATGCCGCGGTCGCGACACTCATCAACGGGATACTGGCTGGCGGGAACTCCGTGCGCCGGAGGTGAAGATGGACTTCGGCCGAACATGGATCGGCCGACATGCCCTTTGACCACGGCGCATTGATACGCGCAGTCCGCCCCCCCGGTCATGTTCGCGGCCCGCAAACCCATTGCGAAGGCCTGTCGCCACGCACGGGGGAGGCTGTAAAGTCATGAAAAGTAGCCCCGCCGCAAGAGGGACACCACGGCGAGGCCATCGAAAGGCGAAGCTCACCCCTTGCGCAGGGTATCCTTCGCCTTGCCGATTTGCTTCTGAAACTTGCTGTCTGCCTGGCTCGTCTTGCCTTCGGCCGCGCGCGCCTTGTAATCACTCTGGGGCTTGGCCCCTTTCGATCCGGTGCCGGCGGCCTTCTTCTTTCGGTTCTTTTCCATGCGTGTCTTCCTTTCGCGGAGATCGTGAATGGTCGGGTGTCAGTCTGTGCGCAGGGTGTCTCTCACCTTCCCAAATGCCTTCTGGATGGCACCTTCGGCCCTCTTGAACTTGCCCTCGGCCTCGAGTTCGGGGTCGTTGGAAAGCTTGCCGAGGATTTCCTTCGACGATCCCTCGATCTTTTTTGCGCTTCCCCTGATGCGGTCCTTGTCCATGTTCGGTGCTCCTTTCCCCGCGACGCCAGTAGCGGCAGGCAACTTACTTTCGCCGCCCCAGCGCAAAAGCAACGACGAAAGCCACGAGCGGCAAGAGTGGAAGCGTTGATCGGGCGACCGAGGTTGCAAGGGCAAGGTCGGCCTCGGCGCGGCTTTTCGCGTGGGCGATCCGATGCGCCTGCCGTCGGGAAAGCGCGCGACCGATCAGATGGGCGACCACTGCCAGCAACGCAAAGACTGCGGCAAATACCAACGCCGCCACCGGATAGCCGACCGCCTGGGCAAGCGCCACGAGCCCCGCCGACAGCAGCAGACCTGCGGCCACCATCGCGAGGATCGCCTTGGCGAGTCCGGCTTTTGCCCGGTTTCCGATATCCCGCGACGTGGCTTGCAGGATATCCCGCACTGGCTCCCAAAACGCCAAGGTCATGTGCGCTCAGCCTTTCCGGGCAACCAGACCCAAAAGCAGGCCGATACCGGCGGCGATTCCCACCGCCGCGAGGGGGTGCTGGATCACCGTGTTGGTGGCCGTTGTGCGCGCGTCGCGGCTTGTCTGGCTGATCTGGCGACCGGCCTGGCCGATACCCTCGGACACATCGTCTGAAACGGTGGCCATCAGTTTCGACACATCCGCCCGCAGGGTTTCGATCTGATGGCTCAGGTCATCTGTATGCGGCGCGTCTTTGCGGGCTGTTGCGTTGGAAGGACTCATGGGGTTTCTCCGAAAAATTCTTGATCGCGCCGGATTGTGCCGGGGCTCACGTCACTTTTGCTTCTGAACGCGCAATTTGGCTGATGCGTGACAGGGCATCACAGGCGTCGATCCGGTCAACGCAATCCGAGGAAGCCCAGAATGAAAAGGACAATCACGATCAGGCCGACAATGTAGACAATATTGTTCATTCAATTTCCACCATTCTGCAGCGGACCGGAGTGCGACCGCATTGATCCGATTAAACCAGTTTTCAGAAAGTGGACCACAACATGGATCAGTTTCGCGCGCGCCACTGAAAAGCGATCGGTCTTGGGCGAGTGGAAACCACGATCAATCCGTGCCGCGTGAAGCAATTCTTCGAATACTGATTTGCGTAAGCCCGCAATGTGCGCAGCTATGACAATCTGACATTCCGCGAGCGAATTTTGGCTCGCAAAGCAGTTATCCAGACATTCGGAAATACATCTGGTGGCCCATGGCGTGGTCTGCCGAACGGATATGCATTTCCGAAAAATTCCGGATGACAACAAGGGAAAACACAATGTCCATGACATTCAAACTGGGCGCGACCGTGACAGGTCTGCTTCTTGCATCCTCTGCTTTTGCTGAAACATCGGCAACGGCCTTCACCGATCTGAATCTGCGTGCGGGTCCGGGTGTGTCCCATGATATCGTCGGCGTGATCCCGGCCTCACAATCCGTGACGGTCGATGGCTGTCTCGAAGCCTCCAACTGGTGCCGTGTTAGCTATGGAGAAACGAACGGCTGGGCTTCGGGTGATTATCTGACGGCCATGGTTGCGTCACCGATCTATGCCAACCGCGAGCAGCTGGCCGTCGAGACCGTCACTTACGAGAAAGACCCTGATTCCGCGGTCGGCGGTAGCGTGACCGGCGCACTTGCAGGTGCCATTCTTGGCGGCCCCGCCGGTGCAGTGATCGGTGCCGGTCTCGGTGCCGGTCTCGGATCGGCGGTTGCGCCGGATGAACGCGTCACGACCTATGTGCGGGAAAACCCGGTCGATCCGGTCTATCTTGACGGCGAGGTCGTTGTCGGCGCGGGTATTCCCGAAGATGTAACGCTGGCCGAGGTTCCAGAGAGCGAATACCATTATGCCTATATCAATGGCACGCGGGTTCTGGTGGAACGTGAAAAGCGCCAGGTGGTTTATATCGTTCGGTGAACCTGCACCGCAGAAAGCCGGATCTGATAGTGCCGGATCTGCAATCTCGATGAAAGGCGGCCTGGTAAACCGGGCCGCCTTTTCCTTTGCACGTGACCGCCGATGGCAATGGTGTCACCACGCCCGCCCCGAGAGACGGCGTTCAGTATGGGCGCACCAGTGCCGTGATCCTTCGAACCGCAACGCGCCGGTTCAGGCGTTCGGCGTTCTGGGTCGGGATTTTCAGGAAACCCTCGCCGTATCCCTGAACGATGATGTTCTCGGCCGGGACACCGAAATATTCACTAAAGGCCAGAGCCACGGATTCTGCTCGTCGGTCCGACAAAAGCAGATTGTGACCCGGGCGACCGATCGCGTCGGTATGGCCCTCGACAAGAAACAACTCGGTGGGTTCATCGCGGATGAGGTCACGCATCAAGAGCCCCATATCGCGCAGTTGCTCCGCCTGCGCGGGGGGGATGGCCGAGGAGTTCGTCTCGAAGGTGATTCCGCCGAGATTGATCTCGGGTGCCAATGCACGCACTTCGACGATGTCACGGACCTGTCGCAGGCTGAAACTGCGACCGATGTCGCGCTGATCCACGGCAAGCAGGGCCTGCCGCAGCGCTTCGCGGTCACTGGCGGTCTGGTAATCGACGGTTTGGCCTATCGGCGGTGGAAGATCGCGAATGACCACCGGCTGAACGTCGCGGGTGTCGTCGATCAGCAGGTATTCGCGACCGTCGGGTTCGACGCGCACACGCCGCAGCGCGCGGCCATTGGCATCGCGCTGCGTGACGATGGTGGTGCCATCGTCGCGGGTGACCACCGTTCGGGTCGATCCGTCGGCAAAGCGTTCGGTGCGCACTTCCGAACCGGGGGTGCGCAGCAAGGCGTCATCATCTTTCAGCACACTGTAAGCGCCGTCATCGTCAACCACGATCACCCTGTCACCGGTGCGCGATGCAACGCGCTGCCCGTTGGACAGAATCGCCCCGACCACGACCGCACCCAGTGCAAGCAGGCCCGCGCGCTCAAGATCGCTCATGCCGCTGTCACCCGTGGCGCTGGCTTCGGGGGCTTCCCCGTCGGTGTCGGGCGCGGAGTCTGACTGTTCCTCCTGGCTTTCGTCGCGAAACTCTTCGCTGCTGGAACGGCTCGTCTGCTCGGTGAGAACCTCGGACGTTACTTCCTCCGGCGTGCCTGTTTCGGCTTCTGCACCGGCCGTGGTTGCCGCAGTTGCCGCGTCCGCAAGCGTGTCGGCCGCCGCTTGTGCGGCCGCATCGGCGTCCGCCTCGGCGGCTTCGCGGGCGGCTTCGTCGGCCTCATCTTGAGACTCGGCCTCTGCCTCGGCCTCAACTTTGGCTGCTGCCTCCGCTTCTGCCTCCGCCTCGGCCTCCGCTTTGGCCTCTTCCTCGGCTTGCGCTTCTGCGTCAGCCTCTTCCTCGGCTTGCGCTTCTGCCTCAGCCTCTGTTGCCTGGGTTGGCGCAGGCTCGATCGCGTCGCCCGATTCGACAGCAGCTTCAAGCTTCTCGATGAAAATCTCGCACTCCTGCGCATCGGATATCCCTGCTTCTGCACAGATTTCTTCGGGCGGGCGCGAAGCGGCCTGTTGGCGGAACCAACCCATCCCGCGCTGATCGCCGACTTCGCTCGATTGCTGGCCCTGGCCGGGCTGCGCGAGCACCGGAACAGGCTGAATCAACGAGAGCACGACCACGATGGCCGTAGTCGATCTGAGTGAGTTCTGTTTCATGTCTGGGTCCAATTCGGGGTTTGAAAGCCTGAGGATGCGGTCATGATCGGGAAAGTGCCGGGCGCGTAGCTGGGCGGACGGCCGGTCCGTCAGCCGTCAGGGCGGCTGGTTCGATCCTTGAGGCAGGGTACGACGAATCGATCACGATCAGACTGATCAAGGTCAGTGTCGCAGCGGGGAACCCAGATAGGCTGCTCTTGCGATGTCCGGACAGCGGACATTCCGCTTGCGGAAGGCTTGGCGGCATTCATCGCGAGCCCTCTTTCATCCCCTCAAAAGGAAAGCACAATGTCTCAATCACGCATCATCGGTCTGGTCGTCCTCGCCATTGGCGGGGTGCTGTTGTTTTTCGCGTGGCGCGCATCAACGGCGCCAGTCGAGCAGGTGTCCGAGGCCCTGACCGGGCGCTTCACGGGCAATACGATGTGGTATCTGCTGGCTGGTATCGCTGGTGTTGTCGTTGGGGCCGCGATGCTCTTGCGCAATGCGCTGCGGGCGTAACGGATCGCTTTCGCGGCCCGGGATGAGCGCTCGAAGCTGACCTGTAGCCGGGTGGCCTGTCAGCACGCTGTCATGCTGGGGCTTGTGACCGTGCATGCATGACGATCACTTCAGTCTCCGGTTCCATCAGACCCAAAGATGAAGGTCTGCACCAGAAACAGAACCACCAGAAGCACGGCAAGGATCGGGCCGAACCCAAGCGCATTTGCACCCGCTGGCGGGGCGAGCCCCTGTGCGGTCTTCCGGTCCGGTGCCTTCGGGAGCAGGTCGACAAGCCGTGGAATGGTTGCGCCCGGATCGCGTCCAAGCGAGGGGACATCATAAAACCTGGCCAGCACCCCTCCCAGACGGCTGTACGCTCCCTCTCTGGACAGGGCAGCCAGGTCCGCGGCCTCGTCCCACGGGTCGAGCCCCAGACGCGCAAGCGCGGACAGGACACTGACGGTGTTCCCGGCCCGGTCCTGACCGAGATCGGCATAGAGGAAACCATCGAACGGGGTTCCCCCATTTCGGAGGTAATCCATCCTGGACATGCGTTTGGTCCTTTCGAGGGAACGTGGGGTTGCGCGTCCGGTCAGAATGGAGCCGACCGGCGCGGGGAGCGTGATCGTTAAACCGCGCTCACGCCTTCATAGACCACCACGCCCGGTGTGCCGCTGATGCAGATCAGCGTGCCCCGGCCCAGGCCCGTTGCATCCCGGTGCTTGATCCCCCGCTAACACCGATCAGTATCAAGGGCGGCTTGGGGTTGTAGAGTTCCAACCAAGTGCAAGGCCAGGCGCCGCCCGGCGAACGCGCGAGATTCCGCGCGGGCCTTGCATAACCCCAAGTTCCAAGGAAACCGGACATGTCCCTTATCAACCTGATCATCACCCTCATTGTTGTCGGCGTTCTGCTGTGGCTGGTGAACACCTACATCCCGATGGATCGCAAGATCAAATCCATCCTGAACGTTGTCATCGTGATCGCGGTCATCCTGTGGCTTCTGAGCGCCCTGGGCTTTCTGGGCGACATAAACGGCATTCGGGTTGGCGACTGAGGCAACAGACCACGCCCCCCGGGCCATTGCCCTGGCCGGGCCCATAACCCTGGCTAGCCTACCGGACACCCGGACCCGCCTTGATGCGGCGCCACGGGGTGCGGTTCTTGACCTGTCCGCCGTGACGGCCCTTGATACCGCCGGGGCGTGGCTTGTCGCGCGCCACCGCGAGAACGCCCGGGACAACGGTCAAACGGCCACTGTCACCGGGGCAAGTGCTGCACAAACCCTGTTGCTCGAAACCGTGGAAGCGGCAATGCCACCGGCGCAGGGGCGGCCTTCGCCGCGCCGATTGCACCATTCGGCAACCGATCTTCTGGCCGAACTGGGCACGGCTGTCAGCAGTCTTGCCGGTGGATTTGCGAATGCCTTCGGATTCCTGGGGCTTGTGGTCATGCGACTGGCATGGACGGTCCTGCGCCCGTCGCGGTTCCGTGTGACGGCCCTTGTCCACCACATGCACCAGGCCGGGCTGAACGCGGTGCCCATCGTGGCCCTGATGGGATTCCTGATCGGGATCGTTCTGGCCTTTCAGGGAGCGTCGCAGCTTCGGCAATTCGGGGCCGAGGTCTTCGTCGTCGACCTGATTGCCATTTCGATCCTGCGCGAGCTGGGCATCCTTCTGACCGCGATCATCGTCGCCGGGCGGTCGGCATCGGCCTTCACCGCCTCGATCGGCGCCATGAAGATGCGCGAAGAGATCGACGCCATGCGCGTTCTGGGGCTTGATCCCATCGAACTTCTGGTTCTGCCGCGCGTGCTGGCGCTGGTGATCCTGCTGCCGGTTCTGGGGTTCATTGCCAACATGGCCGGGCTCATCGGCGGCGGGTTGATGGCGTGGACCCAGCTGGGCATCTCGCCGGGGATGTTCCGCACCCAGCTTCTGAGCAACACGGACGTATCGCATCTGCTGATCGGCCTGTCCAGGGCACCCGTCTTTGCCGTGATCATCGGCCTGGTGGGGTGTCATCAGGGGATGCAGGTCGAGGGCAATTCGGAATCGCTCGGCTATCAGACCTCGCGCTCGGTCGTGGTGGCGATCTTTCTGGTCATCGTCGTGGATGCGTTGTTCTCGATCTTCTTCGCGACATGGGGGATATGATGACAGGAGAGCCGGTCATTTCCGTCCGCGACCTGACCACGCGCTTTGGCGCGACGGTGGTGCATGACGGGCTGAACCTCGATGTGTTCCGCGGAGAGGTGCTGGGCGTGGTTGGCGGCTCGGGAACCGGCAAATCCGTGCTGCTGCGCAGCATCGTCGGTCTGAAACGGCCCAGCGCCGGGCAGATCACGGTTTTGGGCACCGATGTGCTGACCGCCGATCCGGCCCGCCTGCATGCCGTGCAGAACCGCTGGGGCGTCATGTTCCAGGACGGCGCGCTGTTTTCGTCGCTGACTGTCCGTGAAAATGTCGCGGCCCCGATGCGCGAGCGGCTGGGGATCGACGCACAAACCCGCACGGCGCTGGCCGACCTGCGGATTGCGATGGTGGGCCTGCCCGCGACGGCGGGTGGCCTCTATCCATCCGAGTTGTCAGGTGGCATGCGCAAACGCGCCGGGCTGGCACGGGCGCTGGCGCTGGACCCCGAGATCGTGTTCCTGGACGAGCCGACCGCCGGCCTCGACCCGATTGGAGCCTCGGAATTCGATGCGCTCATCATCGCGCTGCAAAGGGCCCTCGGCCTCACGGTGTTTCTGGTCACGCATGACCTCGACACGCTCCACGCGACCTGTGACCGGATCGCCGTGCTGGCCGGGGGCAAGGTGCTGGTTGCGGGCACCATGGCCGAGATGCTGCATGTCGAAGACCCCTGGGTTCATGCCTATTTCAATGGCCCCCGCGCACATGCCGCGCAGACAGCGGCGGGCGCGATCTGATGGAAACGCGCGCTCGATACGTGCTTGTGGGGATCTTCACCCTTGCAAGCTTTCTGGCCGCTCTCGGGTTCGTCCTCTGGCTGGGCAAGGTGCAGCTTGACCGGACCTATGCCCAGTATGACATCGTCTTCGACACCGTCGCGGGGCTGGGGCAGGCCAGCGCGGTTCAGTATAACGGGTTCAACGTGGGCAAGGTCCTGACAATCGCGCTGGATCGCGACGATCCGGCGCTTGTGCGCGTGCGAATCGAGATCCTTGCCAGCACCCCGATCCGTGTCGATACGGTGGCGACACTCGCATCGCAGGGTGTGACCGGTGTCGCCTTCGTGGCGCTCGAAGGCGGAAACGCGCGGGCCCCAAGGCTGGAACCCGTCCCACCGGCCGATGTGCCGGTGATCGCGTCGAGACCCTCGGTCTTGCAGGGCCTGATCGCCGATGCGCCCAATCTGCTGGCCGAGGCCATCTTGCTGATGCGCGACATCCGGACGTTCACCACGCCGGAAAACGGCGCGGCCATCACCCAGATCCTGAAGAATGTGGAAGACGCGACCCTCCGGATCGACGCCATGGCATCACGCACCGAAGCCTTCATGGCCCGTGCCGAAATAACACTCGCCCGGGCCGATGCCGCCCTCGTCGATGCGCAGGGCGCTTTTGCCGTCGCCAACACGGTCATCGCGGATGACATTCCGGGGATCGTGCGGCGCCTCGAAACCGCCGTGGACACCCTCGGCCGGTCGGCTGCGGGCTTCGAGACGTTTTCGCGAAACGGCCTGCCACAGTTCGGCGCCCTGGCCACGGAAGCGCGTGCGCTGGTGGCGAACATCAATGCGCTGACCAACAGGATTGCCGGCGACCCGGGACGCTTCCTGCTGGGCGATCAGGCCCCGAGTTACAGGAGATGAAACGAATGCAACCAATCCGACCCGTCCTGTTTGCGCTGGTGCTGTCGCTCATGTCGGGCTGCGGCGCCTTGAACGCCATATCGGATGCCAGCACCCCGATGGAGGCCTACACCCTGTCACCCGTCGGGGCCGGCACGACCGCGGCACCGGGCACCAGGCACCTGGTGGTCGAACTGCCAAGCTCGGCCGGTGCCCTGGCAAGCGACCGTATCCTGATCAAGCCGGTTCCGTTTCAGGCCCAGTATCTGCCGGATGGCAACTGGTCGGAACCCGCCCCTGCACTGGTCCAAAGCTTGCTGGTCACATCGTTCCAGAACACGGGCGGTTTTCGGCTGGTCGGGCGCACCGGTGCCGGCCTGATGCCGGATTACACGCTGATGACCGAGTTGCAGGAATTTCACGCCGAACCCACGGGAACAAGCCCCGCGCCGCTGACGATCCGGATCAGCGTCATGATGACGCTGATCCGCGAATCCGATCAACACATCGCTGCATCCCGCCGTTTCACCGCGACCGCCGTCGCTCCTTCGGATGACACGAACACCCTGGTCAGAGGCTTCGACAGCGCCATGCAGACAATTCTGCACGAGGCCGTCACCTGGACCCGCGCCCAGGTGCGATGAAGGAATCGCGCTTCCCGCTTGCACCGCTTTCGACCAAGCGCCCCGTCCCGCTGTCTGGCTCAATAATCGCCCCCCTTCTAACCTCGATCAGTTTCCCGATGCCACGGGCAGGCTAGTGTCACCGCACATCACGTAGCCTCTAGCTCTTCTGGCGCGCCAACATCGCATCCTGCGCCAAGGCGCGTGCACATATGGGGGAAGCCGACGATGGAGACCCGGACAACACGGTCGAAACTGACCTTCTTGCATGACTTCACACTAACCGGGTCTGACGAACTGTTTCCGGCTGGCGAATATGACCTCGTGGTCGAGGAAGAGCGCCTGCAAGGGCTGACATTCGTGGCATACCGCCAGAAAGCCGCGTTCCTGCGGGTCGCCGGAAACCCACGCTCTGCGGGCCGAACGGAAATGCGCCCCGTTTCGAACGCAGACCTGAAACAGGCCCTCGGCCGTGATCACGATCCGGCTGCGGGTTCCACGATCACCACAGATACGCACACGGTTCCGCAAAAGGATATGACATGAATACCCCAGAATGGCTGCCCCCCGGACTCACCGGCGCAGTGCTGGGCGGCATGGTCGTTGCCATCGTCGGCTTCACCGCAGGCGGCTGCACCACGAGCAGGCGCGATGCGCTGATGGCAACCGGCTGGGCCACCTTGCCCGAAATGTCATCGCCTGACCGCACTCTCGCAGCCGCGCGCCTGACGGCGCTCGACCTGCCAACCAGTTGATCCCGACCCAAGCCGAGAGGACCGATGCCAAAAGAGACCAAGCGTGACAATGCCGAAAAACCTGCGCGCCGCGTGGGCACCTCCGGCTTCTGTCTATGGGTGTTCCGCGCCGCCAGGTGGGTAAACGCCCGCTTGCGTTCGGCGCCTTCGCCTTTCGACGCCGCCAACTTGACATCGGACCATGGCCCAGCCCCTGAAAACGGACAGATTCACGAACGCAACGGTATCTGGGTCGTCACGATCGGTGGCGTCTGGCACGGTGACTACACCGCGCACGAACACGCTGTCACTGCGGTCGCATCGGCCAGCCCACGTTCAAGGTGACGCGGCGAATGCCTGTCGGCTGTCCTTGGCCGATCCACACACTCACACCGAAACGAAAGGACGCAAATGACCGACCCGATTTTCAAGACAACGGTCTCATTCGCGAAACCGTTCAGGATTTCGGGCCTTGACGGGTTGCTGCCAGCCGGCGACTACGATCTCGAAACGGAAATCCAGGCACCGCCGGATCACCTGAACCCGGAACGGTGGAAGGCTTCTGTGATGGTGCAGTTGCACGCGCGCAGGTCTCATCCGGGCCTGTCACGCAACCTGACCGTACCGCTTTCCGCGCTGGATCATGCCTTGACCCGCGACGGACAGCCCGCCAACGCACTGGTTGATTTCCTTGTCGAGGAAATGCTGGCCGATCCCATGATCCGGCTCGTGATGATGGCCGACCGGGTCTCGGAAGCCGAAATCCGCCAGATCTACGCGCAAGGCAACCTTGCAGGCTGTCCCGACACTGGTGGCGATCATGGCGGCAGCCGCAACCAGCCAAAAACAGGATCGGCAGGTCGCCGCTGCCGTCCGGGTCGCAGAGAATGAAGGTATGCCGCAACGGCATGTGGTTTCACAGGAGGTCTCATAAAGGGCGTGGCGTTACATCATCCAACCGCAATCAAGGACGGCATGCCCCTCCTCTGCCGGGAATACGGGCCATGTTGATCAGCCTCGGATGCCGTCTCGACTTCCATTTTCCACAACCGACACCGCTTATTGCGATGCTGACGGTCCATCAGTCCCGTTTCAGCGATCTGCTCCGGCAGGATGGCCTTGTCCTTGCTCCCGGCGTCCCGGTCGAAGGCTACCGGGACGGCTTTGGCAACTGGTGCATACGCATGGTCGCCCCGGCAGGGGATTTCATGCTGTCCACGAACGGGGTCTTTCGTGATTCCGGGCTGCCCGACCCGGTGGCACCAGAGGCGCGCCAGCATGAGGTGCAGGATCTGCCCTTCGACACTCTCGTCTATCTGTTGGGAAGCCGCTATTGCGACACCGATCTGTTGTCCGAACAGGCTTGGCAGATCTTTGACAAGGGTCCGACCGGCTGGGCGCGCGTCCAGGCAATCTGCGACTTCGTTCAGGCCCATGTGACCTTTGGCTATCACCACGCAAAGGCCACGCGCACTGCCTCGCAGACGCTTGCCGAGGGCGTGGGCGTGTGCCGCGACTTCGCGCATCTGGCGATCGCGTTGTGCCGCTGCATGAATATACCCGCGCGCTATTGCACCGGTTACCTGAGCGATATCGGCGAGCCGCTGCCCCATCCGACCGGTGATTTCGCCGCCTGGATGGAGTTTTACCTCGATGGCCAATGGCACATTTTCGACCCGCGCAACAACGCGCCCCGCTTCGCACGGTTTCTCGTCGCGCGGGGCCGCGATGCCGCCGATGTGCCCCTGACACAAACCTTCGGATCGGCAACCATGACCGGTTTCCGGGTCTGGACAGAAGAAACAGACCCGAAAGCCACCGCGAGTTTGGCAACATCCCCGGCGCCCGAAACGCTGGGCATTCATCTACCAACATTCACCCGGCTGACCAGGCGCAAGGAGCGCAAACCATGACCAAAATCCATTCGGAGATCTTCACACCCAAAAGAGCCGCTGGCGATATTGCAACGAAACGCACCTGCCTGCGTTGCAAGACCATCTTCCAAAGCGAAGGGTTCGGAGAACGCATCTGCTCACGCTGCAAGGGATCGGTGGTGTGGAAATCGGCTGTGCCCGCGGGTGACGGCCGCCCCCGCAAGCGTTGACCATGCCCGACATCCGCATCACTCACAGAACGGAATACACCTATCGGTTTGCTTTTGTTCCTGAAGTCGGAAATCGGGCATCCAACGCCGATCTGGCTGTCCCGATCAGAGCGGAAAGCCATCCATGCCGCAAGCATCCCCTCGCTGGCAGCGCCACTGAAGGACAACAAGGCGCCGCTTGTCGTGGCATTCATGAAGAGCATCAAAGCAGCGATTGCGGCGCCGGAAATGCCATGCCAGCCAGAGGTTGTGCCTTTTCCGGGAAATGGGCAACAGGCAGCGTTTCGCGCAGCTATGGTGGCGATCATGCCGGAACCACTGAACCGGTCACCACGGACTCTGGATTCGCCCCTGCCGCGCTTATCATGTGCTTGCCGTAGCAGTAATCACATCCGCAGAGGCGAGCTAAGCTATTGGAACCATTGGTCGGAGTGAGAGGATTCGAACCTCCGGCCCCTGCCTCCCGAAGACAGTGCTCTACCAGGCTGAGCTACACTCCGTCCGTGTCGATGCCGATTACAGAATGCCGCCCGCTTTGGCAAGGGGATGAAGCCACCCGTCCGGCCTTTTCTACGCGGGCCCGTCATGGGCCATGCGACTGTCAGACGGGGCCTCTTTGCGTTCGTTCATGCCGTAGTCGCGCAGCACATGCGCCACCCGCAAACGATAGTCGGCCAGAACCCCGGCCCGACCCGCGCTTTGCGCGTCACGGTGGCGCGGGCGATTGCGCCACGCCGCAAGGCTTTCCTCGTCGCGCCAGAACGACACCGACAGAAGCTTGCCCGGCTCGCACAGGCTCTCGAACCGTTCGATCGAGATGAACCCATCCTGGCGCTTGAGCTCGTCGCGCAGCGCCGCAGCCAGATCAAGGTAATCTTCCTTGCGCCCCTCGGCGGGCCAGAGTTCGAATATCACCGCAAGCATCGTTGCACCTCCCTTTCAGGGCCGCACCCCATGTGCCACCATTCAGATGTCTTTCACCAACCGCAACGCATCGTAAACCGCCGCGTGTATGTTGCGCGCGCTGACCGCGTCGCCGATCCGGTAGAGACGGAAACGACCCTCCGGGTTACGCTCGACCACCTGCGGCGTTCCGGCGACCAGCGCCTCGTAATCCACCGCGCCGAGGTTGCGGCTCATCGGTTTGAGATCATGGTAGAGCGCGTCCATCGGCAGGGTGCCGTAATTCACCACCACCTGGTCAAAGTGCCGCTCCTCGGTGAAATCGCTGTAGTCCGTGCCGATCCGCGCGCGCAGGCGGTTGCCATCCCGCGCGATCCCCAAAAGCCGCCGCGCCACGGTCAGAACCGCGCCCCTCGGCTGCAGCGCCGCCAGATAGGGCGACAGGTTCATGCCCATGATCTCGGGCGCGAAGGTCCGGTCGGGGGTCATCACCTCGACCTCGGCCCCCGCCTCGGCCGCGATCTCGGCCGCCATCAGTCCCGGTGCATCCCCGCTCTCGTCGAAGATCAGCACCCGCCCGGCCGGTTTCACGTCACCGGAAATCACGTCCCAGGCGGTCACGGCCAGGTCCTGTTCCTCGCGCTGTTCGAGCAGGACGGTATTGGGCAGCCCCCCCGTCGCCACCAGCACCACGTCGGGGTCAAGCGCCGTGACGTCCTCGGCCTCGGCCCATGTGTTGAACCGGAACGCAACATCGCGCGCCGCGCATTGCGCCATGCGCCAGTCGATGATCCCGATCATCTCGCGCCGCCGTGGGTGTCGGGCCAAGAGGCGCACCTGTCCGCCCGGGTCCGGCTGGGCCTCGATGACGGTCACCTCGTGACCGCGCTCCGCGGCCACCCGCGCGGCTTCCAATCCCCCCGGCCCGGCCCCCACGACGACGACACGACGGCGCGTCTGAGCGGGAGCGATCACCTGCGGCATCGACAATTCGCGCCCCGTGGCGGCGTTGTGGATACAGAGCGCCTCGCCGCCCTCATAGATCCGGTCAAGGCAATAGGTCGCGCCGACACAGGGTCGGATGTCATCCTCGCGGCCCTCCCTGATCTTCTGCACGATCAGCGGGTCGGCCATATGCGCCCGCGTCATCCCCACCATGTCGAGAAGCCCCGCCTGCACCGCGTGCCGCGCGGTGGCCACGTCGGGGATGCGCGCGGCGTGAAACGTCGGCATCCCGATCTCGGCCCGCACCCGACCGGCGAAATCGAGATGCGGCGCGCTTTTCATGCCCTGCACCGGGATCACCCTAGTCAGTGCCGGGTCGGTATGCACCCGCCCCCGGATCACGTTGAGGAAATCGACCATCCCGCTGTCGCGGAACGCCCGCGCGATCTCCAGCCCCTCCTCGGGCGTGGTGCCCCCCGGCGCATCCTCGTCCGCGGTATAGCGCAGCCCGATCAGGAAATCGGGGCCCACCCGCTTGCGGATCGCCTCGACCACCTCCATCGAGAAACGGATACGGCTTTCGATACCACCCAGCCCGTATTCCCCCTCGAGCCGGTTGGTCAGCGGCGACCAGAACTGTTCGAGCAGATGGCCATAGGCTTCAAGCTCGATCCCGTCCATGCCGCCCGCCTTCATCCGCTCGGCGGCATCGGCGAAATCCGCGATCACGCGGGCGATGTCCCAATCCTCCATCACCTTGGGAAAGGCGCGATGCGCCGGTTCCTTGTGCGGCCCCGGTGCGAGCGAGGGCAGCCAATCCCCCTTGTTCCAGCCGGTCCTGCGACCGAGGTGGGTGAGCTGGATCATCACCGCACAGCCATGCGCGTGCAGCGCGTCGGTCAACTCGCGCAGCCACGGCACGACCTCGTCCTTCCACGCGAGGATATTGTTGAACGCGGGCGGGCTGTCGCGGCTCACGCTGGCCGAACCGGCCGTCATCGCCAGCGCAAGCCCCGCCCTCGCCCGCGCCTCGTGATAGGCCCGGTAGCGCGCCTTGGGCATTCCGTCCTCGGCATAGGCCGGTTCATGCGCCGTGGTCATGATCCGGTTCTTCAGCGTAAGATGACCCAGCCGATAGGGTTGCAGCAGGGGATCATTGGACATGTGCTTCCTCCCTCGTTCGATCACGCCGCGTCTCAGGCAAGGATCAGGCCCCTTGCCCTCTTTCTTGGCACAAATACTCATCCTCGGCCCCGACCATGCACCGCGCCGCAAGGCCGCGCAAACCCGATACCGAACGCCCCGTTAACGTCCTCCACCCCGCAACCACGCCCTTGCGCATGTCATACGCCTGGCAGCCGGGCAGCAGCCGGAAGTCACCCCCCGGGATTCCGGCCCTGTTGCGGCGTTAACCTTTCTGCCGCGATTGCACGATCTGGCACAGCAGTTCGAACATGATCGACACGCCCAAAAACGCCGTTCCGCCCGATGCGTCAAAGGGCGGCGAGACCTCGACCATGTCCGCCCCCACGATATCAAGCCCCTCCAGACCACGCACCACCTGCAGCGCCTGGTAGGAATTCGGCCCGCCCACTTCGGGCGTTCCGGTACCCGGCGCGAAGGTCGGATCGACAAAGTCGATATCATAGGTCACATAGGTCGGGCCGGTCCCCGCGATCTCGCGCACCTCGCGCATTACGTCATTGATATCACGGGCGAAAAACTCGTCGATCGTGATGATGCGGATACCGTTGGCACGGGCGAAATCCATGTCCTCGCTGTCATAAATCGTGCCCCGGATGCCGACCTGGACCATGCGCTTGGGATCGAGCAGTCCCTCTTCGACCGCGCGGCGGAACGGGGTGCCGTGGGTATACATCGTGCCCCCGAAATAGCCGCGATAAAGATCGGTATGGCTGTCGAACTGCACCAGCCCCACCGGTTTCTCCATGGCCACCGCGCGCAGGATCGGCAGGCTCGTCAGGTGGTCGCCCCCCGCGGTCAGGGGCACGATCCCGGCGTCAAGGATCCGGTCATAAAAGGCTGTTATCCTCTCCATCGATTCGGAAATATCCGCCGGGTTGGGGCCCACATCACCCAGATCGGCACAATTGACCGCCTCGAAGGGGCGCAGACCGGACAGCGGATGCTGTGCCCGGATCATCGTTGATGCATCGCGCAACTGTCGCGGCCCATGGCGCGGCCCCGGCCGGTTCGTCGTGCCACTGTCCCACGGCACGCCGACAAGGCCGATTTCGACCTCCTCGAACCGCGCATGTCCGTGTGGCACATGCGGCAGCCGCATGAAGGTCGGAATGCCTGCGAAACGCGGCAGATCGAAACCGCTTACGGGGTGGAAAAACGCATCGCTCATTCGAAAATCTCCAATCTTTTCCGCGCGGTAACGGCCCCATCGCCCTGCGCCTCAATACGGGTGATCGCCTCGCCCAACCCCTCCACGGCCACCGCCATGTGAAACACGTTGGCATGCAGAAGGGTCGCTTCGTCCACCACCCAGGCGACATGCCCCTTCCAGAACAACAGGTCGTTGCGCCGCAACGCCTCGCCCGGCCCGATCTCCCGGCCCAGCGCCTCGGCCTGCATCCCGCTATCCCCCGGACAGTCGATCCCGCAAGCCAGACACGCCGCCTGCACCAGTCCGGAACAGTCGATGCCGAAACCCGAATTGCCCCCCCAGAGATAGGGCGTCCCCTCGAACCGCGCGGCCACCGCCACCGGATCACGTTCGGGCGGATCGAGCGGCGCAACATGCGCCTTTGGCACAAACCCTTTCCGTGTCTCGAAAAAACGCCCCTCCTCGCGCAGAACGGCAAGACGGCTGCCATGGCTCAGCGCCGCGGTCTCGCGCGTCTTGAAGTCGGCTTCGGGATAAAGATGCGTGCTCCGCGCCGTGACCCGATGCGTCACCTCTTCGGCCTTACCGAGCGTGCTGCTGCACAGGTATCCGACATACCCGTCCGCCAGCGCCCGCACATGGCACCAGCCGTCGCCATTCTCCAGAATCTCGACATGCTGGCCCATCACCACCTGCCGCGCGCGCCGCCCCTCCGGCGCATCGAGCAGATCGACCACCGGAACCGCGACCTGCCGCTGCTTCATCACAGGCCCAGAACCCCGGGCAGCGCTTCCAGCACCGCGCGCGCGCCCATGCCGACCCCGCCCTTGGGTCGCCCGGGGGCGCCGGTCGGGTTCCAGCCGTAAATGTCGAAATGCGTGTAACGTGTTGTTTCCCCTGCAAACCTGCGCAGGAAAAGCGCCGCGGTGATCGACCCGGCGAACCCGCCCGAGGGCGCATTGTCAAGGTCCGCGATCCCCGGCTCGATCATCGACTCGTAAGGTGTCCAGAACGGCAGGCGCCAGACCGGATCGGCCACCCTGCACGCCGCCGCATCCAGCGCCGCGGCAAGCGCATCGTCATCGGTGTAATAGGGCGCAAGGTCCGGCCCCACCGCCACCCGCGCCGCCCCGGTCAATGTCGCCATCGACAGCATGAGGTCGGGCGAGTCCTCGCTGGCAAGGGCCAGCGCATCGGCCAGCACCAGCCGCCCCTCGGCATCGGTATTGTTGATCTCGACCGTGAGCCCCTTGCGACTGGTCAGGATGTCACCGGGGCGAAAGCTGTTGCTGCTCACCGCGTTCTCGACCGCCGGGATCAGCATCCGCAACTGCACCGGCAGGCCCAGCGCCATGATCATCTGCGCCAGCCCCATCACCGTGGCCGCCCCGCCCATGTCCTTTTTCATCAGTCCCATCGACGCGCCGGGCTTGAGGTTGAGCCCGCCAGTGTCGAAACACACGCCCTTGCCAACAAGCGTCAGTTTCGGCCCCGCATCGCCCCAACGCATGTCAACGAGGCGCGGCGCCTGATCGCTGGCCCGGCCAACCGCATGAATCATCGGGAAATTCTGCTCGACAAGAGCCTCGCCACGGATCACGTCGATGCTGGCGCCATGCTTGCCCGCCAGATCGACACAGGCCGCTTCGAGCGCGACCGGCCCCATGTCACTGGCGGGCGTATTGATCAGGTCACGGGTCAGCGCCTCGCCCTCGGCGATGGTCTCGACGCGCCCGGCGTCCATGCCTGCGGGTGCCACCAGCCGCGCCTTCGTGCCACTTGCCTTGGCATAGCGGTCGAAAACATAGGCCCCCAACAACCACCCCAGTGCCTCGGTCTCCAGCGCCTCACCCTCCAGGTCGGTTACAAGCCTGTAACTCCCCTCGGGCAGTTTCGCCGCGGCCCCGGCAAGGTGAAACCGGCCCCGCCTGCGCGCCGCCGCGTCCCCGTAACCAACGGCTGCGGCGGCGATGCCGCCATCCTCGGCCGGAACGATCGCGACCTGCCCCAGTTCCGCCTTGAACCCGGTGGCCTGCACCCATGTCGCGGCGCGCGGCGGCTGTTCGCTCAACCAGCCCTCCAGTGCATCCCGCTCGACCACGTGCAGGGGAATGGCGTCGCCGTGATCGGTTGCGAAACTCATGGGCATGATGGCACTCCTTGGTCAGGGACTCAGCGGCCAGCCTATCCCCTTCCAGTCTGCCTGCAAGCCTTGCAATCGCTCAGATCGAAAGATCCCGCAAATCCCAGACCTCGGTCAGGGAACGCTCGCCGATCCGGACGAGCCGCGACAGGACCGCGGCCAGCGCCGCCTCGTCCCGCTGGTCGATACAGACGGTGACATCACCCGCAACCCTTGAGAGGAGATCCATGCCCACCTGCTCGGCTATGGCGATGATCAGGCGCGCGCTCCTGCGCATTTCCTGACGATCCTGCCCGCGATAGAGCTTTTCGGTATGCGCAAGGCGCAGCGCAAGCTCTTCCATCGCACGACAGACCACATCCTCCGCGGCATTGTCGCCAAGCTGGCGATAAAGGTCGGCCAATTTCTCGGAATCCAGTTGAATCGCTTCATTCCTTGCCAGAACTGCAACCATTTCCAACATCTCACCCTCATTCTTCCACGCCCCCACGGCGTGCGGAAAAGATGCGCGTTCGCGGTTCCCAAAAGGTTTATCCCGCCCCGCGATTTCCCTCGAATTCTTCAAGAATACCGACTATTGAACGCAGGAACGACTTCCAGGATCAACTCTGCATGGACGCCCTTATGCACAATGCGAAGCCTTTGCCGTCTTACCTCGCCAATCGTTACCACGGTTGGAAGGCAACGACCTACAAGGACAACGCGGCGTGGTATCATCGCCTCGCGGACGAAGGTCAGCACCCCCGCGCGATGGTCATTTCATGCTGTGACTCGCGGGTGCATGTCACGTCGATCTTCGGCGCCGATCAGGGCGAGTTCTTCATTCATCGCAACATCGCCAACCTCGTCCCGCCCTATCAGCCCGACGGCCAGCAGCACGGCACCTCCGCCGCCGTCGAATTTGCCGTGACCGCCCTCAAGGTCGCGCATGTCATCGTCATCGGGCATTCCAGTTGCGGGGGCGCAAAGGGCTGCCACGACATGTGCGCCGGCCACGCGCCGGAGCTCGAGGAAAAGACCAGTTTTCTGGGTCGCTGGCTCGACATACTGCGCCCGGGCTATGAACGGATCAAGGACATGCCGGAACAGGAACGCATGCAGGCCCTTGAAAAACAGGCCGTTCTGGTGTCGCTCGAAAACCTGATGACCTTCCCTTTCGTGAAAAGCGAGGTCGAATCCGATCACCTTTCGCTGCATGGGCTGTGGCACGACATCGGCGAGGGGCTGGTCGAACATTACCTGCCCGAGATCGACGCGTTCAGGGCCGTCTGAGCCAGGTCCAGCCATCCGCGTCCGCCGGGCCCGCCACGTTCGGGGCCCGGCACCGCTTGCCGTTCAGCGCAGGTCTGGAAGCTGGTAATCGCCCAGGTTGTTGCGCAGCGTCAGTTTCGACACCTTGCCGGTGGCCGTCAGCGGCAATTCGTCAACCCAGATCACGTCGTCCGGCAATTGCCACTTGGCGAAATGCTCCGACATGTGGGCATGAAGCTCGTCGAGCCCCGGCTTCTCCTCACCCGCCGCAACGGCGACAAGAACCGGCCGCTCGTCCCATTTCGGATGCGGCACGGCGATCACGGCCGCGTTGGCGACGCCGGGATGCGACATCGCCGCATTTTCCAGGTCGATCGAGGAAATCCACTCGCCGCCGGATTTCACCAGGTCCTTGGCACGGTCCTGAATGCACAGGAACCCGTCGGGCGTGATCGTGGCAATGTCACCCGTCCCGAACCAGCCCTCGGCGTCCATGGCCTCCTTGCTGGCTTCCTCGTTCTTGAAGTATCCCGAGATGATGGCATTGCCCCGCACGTAAAGCTCCCCGGCGGATTTGCCATCATGCGGCAGGCGATTGCCCTCTTCGTCCAAGATCTTGAGTTCGACACCGAAGACGCGGCGCCCCTGCGTCGCCTTCTTGTCGATCATCTGCTCGAACGGAAGGTCTTCGACCCATTTCGGCATGGTGCCATGCGTGCCGATGGGCGACATCTCGGTCATGCCCCAGGCGTGAACCACAGACACATCCATCTTCTCGAAATTCTCGATCATCGAGCGCGGCGCCGCGGAGCCGCCGACAACCACGTGGCCAAAGCCCTCGGGCTTGCGGCCCTGGTTCTTGATCTCGCCCATCAGGCCCATCCAGACGGTCGGAACACCCCAGGCCGAATTGACCCCTTCGCTGTCCATCAGCTTGAACAGCGACGGCCCATCAAGCGCCCCGCCCGGCATGATCAGCGAATGGCCCATCAACGGTGCAAAATAGGGCAGCCCCCATGCGTTCACGTGAAAGAGCGGAACCACGGGCAGGATCTTGGACTCTTGCGGAAGGCTGACCCCCAGGGCCATCGCGACGTAAAGCGCGTGAAGCACGGTCGAGCGGTTGGAATAGAGCGCGCCCTTGGGATGGCCCGTCGTGCCCGAGGTATAACACAGGCCCGCGGCGGTGTTCTCGTCAAGCTCGGGCCATTGAATCGTATCCGGCTGCTCGGCCAGAATTTCCTCGTAGCACAGCGCATTCAGGCTGTTCTCGGGCATATGCGCCCGGTCGGTCATGATGACATAGGTCATGTCCGAGGGCAGATGCTCTTTCACCGCCTCCAGGATCGGAACGAAGGTCGTGTCGACGAACAACATCCTGTCTTCGGCGTGATTCACGATATAGATCAGCTGTTCGGCCGACAGCCGCGGGTTGATGGTATGACAGATCGCACCCATCCCGGACACGGCGTAATAAAGCTCGAAATGGCGATAGCCGTTCCAGGCAAGCGTCGCCACGCGATCCCCGATCTCGATACCGCGCGCACCCAGCGCGTTGGCCAGCTGCGCCACGCGACCCGCGGTCTGGGCATAGGTCTGGCGGTGAATGTCACCTTCCGTGCGGGCGGAAACGATCTCGCCATCTGGGTGCATTTCGGCGGCGTAGGTCAGTATGTCACTGATCAGCAACGGGCGCTGCATCATCATGCCAAGCATGGGGTTCTCTCTCCCTGTTTACGTCGTTTCGCGAAACTAGGCCCAACAAGGGGGATTCGAAAGCAAATTCAAGGCAGCCGCGGAAATTGCGGAAAATGACGTTCCGGCATTTGATGACGTTCCGGCATTTGCAGGGCGCGGGGGTTGTCGCGCATACCCCGGGCTGCCTAGGCTGGATCGGGCGTAACAGGGGCGACAGGGAGACAAGGCACATGAAGGCGATCATCTGCAGGGCATTCGGACCACTCGACGATCTCGAATACGGCGAGTTGCCCGACCCAGAACCCGGCAAGGGCGAGATCCTGATCAAGGTCGAGGCCGCGGGCGTGAATTATCCGGACGGGCTCCTGGTGCAGGGGCTTTACCAGATGAAACCCGAAACCCCGTTCACCCCGGGGATGGAAGCGGCTGGCACGGTCGAAACCGTGGGCGAGGGTGTGAGCGGGTTCAAACCCGGGGATCGCGTCGCCGGCAAGGGCGGGCTCGGATGCTATGCCGAGAAGGTGACGATGCCAGCCAACCAGTGCTTCGTGATGCCACAGGGCATGGATGCGGCCGATGCCTGCGCCCTCATGGTGGCCTATGGCACCTCGCACCATGCACTCAAGCAACGCGCGAATTTGCAGCCCGGCGAAACACTCGTGGTGTTCGGTGCATCCGGCGCGACCGGGATCGCGGCGGTGCAGATCGGCAAGATCATGGGCGCACGGGTGATCGGCGTGGCCTCGAGCGAAGAGAAACGCAAGCTGGCGCAAGAGGCCGGCGCGGACGAGGTGATCGGCTATGACAACCTCAAGGACGAGGTCAAGAAACTGACCGGCGGCAAGGGGGCGGATGTCTGCTATGACGTGGTGGGCGGCGATGCCTTTCACGCGGCCAGCCGGTTCATGGGCCGCAACGGTCGCCTTCTGGTCATCGGCTTTGCCGGGGGCGAGATCCCGAAGCTTCCCGTCAACCTCACCCTGGTCAAGGAATACAGCGTTGTCGGCGTCTTCTGGGGCAACTTCACCATGCATGAACCCGAGGTCTATGCCGACAACATGAAAGAGCTGTTCGGCTGGTATGCCGAGGGCAAGGTGAAGCCCATGATCGAGGGGCGCTACCCGCTCAAGGACGCACCCAAGGTCCTCGAACGGGTGCTGGGACGCGGCGCCACGGGCAAGATCGTTCTCGTGCCGTAAACCGGCGCGGCGCCCGGGCCACGGCATGGCGCGCGACTTCGCGTTCGCCACCAGAGGTCGGGCGCGCGGGTCCGGACTGGCCCGGCATGTCCATTATGGAGTTCCATCGACGCGCCCTTTCTGAAATACCGACCGCGAGCAACCCGGAAAGCAGGTGACGGAGGGAAAGATGACGGATGCTGCCGAGATCATTTCATCGGATCGGATTCCGGCCGGGCTCTTGCCGATCGTCTCGGCGCTCTGCACGGTGTCGCGCGACGTGGCCCGGATCATCGCCAGGGGCCCGCTGGCCGGGGCGCTGGGTGCCGGGGTCGGAGAGAACACCGATGGCGACCAGCAAAAGGCGCTCGACGTCATGGCCGACGAGATGTTCATGGACGCGCTCGCCGCAACCGATGTGCGCTTCTATGCCAGCGAGGAACAGGAAGACGTCGAGGAACTGAACCCCGCGGGCCGCTACGCGCTGGCCATCGACCCGCTGGACGGGTCCTCCAATATCGATGTCAATGTTTCCATCGGCACGATCTTCTCGATTTTCGAGGCCGAGGAGGACGCCGAGGCCAGCTTCCTGCGCAAGGCGCGCGATCAGATGGCAGGCGGATACGTGATCTACGGACCGTCCACGGCGCTTGTCGTGACATTCGGCGATGGCACGATGATGTTCACGCTCGATCCCGAAAGCGGCCGGTTCATCCTGACCCGGGACAGGATGCGCATCGGCGACAAGTCGAGCGAATTCGCGATCAACGCCTCGAACTATCGCCACTGGTCGCGGCCGGTGCGTGCCTTCATCGACGACTGCCTGGCCGGCGAGACCGGGCCCGCCGACCGGAACTACAACATGCGCTGGGTGGCCAGCCTCGTGGCCGAGGCCCACCGCATCCTGAGCCGGGGCGGCGTGTTCCTCTATCCCGGCGATGCGCGCCCGGGATACGGGAACGGGCGCCTGCGCATGGTCTATGAATGTGCGCCCATTGCCTTTCTGATCGAACAGGCCGGGGGCAGGGCCACGGATGGTCGCGCGCCGATCCTCGACCAGAGCGCCGGGGCGCTGCACGCGCGCACGCCCCTTGTTTTCGGACCGCCCGAACTGGTCGATCGCGTGGCGCGCTATCACGACCTGCCGGAGCATTAGGGCCGGGGCGGTTGGCGCAGCCGCCACCCCGCGATTTGGGCGTTCGCGCCTGCCCGAAGTCATCCGCCCGGAAACAGGGGCCAATGCCCGGCAACGGCAGATTCGGCAAGAATTGGCGATGCGCTGTCGGTTGCCGGTGGCGAAACGCTTGCATCGGCGTTAATTCATGCGGGTGTGACGGATGGCTTCATCCATGTATCCTCGGCCCCGGGGCCCGTTTCCGGGAAGGCCGACCGAAATTGCTGCATGACGACAGGGACAGACAATGGCACTCATTACGCTCAGACAACTTCTCGATCACGCCGCCGAACAGGGCTATGGCGTGCCCGCATTCAACATCAACAACATGGAACAGGGCCTCGCCATCATGCGCGCGGCCGACAAGACGAACGCGCCGGTGATCATGCAGGCCAGCCGCGGGGCACGCGCCTATGCCGGTGACATCATGCTCAAGCACATGATCCAGGCCCTGTCCGAGATGTATCCGCATATCCCGCTCTGCATGCATCAGGACCACGGCAACAACGAGGCGACGTGCCTTTCGGCGATCAGGCATGGCTTCACTAGCGTGATGATGGATGGATCGCTCGAAGCCGACATGAAAACGCCCGCCGACTGGGACTACAACGTCGATATCACCGCGCGCGTGGCGCGCATGGCACATTGGGTCGGGGCCAGCGTCGAGGGCGAACTGGGCGTTCTGGGCTCGCTGGAAACAGGAGAGGCGGCAGAGGAGGATGGATCGGGTGCCACCGGCAAGCTGTCGCACGATCAGCTTCTGACCGACCCCGACGAGGCGGCGGAGTTCGTGAAGCTGACCAGGGTGGACGCGCTGGCCATTGCCTGCGGCACCAGCCACGGGGCCTACAAGTTCAGCCAGAAACCCACCGGCGAGACGCTGGCGATCAAGCGGATCGAAGAGATTCACGCCAAGATCCCGAACGTGCACCTTGTGATGCATGGCTCGTCGAGCGTACCGCAATACCTGCAAGACCTGATCAACGCGTATGGCGGCGAGATGCCCCAGACCTATGGCGTGCCCATCGAGGAGATCGAGCGCGGCATCAAGTCGGGCGTGCGCAAGGTCAATATCGACACCGACAACCGCATGGCGCTGACCGGAACCTTCCGCAAGGTGGCGCAGGAAAAACCCAGGGAGTTCGACCCGCGCAAGTTCATGATCCCCGCGATGGAGGAGATGGAAAAGCTCTGCGCCGACCGGCTCGAACGCTTCGGCACGGCGGGCAATGCCAGCAAGATCAAGGTGATCGAACTGGATGAAATGGCCCGACGCTATGAGACCGGGTCGCTCGACCCGTGAGAGATGGCGGGCGCAGTCCCCGCCCCGCAGACAAGGAGACAAGGGCCATGAGCTTTGACCGTTCCATCAAGATCGCACCCTCGATCCTGAGCGCTGACTTCGCCGATTTCGGACGCGAGATCCAGGCGATCGAGGCACAGGGGGCCGATTGGGTGCATGTCGATGTGATGGACGGGCATTTCGTGCCGAACCTCACTTTCGGCCCGCCCGCGGTCAAGGCGTTCCGCCCGCATGTGAAAACCTTCATGGACGTGCACCTGATGATCGCGCCGGTCGATCCTTACATCGAGGCCTATGCCGAGGCAGGCGCCGACATGATCACCGCGCATGTCGAGGCCGGGCCGCATATCCACCGCACCTTGCAGGCGATCAAGGCGACGGGCAGGATGGCGGGTGTGAGCCTCAACCCCGGCACTCCGGCCGAGGCGATCGTCGATGTGCTCGACCTGTGCGACATGGTGCTGGTGATGACCGTGAACCCCGGCTTTGGCGGGCAGAGGTTCATCCACTCGGGCGTCGAGAAAACCCGCAAGATCCGGCAGATGATCGGCGATCGGCCGATCCATATCCAGATCGACGGCGGCGTGACGCCGGAAACCGCGCCGCTGGTCGCGGCGGCGGGGGCGGATGTCCTCGTTGCCGGATCGGCGGTCTTCAAGGGCGGGTCGGTCGCGAATCCCGACGCTTACGGTGATAACATGCGCGCGATTCGTGACGCCGCCGAGAGCGCACGGCAAGCAGCATAAGGAGAAGCATCATGGCAGCCACACCCCCGGCTTGCGATTTCGGATGGAAGGCCCCGGACTTCTCCCTTCCGGGCGTCGATGGAAAGACCCATTCGTTTGCCGACGTGTCAGGACCCAGGGGCACGCTCATCATGTTCATCTGCAATCACTGCCCCTATGTGAAGGCCGTGAAGGACAGGATCATCCGCGATGCGCGTGACCTTGAAAAGCTGGGCATCGGGGTGGCGGCGATCTCGTCGAACGACGCCGCGGCCTATCCTGCCGACAGTTTCGAGAAGATGAAGGAAGAGGGCTATCCCTTCCCTTACCTCTACGATGAATCCCAGGACGTGGCGCGCGCCTATGATGCCGCCTGCACGCCCGACTTCTTCGGCTTCAACGCGGAAGGGGAATTGCAGTATCGCGGGCGGCTCGATGCCAGCCGCAGCGAGGCCGGGCCGCCGGACCTGCGGCGCGATCTCTACGAGGCGATGAAACTTGTCGCGGAAACGGGCCACGGGCCGGACGAGCAGATCCCCTCGATGGGCTGTTCGATCAAGTGGAAGACGGATGCGTGACTTCCATCGTCTTCGACCTTGACGGCACGCTGGTCGACAGCGCACCGGACATCAGGGCCGCGGTCAACCGGATGCTTGCGACAGAGCGGCTTGCGCCGCTCGACCTGCCCACGGTGGTGTCGTTCATCGGCAACGGGTTGCCCGTGCTCGTTGAACGGGTGATGCGGCTGCGCGGCCTCGCCCCCGAACAGCACGAGGAACTGACGCGGCGGACACTCGATCTCTACAGCCGGGCCAGTGCCGATCTGACCCGGCCCTACCCCAACATGATCGCGACGCTGGAAACGCTGGCCGACGCCGGATTCGCGCTTGGCGTCTGCACGAACAAGCCCGAAGCCCCGGCGCGCGACATCCTGCGCGCGCTCGACATGGAGCGGTTCTTCGGCGTGGTCGTGGGCGGCGACAGCCTGCCCGTGAAGAAACCCGATCCGGCACCGCTGCATCGCGCTTTCGAAACGCTGGGCAATGACGCGCGGCTTTACGTGGGCGACAGCGAGATCGACGCCGAAGCGGCCGAACGCGCGGGCGTGCCCTTTGCCCTTTTCACCCGTGGCTATCGCAAGGCGCCGGTGGAGACGCTGCCCCATGCCTTCCGCTTTGACGATTTTGCCGCGCTGCCGGGTTTCGCGCTGCACCACACCTGACCGGTGCGGGATGAGCGGGATCATTGCTTGGGTTTGTCGTCGTATTGATCCGACAGGATGCGCCGGGCATCGCCCTCGGGATCGTCATACTGGTTGCTGCGCACCGTGAAGACAAAGAACAGGAGCCCGATCCCGCCAAGGATCAGGGAGATGGGGATCAGGACCGTCAGGACATTCATCGCTCACCTCAATCGCAATGCGTTGAGCGAAACCGTAATCGAAGAGGCCGACATCGCCAAGGCCGCAATCAGCGGCGTGGCAAAGCCCGCCACCGCCAGCGGCACGGCAATCACGTTGTAGAGTGTCGCGATCTGGAAATTCTCGCGGATCCGGCGCACGGCCGAACCGGCGGTGCGCACCGCGTCGGCAATCGGGCTCAGATCGCCACCCAGAAGCACGATATCGCTGGCCACCCGTGCCGCATCGAGCGCGCTGGCCGGCGAGATCGAGACATGCGCCGCCGCCAGCGCCGCCGTGTCGTTGAGCCCGTCACCCACCATCAGGACATGCCGCCCCTCGTCCGCCATGGCCTGCACCCGCGCGGCCTTGTCCGCGGGCAGCGCCTCGGCCAGCCAGTGCGGAATCCCGAGGCGGTTTGCCATGTCCTCGACCGCCGGGGTGCTGTCGCCGGACATGAGGTAGACATCCTTGCCCGCGTCCTTGAGCGCCACGATGGCCGCCTCGGCCCCGTCGCGCAGCCGGTCGGTGAACTCGAACGCCTGCGGGCTCTCATCGCCGACCCTGAGCCACGCCGCCGTGCGTGCGAGCCGTGGTGCCTCGACCCAGGCCGCGCGGCCAAGGCGCACCTCGCGCCCCTGCCAGCGCCCGCGCGTGCCATAGCCCGGCACCTCGGTGATGTCCTCGACCTCTGCGGCATCGAACCCCGCCGCGCGCGCCGCCGCGGTCAGCGAGACCGAAAGCGGATGCGACGATCCCTGCGCCAGCGCCAGCGCGATCCCGATGTCGCGGCTCGTGACCTGATCGAGGTTCATCACCTCGGGCGTGCCCGCGGTCAGGGTGCCGGTCTTGTCGAACACCACCGTATCGACTTGTGCCAGCCGTTCGAGCGCGGTGGAATGCTTGATCAGCATCCCGCGCCGAAAGAGCCGCCCGGAGGCGGCGGTCGTCACCGCGGGCACGGCAAGGCCCAGCGCGCAAGGACAGGTGATGATCAGCACCGCCGCCGCGATATTGAGCGCGGTGCGCATGTCGAACGTGTAGAGATACCAGCCGACAAAGGCGAGCGCCGAGAGGATATGAACCCCCGGCGCATAAAGTTTCGCGGCGCTGTCGGCCAGCGAGGTATAGCGCGAGCGCCCCGATTCCGCGATCGCTACCAGATCGGCCATGCGATGCAGCGACGTGTCCTCGCCGACCGCCGTGGCGCGCACGGTCAACGGCCCGGTCAGGTTGACCTCTCCCGCCGAGACCGCCTGCCCCGGCCCGCCATAGACCGGGATCGTCTCGCCCGTCAGCAGGCTACGGTCGATCTCGGACCGGCCCTCGACGATCTCTCCATCCACCGGCATCCGCCCGCCCGGCCGCACAAGGACCAGATCGCCCACGGCAAGCTCGGACACCGCGACCTGGCGTTCCTCGCCCGCCTCGACACGGATGGCGCGGGGCACCTCCAGCGCGGCCAGTTCCTCGGCCGCCGAACGTGCGATCGCCCGCGTGCGGTGATCGAGATAGCGCCCCGCCAACAGGAAAAAGGTCAGCGCCAGCGCCGCGTCGAAATAGGCGTGCTTGCCCGAAAGCGATGTCTCCCAAAGCGACGTGACCAGCGCCAGCACGATCGCCAGCGTGATCGGCACATCCATGTTGAGCCGCCCGTGCTTGAGCGCGGCCCAGGCATTGCGGAAGAATGGCTGCCCGGAAAAAGCTATGGTCGGCAGGGCGATGGCAGCACTGATCCAGTGGAACATGTCGCGGGTGGCATCCGCCGCCCCCGACCAGACCGACACCGACAACAGCATCACGTTCATCGACGCGAACCCCGCCACCGCGAGCCGCATCAGCAATTCGCGTCCGGCCCTGTCGGTCTCGGTCGCCGAAAGCGTGCCGGCATCAAGCTCGTGCGCCTCGTATCCGATGTGTTCCAGCACGCGCACGAGATCCTCGGGCATGACCTCGGGGGCGGCCTCGACCGTGGCGCGCTTGAGGGTCAGGTTGACCCGCGCGCTCTCGACGCCGGGATGGGCCGCCAGTGCCTTTTCGATGGTGGTGATACAGGCCGCGCAATGCACCCCCGGCACCGACAGGGCGATGCGCACATCCTTTTGCGCCGCCTGTTCGGCCAGCGCCTCGGCCGCGGGGGCCGCGCTACAGGCCGGGCAGGCCGAGATGTTGGGGCGCATCGTGGCGGTCATCGGTCTGCCCTCACCGGCTCACGCGAACCTTGAGGCGCTGGCGATACTCGGTGCCATCATCGGCGGTAGCGACCATGCGCAGATCCCAGTTGCCGTCATCAAGCTCCGCCGGCGCGACATAGGCGGAGCCATTGAACACGAAGGCGGGTTCGCTGTCCTGCTTGACATGGGTGGGCCGGCCCAGGAGAACGTCCAACTCCCGCACCTCGACCGGCGCGCCCGCCTCGTCGGTGATCTCCAGGGTCAGCACGCCGTCGGCCTGCTGCGCCGAGACCGTCCAGCCGAGCGCCTCCTGCGCGGCGCGGCGTTCATCGAACTTCTGGCTGGCAACATAGGAATTCTTGACCTCGAGCCCCGGAAAGGTGCTGACCGCGCTATAGGCCATCACGAGGTTCACGGTGATGATCACACCGAACGCCCCGACAAAGACGATCGCCATGTGCTTGCCGGTGAATTTGCGTTCCCGGGTCATCAGCTTTCCTTCCCGTTGAAGACAGTGTCCTTGTAGGCGCGGTCGCCGCTCATGTCGTCCTCGACCCAGAATCGGAACTCGACCCGGTCGCTTTGCGCCGGGACCGACCCGCCCGGCGCCACCACGTAGGCCCGCACCGGAAGGGCGGTGTCGGCAGGCACCATCACGGTCTGCCCGTCGGCGCCCTCGATTTCGACACTCAGCGCCGGATCCCCCGCCACGGAAAGCACGAAAGGCCGTGCCTCGCCATGCTTGTTGCGCAGCCTGATCTCGTAGGTGTTGCGGATCGACCCGTCGGACATGGTCACATAGGTCGGGTTGCGCACCGGCGCGACGGTCATGTCGATATCGCTGCGGATGAACAGCGCCACCACAAGCGCCACCCCGACAAGCGACCACAGCGAGGTATAGAGGATCGTGCGCGGCCGGAAGACATGCTGCCAGATCGGCTTGGGCGGCTTGCCGGCACGTTCGCGTTCCTCGTCGGTGAAGGCCATGTAGTCGATCAGCCCGCGCGGCTTGCCGATCTTCTCCATCACCTCGTCGCAGGCGTCGATGCAAAGTGCGCAGGTGATGCATTCCATCTGCTGGCCGTTGCGGATGTCGATCCCCATCGGGCAGACATTGACACAAGCCATGCAGTCGATGCAATCGCCTTGCGGCTCACCGGCCTTGACGGCTTCGGAATGCTTGCGCGGCTCGCCACGCCATTCGCGATAGGCCACGGTCAGCGTGTCCTCATCCGTCATCGCCGCCTGGATGCGCGGCCAGGGGCAGGCATAGATGCAGATCTGTTCGCGCGCGAAGCCGCCGAAGAAGAACGTGGTGCCGGTCAGGATCGCCACGGTGGTATAGGCGATCGGATGCGCGTTGAGCGTGAAGAGATCGACAAACAGCGTCGGCGCATCCGCGAAATAGAACACCCAGGCCCCGCCGGTCGCCATCGCGATCAAAAGCCAGGTCGCCCATTTGCCCAAGCGCAGCCGCGCCTTGCGAAGATCCCACTTCTTCTGACGGTGCAGGCGCAGCCGGGCGTTGCGGTCGCCCTCGATCCAGCGCTCGACAAGGATGAACAGGTCGGTCCAGACCGTTTGCGGGCAGGTATAGCCGCACCAGACCCGGCCCAGCGCCGAGGTGAACAGGAACAGACCCAACCCCGCCATCACCAGAAGACCGGCGATGAAATAGAACTCGTGCGGCCAGATCTCGATCCAGAAGAAATAGAACCGCCGGTTGGCCAGGTCCAGCAGCACCGCCTGGTCCGGCAGGCTCGGCCCCCGGTCCCACCGGATCCACGGCGTGACGTAATAGATCCCCAACGTCACGACCATGATGACCCATTTCAGGTTGCGGAAGTTTCCATACACCTTCTTGGGAAAGACCGGTTCGCGCGCGGCATAAAGCTGTTGTGGTTCGGCTTGGGACAACGGGTTCACTCCGGACTTCTTGACCTCATATGATGCACCTTTTCACAGGAGCGATCACAGGCGGCCTTGACCTGTATCAAATTCTGCATCTAATAGTTATCAATTGGCAGGGAACACATCCGCGACCTTTTGCCCGACATGAAAATCCCCTCGGTCAGTCAGGGGCTTCCGGTCGCCGTGTCACGCCAGTGACCTTGTCTTGAACAGGGTGGCACCGGCCTTCCAGGAAACGCGCGAACAGGACGGAAGGACCGGTGCCGTATCCCGGGGGCCAAGGCCCCCGGAATTCTTTGTTCATTCGCCGCCGCCCAACTGGTGGACATAGATCGCAAGGGCGCGCATCTGTGCATCGCTCAGGCGGTCCTGCCATTGCGGCATGTTGCCATAGCGCGAATTCCACACCGTCTCGCGAATGGTCTCGTAATCCCCGCCATAGAGCCAGATCGCATCGGCAAGGTTGGGCGCACCCTGGAAGGTGTCACCCTCGCCATCGTCGCCGTGACAAGAGGCGCAATTGTCGAGATAGACCTCCTCTCCCGCCTCGACCAGCGAAGCGTCGCGGGGCTCACCCGACATCGACATGACATAGTTGACCACCTGCTCGATCTCTTCTTCGCCAAGCAGCTCGTCGGCGCCGAAAGCGGGCATTTCGGAAACGCGCTCGTAATCCTCGTCGGTCTCGGGATTGCGCACACCGACCCGGATCGTGGTGTGGATATCCTCGATCGTACCCCCCCAGAGCCAGTCATCGTCCTGAAGGTTGGGATAACCGACCCCGCCGGCCGCACCCGAGCCATGGCACTGGGCGCACCATGTCTGGTAGAGCGCCGCGCCCGAGGACCGGGCATAGGAATAGAGCTCGCTGTCGGTCTCCTCCTCCACGAAGGAGGCCAGTTCGACCTCTTCCAGCTCGGTGTTCTTGGGCGCGTTGCGTTCGGAAAAGCTCTCGATCTCGTCGGCGACGTTTTCGCGCGTCGACCAGTTCAACAACCCCGAAGTCGCCTGGTTGATGCCCGGCCATGCGGGATAGGCGATGGTATAGCCGACCCCCCAGATGATGGTCGCGTAGAATATCCAGACCCACCACCTGGGCAGCGGATTGTTGTATTCCTCGATTCCATCCCAGCTGTGGCCGGTCGTTTCAACTTCGTCTTTTTTCTTTTCAGGTTGCTTGGCCATGTCTCACGACTCCTCGGGCTGCCGCTCGGGGGCGGGCTTGTCTTCATGCCGGAACGGGATGTTGGCCACGTCCTCATAGGTCTCGGTGCTTCCCGGCCGGAACAGCACCCAAAGGACCATCCCGACAAAGAACGTGAACAGGGCGAGCAACATCCAGCTATCGGCGAACTGTCGCAGAAAGGTATAGGTTTCCATCTCGCCCCCTTACCGTGTGCCGCTGTGCTCGAAGGTCGAGAAATCGACCAGGGTGCCCAGCATCTGCATATAGGCGATCAGCGCATCCATCTCGGAAATGCCCGGCTGACCGTCGAAATTGCGCACGTTGACATTGTCGCCATACCGATCCAGCAGCCCGTCGAAATCGCTGTCGGGATCGGCCTGCGCGGCGAAATCCGACCGCGCATTCTCGATCATCTCGTCAGTATAGGGCACCCCGACGAAGCGATGCGTCTTGAGGGTATCGGCGATGTATTCGCCATCGATCAACTGACGTTCGAGGAAGGCGTATTTCGGCATCACCGATTCCGGCACCACCGATTGCGGGTCACGGAAGTGATCCACATGCCAGTCATCCGAATAGCGGCCACCGACGCGGGCAAGATCCGGCCCGGTCCGCTTGGACCCCCACTGGAACGGGTGGTCATATTGCGACTCCGCCGCGAGGCTGTAGTGGCCATAGCGTTCGACCTCGTCACGCATCGGGCGGATCATCTGGCTGTGACAGACATAGCACCCTTCACGAACATAGATGTCGCGCCCGGTCAGTTCGAGCGGGGTGTAGGGGCGCATGCCGTCCACATCCTCGATCGTGTTTTCCAGCCAGAAAAGCGGTGCGATCTGAACGATGCCGCCGATGGTCACCACCAGGAAGGCGAAGATGGCCAAAAGCGTGACGTTCTTTTCAAGAACCCTGTGTTTGTCGAGAATTGCCATTTTTCCGGCCCTCCTTATTCAGCCGGAACGACATGGTCCGTGGCCTTGACGGCCGGCGAACGCTTTACAGTCATCCAGAGGTTATAACACATGATGATACCGCCCAGCAGGTAAAGCACCCCGCCCAGACCGCGCACCACATACATCGGAAGCTTGGCAGCCACGGTATCGGAGAAGGAGTTCACGAGGAAACCGTTCGCGTCCACTTCGCGCCACATCAGGCCCTCCATGATCCCCGTCACCCACATCGCGGCGGCGTAGAGGATGATCCCGATCGTGGCGAGCCAGAAGTGCCAGCTCACGAGCCGCAGGCTGTAAAGGCCCTCGCGGTTCCACAGGCGCGGCACAAGGAAGTAGAGCGCGCCGAAGGTGATCATTCCGTTCCAGCCCAGCGCACCCGAATGCACGTGCCCGATGGTCCAGTCGGTGTAATGCGACAGCGAGTTCACCGCGCGGATCGACATCATCGGCCCCTCGAAGGTCGACATGCCGTAGAACCCCACCGAAATGACCATCATCCGGATGATCGGGTCGGTGCGCAGCTTGTCCCATGCGCCCGAGAGCGTCATCAGCCCGTTGATCATGCCGCCCCAGGAGGGCATCCAGAGCACGATCGAGAACACCATGCCCAGCGTCGAGGCCCAGTCGGGCAGCGCGGTATAGTGCAGGTGGTGCGGACCGGCCCAGATATAGATGAAGATCAGCGCCCAGAAGTGAATGATCGACAGTTTGTAGCTGAAGACCGGCCGTTCGGCCTGTTTCGGGACAAAGTAATACATCATCCCCAAGAACCCCGCGGTCAGGAAGAAGCCCACCGCGTTGTGGCCGTACCACCACTGCGTCATGGCGTCCTGCACACCCGAGAACACCTGCACCGATTTCGACCCGAAGACCGAGACGGGAATGCTCAGGTTGTTGACCACGTGCAGCATCGCAACAGTGATGATGAACGAAAGAAAGAACCAGTTGGCCACGTAGATATGCGGCTCCTTGCGCTTCATGAGCGTGCCGACAAAGACAAGAAGGTACGCCACCCAGACGATGGTCAGCCACCAGTCCACGTACCATTCAGGCTCGGCATATTCCTTGGACTGGGTCGCCCCCAGCAGGTAACCCGACGCAGCCAGCACGATGACAAGCTGATACCCCCAGAACACGTACCACGCGAGGTTGCCGCCCCAGAGCCGCGCCGCGCTGGTGCGCTGCACGACATAGAACGAGGTGGTAATCAGCGCGGTGCCGCCAAAGGCAAAGATCACGGCACTGGTATGCAGCGGCCGCAAGCGCCCAAAGTTCAGATAGGGCTGTGCCCATTCGAAATTGAGCACCGGAAAGGCAAGCTGAAAGGCGATGGTCACACCGACCAGAAAGCCCACGACCCCCCAGAACGCGGTCAGGATCACGCCCGCGCGCACCGGTCCATCCATGTACTCGCCCGAAAGATCGACCGCGGCGACCGGCTCACCCGTGCGGCGCAACGTCCACAGGAAGAGCCCCGCGGCAACCAGCGCCACCGTCAGCGCGTTGACCATATAGGCCACGTCACGTGCGTAATTCGCTGCGATCAAGGCCAGCACCGTGATCACACCAAGCACGATCAGCTTGATATAGTTACCCATTGTTCGTCCCTTTGTCTTTCCCGGCGCGACTCGACACACCGCGCCCGGTGTTATGACCCCCAGTCTAATGCGGGGCATCAGATACTCAAACCTTGATCTGTATCAAAAATAGCGTTCGAATTACCTGATACCCATAGAAGAGACAGCGACCTACTGTCGCTATGCTCGTGCCGAAACTCATTCCCAGGAGACGACAATGGCCTATAAATCCCTGTTTTCGGTTCTCACCGATCCGAAACTGACCGAGAACACCCTGGCACATGCGATCGCGATGGCCGAAACGGTCGATGCGCATCTCGACGTGCTGTGCCTTGGCGTCGATCGCAGCCAGACCGGCTATTACTATGCCGGTGCCAACGCGATGGTCCTCCAGGAAACCATCAACCGCGCGCAAGAGGACGCCAAGTCGATCGAGGCCCAGGCCCGCGACATCCTCGGGCGCTCGGGCATCCGCTGGGCCACCGACACCGGCGTCGCGCAGCTGGCCGATATCGGCCGCCATGTCGCCGCCCATGCCCGGTTCTCCGACCTGGTCATCCAGCCCCAGCCCTATGGCGAGGATCGCGGCGCCGAGCTCGAGCCGGTGGTCGAATCGGCGATGTTCGAGGGCCAGACCCCGGTTCTGGTCGTGCCCGACGATGGCGGACCCAAACCGGCACCCAAATCGGTCATGATCGGCTGGAACGAAAGCGCCGAGGCGCTCAATGCCGTGCGCGCCGCCCTGCCGATGCTCGCAACCGCGGAAACCGTGCACGTGGTGGTGATTGATCCGCCAACCCATGGGCCCAACCGCTCCGATCCCGGCGGGCTGCTGTCGCAGTATCTCTCGCGCCACGGGGTCCGCGCCGAGGTCGACGTGCTGTCGAAAACCCTGCCACGCGTCTCGGACGTGCTGACGCGCCACGCCACCGATATCGGCGCCGACATGATCGTGATGGGGGCCTATGGCCATTCGCGCTTCCGCGAGGCGATCCTCGGCGGCGCCACGCGCTACATGCTCGAACAGGCCAAACTGCCGGTGTTCATGGCGCATTGAAGGACCAGCCCGCGCGCCTGCACCACAGGCGGGCGCGCCGCCGCTGTAAGACGAGCCTGACCGGGCGCAACCTGCCCTACTCCAGGTCCAGTTCGCTCAATTCGTTCAGCAGATCGAGCAGCCTTTCGATCTTGTCGCGCCCGAATTTCTCTTCGAGCCGCGCAAAGATCTCCTGGCTTTCCGGCGCGGCCGCCCTGAGCAGCGCCACCCCCTCGGGGGTGATGTCCAGCAGCACCCTGCGCCGGTCGCTCGGATGGTCCTTGCGCCGGATCATCCCCTTGCGTTCCAGATGCTGCATGATCCGCGTCAGGCTGGGGTTGAGCAGGCACGCCGCCTGCGCCAAATCCTTCGGGTCCATCGTGCCGCGCTCGTCCAGCACCCGCAGAACCCGCCATTGCTGTTCGGTCACATCGACCTTCTGCAGCATCTGCCGGACCGGTGCCATCATCTTCTCGCGCGCCCGCAGCATCGCAATGGGCAGCGAGCGGGACGTCTCGGGCAGGTCGGGCCGGTCGGTGTCGCGTTCCGTCATTGCGCTTCTTTGGCCGATTTCGCCGCTCCGGGCAAGTGGGCGAATCGTTGCACGGCCGTGCGCAGGGGTAACGAATCCCGTTCGCTCCATGCCGCGGCGCGGCGGTGCACGCCCGGCAGCCGGGGCGCAGCCGCGAGTCACCCCCGGATTTCGCGGCACCGCAACCCGTTAATCTTTGCCGCCTCAGCCCTCGGAAACCCCGGCCTCGGCGAATGTCGCCATGCCAGAATGACAGGCCAGCGCGCCTTGCAAGATCCCGATCGCCAGCGCCGCGCCGCTGCCTTCGCCCAGCCGCATCCCCAGCCGCAAGAGCGGCTCTTTTCCCAATGCTTTCAATATCCTGGGATGTCCCGGCTCGATGCTTTCATGCCCCGCCACCGCGTTGTCGAGCGCGCCGGGCACCGCCCGCTCGAGACAGGCAGCCGCGGCACAACAGATGAATCCGTCGAGGATCACCGGAATCCGCAACATCCGCGCCCGCGCCATCGCCCCGGCCATCGCGGCAAGCTCGCGCCCGCCCAGTCGGCGCAGAACCTCCAAGGGATCACCCAAGGCATTGGAATGAAATGCAATTCCCTCGCGCACCACCTGCGCCTTGAGGGCCAGCCCGGCCTCGCTCACGCCGGTCCCCCGTCCCACCCAGTCCTCGGGCGCACCGCCGAAAAGGCCACAGGCCACGGCCGCCGCGCTGGTGGTGTTCGCGATCCCCATCTCGCCCGTCACCAAAACGTCCGACTCCGGCCGGACCGAATCCCAACCCGTTTGAATCGCTTGCAGAAATTCCACGTCACCCAGCGCGGGGCCTTGCGTGAAATCCCCCGTCGGCCGATCGAGTTCGAGCGCAAAGACATCCATCCGGGCGGAAAAATTTTCCGCCAACTGGTTGATCGCCGCACCGCCAGCCCGAAAATTCGCCACCATCTGCGCCGTCACCTCTGCGGGAAACGCCGACACCCCCCGCGCCGCAACCCCATGATTTCCTGCGAAAACAACGACTTGCGGGTGCGTGATTCGCGGGCGCGCGTCACCCCGCCAACCCGCGTACCAGATCGCCAGACCCTCCAGCCGCCCCAATGCCCCCGGCGGCTTGGTCAGCGCAGCGTTGCGTTCCTGCGCAGAAACACGTGCATTTTCAACGCTGTGCGGTGCCGACTCCAGTTCTTTAAGAAATTCCGCGACGGTTGCGAACCCGGTCATGACATCCCCGTTGAACTGATCCGTTTGTGCGTGTTTAACCCCCGAAGACGCGGTCACAACCGAAAAAGCGGATCCGATCATGCGCGACCCTCATCTGTCGGACCGGCTGCGCGACCTGGCGGTGGCAACCTCTTTGCTCACGCGGCTGCCGATCCACCTGCCCGCCGCCGCCTTTGACCATGGCGCGCGCAGCGCATGGTGCTGGCCGGTGATCGGGTTGTTGCTGGCCGGATTGGCCGGCTGTGTCGCCCTGATCGGCCAAGCCACTGGTTTGGCTCACGAAATCTCGGCACTCCTTGGCCTTTTCACGCTCGTCGTCCTCACCGGTGCGATGCATGAAGACGGGCTTGCCGATGTGGCCGACGGGTTCTGGGGCGGCCATGAGCGCGGCCGCCGCCTCGACATCATGCGCGACAGTAGGATCGGCGCCTATGGCGTCATCGCCCTGGTCCTCGGCCTTGGACTGCGCGCCATGGCACTGGTTTCCTTGGGTATTTTCATGATACCGGGGCTCTTCGCCGCGGCCGCCCTGTCGCGTGCCGCGATGGTCGTGTCCATGGCCGCACTGCCTCACGCCCGCCGCGACGGCCTCTCCCGCGCGACCGGCCGCCCGTCGGCCATGATCGCCACCATCGCCTGCGCCATCGCGCTCGTGGCCGCGCTGCTGCTCACCGGCAAGGCCGCCCTGCCCGCCATCCTTGCCGTCGCAGTCGCGACCGCCGGCGCCATGCATGTCGCCCGCAGGAAAATCGGCGGACAGACCGGCGACGTGCTCGGCGCGACCCAGCAACTCAGCGAGATTACCGCCCTGCTCGCCCTCTCCGCCGCGCTCTGACCGGCTTTTTTCCTGTTGAAAATACTCGTTTTTCCGCCCTCGCCACTGGCCCGCCCGCTGCGGGGTGGCTGCGCAAAACAAGACCGCGCCCCCGAAGGGGCGCGGTCAGCATTCGGAAAGGCTTGTGAAAATCAGGCCGCGCGCGACAACAGAACCTCGTCCAGTTCCTTTGCGGCGGCAACCTCGTCACCGCCCGCAACCGCCGCCATCTCCCGGGTCAGCCGTTCCAGCGCCGCCTCGTAAAGCTGGCGTTCGGAATAGCTCTGTTCGCGCTGGTCATCGCTGCGATGCAGGTCGCGCACCACTTCGGCAATCGCGATCAGGTCGCCCGAGTTGATCTTTTGCTCATACTCCTGCGCCCGCCGCGACCACATCGCGCGCTTGACCTTGGCCTTGCCCTTGAGCGTTTTCATCGCCTGGCTCACCACGTCCGGGCTCGACAGGCCGCGCATACCGATCTCGGTGGCGCGGTTTGTCGGCACCCGCAGGGTCATCTTGTCCTTTTCAAAGGAGATCACGAACAGTTCGAGCTCGAAACCCGCAACCTCCTGCTTCTCGATCGACACGATCTGGCCCACACCATGGGCCGGATACACAACATAATCATTCGGACGAAACTCCGACTTCTTCGCCTTGCTCATGCAATCATTCCTCGCATTGCATCCCCGAAACCCGCCCGGCTGACGCGAAACAACCATCGCGGAGCGTGACACACGCCCTCGCGCCGGTTGATTTTGCGCAAATAAAACCACCCAAGGAACAGATGCTCGTTTGGATGGTGTCAGGCAAATCTCATCATTTGTGTCAGCAATATAACACAACTCGCGACCGGATCAAAGTGCCTCCGGGTCAAACCTGATATTCTTCCCGGTTTGTCAGGCATTTGTCCGCCATTCCACCGCAGCGGAAACCCCGAATCAGCCGCCTTCGCCAGGCGTCTCCGAGAAGTATTTCTCGAGCTTGCCATCCTCGCCGTCGCGGTCTTCCGCCTCGGGCAACGGGTCTTTCTTGGAGATGATCACCGGCCACATTTCCGAGTATTTGCGGTTGAACTCGACCCAGTTTTCCATGTCCGGCTCGGTGTCGGGGCGGATCGCATCGGCGGGGCATTCGGGTTCGCAGACGCCGCAATCGATGCACTCGTCGGGATGGATCACCAGCATGTTCTCGCCCTCGTAAAAGCAATCCACGGGGCAGACCTCGACACAGTCGGTATATTTGCAGGCGATGCAATTGTCGGTCACGACATAAGTCATATCGGGAATCCATCATTGGCGACGTCGGACCCTAGCTAATTCACCCACCGGGATCATTCAAGCGCCCGGTTGTCACATATCGCCCGACCCGCGCAACGCGTCGATCGCGCGCCGGTCACGCTTGGTCGGCCGCTCCCCGCCCGAGGGCGCACGCGGTTCGGCCCTTTGCGTCAGGTCCTCGTAAAGCGCCTGTGCCTCGGCCGCGGGGCCGCGCCGTTCGCCCATGGCCACGATCCGCACCACCCGGATCACCCGCCCCTGGGCAAAGGTCAGCACATCGCCCGGCCCGACCGCGTGGGCGGGCTTGAGCACCTTGTCGCTGTTGACCCGCACATGCCCTGCCCCCACCTGTCTGGCGGCAAGGCTGCGCGTCTTGAAGAACCGCGCGAAAAACAGCCACTTGTCGAGGCGTATCCGCGCATCCCCGGCCAAGGCTCAGCTCTTGTCCTTCAAACCCATCAGCGCGGCGGCAAAGGGGTTGTCGGGGTCGATGCGGCCCTTCTTCTTCTCGGGCCGGGCCTCGAAACGACGCGCGCCCTGCTGTGGCTTCGGCCCCTTCTTGCCCTTGTTGTCGCGCGGCTTGCCTTTCGGCGCATCCCCGCGCAGGGCGCCCTTGGCCCCGTCCTTGCGGGCCTCGCGGCGCGGTCCCTTGCGCGTCTCCTGGCGCCCTCCCGCCTTGCGCCCGCCCCATGTGAAGGTGAAGAACACCTCCATCTCGGGCGCATCCTCGGCATCCGGCCCGGTAAGGGCACCTGTCGCCTCGGGGGTTTCACTCGCTGCAAGTGCCGGTTCGGCATCCGCGGGCGGGGTTTCGGGCGGCGAAATATCGTTCGGTGCCTCTTCTGCGGCCGGTGCTTCGGTTGCTCCGGTGTCGGGCACGGGTGCTTCAGGCGTCTGCGCAGCCCCGTCACCGGCTTCCGCAACGGGCTTTGCCTTCACCCGCTCGCCGCGCTCGGCCTTGTAACCCAGCCCCTGCATGAGATCGGCGAACTGCTCCAGCGTCATCCCCGTGATCGAAAGCATATCCGGGTTGGCCTCGAACCCCGCGCGGCTGTTCTGCGCGCGCAGCATGTCGGCCAGCCGTTCGAGCATGTCGATGCGGATCGCCCGTTCACCGGCGGTGTGATAGCCGCACATCGCGTCAACCCCCGGGATGGCATCACGCGGCGCTGGCACGGTCACAAGGCCCGGCGGCGGCGCCTCCGGAAAGGTGTCGAACCCCTTTGACAGCGACCACAGCACAAGGCGCAGCCGCGTCGGCGCGGGCTTGAGCAGTAGCGGCATGAAAATGGTGAACTGACCGAAGCGCACGCCATGCTTGCGCAGGCTGCCGCGGGCATCCTGATCGAGCGCGCGCACATCCTCGGCCACCTCGGCGCGCGGGACGATCCCGAACCCCTCGACCAGCCGAAAGGCAAAGCCCCGCGCCAGGCCGCTCAGCGTCTCGTCCCGGCTCATCGCCAGAAGCGGCTCGAACAGCGTGGCGATCTTGCGGTCGATGAAATGCTGCAACCGGCGCGTGACCTTCTGCGCGACCTCCTCGCCCGCCTCGTCATCGACAAAGGCCTTGACCTGCGGCTTGAGCGGCTCAGCCCCGGCGACGAGCTTGCCGACCGCCTCGTTGCCCCACATCAACCCGCCCTGTTCGGTGAAATCCATCTCGGTATCAGGCGCGTTGTAGAACCGGTCGGCGCGCAGGTGGAAATGCGGCGCAAGCGCCTTTTCCGCGGCCTGACGCAGGGTCTTGGCCTCCTGCCCGGTCGCCGCCTTGTCCAGCACGAACCGGAACCCCTCCAGACGGCCGGCGAATTCGCCCTCGACCGTCACCTCGCCCTTGTCATTCACCTCGGCCAACATGGCCTCCTTCTGCTTGAGCCGGCGCAACAGCACGCTGGTGCGCCGATCCACGAATCTCTGCGTCAGCGCGCCGTGGAGCGCATCCGACAACCGGTCTTCTACCGCGCGCGTGGCGCCGCGCCAATGGTCTTCGTCACGCAGCCACCCGCGACGCTGTGCGACATAGGTCCATGTGCGGATAAAGGCCAGACGTTTCGACAATGTGTCAATATCGCCATCGGTGCGGTCGATCCGCTTGATCTGGCGCGCGATCCAGTCCTCGGGAACCGCCCCGTGCTCGTGCAGGAAACCAAAGATCGCCTGCAACAGCCCGGCATGTTCGGCATGGCTGATACCGCGGAAATCGGGAATCCGGCACACGTCCCACAACAGCCGCACCGAGTTGCCGTCGCTGGCCCGCGCGCGGGTCTCGGCCTCGTCCGACAGCGTGCGCAGCGCAATCAGATCGTCCGCATCGCGCGCACGCACCAGAAGTTCATCCTCGGGTTTGGCCTCGAGCGACCGCATCAGCGCATCCACCGCGCCGAATTGCAACGCCGCATTGCGCCATTGCAGCTTGCGCACCGGGGTAAAGCTGTGGCCCATGATCGCCGCGGCCACCTCGTCGGCCAATGGCGGCGCCTCGCCGGTCACGCCGAAGGTGCCGTCACTCATCCCGCGCCCGGCCCGGCCCGCGATCTGGGCCAGCTCGTTGGGCGCCAGCGGCCGCATCCGCCGCCCGTCGAACTTGGTGAGCGAGGAAAAGGCGACATGGTTGATATCGAGGTTGAGCCCCATCCCGATCGCATCCGTCGCCACCAGGAAATCCACGTCGCCGTTCTGGTAAAGCTCGACCTGCGCGTTGCGCGTGCGCGGGGAAAGCGCGCCCATCACCACAGCCGCCCCGCCCCTCTGGCGCCGGATCAACTCGGCGATGGCATAGACGTTCTCGACCGAAAAGCCGACGATGGCACTGCGCGGCTGCATCCGGCTGATCTTCTTCGCCCCGGTATAGACAAGCTGGCTCATCCGCTCGCGGGCGACGAACTCGGCCCCCGGCACCAGCGCCCGGATCGGCCCGCGCATCGTGTCGGACCCCATGAAGATGGTCTCGTGCTGGCCGCGCGCCCTGAGCAACCGGTCGGTGAACACATGGCCCCGCTCGGGATCGGCACAAAGCTGGATCTCGTCCACCGCCACGAAATCCGTGCCCATCCCTTCGGGCATGGCCTCGACCGTGCAGACCCAGTATTGCGCGCGCTCCGGCACGATCCGCTCTTCGCCGGTGACGAGCGCCACCACCGACGGTCCGCGCGCCTTGACGATCCGGTCATAGACCTCGCGCGCCAGCAGGCGCAACGGCAAGCCGATGATGCCCGAGCGATAGCCCAGCATCCGCTCGATCGCGTAATGCGTCTTGCCGGTATTCGTGGGGCCAAGGACCGCCACGATCCGTCCATCTCGGCGCATGGGAAACTCGTCTCCGGTTCAGAGCTCGACGCCGTTCACCCCACGGTCGAGCCGCTTGATCGCTGCTGCTGCCCGTTCATGGTGCGGATGAAGCTGCAGCACAAGCCCGAATGCGTCATAGGCCGGGCCGGGCCGGTCCAGTTGTTCGAGGATTACACCAAGACCGAAAAGCGCCTCGTATTGCCGCGGATCAAGCGCCAGCGCGCGCTCGAGATCGGCAACGGCGAGACCATGGTGCCCCTTCGCGAAAAACGCCCGCGCACGGCCATGCCAGCCTTCGGCATAATCCGGCGCGTGGTCGATCAAGGCGCCGAAATGCTCGATCGCCGCGTCGAAATCCCTGCGTTCCAGCGCATCGCGCCCACGCTTGTGCAGAAGGTCCATCGCCGGCGAGCCGGATTTGCGCCACTCCATTTGGATTTCCTGCTCGATCTGTGCCGCATCACGCGAATCATCGGCCCTTTGCAAGCGATCGAACAACTCGTCCATGCGGTCACCATCTGCGGCCAGAGGCATGGAATACATGACTAGCCCGATGGCTGCCGCGACGATAGGTTTGAGATCGGTTCGAAACATGCTCATAGTGTTGCCGAGTCTAACGCCAATCGCGGGAAATGGCACCCCCGCATTCGAACCGAGAAAGGCACCGAAGATGAGCGAAGTGATTACCCAGGCCGTCGAGGCCCTGAACGAAAAAATGGGCGGAGAGGGTTTCTCCGGCTCGGCCAAATTCGTGATCGAGGGCGAAGGCTCGATCGTCGTCGATGGTGACGGGGCGCGCGTGGGTGACGACGACACCGACGTCACGCTCACCGCCGATGCCGACACGTTCAGCGCCATGCTCTCGGGTGAACTGAACCCCACGGCCGCCTTCATGTCCGGCAAGCTGTCGGTCGATGGCGACATGGGCATGGCCATGCAACTCGGGTCCGTCATCGGCTAAACCATGGAGAGCGCACCGTTTTTCGATGACATCGCCGATGGCCCGGAGGGCGGGGCGGCGTGGTGGCTCACCACTCTGGACGGTGTGCGGATCCGCATCGGTGCATGGGGACACGGCACGGAAGACGGGGCGACGAAAGGCACCGTTCTGCTGTTTCCTGGCCGCACCGAGTATGTCGAGAAATACGGCCGCGCGGCGCGGGACCTGCTCTCGCGCGGCTATGCGACTCTTGCCATCGACTGGCGCGGGCAGGGCCTTGCCGACCGTATGATCGACGACCGCGTCACCGGCCATGTCCACTGGTTTTCCGACTATCAAAAGGACGTGAGGGCGATGGTGGCCGCTGCCGAATCCCTCGGCCTGCCCCGGCCCTTCTTCCTTCTGGCCCATTCGATGGGCGGCTGTATCGGTTTGCGGGCACTTCATGAAGACCTGCCCGTCGCGGCCGCCGCCTTTACCGGGCCGATGTGGGGCATCGCCATGGCACCTTCCACCCGGCCCGCGGCCTGGGCCCTGGCATGGGGTGGCAAGATGTTCGGCTTCGGCCATCTCAACGCACCCGGCACAGGTGGCGACTCCTACGTGATGACCGCCCCGTTCGAGGACAACGTGCTCACCACCGACCCAGAGATGTTCACCTACATGCAGGACCAGGGCCACGCCCATCCCGAACTGCTTCTCGGTGGGCCATCGCTGCGCTGGCTGCACGAGGCACTCACCGAATGCCGCGCGCTCGACCGCATGCCCTCGCCACACCATCCCGCGATCACCTTCCTGGGCAGCAACGAACGCATCGTCGAGACTGACCGAGTCACCTCGCGCATGGCACGCTGGCCAAATGGCACACTAGAGATGATCGAGGGCGGCGAGCACGAGGTGCTGATGGAAGGCCCCGAAACCCGCGCGCACATATTCGACCGGATGTGCCGCTTCTTTGCCGATCACGCGGGCGGCAAACCCCGCGCGATCGGGGCCTGAACAGGGCGAAGAGCCTCAGCCGTCGCGCCCGACCGCCTGGCGCTGCACGCCCAGCCCCTCGACACCAAGCTCCATCACGTCGCCCTCTTTCAGGAAGCGTTGCGGCTTCATCCCCATGCCGACACCCGGCGGTGTGCCCGTGGCGATCACGTCGCCCGGGTTGAGGCTCATGAGCCCGCTCAGATGCGAAATGATCTGCGCCACGGTAAAGATCATCTTTTCGGTGTTGCCGGTCTGCATCCGCTCCCCGTTCAGGTCGAGCCACAGGTCAAGACCCTGCACATCGTCCAACTCGTCCGGCGTCACCAGCCACGGGCCCACCGGCCCGAACGTGTCGCAGCTCTTGCCCTTGGTCCACTGCCCCGACATCTCTGTCTGGAACGCGCGCTCGCTCACGTCGTTCACGATGGTATATCCCGCCACGTGATCCAGCGCCTCGGCCTCGCTGACATACTTGGCCCGTCTGCCGATCACCACGCCCAGTTCGACCTCCCAGTCGCCCTTTTCCGATCCGCGCGGCAAAAGCACCGTGTCGTTCGGCCCGCAAATCGCCGAATTGGCCTTCATGAAAACGATGGGCATCGCCGGGGGCTCCATCCCCGCCTCGGCGGCATGGTCGGAATAGTTCAAGCCGATACAGATCAGCTTGCCGATACCGCCCACCGGCGGGCCGAGGCGCGGATTGCCTTGCACCAGCGGCAGGTTTTCGGGGTCCACGACCGGCAGATCGGTCAGAACCTCGCCCGCGATGTCGCCGACCACGCCCGACAGCTCGCGCAGCCGCCCGTCCTTGTCCAGAATCCCGGGCTTCTCCTGCCCCGCCTCGCCAAATCGCACATATTTCATCGCTCGCTCCCTCGATCTTCATCAGTCACTCGGACGCAGCTTACGGCCTGCGGGGCGATTGGCAAGCGATCCGCCCTTGAGACCCCGCCGCACCCGGCCTATGTCTGGCCGGAAACGCAGAAACCGAGGTTGACCCATGTTCCAACGTTCCCTTCCCGTCCGCGACGCCAACGCCACCAACGGGAACAAGGATCTCGGCGACCTGCCGGAATGGGATCTCTCCGACCTCTACAGCGCCCCCGACGCGCCCGAACTGACCGCCGATCTCGACTGGCTCGAACGCGAATGCGCCAGCTTCGCCGCCGATTACGAGGGCAAGCTCGCAGGGCTCGACGCGGCCGAACTGCTCACCTGCGTGCAGCGCAACGAGGCGATCAGCACCCGCGCCGGGCGCATCATGTCCTATGCCGGGCTGCGCTACTACCAGCAGACCACCGACGCGGGCCGTGCCAAGTTCCTTTCCGACCTTCAGGAAAAGATCACCAACTTCACCACGCCGCTCGTGTTCTTCACGCTGGAGTTGAACCGGATCGAGGATGACAGGCTCACGGCGCATTTCGCCGCCAATGCCGATCTCGCGCGCTACAAGCCCGTTTTCGACCGCATCCGCGCGATGAAACCCTACCAGCTCTCCGACGAGCTGGAAAAATTCCTGCACGATCTCGGCGTCGTCGGCGACGCCTGGGAAAAGCTCTTTGATGAAACCATCGCCGGGCTGGAATTCAACGTCGATGGCGACGAACTGGGAATCGAGGGCACGCTCAACCTGCTCACCGATCCCGACCGCACGAGGCGCGAGGCCGCGTCGCGCGAACTGGCCCGGGTCTTCGACGAGAACGTCAAGACATTCGCCCGCGTTCACAACACCCAGACCAAGGAGAAAGAGATCATCGACCGCTGGCGCAACATGCCCAGCGCACAGACCGCACGGCACCTCTCCAACGATGTCGAACCCGAGGTGGTCGAAGCCCTGCGCAACGCCGTGACCTCCGCCTATCCGCGGCTCTCGCACCGCTATTACGAGTTGAAGCGCAAATGGCTCGGCCTCGACCGGATGCAGGTCTGGGACCGCAACGCGCCTCTCCCGCTCGAAGAGCCGCGCACCGTTCCATGGAACGAGGCGCGCGAGATGGTGATGACGGCCTATACCGGCTTCGACCCGCGCATGGCCGAGATCGCCACGCCCTTCTTCGACAAGGGCTGGATCGACGCTGGCGTCAAACCCGGCAAGGCCCCGGGCGCCTTTGCCCATCCCACCGTGACCGAGGTGCACCCCTATGTCATGCTCAACTACCTCGGCAAACCGCGCGACGTGATGACCCTCGCGCATGAACTGGGCCACGGCGTGCACCAGGTGCTGGCCGCCGACCAGGGCGAGATGCTCTCCCACACGCCTCTGACCCTCGCCGAAACCGCCAGCGTGTTCGGCGAAATGCTCACCTTCCGCCGGATGCTCGACAACGCCGCGACCCAAAGCCAGCGCAAGGTGCTGCTGGCGGGCAAGGTCGAGGACATGATCAACACCGTCGTCCGCCAGATCGCCTTCTACGATTTCGAATGCAAACTGCACGAGGCCCGGCGCGGGGGCGAGTTGACCCCCGAAGACATCGGCGCGCTATGGATGAGCATTCAGGGCGAAAGCCTCGGCCCGGCCTTCGATTTCATGGACGGGTATGAAAATTTCTGGTGCTACATCCCGCATTTCGTCCACTCGCCGTTCTACGTCTATGCCTATGCCTTCGGCGACGGGCTGGTGAACGCGCTTTACGCGGTTTACGAGGAAAACCCCGAGGGCTTCCAGGACAAGTATTTCGACATGCTCCGCGCCGGTGGCTCGAAACACCACAAGGAGCTGCTCGCCCCCTTCGGCCTCGATGCGTCGGACCCGAAATTCTGGGACAAGGGGCTGAGCATGATCGAAGGGATGATCGACGAGCTCGAAGCGATGGAGTGATCGCAGGCGCGGCGGCCTCGCCGCCGCGCGGACCGCTCTATTCCTCCGTCACCAGCAGGCCGCTATCGACCGTGCCACTGATGGACTTGCAATCGCTCGTGTCCGGCGGCGTTGTCATGTCGGCCTGACGGCACAGCATCCCGCTGAACGTCCCGCTCACCCGGCCACGATCGCCGTCCAACTCGACCGCAAGATCGGCCTCCGCCGCCTCGGGCGCGTCCGCACTGATCCAGAATGGCCCCTTCATCCCCTCGGGCATGAACATCATCTCCACGCTTATTGGCGCTTCTCCCGGCTTCGGCTCGCCCATCCACGTCAGGTCGATGCTCAAGACATCCGACGTGGTGAATTTCAGCTCCGGATGGCCCTGGACATGTAGCGTCGTGATCATGCTGGTCTTGCGATACTCTGCCGAGGCGTGAAATTCGCCCCCCTGTTCGAGCGAGATCGTGTGCCAGACCCGGGTCTCACCGCCGTAATCCGCCTCGATCCGGCCAAACTCATCATCAGCAGCAGCCGCTCCCACGGCAACGGTTGCCGCGCAAAATACCAGCATTTTCAATTTCATGGATACACTCCTTGCAAACAATGGCGCGACCAGACCATGCCGGCCCACCATGTGCAAGAACCGATCACCGCAACTGGCTGTCCTTGCTGGCACGCCGGTTGATCCCGCCGCGCGCCTTGGCCGCGCCGTCGCGGTCCGAGGCGCAGTCCACGCACAGCTTCACCCCCGGAATGGCCTGCCGCCGCTTCTCGGGGATCTCCTCGCCGCATTCGGCGCATTCGCGCAGACTCTCGCCCACCGGCGCCTTGCGCCCCTTCATCCGCGCCAGCTCATCCTCGATCGAGGCTTCGATCTGTTCGCTGACCGCGCCATCTCTTGCCCAGCCACCAGCCATTGCTGCACCTCCCTGAACCGCGCGGCACCTCCGGCGCCGCACCCCCGATCATAACACGATCTGCGACAGCGCCGCCACCAGCCCCGCCAGGGCGGCGAAAACGCCCACGAAACCCAGTGTCCGCCGCCGGTCCTGCCGCGCCGACAACCCCCCGGCATAGTCGAACCGCTCGTAAACTACGTTCCGCCACGGCATCCCCATATCCTCAAGCGTATCCGACACCTTTGTCACCATCGGCCCCGGCCCGCACATCAGCGCCACGCCGCGCTCCGGGGCGAGCCCGCCCAAGATCGCCTCCAGCTTGGCGCGGTCAAGATACCCGGTCGCCCCGTCCCAGCCCTCGCCGCTCTCGCTGATCAGCAGAACGTCGAGGTCGAGCACCGCCCTGGCCGCCTCTATCTCGTCGAGACAGGCGAAATTCTCCGGCTGCCCCACCGCATAGGCGAGCCGCACCGGTCGCGTGTTCCCCCGCGCCACCAGATCGCGCAACAGCCCCATGATCGGCGCGATACCCACGCCGCCCGCGACCAACAGCACATGATCGCCCGAATGCCGCTCGAGCGTGAAGGTGCCATAGGGTCCGTCGATACCGATCGCCGTGCCTGGGCGCAGATCGCCCACGGTGCTCGTGAAATCTCCCGCCTCCTTGATGATCAGGCTCAGCCCGGCGCGTCGCGGGCTGTCGGCGATGGAGAACGGGTGATCGAACAGCGGAAACCGCCGCCCCGCCACCGTCATCCACACGAACTGCCCGGCGCGATAGACCACGGGCGCGGTCCCCTCGGCGGGCTGGATGTCCAGTTCCCAGACCCGATCCGCCTTTGGCTCGACGCTGCGTAATTCCCATGGCTGGCGGTGCAGACGCAGCCAGCGCCAGCCGTAAAGCACCGCGAAGGCAAGAACGATTACCGCCCCCACAGCCCACCAGAACCCGTGCAACGCCCCCAGCGCGCTCAGCCGCCCGGCGCTTGCCGCGTGATGCAACCCCCCGCCCAGCGCCACCAGCGCCAGGATGACGTGACTGCCCCGCCAGATCTCGTAACGGAACACGTCGCGCGCCACCCCCATCACGACCAGGAGCACCAGCGCGCCCAGCGCGATCACCCCGCTGCGCCAATCCGGCCCGGTCAGATAGGCCACCAACCGCTCACTCCCCCGCGCCGGATCGTCGAGCCATGTCGGCCAGACATAGGCCAGCGGATGCAACACCAGCATCAGCACCACGACATAGGCGGCGATCTTGTGAAACGCCATCACCCGGTCGATGCCCATGCCCCCCGACACGGCGCGGAACCGCCCCGAGGTCAGAACCTGCACCGCCATCGCGGTCAGCCCGGCAAGGCCCAGCCCCGCCCCGAACGCCTCCCACGGATCGAGCGGGGCGGCACGTGACAGCGCGCCAATGCCGATCGGCAACAGGCAGGCGACAAGATAAACCAGCGCCATCGCCCGCGCCGGCAGTGCAGGCCATGCTGCACCGGGCGTCACCTCTGCCTTTTGCGTCATCGCCATTGGCTCCTGTTCCTGCTCCAACTCGTCAGCCTTATCCGATTCGCACGAATGTACTTTGATCCGGCGCAATGGAATCGACTACAGTCTGTGTGATCCTGACGCTGCAAGGCAACCTCACCCGCGCTAAAAGGAACCCGAGATGACCCCGCATGCCCTGACCCGCTCGCTTGTCCCGCCGCTTGTCGCGCTGGGCCTCATCGCCGCGCCTGCCCTCGCCCAGCCCGACTGGGAGGACCGTCACCGCGACGGGCTGGCCGCCATCGTCGAGCAATGGCTCGACGCGGGGCATGGCGACTACGATTCGCCTTCCTTCACCTACTGGAATAAGGACGGCGCCGTGCCCGAGGATTGCGCCGCCTGCCACTCGCAACCCGGCTTTCTCGACTATCTGGGCACCGACGGATCGGATTTCGGCGTGGTCGACGCCCCTGCCGCGATCAACGCGCCCATCGGCTGCGCCTCCTGCCACAGCGAGGCCGCCCATGACCTTGACGAGGTGACGTTCCCCTCGGGCGAAACCCTCACCGGGCTGGGCCCCGACGCCACCTGCGCAGTCTGCCACCAGGGCCGGCATTCGGGCGACGACGTCGCGGCCGCGACCGAGGGTCTCGACGCCGATACCGTCTCGTCCGATCTGGGGTTTCTCAACATCCACTATGGCATCGCCTCGGCGGTGATGGGCGGGGCCGACCTGCGCGGCGGCTATCACTACCCGGACCAGAACTATGCTGGAACCTTCGAGCATGTGCCTTCCGCCGATACCTGCGCCGATTGCCATGACCCGCACAGCACGCAGCTTGTCGATAGCGAAGGCTGCATGAGCTGCCACCGCGGCGTCGAAGACCTGCGCGACATCCGCATGCAGCACGACGATTTCGACGGCGACGGCAACGTCGCGGGCGGCATCCACGCCGAGATCACGGGCCTTCAGACACAGCTCGACGCCGCCATCCGCGCCTACGCGGACGAGGTGATCGGCACCCCCATCGGCTATGCGCCGGGCAGCTTTCCGTATTTCTTCACCGACAGCAACGACAACGGCGTGATCGACGAGGACGAGGCCGCCTTCCCCAACCGTTACCAGAACTGGACCCCGCGCCTCCTGAAGGCCGCCTATAACTACCAGGCGGTCAAGAAAGACCCCGGCGGCTATGTCCACAACCCGCGCTACCTGTTGCAACTCCTGCATGACAGCCTCGCCGATCTGGGCACCGTTGTGGCGCTCGATCTTGGCGGGCGTCCCAGACCCTGAGCGAACCGGACATGACCGACGCCCCGGCGCTGCCCACCGATCCCCATGCCAGCGCAGCACAGGACGTGCTGCGCGCGCTGGCCACCGACACGACCGGCCTCACCACGAAAGAGGCCGAACGACGCCGCGCTATCCATGGCCCCAACCGCTTGTCCCGGGTGGCCCGGCGTCACCCGGTCCTGCGCTTTCTGGCGCATTTCCACAACGTGCTGATCTATGTCCTGCTCGTTGCGGCACTCGTGACCGCGGGCCTCGGCCACTGGATCGACACCGGCGTCATCCTGGCCGTGGTGATCGCGAACGCGGTGATCGGCTTCGTTCAGGAGGGCCGTGCCGAACAGGCGATGGAGGCGATCAACCAGATGCTCGCCCCCCGCGCCACTTTGCGCCGCGACGGCCGGCGCATCACGCTCGACGCGGCCGAGCTTGTCCCCGGCGATGTGGTGCAGATCGAGGCGGGCGATCTCGTGCCC
>LJSU01000018.1:58307-324629 GCA_001314705.1 Rhodobacteraceae bacterium HLUCCO07
CGCCGATCTGCGCCTGATCGAGGCCCGCAGCCTGACCGCGCAGGAGGCCATCCTGACCGGTGAATCCATGCCGGTCGAGAAAGACACCGACGCGGTCGCCGCCGACGCGGCCCTTGGCGACCGTCATCCGATGCTCTTTTCCGGCACGCTGGTGACCACCGGCACCGGGCGCGGCGTCGTCACCGCCACCGGGGCCGAGACCCAGATTGGCCGGATCAGCGGGATGCTCGCCCGGGTCGAGACCCTGACCACGCCCCTTGTCGCGCAGATGGACCTCTTTGCCCGCTGGCTCACCGTGTTCATCCTGATCGTGGCGGGGCTGCTTCTGGCCTATGGCTATTTCATCGGTCACATGGGCTTTGCCGAGCTCTTCATGGCAGTGGTCGGCCTTTCGGTCGCGGCCATTCCCGAAGGGTTGCCCGCGGTGCTGACCATCACCCTCGCCGTGGGTGTGCAGGCCATGGCCCGGCGCAATGCCATCGTGCGCCGCCTTCCGGCCATCGAAACGCTGGGCGCGGTCTCGGTAATCTGCACCGACAAGACCGGCACATTGACCCGCAACGAGATGATGGCCGCGCGGATCGTCACCGCCGGATCCGGTTACGAGATCGAGGGCACAGGCTATGCCCCCGAGGGCACGATCCGCACCGATGACGGCAACGACGTTGCCGCGGACGACCCCCGGCTGGCCGAATTCGCCCGCGCGTCCGGGCTGTGCAACGATGCGGCACTGAAACATGCCGACACCGGATGGCAGAGCGAGGGCGACCCGATGGAGGGCGCGCTCGTGGCGCTCGCCGCCAGGATCGCGCGCGCCAGTGCCTCCGACATGATCGGCCCCGCGGAGATTTTCGACGGCTGGACCCGCGCCAACGCGATCCCCTTCGACGCCGCGCATCGCTACATGGCCACGCTCGACCGCGACCCCGAGGGCACGGCCCATATCCACGTCAAGGGCGGGCCGGAGGCCATCCTGACACTTTGCACCAACCAGCGCACCGCCGATGGCGAGAGTGAACCGCTTGATCACTCCTGGTGGCATGACCGGGTCGAGACCCTCGCCGGCGAAGGACAGCGCGTGCTGGCGCTGGCCACCCGCACGGCGCCCGCGGATCAGTCCGACCTGCGCCACGCCGATCTGGACGGGCAATTGACCCTGATCGGTCTCGTCGGTCTCATCGACCCGCCCCGCGCCGAGGCGATCGAGGCGGTGGCCGACTGTCACGCCGCCGGCATCCGGGTCAAGATGATCACCGGCGACCATGCCGCCACCGCCCGCGCCATCGCCGCAAGGATCGGGCTCCGGAACACGGACCGCGTCCTCACCGGCAACGACCTCGAGACCATGGACGATACAGAGCTCGCCGAAAGGGCGGTCGAGACCGACATATTCGCGCGCACCTCGCCCGAACACAAACTGCGCCTTGTCACCGCGCTGCAATCGCGCGGGTTGACCGTGGCGATGACCGGCGACGGCGTGAACGACGCGCCTGCCCTCAAGCGCGCCGATGCAGGCATCGCCATGGGTCAGAAGGGCAGCGAAGCGACCAAGCAGGCCGCCGAGATCGTGCTCGCCGACGACAATTTCGCTTCGATCGCCGCGGCGGTGCGCGAGGGGCGCACCGTCTATGACAATATCAAGAAGGTGATCAGCTGGACCTTGCCTACCAATGCCGGCGAGGCGATGACCATCGTCATCGCGCTCTTCGCCGGGATGAGCCTTCCGATCACCGCTGTTCAGATCCTCTGGGTCAACCTCGTGACCGCGGTGACACTCGGCCTCGCGCTGGCGTTCGAGCCTCCCGAACCCGGCACCATGCGCCGTCCGCCCCGTGCGCGCCACGCCCCCCTGCTCAGCGGCACGCTGATCTGGCAGATCCTGTTCGTCTCGACCCTGTTCATCGCGGCGGTTTTCGGTGTCTATACCTATGCAACCGACAAGGGATACCCGCTCGAGCTTGCCCAGACCATGGCGCTCAATATGCTCGTGGTGCTCGAAATCGCCTATCTCTTCTATATCCGCAACCTGCATGGTGCGTCCTTCTACTGGCAGGCGGTGCGCGGAACGCGGATCATCTGGATCTCGGTGATCTCGGTCACGGCGGCCCAATTCGCCATCACCTATGTGCCGGTGCTCAACATCGTGTTCGGCACACGCCCCGTGCCACTTTTCGACGGGATGCTGATCGTCGGGCTCGCGGCGGTGTTTCTCGTTCTCATCGAGACCGAGAAACAGATGCGACTGGCCTTCCGCACGCAGCGTTAAGCAATTCAGGGTTAACGACCGGTAAACACCGGTGGCAGCCGGGTGGCAGCCGAATGTCAGCCGGATGTCACCCCCCGAATTCTCGCAGGAAAATCGTGTTAACCATGCGGGACGATAGGTGAACCCCTTGTTGACGTTGACCTATTGCAGAACCAGCGCCGCATCTATCCGGCGATCACGCCCTTGCAGGACAAAGTCGCGCAAGGCGCCCCCGTCCTCGCGGATCTGCTGTTCCAACCCGCTGAACACTTCGATGGCCCGGGCCGAGCTGACGGCAGCGCTATGACCGCTGATTCCCCCGTCGTCGAGGTCGGTAAAATCCACCACCGTAACGCCAAGTCCCCGAACTTCCTCGGAACTTTCGATCCGCCCCAGCCGCGGTTTGCGTCCCGTCAAGAACTCGGCAATGTTCAGCACCCGATCCTTTCGGGACGTCATCACGATGAAGGGCTGCGGAAGTTCACCGATCACCCGGGCCTGACGGCGGAACACATCCGGGTCGATATCGGGCGACATCAACACCACGCCCTCGATCGCGTCCATGACATGACGATCCCCCTTGAGCGCAATCTGCCTGAGCGCCTCCATGGTCAGATATCCCCCCATGGAATGCGCCAGGATCAATATCCTGCTATGCCCCAACCCCCTCAATTCTCTCAGGAATTCCTCGAATCCGTCGCGTGCGAAAAGCACGCTGTCACGGTCGTAGACATAGCCCCGTGGATCGCCCGCCGAGGGCCACGAGAACAGCACCGCAGGCCCGTCGATTCCGAAATCATGCTTGATCTGTGCCAACCGGAACGTCGAATCCTCGGTCGTGTTGTTATAGCCATGTACATAGAGCAGGATGCCACCGTCGGCCCCTCCCTCTCGCCGCAAGGCACCCGTGAAATCCTTGATTCCACTGAACATTTCGATCCCAAGCGGCGCAAAGTACTGCGCCGCATCGGCCACACCCGAGGTGCGCTCGACCTTGCCGGGCACATGGGTCGGAGGGATCGAGACATCGACCTGCGCAAAATTGAGCCGCGTGCTACGCCTTTCACCGAAGATCTGCCCCTGCTGCCCCGGCGTGCGCTGTGTTGCCATGAAGATGCGCTCGACCGTGGCATCGGGATGAGGCTCCGAAAAGCCGGTCAATTCCGGTCGCGCACAGGCTCCGAGAAGCACAAGCGCCCCGAGCAAAAGAATATGGGTCGCCCATCGAATCACAGCGTCAAACTCCACAAAGGTGCCGCGCTCACTCACATGCCATGGCCCGGCCCAGGTCATCCTGATCACGATACGGCCCCAAGGCCCCCGAGGCAAAGCCTTTGCCATCGAACCGCGTCGCCATCACCCGGCTCCAGCCCGCATCTGCCGTGATGATCTCGGGCCCCAGCCCACAATCGCGGATGCCGCCCGGGATGTGATCCCATCCGATTCGATGATTGGTCAGCCCCGGCACATCCGCCACGTGCCGCATCCCGCCGTCGCGATTAAAACTCCATATTCTCAATGTCTTTGCCAGGTGAGGTCGGTCGATATACGCGATCTCTCGCACGCCGTCGCCGTCGAAATCCGCTGACCCCACGGGCGCGAGCCAACGGTTTGTGCGCCCGATGAACGGCGTCTTGGCGATCATCCCGGTTTCGTCATAGACAGCCAACCGCGCGCCTTGGGACATGTCGCTTTCGACCACGATCACTTCGGGCCGGCCATCACCCTCCAGATCGACGAGCCGCGGGTCCAGATCCTCGAACACCCGCGTCTCTGGGAGGCGGATCGTTACCGTCCTGGCCCCCGGCTGCGAACAGTCCGCGCATGGCGCCAGCATCAACTCCAGCGCCCCCCATTCCACATCGTCACCCAGCACCCCGTGCGGATATCGCGTCGTGGGTTCAGTGTAACGCGCCTCGCGAATCACGCCGGAATCCGCCAGCGCAACATCAGCGGCGGGAGCCAGAAAGACCGCAAGTGCGCAGATCGCCGAATGCATCGGACGCCACCTGAAGTGGGGCCGCGATCCGGCCCGCAGCATCAGATCTGCTTTTCCGGCATTTGCACAACCAGACCGTCGAGCGCGTCGCTCACCTTGAGCTGGCATGTCAAGCGCGAACGTTCCGGGTCTGGTTCATACGCGAAATCCAGCATGTCCTCCTCCATGTCCTCCCGGGGCGGTAACTTGGCCACCCAATCGGGATGCACATAGACATGACAAGTCGAACATGCGCAGGCCCCCCCGCAATCGGCCTCGATACCGGGAATGTTGTTGTCACGCGCGCCTTCCATTACCGTCAGGCCATTGGCCACGTCAACAGTATGCTCGGTGCCGTTATGCTCGACATAGGTAATCTTGGCCATGGCGATCGGAGCTCCCCTTGTTTGAAACTTGACAGTGTTCTAGCCAAGCCATCTAGGCGCTGCCACCCCAATTTACGACCCCACGTGACCAGGGTTTGCGGAAACAGGTTGCTTTTGACGCCCAGCACCCCCTTCCGCCACACCCTCTCTTTCACGGAGATGCCAAACCGGCTAACGTCGCGCCAACAAAACAACAGGTTACCTAGACAGCCATGCGATCTCACCTGCGACATGTTCTTGGCGGTCTTGCCGTGGTCACCGCCCTCGGTGCCTGTGGCACAGCGGACCCACCCGCGCAGTCCGAGCAGGCGGAAGAGCCGCCACTTGCCCAGACAAGTGAAACGCCGCCCCCCGACGCCGCACCCGGCACCTGCTGGGGCATGGATGTCACGCCGGCCGTCATCGAAACGGTGACCGACCGGGTCATGACGCAGCCCGCCGAAGTGCTCGACGACGGCACGGTCGTTGCCGATGCCGTCTACAAGCTCGAAACTCGACAGGCCATCGTGCGAGAGCGTCGCGAACTATGGTTCGAAACCCCGTGTGAGGACCAGTTGACGCCCGATTTCGTGGCTTCGGTCCAACGCGCACTCGCGGCGCGTGGCCACTATCGCGGCACAATCAACGGAGAAATGGACGCACACACCCGGCGCGCAATCCGACGGTTTCAGGCGCCCCAAGGCATTGACAGTAGCGTCCTGTCACTCGCTGCGGCACGCAAGATGGGGCTGGTCGCCGTTGAGCGCTCCGACGCGCAATAACCGCCGGGCATTTTCCCGAAACCAATGAAAAAGGACGGGATATATACCCCGTCCTCTTTGTGTTTCGCACGTTTTCACACGCATTTCTATTCAAGTGACAGTGCGACAAAGCGCGGATCACCCGCCCGCCTTACAAGCAACAGAAGTGATCTGCGGCCAGCCTCCTTGGCCTCATCTATCCGCGTCTCCAGTTCACTGACTGTAGTCACCTCTTGCTGCCCAGCCTCGGTGATCAGATCGCCTGCACGCAGCCCCTTCTCATAGGCTTCCGACATTTCATCAATGTCACGCACGACAAGCCCTTGTACATCTGCATCAAGGTCAAGTTCACTGCGCAACGCGTCGGTTAGCGGCGCAAGGGTGAGACCCATGATTTCCTGTTCGGTCGGGGCTTGATCTTGCGGTGCATCTTCATCATCGCCGTTGCCGGCGCCTGCCGATTCCGCCTCTTCCCGGCGGCCCAGAACGACCTTGAGCGTCTGCGTCTTGCCTTCGCGGAAGACCACCACGCGCACACTCTTTCCGACAGGGGCCTCGCCAACCTGTCGCACGAGACCACGGGTATCCTCAACATCGGCACCATCAAAGTTCGTGATCACGTCACCCGCCTTGATCCCGGCCTCCTTGGCTGGACCATCCGGGACGTCGGTGACGAGAGCACCGGCCACTTCCTCAAGACCCATCGCCTCGGCAACGTCTTCGGTGACGTCCTGGATGCGCACACCTAGCCAGCCGCGACGCGTCTCTCCGTATTCGCGCAACTGATCGACCACTCGCGTGACCACATTTGACGCCATCGAGAACCCGATACCGATCGAGCCTCCACTGGGCGACAGGATTGCGGTGTTTACGCCAACCACTTCGCCGTCCATGTTGAAAAGCGGCCCGCCCGAGTTGCCACGGTTGATCGCGGCATCGGTCTGGATATAATCGTCGTAGGTTCCCGACAATGCGCGATTGCTGGCCGATACGACCCCCACACTGACCGAGAAACCTTGCCCCAGCGGGTTGCCCACCGCCAAGACCCAATCGCCGACACGCGCGCTGTCGCTGTCAGCGAAGTTGACAAAGGGTAAAGGCTTTTCCGCTTCGACTTTCAACAATGCGATATCCGTATTCGGGTCTGTGCCGACGACTTCAGCCTCAAGTTCCTCGCCCGTGAAGAATTCGACAATAATCTCGTCCGCGCTTTCGATGACGTGGTTGTTCGTCACCACGTAACCATCCTCAGAAATCACGAACCCGGACCCGAGTGCCGATGACCGACGCGGCCGCCCATTGTCACGATTGCGGTCCTGGAACTCGCGAAAGAAATCCTCGAACGGGCTGCCTTCGGGCACGATCGGTCCCGGCCCCGTGCCCCGCTCGACCGCGGTTGAGGTGGTAATGTTCACGACCGCCGGGCTAACACTGTCGGTCAGATCAGCAAAGCTGGGGGGCCGAGCATCGACCTGGATCGCCTGAGCCAACAAGACGATGAAAGACAACAGGCCGAGCCACCAGACCCTCAATGCGCCCGCGCCCTGGAACGAGTTGTTACCTTCGTCGTTCGCCGACGTGATGGATGTTGCAATCGCGTGCTCTTTCACACCGAGACCTCCTTGGCTTTCCAGCTTGACCCCGGTTCGTGACGGGGTCGTTCAAATCAAACTCTAATCTAGGAACGGTGTGAAGCAACACAATCCTCTGGCATCGCGGTCAAGCCATCGTGAAACCGCGGAATTCAGCCATCACGCTCCCAGCAACTTGGCCACCCAGACCAGCACAAAGCCGGAAAGGATCGCAAGAAACCCTAGAATGCGCCGCGCCTCGAGTGGCATCTCACGCAATGCTTCCAGCATTCGCTCGACAAGCGAAGGGGCCAGCGCATAGACCAGCCCCTCCACGATCAATATCAGCCCGATAGCCAGAAGCGCCGTGCCGATCAATTCGAGTCGTCCAAATCTTCGGCCTCGTCATCTTCTGCCTCTTCTGCACCGTCCTCATCTTCGGATGGAGGTTCGAGACCGTCTTCCTCGAGCCTATCGCGCTCCATCTCGGGCAGGTCGGGCGAAATCTCGCCCTGCGGTGCCATCTCGCGCAGGGTATCAACATTGAGATCATCCATTTCGACCTCTCCCAGCCCTTCAGCGCGCACGGAGTCGAACATCTGGCTGAGGAACCCGCTGTTGGGCGAAAAGACGATGGTCGAGTTCTCCTCGTTCATCGACCGCTCCAGCGCCGTAAGCGATCGGTAGAAGGCGAAGAATTCCGGATTGTTGCCAAAGGCCTGAGCATAGATCCGGTTACGCTCGGCATCTGCTTCACCCCGGGTGACCTCGGCATCACGCTCGGCGTTTGAAACGGTCTCGACCACAGTCCGGTCAGCTGCTGCTCGAACCCTTTGCGCGGCCTCGTTACCACGGGCGATCTCGTCCGCAGCTTCACGCTCGCGTTCAGCGCGCATCCGAGCGAAAGTCGCCTCGAGGTTCTGCTCTGGCAGGTTGGTCTGCTTGAGTCGCACGTCAACGATCTCAAGTCCCAGCCCCGCCGCGCTTGTCCGTGCTTGCGCGCGGATACGCAGCGCCAGATCTCGCCGCTGCGGCGACAGAATGGTATTCGATGTTACCTGATCGGAGCCCAGAACCTCACGAATCTGGGCATTCAGGATCGACGACAACCGGTCTTCGGCTGCACCAATACCCCCGATACCAACGGCGCGACGGAATTCTACCGGATCCGCAATCCGATAGCGTGTGAAAGCATCAACGACCAAACGACGATCATCCGAAGGCGTCACCTCGATCGGATTGGTGTCGAGCGAGAGGATGCGCGCGTCGTAGCGGACGACCTCTTGAATGAGCGGGATCTTCCAGCCCAGTCCGGGTTCCTCAACCACTTTCTTGATCTGGCCGAATTGCAGGACCAGCGCCTTTTCACGTTCGTCCACGATAAAAAGCGCCGAGAAGAGACCGACCATCGCCACCACAAGGATCGGAAGGATGAGTGTGGTTTTCCGCATCAGTTCGATCCTCCTGTGCCCGATTGACCCGAGCGTCGCAATTCATTGAGTGGAAGGTAGGGCAAGACCCCTTGACCGTCATTTCCCAAGCCTTCGTCCAGAAGGATCTTGTCCATATCACCCAGCGTGCGCTCGACCGTTTCCAGATAGAGCCTGCGCTGCGTGACTTCGGGCGCCTCGTTGAACTCCTGTGCCACTGCAATAAAGCGGCTGGCCTCACCGATGGCTTCATTGACCACCTGGGCGCGATATCCTTCGGCTTCTTCGATAATCTGCGCACCGGAACCACGCGCCTCGGCCAGAACCCGGTTGGCATAGGCGTCCGCCTGGCGTTGCAGGCGATCGCGTTCCTGCTCCGCGGCCTGAACTTCACGGAATGCGTCGATCACATCGGTCGGTGGGTCTGCCGTGTCGAGGTTAACCCGGACCACCGACACCCCGCTGTCATAGTCATCCAGCGTCGTCTGAATGTTCTCGCGCGCGGTATCGGCAATGATACCCCGATCGCGGTTCAGAATGGGCGCGAGGTTGCTGGCGGCGATAATCTCGCGCATGACTGCCTCGGACACCGCCTGAACAGTCAGTTGCGGATCGCGGATATTGAACAGAAGCTTGGCCGGATCGTTGATGTTCCATACAACCTGGAAGTCGATGTCCACGATATTGGCATCGGTGGTCAACATGAGACCGTCACCACCGGCGCCGCCGCGGCCACCGCCGATGTTCTCGGTCCGCTCCGACGTCACATTGACCACTTCCGCCGACACGACAGGCCATGGCGCAAAGTTCAGACCTGGGCTGCCCGTGGCATAGTATTCGCCCAGAAACAGTTCGACCGACTGTTCTTCGGGTTTGACAGTGTAAAAGCTTGCATAGAGCCACAGAGCGAGAACAACCAGAACACCGAGCCCGATCGAACCACGGTTAAGGCTCGGGCCCTGACCGCCGCCGCGCCCGCCATCGCCGCCGCCACGCCCGCCCATCAGGACGCGCAACTGCTCTTGGCCCTTTTTCATCAATTCGTCGATCTCGGGAATCTGCGGCTTGTCCTCACCGGGCCGACGCCCACCGCCTCCACGGTCGCCGCGGTCGTCCTTGCCGCCGCCACTACCGTTACTTCCTCCGCCGCCCCATGGGCCGCCAGAATGTCCTGCCATTCAACTCTTCCTCTCTGCGTCGAACCGGTTCATCACCATACCTGTGCAATGCCCCGGAAAATTCAAGCCGCCCGAACGGGCGATCTCATGGTCACGATCTCTTCACTCATCGTCGGATGTACCGCCATGGTGCGATCGAAATCCTCTTTCGTAGCCCCCATCTTGACCGCGATGCCGGCGAGTTGGATCATCTCGCCTGCACCCGGTGCGACGATGTGACAACCCAGAACCCGCCGCGTTTCGGCGCAGACCACCAGCTTCATCAGACCGCGCGCCTCACGGCCAGCAAAGAGCGACTGCATCGGCCGGAACGAGGTGCAGTAGATCTCGACCGGCCCCTGATCGCGCGCCTCTTCCTCACGCATGCCGATCGTGCCGAATTCGGGTTGCGTGAAAATCGCGGTCGGGATCAGGTCATGATCCGGCTTGGTCGGATTGCCCTTGAACACGGTCTCGACAAAAGCCATCCCCTCGCGGATGGCAACCGGCGTCAGGTTCACACGATCGGTCACATCGCCCACCGCATATACACTAGGCACCGAGGTCTGGCCATAGTCGTCCACGATGACCTCGCCCTTGCGCCCAAGTTCGACCCCGATCTGCTCGAGTCCCATATCGGCCGTGTTTGGCGCACGCCCGGTGGCGAACATCACCACGTCGAACTCGCGCTTGTCGCCATTTGTGGCCTTCACGTGGATGCCGGTTTCGGTCTTCTCCATCTCGATCACATTGGTTCCAAGGTGAAGCTCGACACCGTTCTGGATCATTTCCTCCGACACCAGCCCGCGCGCTTCCTCGTCGAATCCGCGCAGGATCTGCGCACCACGGTAATACTGGGTCGTTTTCACCCCGAGCCCGTTCATTACACCGGCGAATTCGCAGGCGATATAGCCGCCGCCGACGATCAGCATGGATTTGGGCAGTTCCGGCAGATGGAAAATTTCGTTCGAGGTGATGGCATTTTCCTCGCCGGGAATCCCTGCCTTTACCGGCTGCCCGCCCATCGCCAGAAGAATGTGCTTCGCCGTCTTGCGCTCGCCGGTCGAAAGCTCGACCGTATGTGCATCCAACAATCGTGCGCGCGCATCGAAGGTCTCGACCCCGGCCCCGGCCAGCAACTTGCGATAAATCCCTTCCAGCCGGTCCAGTTCCGCCTCAAGCCTGCCATGGAACTTCATCCAGTCAAAGCCGTCGGAATGAACCGTCCAGCCATAGGCGGCGGCATCCTCCACAGCTGCGGAATACCCGCTCGCGAACACCATGAGCTTCTTGGGAACACAGCCACGGATCACACAGGTCCCGCCATAGCGGTCCTCTTCGGCCAGGGCCACCTTCGCCCCCGCCTCCGACGCCGCGACCCGGGCTGCGCGCACGCCGCCTGAGCCGCCGCCGATCACGAAAAGATCATAGTCGAATGCCATCTGCCGCACCTTTCCAGCCACGAGCACCACATCTATTGCATCAGGCCCCGGAGTCTACCCCGTTCGGGACAGGCCCGCCAAGATTGGGGAATTGTCGCAGAAAACCCGCGCCTGCGCACCTTCAATCCATGAGGTCCGTGAAGAGATTGTCATCTTCGACGAAATCCAGTCTGTCCTCTTCGATCGTGCCTGCATTGATGTCGCGCAATTCCACCCGTCCGTCGCCAAATCCCACAACCACCACATCACAGATATCAATGAAGAGCCCGTTCTCGACCACGCCGGGCATCTGGTTGAGAACCATGGCCAGTTGCCGCGCATTGCCGATCCGGTTCAAATGCAGGTCAATGATGTGATTTCCCTCATCGGTCATGAAAGGGACTTCGCCATTCATCCGAAGTGAGGTCTGACGGCCCAGGACATCCATGCTGATCAGCGTTTCCTCGATCAGCGCCTTGGTGGTCTGCCAGCCGAACGGAATCACCTCGACCGGAAGCGGAAAGGCCCCGAGCGTCTCGACCTCCTTGCCGATATCGGCGATCACCACCATCTGGTCGCTGGCCGTTGCAACGATCTTTTCCTGCAACAGCGCACCGCCGCCACCCTTGATCAAGTTCAGATCGCCGTCGAACTCATCCGCCCCGTCGATCGTGATGTCGAGCCAGCGTGCCTCATCGAGACTGATGACTTCGATCCCGACATCGCGGGCCAACTCCGCTGTGCGTGTAGATGTCGGTACGCCTTTGATCTTCAGACCATCCTCGCGCACCATCTCGCCAAGGCAACGCACCAGCCAGGCCGCCGTGCTCCCGGTGCCCAGCCCCACGCGCATTCCGTCCTCGACCATGTCGGCGGCGCGCTTTGCCGCGACGAATTTCGCCTTGTCAATCGGTGAAAGTTCCCCAGCCATGACAGCCCCTTTCCTGACGTTGCACCTGCCTTATAGGTGACTTGCCAGGATCAGGCGAGGGGCAAAGTTCCAACGACAGGGGCGCACCAGCCAAGGAACGATACCGCCCTGGATCCGGCCACATCGACCCTATCAGGCTGGGCCAGAAGCTCGCCGTTCTCAGCCGCCAACATGCCATGTGCCGCCAAGACCGCAACCCAGAACATGACCCACATCTCGGGCCTCTCCCCTGCATCTCGTGTTCTTCATTTGTTTCAGCCTCGCCTTAACGCGCCGTAAACAAGCGCCGGGTCGTGGCCCACGCCCACAATGCCGCTTTCCTTGCATCCGCGAGCAATGCTTGACCTATTGTCAACGCATGACGATTGTCTACCGCCTTTACTATGCCCCCGACAACGCGTCACTCATCGTGCGGCTTGCGCTCGAAGAACTGGCCATACCCTATGATACCACCCTGGTCGATCGCGCCGCCGGGGGGCAATCGGCGCCTGACTACCTCGCACTCAACCCGCACGGGCTGATCCCCACGCTGGACACGCCCGACGGCCCGATTTTCGAGACCGGGGCGATTCTTTTGTGGCTTGCCGACACTCACGGCGCGCTGGCCCCTGCGCCGACCGATCCCGACAGGGCAGCCTTCCTCAAATGGTTGTTCTTTACCTCGAACACGCTCCATGCCAACCTTCGCGTGTTGTTCTACCCAGCCAAATACGCCGGCTCAGATCCAGCGGCCCAATCCGCGCTACGCGCCCGGACCAAAGCCAATCTCGACACGCATCTCGCCCGGCTTGATGAGTTCGCCTCGACCTGTGCGCCGGTGTTGAACGGCATTTCGCTGACCATGCTCGACCTTTACGTCTGTGCCTGCCTGCGCTGGATGGCGATTTACCCCGACGGAGAAACCGCGTGGTTCTCGCTTGGAAGAACGCCGCATCTGGCCCGTCTCGCGGCGCGAATCGAACAGCGCGACAGCGTGAAACGCGCGATCCGTGCCGAGGGGTTGGGTCCGACCCCGTTCACCGCGCCCTCGATCGCCACCCCACCAGAAGGATCGGCAACCTAGATGTTTCTTTCCGTCTTCGAGATGTTCAAGATCGGCGTCGGCCCGTCCTCGTCGCACACCATGGGGCCGATGGTCGCCGCCGGCCGGTTTCTCGACCTCATACGCGCCGCGCCTTTCGATGTCGCGGGGTTGCGCGGGTCGCTGCATGGCTCGCTGGCCTTTACCGGCGTTGGCCATGCCACTGACCGCGCCACGATTCTGGGCCTCGCCGGGTTTCAGCCCGAAAGCTATGACCACGACCGAGCCGAGCAGACACTCGCCGCAATTCGTGACAGCGGCACGGTTACACCACCCGGCCTGCCTACACTGAACTTCCGCCCCAAGAACGATCTGATCTTCGATTTCGGCCCCGCACTGCCCGGTCATGCCAATGGCATGATCCTGATGGCGACCGACGGCCAGGGCGACGTGATCCTGCAAGAGACCTATTATTCCGTCGGCGGCGGCTTCGTGCTCACCGAAAAGGAACTGGCCGCGGGCAAGGATACCGACACCGGCCCGCCCGTCCCCTACCCGTTCAAGTCGGCCGCCGAAATGCTCGACATGGCGCGCACTTCGGGCAAATCCATTGCTGAAATGAAGCGCGAGAACGAGATTTCGCGCGGCTGCTCTCAATCCCTTGCCAAGGGTACGGCGCGGATCTGGCAGGTGATGGATGATTGCATCACCCGCGGTCTCGACACCGGGGGCGAGTTGCCCGGCGGGCTGCGCGTCAAGCGCCGCGCCAAGGCGATCCGCGAACAGCTCGAAGCCGAACGCGGCATGAACCTCAACGCACCGCACACGATCAATGACTGGATTTCGACCTATGCCATGGCCGTGAACGAGGAAAACGCCGCCGGGGGGCAGGTCGTCACTGCCCCCACCAACGGCGCGGCGGGGGTGATGCCCGCGGTCATACGCTACTGGCTTGATCACGTGCCTGGCGCCACACCATCAAAGATAGAGGATTTCCTGCTCACCGCCGCCGCCATCGGCGGGCTGGTCAAATACAACGCCTCGATTTCCGGGGCCGAGGCCGGTTGCCAGGCCGAGGTGGGCTCCGCCGCCGCCATGGCCGCCGCCGGGCTGTGCGCGGTGATGGGCGGCACCCCCGAACAGGTCGAGAACGCCGCAGAGATCGCGCTGGAACATCACCTCGGCATGACCTGCGACCCGGTCAAGGGTCTGGTGCAGGTGCCGTGCATCGAGCGCAACGGGCTGGGCGCGATCAAGGCCGTCTCGGCCGCTTCGCTCGCCCTGCGCGGCGACGGCACCCATTTCGTGCCACTCGATTCCGCGATCGAGACGATGCGCCAGACGGGGCTGGACATGAACGAAAAGTATAAGGAAACCTCGCTTGGCGGGTTGGCCGTCAACGTGCCGAATTGCTGAACTGCACGCGTTTTCATCTGCATGGCAATCGGATAGCTGAGCCCTTTTACTCCTACATTCATGCAGAAGGGCCGCCTGCAAAGGGGGATACCTGAAATGCGGACCTTGACGCCATTTCCCTCATCATAGCCGGCATTGACCCTTCTCATCCTCCCATTTAAGCCGGGCTATCCTTGCAAGCGAGCCAGCCATGACCGACCGCACCATTCTGGGCATTCTCTTCATGATCGGCTTTTCCATCCTCGCCCCGGTGATGGACAGCTTTGCCAAGGCCACGCCCGAAGAGGTGCCGGTGCTGCAGATCCTCGCCGCTCGTTTTGGCATCCAGGCGCTTCTGCTGCTGCCCATCGCGCTTTGGATGCGGCATGCGCACCGCCCGGGGCGCGGTGAACTCGGGCTGCATGTCGTGCGTGCACTGTTGATCCTTGTCGCCACCGGCTGCTTCTTTACCGCGCTGCGCTTCATGCCGATTGCAAATGCGATTGCCATCTTTTTTGTCGAACCCTTCATCCTGACGCTGATGGGCGGGTTCTTTCTGGGCGAGTCGATCGGTCCGCGCCGGATCATCGCCTGCCTCGTCGGGTTTCTCGGGGCACTTCTGGTGATCCAGCCGAGTTTCGCCGATCTTGGCCCGGTCAGCCTCCTACCCGTCGTCACTGCCTTTTGTTTCGCCTTTTATATGGTTCTGACCCGTCAAATGGCCAAACGCACCCACCCTCTGGCACTTCAGGGTTATACCGCCATTGCGGCCATGCTTTTCATCGTGCCATTGCTCTTGGGCTTTGAGGGGTCAGGCATCGCCGCGCTCGACCCGGTCTGGCCGCGCGGACTGGCAGTCTGGACGCTGCTTGGCGTCGGGATCGTCTCGACCATCTCGCACCTTTTCGTCAGCTTCGCGCTGCGGTTTGCCCCGGCGGCCACCATCGCGCCGCTGCAATATCTCGAGATCGTCTTTGCCACGATCCTGGGCTATTACATTTTTTCCGACATTCCCGACGGTCTGACCGTGCTGGGCGGCACCATCATCGTGGGGTCGGGTCTTTACGTATTTGCCCGTGAGCGCGCCCTTGGCCGCCCGGCACGGCGCCCACCTCCTGCCCCCTGAGGCACGACCGCAACAGGATCACATCCTTGCTCCACGGGAATTCCACCTGTCATGCGCGATTGCGCCTCCGCGCATTTGGCCCTAGCGTGCCGGCATGAATACGGACCGCCCCCTGCTCGGCATCGCGCTGATGCTCGGATTTTGCATCATGGCGCCGATGGCCGACGCGGTGGCGAAACTGCTGGGCCAGTCCGTGCCAGTGGGGCAACTTGTGTTGATCCGCTTTCTTGTACAATTCCTGCTGCTGCTGCCCTTCCTCATGCTCGGCTTGCGACCATGGCGGATACGCGGGCGTATCCTGCATTTCGTCATGCTGCGCACCCTCCTGCATATCCTGGGAATCGGCCTGATGGTCTCGGCATTGCAATACCTGCCGCTGGCCGACGCCATTGCGATCGCCTTTGTGATGCCCTTCATCCTGCTGCTACTGGGGCGCTTCTTTCTGGATGAAGAAGTCGGACGGCGGCGCTTCCTCGCCTGCATCGTGGGCTTTTCCGGCACCCTTCTCGTGATCCAGCCCAGCTTTGCTGCTGTCGGCTGGCCCGCTGTGCTGCCGCTTGGCGTTGCGGTGGTCTTCGCGCTCTTCATTCTGGTCACCCGCAAGATCGCCCGCGAAACCGACCCGATCGGGCTTCAGGCCATCAGCGGGGCGATGGCCGTCGTATTCATGGCCCCGCTGATGTGGCTCTTCGGAGGCGCTGGCACCGGCCTGCTCGATACGATCCGGCCCGATGCCACCGAATGGGCGATGCTCCTGGCCATCGGCATTCTGGGCACGCTGGGTCATCTGCTCATGACATGGTCCTTGCGCTATGCGCCCTCTGCCACGCTTGCCCCGATGCAGTATCTCGAGATTCCGGTGGCCGCAGTTCTGGGCTGGATCGTGTTTCGCGATTTCCCCAACGGGCTGGCCATGGCTGGCATCGTTGTCACCATCGCGTCCGGACTCTACATCATGATGACGGAACGCAGGGCCAGCGACCGGCATCGTCCGCCGTCAGACCCGCAATCACGGCCTCCAATGTCCGCGCCGGCAGAATAGCCAGCATCGCGGGTGCGTTGACCTCGATTTCGACCGGCCCGGAGACCGCGTTCGACGTGCCAATCCGCGACCCCGGCGCAAACCCGATCCCATCCAGCGACCAGCGCAAGCCACGCGACCTGGCCCGCACCTCGCCCAACGGGAACAGCGAAAACCGGCTGCCCTGTGGCAGAGACAAATGCAATGCAGGCGGCACGATGAACACCAGATCGCGCTTTCCCAGAAGCAGACAAGGCCGGTCGGCATGGCGCATCAACCCGTGAAACGCCGCCAGCTGATGATCGACCCGGCCACCTCCGAACCCCACACCAATCACCAACGGCGCGCGAATGTTGCGCAGGCATTTCTCGAAATCGGTGCTGTCCTGTTCGGCGATCCGATATAAGCGTGCCTGCGGAATAGAGTCTTGCGCCGCTTCGGGAATCGAATCGAAATCGCCAATGACCGCGTCCGGCATGATCCCATGATCAAGCGCCACTTGGGCGGCCCCATCCGCTGCAACTACCACCGGAGCCCGAACAATCGCACGGCGCAGAACGGATCCCTTCACGCTTCCGCAACCGATCAGCGTGACCGGACCGCTTTCGTCAACAATTGCCGCGTTCACTATAGATTTACCTCCCTTTGAGGAAACAGATCACATTCTCGTCACGAAATGATACTGTAAACATCCAAGATTCGGGCGGCTTTCGTCTCTGTAGGGAGGTTAAAACTTTAGCCAATTAACACATCTTTGGGCGAGCATCACAATGGTTAACACGAGCAAGATCCTGACAGTTTCCTACGGCACGTTTTCGTGCACGTTGGAAGGTTTCGACGACTCTTTCGGAACCATGAAAGCCATCGCCGAATATTTTCGCGATCTCGCCTCCGATGACCGCTATTTCGGCGCGGAGCCGCCAACGCCTGATGCCGAGATGCTGGCAAGAATTGCCGAGCGCGAAATCGCTCGCCGTGTCAACGCTCATTTCGAACAGAACAGGATCGTCCTGCGCGCCGATCCCGGTAGCACCCCGACGACCGAATCGGCTGCAGGCACCTTTGCGGAAGATGAAGGTACAGATGAGAACGCCGCCTCGGAGGAAGCATCGGATCTGATCAAGGAAACGGATCAGGCAGAAGAAATGGCCTCCACAGGCGACGATTTTGCCCAGGGCGAGCCGCAAGAAAACGAGAACATCGCCGATAGCACAGCCCAGTCCGAGGTTGCCGAACCGGACGACATGCGCGCACCTGCGACCGATGAAATGCCTGACGAGACCGGGCAGGAAGGCGAAACCGCCGAGCAACCCGAAGCTGCGACTCACGCACCGATCCCGTCCGCAGGTTCCGATATCGAGAGCGTGGCAGCAAAGCTTCAGCGCATCCGTGCCGTCGTATCCCAGGCGGAGACCGCGGAAACGCCTACTGTCGCCTATTCCGAGGACGAGCACGCCGACGATTTCATCTCCGAGACCCATGACGACATAAATGCGGCGCTGGAAATTGACGACGAAGTCGAGATGGACCGTGCGGACGCAAGCGAAGGCGGCGACGAGGCGGCCGACGAGAATGACACGATCTCGTCCCTGCTGTCGCGCTTCGACTCTCCCGACGAAGACGACGAGAACCTTTTCGACGAAACCGAGGATGAAGCACGCGCCTTTGATATAGTCGACAACGAGACCGAAGCCGATCTGCACGCATCCGATGAGACGGCCGTGGAAACCACCGGTGAGATCGAAACCGAATCCACTGTCCCGGGCCCCGAGGGCGAACCCGAACAGGCCGCCGAAACCGATACGCCGCGGCTCCGCGCTCGTATTGTGAAGATGAAGCGCGCCGATTTCGAAGCCGCGATTGCAGACGGCAGCCTCGAAGAAGAAGTGGTGTCAGAAGACAGGACAGCGGAATCGAAACTCTCGCCCGAGGACGAAGCGGACCTACTGCGCGAGTTGGCTGCCGTCGAAGCCGAGTTGGCCGTGTCTACGGACAGCGGGCACACCGATACTGCATCGGAAGATGGAGAAGACGAGGACGAAGGTGAATACCATCATGCCTCGCTGATCGACGAGCTCGAAAACGAAGAGGATGAGGACGACGACGAAACTGGCGAAGACAGCACCAATTTCTTTGCCGATGAGGATAACAGCGTCGGCGAGGATGAAGTCAGCGACGAACACGACGAGGATGCTGGCGATACGAGCGGTCGCACCACCCCCTTTGCCGGAACCGATGCCGAATCCGAAATGGGCCGTATCTTTGAAGAAACTGACGCCCATCTCAATGAGGAAACAGGCCGCGGGCGCCGCAACGCCATCGCCCATCTGCGCGCCGCCGTGGAAGCCAACAAGGCCGAGATCGGCGCAGGCGGAGATCTGGCAGGCGAAGGCCCGGACTCCGAGGTCTATCGCGACGATCTCGCCAGCGTGGTGCGTCCGCGTCGCCCGCAGACCCGTGATCAGGGCAGCCGCCCGCGCCGTCCCGAAACCGCACGCCCGGCCCCGCTCAAACTGGTCGCCGAGCAACGGGTTGATCTGGAAGAAGCGAAATCAGCGCCCGTGCGGCCGCGGCGAGTGCAGGTCTCCACACCGGCAAATGCCGAGGCAGCGGCGGCGAGCGATTTCGCCGATTATGCCGAAAGCGTCGGTGCGACGAGCCTGCCCGAACTTCTCGAAGCAGCAGCGGCCTATCTTTCCTTCGTGGAGCGTCGCGAACAATTCTCGCGCCCGCAGCTCATGACCCATGTGCGCGAAGTCGAGAAAGACGATTTCAGTCGGGAAGACGGGTTGCGCAGCTTTGGCCAGCTTCTGCGCGAAGGCAAGATCATCAAGCTCAAGGGTGGGCGCTTTACCGCGTCTGACAGCATCTCCTACCGTCCCGACGCACGCTACGCGGGCGAGTGAAACCCCATGACATCAACTGAATACGGCGCCCCGATCGCAGGGCGCCGTTTCTTTTTCAAGCGATCATCCAGCCCGATCTTCAGACCTTCTGCTGGGTGTATTGCCGCAATTCCTTGCGTGCCACCTGGCGGCGATGCACCGCATCCGGGCCGTCGGCAAGACGCAGTGTGCGCACCTGTGTCCATGCAATGGCCAGCGGCGTGTCCTGGCTGACACCGCCGCCGCCATGGATCTGCACGGCCTCGTCGATGACCTGCAACGCCGTCAGTGGTGCGACCACCTTGATCATCGAGATCCAAGGCGCCGCGGCGCGCGCATCGCCTTGGTCCATCATCCACGCGGCCTTGAGGCACAACAGCCGCGCCTGTTCGATCTCCATCCGCGCATTTGCGATGATGTCGTAATTCGCACCCAGATGCGCGATCGGCTTGCCAAAGGCTTCACGCTCCAGCGACCGCTTGCACATTCGCTCCAGCGCCGCTTCGGCCTGCCCGATGGCGCGCATGCAGTGGTGAATACGCCCCGGGCCAAGACGCCCCTGCGCGATCTCGAATCCCCGGCCCTCACCGAGGATCATGTGGTCGGCCGGCACCCGCACATCGGTAAAGCGGATATGCATGTGCCCGTGCGGTGCATCGTCATGACCATAGACCTGCAAAGGGCGCAGCACCTCGATACCCGGCGTATCGGCCGGAACAAGGATCATCGAATGCTGCTGGTGCTTTGGCATATCATTCGTGCCGGTCTTGACCATCGTGATGTAGATCGCACAACGGGGATCGCCCGCTCCCGAGGACCACCATTTCTCGCCGTTGAGGACATACTCATCGCCGTCACGCACGCAGGACATCGAGATGTTGGTCGCGTCAGAACTCGCCACATCCGGCTCGGTCATCAGGTAGGCCGACCGGATCTCGCCCGCAAGCAACGGCTTGAGCCATTTTTCCTTCATCCAGTCGGCGCCGTAGCGTTCCAGAACCTCCATGTTGCCGGTGTCAGGGGCGGAACAGTTGAACACCTCGGCGCCCAGCGGCGTCTTGCCCATTTCCTCGGCGAAATAGGCGTATTCCACGGTCTTGAGGCCGAACCCGCGCTCACTGTCGGTGAGCCAGAAATTCCACAGACCCCGCTCTCTGGCCTTGGCCTTGAGGCTTTCGAGAATCTCGCGCTGGCGGTCGGTATATTGCCAGCGGTCGCCCTTGCCGATCTCGGCGTGGTATTCCTCCTCCAGCGGCATGACTTCGTTGCGGATCATGTCGCGCACCTTTTCGAGAAGCGGCATATGCTCCTCGCGCATCCCCAGATTCATTTCCATCTTGGATTCCTCTCCTCTCAATGCGTCTCGGCCAAAGTAGAAGCTCCGCCTGACCGAGAGTAAAGGGCGCATGCAAATGCCGTTGCGTCGCGGCACGGCCCACACCAGTGCCCCGAATATCCGTCACATCCCTGTCACCTGTCGGTGGCAGCCTGACCGCAATTTCCGATTCCCTGTTTCAGACGTTCCGCGGCGACCTTTCCCCGAGGTTGCCGCAATTTCCTTGCAGAGGTTTCACGGTCGTTGGCACAAACCCGTTCAGGTGCGACGAAGCCCTCACCTCGCAAACTTCTTGTGCTTGATCCGCTTCGGCTCCAGCGCATCGGGCCCCAGCCGCCGTTTCTTGTCTTCCTCGTAATCCTCGAAATTGCCCTCGAACCATTCGACATGGGCATCCCCCTCGAAAGCGAGGATATGCGTGCAGATGCGGTCGAGGAAAAAGCGGTCGTGGCTGATCACCACCGCACAGCCTGCGAAATCGACAAGCGCATCTTCAAGCGCGCGCAGGGTTTCAACATCGAGATCGTTGGTCGGCTCGTCGAGCAAAAGCACGTTGCCACCCGATTTCAACAGGCGTGCCATATGCACCCTGTTGCGCTCCCCACCCGACAAAAGGTTGACTTTCTTCTGCTGATCGCCGCCCTTGAAATTGAAGGCCGAGCAATAGGCGCGCGAATTCATCTCGGCATCGCCCAGCTGGATGATGTCCTGCCCGTCCGAGATCACCTCCCACACGGTCTTGTCGTCGGGCAGTGCATCGCGGGTCTGATCGACATAGCTAAGCTCGACCGTGTCACCGTATTCGATACTGCCATTGTCGGGCTGTTCCTGCCCGGTGAGCATACGGAAAAGCGTGGTTTTGCCCGCACCGTTGGGGCCGATCACCCCGACAATGCCGCCCGGGGGCAGCGCAAAGCTCAGATCCTCGATCAAGAGCTTGTCACCCATGTGCTTTGACAGGCCGTCAACCTCGATCACCCGTGAGCCGAGCCGCTTGCCATTGGGGATGATGATCTGGGCGCGGTTGAGTTTCTCACGCTCGGATTGGTTGGCAAGGTCGTTATAGGCGTTGATCCGGGCCTTCTGCTTGGCCTGTCGCGCCCTGGGCGACTGGCGCATCCATTCCAATTCGCGTTCGAGCGTCTTTTGCTTGGACTTGTCCTCGCGCGCCTCCTGTTCGAGCCGCTTGGCCTTCTGTTCGAGCCAGGCCGAATAGTTGCCCTCGTAGGGGATGCCGCGGCCACGGTCGAGTTCGAGGATCCAGCCAGTGATGTCATCGAGAAAATACCGGTCATGGGTGACGATCAGGATCGTGCCCTTGTAGTCGATGAGGTGCTGTTGCAGCCATGCGATGGTCTCGGCGTCGAGGTGGTTGGTCGGCTCATCAAGCAACAGCATGTCGGGCTGCTCCAGCAACAGCTTGCACAGCGCCACGCGGCGCTTCTCACCGCCTGAAAGCGTGCTCACGTCGGCATCGTCCGGCGGACAGCGCAGCGCCTCCATCGACACGTCGATCTGGGCATCGAGATCCCACAGGTTCTGGCTGTCGATCTCGTCCTGAAGCTGGGCCATCTCGTCGGCGGTCTCGTCCGAGTAGTTCATCGCCAGTTCGTTGAACCGGTCAAGCTTGGCCTTCTTCTCGGCCACGCCCAGCATCACGTTGCCGCGCACGTCAAGGCCAGGATCAAGCTCGGGTTCCTGCGGAAGGTAGCCCACGCGCGCGCCCTGCGCCGCCCATGCCTCGCCCGAGAAATCCGTGTCGAGCCCGGCCATGATCTTGAGCAAGGTCGATTTGCCCGCCCCGTTGACCCCCACGACACCGATCTTAACCCCGGGCAGGAAGTTGAGGTGGATATTCTCGAAGCATTTCTTGCCACCGGGATAGGTCTTGGAGACGTCCTGCATGTGATAGACGTATTGATAGGATGCCATTCTCGTCGTCCTTGCGCGGTTTGGGTCTGTTGACGGCCTAGATAGTCGGTTGCGCCGACAGGGGCAATGCAGCGATGCCAGGGCAATCCATCAAAGGCGGGAGGGAAGTTCTGTCCCCAAGGCAATGCCGCAAGGCGTCTGGTCGCTACCCCGAGATGTTACTTCCAGATGAAGCGGGGAACGCTCGACCCGGTTAGCGTTGCGCGTTGACAGGGGTCGGGGTGGAGGTCACAAACACGCGGATGAAAAAGGGATTGCCATATATGCAGCCCGGTCGGGTGATCGGGCTTCTCGGCGGGTCGTTCGACCCGGCCCACGAGGGCCATGCGCATATCAGCCGCGAGGCGCTCAAGCGGTTCGCGCTGAATGAATTGTGGTGGCTGGTCAGCCCGGGCAACCCGCTGAAGGCGCGCGGGCCTGCGCCGCTCGATCAACGGATGGCACATGCACGCGCTGTCATGGATCACCCGCGGATCAGGATCAGTGATTTCGAGGCACGGGCAGGCACGCGATACACTGCACAGACCTTGCAGGCGCTCATCCGGGCTTGTCCGGGTGTCCGGTTCGTCTGGCTGATGGGAGCGGACAACCTCGCGCAGTTCGATCAATGGCAGGATTGGCGCTGGATCATGGACCACGTGCCGGTGGGCGTGCTGGCCCGGCCCGGGCAACGGATCGCGGCCCGCAACGCCAAGGCGGCCGATATCTATCGCCACGCGCGGCTGCGTGGCTTTGAAAGCCGGTTGCTGGCCCATGGCCCCGCGCCGCGCTGGTGTTTCGTGAACGTGCCAATGGTCGATGTCTCATCGAGCGAGATCCGCGCCAAGGGACAATGGGCGACGCGCAATGCCAAGGGGGCTTGACCGTGCTGGTACCATCATGGTCGGATTGGCCCATGAATTGAACGTCGGGAACGGTGATCCCGCGAATTGTGAATTGTGCGGCGCCCAGACCAGAGGTTAATTCGCAATCATGGTGTCACGGTTTTCAAGACGGGGATTTCTGAGCGGTGCACTTGCCGGGCTGACGGCAGGATCTGTGCTGGCCGAGGCCCCGGGACAGTCATTGCGGCCAATGCCTCGTCCGGGCGGGGTCGCGATGACGGCCAAGGTGGCCAGCAAGACCTCGGTGCCCGGGGCGGCGGCGCTGATTGAGGCGGCCCGGCTCGGTGGCCGTGTAAGCTTTGCAGTCGTCGATACCCGTACCGGCCAGATGCTCGAAGGGCATGACGCTGGCCTCTCGCAGCCGCCTGCAAGCGTGAGCAAGGCCGTAACCGCACTTTACGCGATTGACACTCTTGGGCCAAAGCATCGCTTTCTCACACGGCTTGTCGCGACCGGGCCGATTCACAACGGGGTTCTAAAGGGTGATCTGGTGTTGGCGGGCGGGGGCGATCCGACCCTCGACACCAATGCTCTCGCCGATATGGCAGCGCAACTCAAGGCACGCGGCCTGCGCGAAGTCACAGGCGGGTTTCATGTCTGGGGCGGAGCCTTGCCTCTTGTCCCCGCGATCGACCGGACGCAACCCGATCATGCCGGATACAACCCGGCGATCTCGGGGCTTAGCCTCAACTACAACCGCGTCTATTTCGAATGGAAGCGCAACAGCAATGGCTGGAAAGTGCACATGGATGCGCGCAGCGACCGCTACCGGCCCGAGGTGCAGGTCGCGCGCATGCAGGTCGTGAACCGCCGCACGCCCGTCTATACCTATGCCGAGAAGGATGGCATTGACCACTGGACCGTGGCAAGCGGCGCACTGGGCAACGGGGGCGCGCGCTGGCTACCGGTGCGCCAACCGGAACTCTACACCGGCCAGGTCCTGCGCGGTTTTGCGCGCGGCCATGACATCGTCTTGCCCGAGCCGCACAAGCGCGGCGATCTTCCAGGTGGGACGGTGGTGGCGCGGCATGTCAGCCCGGAACTGCCGGTCATCCTGCGCGACATGTTGAAGTACTCGAACAACCTGACCGCCGAGATGGTCGGGATGGCGTCAACGGCTCAGCGAAAAGGACGTGTGGGTGGACTCGGCCACAGCGCCAGGGAAATGAACAACTGGGCCGCCGAAACTCTGGGCATGGCACGCGTCGCGCTTGTCGATCATTCGGGCCTCAGCGAAAGATCGCGGATGACGGCCGAGGATATGGCGCTGGCGCTGGCGCGTGTACATCGCAGCACGACACTCAAACCGATGCTCAAGCCCTTCGACATGAGGGACGACAATGGACGCGTCGACAAATCCCACCCGATCAAGGTGCTGGCCAAGACGGGCACATTGTATTTCGTAAGCGGCCTCGCGGGCTATGCCTCTGCATCTGCGGGCGGGGACCTCGCCTTTGCGATCCTGGCGGCTGATGTCGGTCGGCGCGAGCGGGCCGGCAACGGTGCAAGGCCACCCGGCGCACGGGGATGGAACATGCGGGCAAAGACGTTGCAGCAAAGGCTTATCGAACGCTGGGCAACGCTTTACGGCGCGTGACGCGCATCCCGGCACCCGTGCAACAGGCATTCCGCATCTTCACGAAAGAATCGTTTCCCCTATGGCACAGCCAGACTCAGCGTGTGATCGCGATCAGCACATTTTCCCGACCGTTTTCCAGGACCAGTTCATAGAGCCGTTCCGCGTGTTCAGGGTGCAGGCGTACGCAACCCGCACTGGCCGGCTCACCAAGCCGGTCGATCTGACCGGCAAGCGCTGGCCCGGCCGCAACGGCCAGAAACCATAGAAGACCAAGACCAATCCGCACCGGTTCAGACTGTCATATGCCTCGCCCGTGCGCCACGTTCGATGGCCGCGGCGTAGAGCCTGTCGATATCAAGCTCATAGCGGATTTCTTCCAGCAGGCGCAGTTCTTCGTCGCCCAATGTGCCGTCGGCGGCGGCGACATCACAGGCCAGCGCATAGGCGGTCTCGTTCAGGCGGGCGGGCAGGTTGTCGCGGATAAGGCCGAAAAGCGCGTCAAGCCCATCTTCCTGCTCGAAAAGATCAAACACCGTCTGCGCCATGATGTTCATCCGATCGGTATCATAATCGGCGAAGATCGGCAGATGATTGACCGTCGACTGGATCTTGACCAGCTCGGATGTGCGGATGTTCTCATCCGAAGCGGACACCGCGATCATCACCGCGACAAGGCAGTCCTGCGGCGAAAGCGGATGGGGAATGTTGTCGTTCATCAGGGGTTCCTTGGCGGCTTGGGGGCGTCGATGTTGATATTGCGCCGGAGCGTATCGTGCAACAGGCCGTTTTCCTATGCCCGACTTGTGGCCGATGCGAGGAGCCATGCAAACTCGCTCTTCCGCTGAACCTTGAAAGACATTAGGAAACGCCCGAGTTTCCGCGCATGGGGCGCGGGGGCATCTGGAGAAATGATATGTCCGATCTGCGTGACGCCGCGATGAACAGCAAAGCCTGGCCCTATGAAGAGGCCCGCCGCCTGCTCAAACGCTACGAGAAGGCGCCGCCAGAAAAGGGATATGTTCTCTTCGAGACGGGTTACGGCCCCTCTGGCCTGCCCCATATCGGCACCTTTGGCGAGGTTCTGCGCACCACGATGATCCGCCACGCATTCGAGACAATCAGCGACATCCCGACACGGCTTATCTGCTTTTCCGACGATCTCGACGGGATGCGCAAGATTCCGGGCAACGTGCCGAACCGCGAGGCGCTGGCTGAGCATCTGCAAAAGCCGCTGACCTCGGTGCCAGACCCGTTCGGCACGCATGACAGCTTCGGCGCGCACAACAATGCCATGCTGCGCCGGTTTCTCGACACGTTCGGGTTCGACTACGATTTCTATTCGGCCACCGAGTTCTACAAGTCGGGCCAGTTCGACACGGTGCTGTTGCGCGCCGCCGAACGCTATGACGACGTGATGCAGGTGATGCTCAAATCCCTGCGCGAGGAACGCCGGCAGACCTATTCGATCTTCCTGCCCATTCACCCGGAAACCGGTCGGGTGCTCTATGTGCCGATGAAACATGTGAACGGAACCAGGGGCGAGATCACCTTCGATGACGAAGAGGGCCGTGAATGGACCCTGCCTGTGACCGGTGGCAACGTGAAGCTGCAATGGAAGCCCGATTTCGGTGCGCGCTGGGCGGCGCTGGGTGTCGATTTCGAGATGTATGGCAAGGACCATTCGACCAACACGCCGATCTATGACCGGATCTGCTCGATCCTGGGCGCCAAGCCCCCGGAGCATTTCACTTACGAGTTGTTCCTCGACGACAAGGGGCAGAAGATTTCCAAATCCTCTGGTAACGGTATCTCGATCGACGAATGGCTGTCTTATGCCAGTACCGAAAGCCTTTCGTATTTCATGTATCAGAAGCCCAAGACGGCCAAGCGGCTCTATTTCGACGTGATCCCGCGGGCGATGGACGAGTATCACCAGCAGTTGCGCGCCTATCCCGGACAGGACTGGGCCCAGAAGGCGATGAACCCCGTGCATCACATCCACAACGGCGATGTGCCCGAATCCGACATGGTGGTGCCGTTCTCGATGCTCCTGAACCTCGCCAGCGCATCCAGCGCCGAGGACAAGGAGGTGCTTTGGGGCTTCATCACCAAATACGCCCCTGACGCCACCCCCGAAACCCATCCCGGCCTCGACGCGGCGGCGGGCTACGCGGTGCGGTATTTCAACGATTTCGTGAAGCCCGAGAAAGTCTATCGTGCGCCGGATGACAAGGAACGCGCGGCGCTGGCGGCGCTGGCGGCGGCGCTGGGCGATCCGGCGCTGGCACTCGACGAGATTGCGCGCAAGAATGCCGCAATGGGCAATGACGCGCCCTTGCCCGAAGCCGATTTCGAAGACGAGGAATTCCTGCAATCCATCGTCTTCGCAGTGGGCAAGAATCACGGATTCGAACCCTTGCGCGACTGGTTCAAGGCGATCTACGAGGTCTGCCTCGGCGCCAGCCAGGGCCCGCGTTTCGGGGGGTTCATCGCGCTTTACGGCGTCGAGGAAACCCGTACGCTGATCGAAAAGGCACTTTCGGGCGAACTCGGCTAATCCGTGCCGGGGCCGGAATCGCCCCTGACGCATCCTGCAAAAACCCTGCCTCACGCTGCGTCATGAAACCTGCGCAACGTGGGAATGATCCGTTCCCCCTGTCCCTGCGTAACGATGGGCAAACAGGGGGAACAACAGATGAAACAGATCATTCTTGCCATCCTGATCGTTGTCGGCATGTCAGCGCGTGACGCGAACGCGGATGAAGCCCGCAACATGGCCGTCGAAAACGTCATCACCCGCCAGATCGAAGCCTTCCGCGCCGACGACGTCGAGCGGGCCTTCGAATTCGCCAGCCCGACAATCCAGCGCATTTTCCGCAATCCGCAGGTATTCGGCCACATGGTGCAACACGGCTATCCCATGGTCTGGCGCGCGGGCGATGTCGAGTTTCTCGAATTGCGGATGGTAGACGGGCAATTGAAGCAAAAGGTCGGCATTCGCGACACTACCGGCGATACGCACCTGCTCGACTATCACATGATCAAGCAGGACGGCACGTGGAAGATCAACGGCGTGGAGCTTTTGAAACTGCCCGGCATGGCGGTCTGATCAGCCTCTCTCACCCGCAGCGGTCAACGCCTCGTTGATCTCGCCGATGAGGCTTTTTCGTTCCTTTTCCGTAAGGAATCTGCCAATTTCCACCTCGCGGCCATTTCCCGTGAGCGTGATGTAATGCGCGACCGGCCCCCCGCTGGCGTGGCTATGGGCGCGGGTCCAGTAGGTGTTGCATTCCCACGTCAGAATCTCGCCTTTCACCGGTTGATGGACAAGCCGCGTGAGTTCGGGCGTGATGGTCAGCGTCTCGCGCATCTCGGCGGTCTTGTATGTGTGCTCAAGCGCCCACCAAAGCCCCCCCACGACCAGAAGCATGAAAGGCAAGAGGCCCCACAGAACCATGGTGCCCAAAACCCCGTAAAGCGGCACGGTGGCGAGCAGGAAGGCCATGAGGATGATCGCGGCAAAGCCCCGGCGCGGCAGCGACCGGTGGGGCCAGAGGACCACCTCGTGCTCTCCGTCGGGGCCGTGGGTCCAGCGATGCGGCATTCCTGATCCTGATCTGTCGGCCCGTGCAGAGCGGGCGAAAAGGGGTGGAATGGAAAAGGGCCCCGGATCGTCCCGAGGCCCTCTTCGGAGGAGTTACCTGCCACTAGTGCGCATGGCTCTTGTCCCAGTCTTCACGCTTGGGAAGCTGCTCGAACGTGTGCTCAGGCGGAGGCGAAGGCAGCGTCCATTCGAGCGTGTCGGCATATTCGTTCCAGTAGTTGTTCTCGGTCACCTTGGCGCCGCGGAAGAGCGCGTAGAACACGATTCCGAAGAACAGGACGAAAGACGCAAAGCTCAGGAGCGCGCCCCAGCTCGACACATAGTTCCAGTAGGCGAAGGCCTCGGGATAGTCGATATAGCGGCGCGGCATGCCCTGACGCCCGAGGAAATGCTGCGGGAAGAATGTCAGGTTCACGCCGATGAAAAACATCCAGAAGTGCACCTTGCCCCAGAACTCGGGATATTGGCGTCCGGTCATCTTGCCGAAATAGAAGTATATCCCGGCGAAGATGGTAAAGGCCGCCCCCATCGACATGGTATAGTGGAAGTGCGCCACGACATAATAGGTGTCGTGATAGGCGCGGTCCACGCCGGCCTGCGCCAGCACGATGCCCGTCACACCACCGATGGTGAAGAGTACGAGGAAGCCCAGCGAAAAGAGCATCGGCGTCTTGAACTCAAGGCTGCCGCCCCACATCGTCGCGATCCACGAGAAAATCTTGATGCCCGTGGGCACCGCGATCACCATCGTGGCGAGCATGAAATAGCTCTGCTGGGTCAGCGACATGCCAACCGTGTACATATGGTGCGCCCAGACCACGAAACCCAGCGCCCCGATTGCGATAAGCGCCCAGACCATGGGCAGATAGCCGAAGATCGGCTTTCGCGAGAAAGTGGCAAAGACGTGGCTGACAATCCCAAAGCCCGGCAGGATCACGATATACACCTCGGGATGTCCGAAGAACCACAGGATGTGTTGGTAAAGGACCGGGTCGCCACCGCCGGCGGGATCAAAGAAGGTCGTCCCGAAATTGCGGTCGGTCAGCAGCATGGTGATGGCCCCGGCCAGCACTGGCAGCGCCAGCAGGATGAGCCACGCAGTCACAAAGATCGACCACGCAAAAAGCGGCACCTTGAACAGCGTCATGCCCGGCGCACGCATGTTGAGAAAGGTGGTGATCATGTTGATCGCACCAAGGATCGAACTTGCCCCCGAGACGTGGACGGCAAAGATCGCAAGGTCCATCGACATGCCGCCTTCGAGGGTAGACAGCGGTGGGTAAAGCACCCAACCCACGCCGGAACCAAGCTGTCCATTGCCGCCGGGGCTGAACATCGAGGCAATGCCGAGAGCAACACCGGCGACATACATCCAGAATGACAGGTTGTTCATCCTCGGGAATGCCATGTCCGGCGCACCGATCTGGAGCGGCATGAAATAGTTGCCAAAGCCACCGAACAGCGCCGGAATCACCACGAAGAACATCATCAGGACACCGTGATAGGTGATCAGAACGTTCCAAAGATGCCCGTTCGGGGTGCAGGTTTCTGGGGTCGAGAAGAGATGCAAACCTTCGAGGCACATGTATTGCACGCCCGGATGCATCAGTTCGAGGCGCATGAATACGGTGAAAATGACGGCGATCAGGCCCACGAGGGCCGAGACGACGAGATAGAGAATCCCGATGTCCTTGTGATTGGTCGACATGAACCAGCGGGTGAAGAAGCCGCGGTTGTCTTCATGTTCGTGCCCGTGGATGGCTGCGTCTGCCATGCTGCGGTGCCTCCTGTTGAATGTCTCGGACGTGCGAAATCTGTATTCCGCGCCTTGGTCTCATTCTGTTTTTAAAATGCGGGGCGGGTCGGGGCAACGGGTCAAATTGATCCAGATCAAATAATTTTGTCGCACCCCCTCTGTTCGAGGCGCGGCGCCGAGGCAAATCGGGACGATTCTACAGCCATCCGCGATACAACAAAAAACGGGGGGCTCGCACCCCCCGTTCCGTGTTTCCATGACGCGCGGACCTTGCGGACCGATGCGGGCCGATCACCCCTCGCCGTCGGTTTCCGAAAAGGTGGCCAGGTAGGCCGCCACGTCCTCTTGCCCCTTGCGCAGCTTGAACGTCATTTTCGACTGGTTCGGGAACCCTTGCCCATCGAGCCATTTGCGCGGGTCGGTCATGTATTCGGCCATCTCTTCTTCGGTCCAGACGAATTCGGCCTCGGCCGCGGCTTCGAGACCCTTGCCATAGCGGAACCCGTCCACCGTGCCGGCCACGCGCCCGACGACACCATAAAGGTTCGGGCCGGTGCGACCACCGCGGACGACGGTTTCGCCGTCATCGGTCTCGATCATGTGGCAGGCCTTGCACTTGTTGAATTCCTTTTCCCCCTTCGCCGCGTCGCCTTCGGCGAAAGCCGGGGCAGCAAGGGCAAGGAGAGAGGCGGTAGCGGTCAGAAGCGTTTTCATTTTTACCTCGTTTCGTTTCGACATCGATGGCGCTCAAACTTGGATATAACCTTGCGCCGTTCCCTGGCAAGCGCGGCTCTTCGGATCAATTGTCGCAGAGCCAACCTTGCAGGGCAAGTGCCTCATCCCGGCCCGGCGCCCTAGAACACCTGTTGGAAAGTGCTTAAGAGCGCGTTGTCGAGGTCCTCCATCGTCACCGGCAGGCCAAGATCTACAAGGCTGGTCACTCCATGGCCGGTGATACCACAGGGCACGATGCCCGAGAAATGCTCCAGGTCGGGATCGACATTGATCGAAATGCCGTGAAAGCTGATCCACTTGCGTAGGCGAATACCGATTGCTGCGATCTTGTCCTCGCGCGGGGTGCCATCGGGCAGGGCCGGTTTCTCGGGCCGGGGAACCCATACGCCGACACGACCCGGGCGGATCTCGCCGCGGATGTTGAACTGATCGAGCGTCGCGATCACCCACTGCTCAAGCTGGCCCACGAAAAAGCGCACGTCATGGCCACGCCGGCCCACGTCAATCATTACGTAAACCACACGCTGGCCGGGACCGTGATAGGTGTATTGCCCGCCCCGCCGCGCCTCGAAAACCGGAAAGCGACCCGGATCTGTCAGATCTTCGCGCCGCGCCGACGTTCCCGCGGTGTAGAGCGGCGGATGCTCCAGCAGCCAGATGCATTCCTCCGCTTCGCCCGACGCGATCGCGGCGACCCGCGCCTCCATGAATCGCAGCGCTTCTTCGTAGTCGGTCAACCCGTCGGTGATTTTCCACTCTACCATGCCCACGGGATAGCACGCGCAGGTGCAGGGGCAAGCAAAAGCCCCCTTCGGCTGGGCGATCAGATGACGGGCTGCCCGTCTGCGGCCGCCGGAGCGTCAGGTCTCGCGAGAGGCCCCTTCAGCCGGGGCTCCTGCGTTTTGCATTGCGCATGCCGTCTCGTGCAGCTGCGGTCGGCACCAAGGCACGGACAAGTTTCTTCATGTCCAGATAACCGACATGGGTGCCGTTGCGCTTTACCGCATAGCTGAGCGCCGTATCCCCCCCGGACAGGGCGATCACCGACTCGAGCGTGGCATCGGCATCAACCGTGCCCGCTACGGCCGGTGCGGCATCAAGGCCGGTATCCATGACCGACCGCACCCGAAGTACGCGGGCGCGGTTGATGTCGCTGATGAAGTCCACGATGTAAGGGTCGTTCGGATTGAGCAGGATCTCCTGCGGCTCGCCCTGCTGAACAACCATTCCATCCTTGAGGATCACAAGGTGATCCGCGAGTTTGAGAGCCTCGTCCAGATCATGACTGATGAAGACGATGGTCTTGGTCAATTCCGTCTGCAATTCCAGCAAGAGATCCTGCATGTCGGTGCGGATCAACGGATCGAGCGCCGAAAACGCCTCGTCCATCAGCATGATCGGCGCGTTCGAGGTCAATGCGCGCGCAATGCCCACGCGCTGCTGCATCCCACCGGAAAGCTGATGCGGGTATTGCCCTTCCTGTCCGCCCAGACCGACCCGCTCGAGCCATCCGCGCGCGTCTTTCTCATAGCTGCTGCGATCCTCACCGCGCACGGACCGGGCCGTCCCCGCATTGTCGAGCACGGTCTTGTGCGGCAACAACGCGAAGTGCTGAAACACCATCGACATCTCCTTGCGGCGCAGTTCGCGCAGGCGCGCCTCGCCGAACTCGATGATGTTCTCGCCATCGAGAACGATCTCGCCGACGGTCGGTTCGATCAGGCGATTGACATGCCGGATCAGTGTCGATTTGCCAGATCCCGACAGCCCCATGATGACCGTGATCTCGCCGTTTTTCATGTCGACGTTGATGTCCTGCAGACCCAGCACATGGCGATACTTTTCCCACAGTTCCGGCTTGTCCACGCCCGCGCGGACCTGTTCGAGCGCGCGCCGCGGATCGGGTCCGAAAATCTTGTAGAGATTGCGGATCGAGAGTTTGACGGTCTTTTCCATCGCCGCGGCCCCGTTCATGAGTTTCTCTGCACCGCACTTGCGGCATTGACGCGGGCCAGTGCCGCCTTGGTCACCCGGTCGAGGATGACCGCCAGAAGCACGATGCCAAGGCCCGCGATCAGGCCGACGCCAAGTTCGAGGTTGCGGATACCGCGCAGCACCAGCACGCCGAGGCCCGGCGCCGACACGAGCGAGGCGATCACCACCATCGCAAGGCTCATCATGATGGTCTGGTTCACACCCGCCATGATATTGGGCAGCGCAAGCGGGATCTGCACCCTGTAGAGTTTTTGCCGGTCGGTCATGCCGAACGCGTCGGCTGCCTCGATCACCTCCTTGTCGACCAGCCGTATCCCGAGATCGGTCAGCCGGATCACCGGAACGATCGCGTAAAGGATGATGGCGATGCCATAAAGCTTCGGTTCGGTCACGGAGAACAGGAAGATCAGAGGAATGAGATACACGAAAGGCGGCAACGTCTGGAGCATGTCGAGAACCGGGATCGTCATGCGCTGCAGCGTGTCGCTGCGCGACATCGCAATGCCGATCGGCACGCCCAGGAGCACGCACAACAGCGCGCAGACAAAGATGATCGCGAGCGTCTGCATCGCGAAATTGTAATGGTCGATAAACGCCAGAAAGAAGATCGAGAAGGCCACGAAGCCGACGAGCTTGAACGATTTGGACGCGAAATAGACCACCGCAAGCAAGAGCGGGATCATGATGAACCATGGCGTAGTCTGAAACGCGTAGAGCGCGCCTTCAAGAAACCAGCTCAGCGGCTGGGTGACCGGGTCGAGCACAACCTTCAGCGAGTCCTTGATGTCGAGAAACCCGCTTTCGACGCCCTTGGTCACTTCACGCGTGCGGGCAACCGCCGGACAGGCCTTGTTGAGGGCATCAAGAGAGGGGAAGGGCAACTCCCATAGCGAGACGCCGGAGGATCCGCCCCCTGCATCTGTGCCTCCGTCCGCGCCCTTGCCGGACCCCTGTGCCAGCAAGTCGGCCATGCTCATCGGGCCGGCAGTGGCATCCTTGTCGCACCATTCCCGCAGGCCCAGACCGTCGAAGATGAAATCATATGTCGCCATGTCCCGGCTCTCCCTGCGCGGCCCTTGACGGGCCTGGTCTTGTTTGTTGGGCAAACGGGGCCGCGCATACTACGCAGCCCCGTCCCGAGGTATGGTCTACTGGATGATCGCGCCCAGCTTCTCGCCGGCCTCGTCGTTCACCCAATCCATCCAGGTATCCTTGTTCTGGGTCAGGAAATAGACAGCGGCCTCTTCTGCAGAGGCGCTGTTATCGGCCTGCCATGCCAGCAGGTTGCTCAACTCCTGCGTACCGAAGGAGATATTGCTCACCAACTCGAAGATGTCCGGGTTGCGCTCGGCGAAATCCGCGGTCACGACGGTCAGCACCGGCGCCGCCGGGTAGGCCGATTTGCCCGGAGTCTCGCAATCCTGCGTCTGGTTGCATTCATGGATTTCGGGATCATGCGGCCCCATGTCCACCGCGACCATGTCATAGCGGCCCAGAATGGCGGTCGGCCCCCAATAGTAGCCAAACCACGGTTCCTTGTTCTCGTAGGCCGAGGCCATCGAGGCGGGCAGCGTATCGCCCGAGCCGTGGTTGAACACCTCGATACCGTGGCCCTCGAAATCGAACGCCTCCACGAGGTTGTCATTGGCGATCCGGCAGCCCCAGCCGTCGGGGCAGTTGTGGAAACGCCCGCCCACCAGTTCGGGATTTTCAAGTACGCCTTCGATCGTGGCCAGTTCGGGATGCTCCTCGACCAGATAGTCGGGCACCCACCAGTTCTCGCTGCCGCCTTCGGCAAAGACATCGGCGGCCTTGAGCACCTTGCCCTCCTCGTTGAGCCGGAAATAGGCGGGCGCCGAGTTGACCCAGAGTTCGGGCACGATATCGGGCTCGTTGTTTTCGGCCAGCGACGTGATCGCCGTTGTTGTCGCCGACGGCACGACCGTCACGTCACAATCATAACCCTATGTCATCAGGAACTCGGTGATCCGCGTGATGATCTGCCCCGACGCCCAATTCATTTCTGCGACCGAGACACGCCCGCAATCGGCAAGCGCGACGGTCGGCAAGGCAACCCCGGCAAAGGCCGCGGCGATAAGTGTTCGTTTCATTGTCAATCTCCCTTTCAAGTGGATGGTTTTGTCGTTTTCTTGCTGCAAAAGTCAGTCATTGTCGCTTCCCCGTGCACCAGCCCCGGCCAAGGAATCCGCCGAGGTCGGCACGGTGATGCGCAGCATCAAGGCGTTGAGAGCGGCGTATTGGCCGGGCTCCACCGTCCCGAGATGGACCCGGGGCCAACACGATCTTGCAGTTCCGGTTGAGGCATGCGGCTCAAGGCGCACCGCCAGCGGGCCCACCGCGTCCATGTCACCTGTCATGGTCGGGGCCTCGCCCGGAGCGATGACCGCCGTTGCGCCCTTCCAGTTCAACCGCAGGGTCTGCCCGGAGCGGGCAGCCGCATAAGCGCAAAAGGGCAAGAGGAAGCCTGGATGGCACAGTTCGGAAAACCTCTGCCCGCGATGGCTTGCACCGTCGGACAGCCCCGAGGAGTCCGCGATCGCCATGCCCGCGCGCAACGGGCAACCCGGCGCGCTGGCGGGGCGTGACAGAATACCGATCAGCGCATTTGCCCAGTCCAGCCCGGCCCGGGCAAGCCAGCAAGCGGCCGCGGCCCCCTCCTCGGCTTCGCCCCATGTCCGACCCGCGCCGCGAATGGCCCGCAGTGACAGTGCACCGATCTCGGACAGCGACAGGTGCAGAACCTGCGTTGCTTCGTGCATCTCCACAGCGGTGCAGTCAGGCATCTTGCACCCTCCCGGTCATCATCTCGGGATAGGGCGCGCCCTGAAACAGGCTGATCCGCACCCAGCGGTCCGAGCGCGGATCGAACCGCGTCGCCCCGAAAAACGCCAGCTTGCATCGCAAGAGGTCGATCGGCAGCATGTCCGCAGCGATCAGGTTGTCACGGATTTCGGCAAACGGGTGACGCCCGGTGATCTGCGCGCGGCGCAGAGCCGGACGATGCTCGGGATGGGCCAGAAGCAGATGTGCAACGGGCATGTCGCCCGGCTTTCCCTCAAGTGCGCGCCAGAGCGCCGCGGCCTGCCGCCCGGTGTCCAGCGGCAGTTCGCACTCGGCCCCCGGTTCATCAAAGCGTTCGCCCAGCCGCGGTTCGAGCTTGTCCTCGGAAATATACCAGAACCGGGCGGAATGTTCGTGAGCCGTGTAATCGACATCCAGTGCCCAAGCATAATGCGTTCTGAGTGTGGCACGCAGATCCCCGACACGCATGGCACCATCAATCGGGAAATGCGCTTCTTCATCGGCGTCCATGCAATCGCCTAGGCCGTCGATCAGGTCGCCATGCGGCTCCAGCATGGCAGCGAGCAGCGCCTCCTGCCCTTCCAGCGGAAGGCTGGTCTGCCCCCAGCGCCAGAGATTGTCCCACGGGTGCGTCGCGTACCGGTCCCATCGTTCGGTGACATGGGCCATTGTCCGCGCAAGACCGTCGCGCAGATCGGACAGTTTCGCGCGCTGGATCGGGTGTGCGCTTGCCCAGAGCAAGGCATTCTCCTGCGCAGCACGCAAGGCCGCAAGGAACCCGGCGAATTCGGCCTCGCCAACCGCTTCCTGCGCTCGCACCCGGGCCAGCGCCTCTTCGCGCGCCACCATCCAGTTGTTGAGCAGGACAGGATGACGGATCAGGAACGGCGCCATCCCGAGTCCCGTGGAGTTGCCGACGCCCAGCCCACGTTTGAGTTCCGGTGCCAGCCGCACTGCATTGGCGCCACCACGCGCACGGGCCAGATGCTCGACCAGATCGACTGTGAAGGAACGCGTAAGCCAGACCGACAGCATCTCGGCCTGGAAGGGCGCGCGCATCTCGGGGCGTTCGACAATCGCGGCGCGATCCGCCGCGCCGAACTTGCCCGAGCCATAAACAGCCGTGGTGCGCATGAGATACCCGGTCTCCAACAGCATGTCCGCATTGGGCTGTTGCCCGCGGGCCAAGCTCTCGACCACATGATCGAAAAGGCGCACGGAACGATTGGCACGGCTCAGAGACAGCTCGTTTGGCGTGACACGCCCAGCCTCCTGCAATGGCACGTTGGCCGCCAGCCGGTCGAGGTCATCAGCGTCGGGCGTGCCATCAAAAAGCGCGAACGTCGCATCCCATGCCGTCGCGATCACCCGGTCGGACCGTTGATCGTCGGGCAGGTCATGGGCAAAGGCAACAAGGCTATAGGTCCGCACGGGCCCGATGGCGCGATAGACCGCGCGCCCCACGCCCTGCGCGTCGATATCCCAAACCGGCCGGTCAAAACCCCAGCCTTCGCTTTGCATCCGGCGCAACAACTGGCGCAGGAATGAAAGCCGTGTCGGATGATTGCACCCCATGCGGGCAAGGCGCATGACATCGTCGGGATCGCGCCGAAAGGTCCGCGCCTGCGGCATCGGATTCAGCCCTGCGCAGGTCACTGCGCCGCCTCCCGGCGACCGTGCTTCAAATTTCCGAAACTCTGGGCAAAGAAGCGCGCCCAGTTCCCGCCCATGATCGCGGCCACGTCTTCGACCGAGAAGCCCACCTCGCGCAGCCCCGTCTCGATCCGCCCGAAATCGCGATTGTCGCGAAACCATTCGGGCATCGGCGGAAAACCTGGATTGTCGGCGCTGCCTTCACCATAATCGCGGGCCTTGGTCCACCGGCCCGAGCGCATCCAGTCCACCACGCTGTCGGGTTGATCCTGGCACAGGTCGGTGCCGATCCCGATCCGTGACACGCCCATCAGGTCCGCGGTGCGGGCAACCATTTCGCAGAACTCCGCCAGGGTGCAATCACTGCCGCCGCGCAGATGGTGCGGATAAGCGGAAAAGCCCAGCATCCCGCCACTCTCCGCCAATGCGTGCAGAACGCGGTCGGATTTGTTGCGCAGCGCCGGGTGCCAGCCGGCAGGATTGGCATGCGTGATCGCGATGGGGCGCGAGGAATGCGCGATGGCATCCAGGGTCGAGCGTTCGCCCGAATGGCTCATGTCGATGACCATCCCCACGCGGTTCATTTCGGCGACGACCTCGCGCCCCATCCGGGTGAGACCCGTGTCCTCTGCCTCGTAACATCCCGAGGCCAGCAAGGACTGGTTGTTATAGGTGAGTTGCATGAAGCGCAGGCCAAGGCGGTGCAGCACCTCCACAAGGCCGATGTCATCCTCGATGCAGGACGGGTTCTGTGCACCAAAGAAGATCGCGGTGCGCCCGGTCTGGCGGGCAAGGTCTATGTCCTCGGCGGCGAACCCCTGAAAGATCAGTTCTGGAAATCGCTCGAACCAGCGATTCCAGGATTCGATGTTCAGCACCGTCTCGCGGAAATTCTCGTGATAGGCTATGGTCACATGTACCGCGTCGACACCACCCGCGCGCATCTGGCGAAAGATCCTTTCCGACCAGTTGGCATATTGCAGCGCGTCGATACGTGGGGTCATGCGGGAACCCCCGAATGGATATAGGATGTCTTGACGATGGTATAGAATTCCTCGGCCGCGCGACCCTGTTCGCGCGGGCCATAACTCGACGCGCCGCGCCCGCCAAAGGGGACGTGGTAATCGGTTCCGGCGGTTGGCAGGTTGACCATGACACAGCCCGCCCGCGCATGGCGGCGGAAATGCGTGGCGCGCGCCAGATCGCGGGTCATGATGCCGGCGGTCAGACCGAACTCGGTATCATTGGCAAGGTGCAACGCCTCGTCATAGCTGCCCGCCTTGATGACACAGGTGATCGGCGCGAACATTTCCTCGCGGTTGATGCGCATCCCGTTGCGCGTGCCCGCGAACACGGCCGGGGCCATGTAATACCCTTCGGTCGCGCGCTCCAGCCGGGTGCCCCCGCAAAGCAATTCCGCGCCTTCTTGCTTGCCGGTCTCGATATAGTCGAGATTGGCGGCAAGCTGATCCGCGCTGACCACCGGCCCGATCTGCGTGCTCTCTTCCAGCGCATGACCGACCTTCAAGGCCCGCGTCGCCTCGACTAGCCGTTCGACAAAGGCATCATGGATACGCTCATGCACGACAAGGCGGCTGGCGGCGGTGCATTTCTGCCCCGTCCCGCCAAAAGCCGCGTTGGCGGCATGGGCCACGGCCAGGTCAAGGTCGCAATCCTCCATGATCACCATCGGGTTCTTGGACCCCATTTCCATCTGGAGCCTGGTCATGTTGGGTATGGCCGCCGCCGCGATCCCGCGCCCCACGGGAACCGAGCCGGTAAAGCTGATCGCGTCCACAGCCGCGCTTCTTGCCAGTGCCTGCCCGACCGCGCGGCCCGGCCCCATCACGAGGTTGAACAGCCCCTTGGGCAGATCCTGTTTCGCAATGATCTGCGTTAGCGCCACGGCGCTGGCGGGTGTCTGGTTGGCGGGCTTCCAGATCACGGCGTTGCCAAAAGCCAGCGCGGGCGCGATTTTCCACGCAGGCGTGGCCACGGGGAAGTTCCACGGGCTGATGATCGCCACCACGCCCACGGGTTCGCGGCGCACGTCGATCTCGATGTCGGGGCGCACGCTGTCGGCTGTCTGACCCAGTTGCCGCAGGGCTTCCGCCGCGAAATAGGTAAAGAACTGACCCGCGCGATAGGCTTCGCCCTTGCCTTCGCCCAGGGGCTTGCCTTCCTCGCGCGCAATCAGCGCCCCGATCTCCTCGGCCCGCGCCATCAACTCGGTGCCGATCGCCATCAGAACGTCATGGCGCTTTTGCGGGCCGGTGGCCCCCCATTCAGCCTGTGTGCGATGCGCGGCAGTCAAGGCATCGTCGAGCTGCGCCTCGTCGGCTTGCGCGAAATGCCCGATCACGTCCGCCAGGTCCGACGGGTTGCGGTTTTCGACCGCTGCCACCCCGTCACGCCATTCGCCTGCGATGTAATTGCGGGTTTCCAATGTCATGTTCTTCCTTCCCGCTTCCCGCGTTCAGGCGGTTTTGATCCTGTCCATCAGCGCCGCATCGACCACGACACCCTCGCGCAGGGTCTGCGCACGGTTGGCCGCGCGGCGCGCACCGGGCAGGCGCGCGCCCTCCTGGTCCGTGATCGCCTCGGCCAGCTGCGCCATCGCCGTACCGAACCCGTCGCCGGAAAACGCGCCCGGATCGAAGCCGATGAAAAACTGCCCCGTGCCCGGCGGCCCGCCCTTGGGCCCGGAAAAGGGGCTGGCTTCCATCCCCAGGTTGCCACCGGCGAGCGCAGCGGCAAAGATCTCGACCATCAGGCCCACGCCAAAACCCTTTTGCCCGCCCACGGGCCGCATCGAGCCGGCCAACGCGGCTTCGGCATCTTCGGTCGGGTTGCCATCGACATCCAGCGCCCAGCCTGGCTCGATCACCTCCCCCTTGCGCGCCCGCAGGATGATCTCGGATTTCGCAATGGCGCTTGCGGATTGATCTATCACGAGACGTGCCCCGCCCGATCCGTCGGGCACCGCCAGCGCGAACGGGTTCGTGCCTATCACCGCCTTCGTGCCCCCGGTCGGCGCCATGGAGGCAGGCGCATTGGTAAAGCACAACCCCACCAAGCCGGCCTCGGCCAACCGTCCTGCATGATGTCCCAAAACACCGCAATTATAGGACCGCGACACCGCCATCGCCGCGACACCCTGTTCGCGTACGGCTGCGTCGAACACGGGCCAGCCACCATCAATCGCCGCATGGGCAAACCCATGCGCAGCATCGACAAGGATCGCACCGGGGCGCGGGTGCGAAACCGTCGGGATGGCAGCGCCCAGAACCTTCCCGCAGCGCAGATGTTCGGCATAAACCGGGATATAAATCAATCCGTGGCTGCGTATTCCGTCCCGCTCGGCCAGGCGCGTCGAACGCGCAACCGGAACGGCCTGCTGCCGCGACGCGCCAGCGCTGACCAGCGTTTCAAGAGCAAGCTCTTCGACCTGGTCCAGCGTCAGTCTCATGTCTGTCATGCAACACCCCCGGGAAGGAGTGTAAGAGCGATGGATTATTCAGATCAAACAAATTAAAATGTAATTTACTTCAGGTTTGTTGAAACGCGTCTTCATGATACGATCCCATGCTCTTCGTGTTTTTGTCGCAGTGGCGGATTGCGGAAACATCCGCGATGCCGCCAAAGCCCTTGGCCGGACGGTCTCGGCCGTCTCGATGACGCTCAAGCAACTCGAATCGGAACTCGGCGCACCGCTGTTCGAAACCGACCGCAAGCACACCCTGACGGTGCTTGGCCACGAGGTGCGCAAGCTGGCCAGGGACCTGCTGCGCGAACACGATCGGACCACCGAACGCATCGCAGCGATCGCTGCCGGCCGGGAAGGTGCCCTGAGGATCGCTGCCGTGCCGTCCGTTGCGGCACAGCTCCTGCCGCCGGTCCTGACAGAGATGCTGGAGGTTCACTCCGGAATCCAGATCGAGTTGCTCGATACCGACAGCACGAGCATGCACGCGCTGGTCGAAACCGGGGAAGTCGAACTCGGCATCGGCGGCGAGCCTCATGCCCGCTCGGACCTGCGCTTCATCCCCCTGTTCCACGACCCGTTCCGATTGGTCTGCCGCAAGGACCATCCGCTTGCCTGCGCGGCAACACCCTTGAAGCGGGCGGACCTGAAGGAACATCAACTCATCAGCAACAAATCGACGACCGGGTTCTACGACCTCGAACACAGCGGACCGCATCAAGCGTCTACGCTCAGCGCACGCAATGTCATCTCGCTCCTTGCGCTCGTGCGCGCCGGGGCCGGTGCGACGATCCTGCCGGCCCTTGCCACACGCACCATAGATGGCGATCTGCGCGCACTGGCGCTGGATGATCCCGCGGCGCGGCGGACGGTCGGCTTTGTCTTGCGGCGAAACGGCAACCCAAGCCCGATTTGTGCCGCTTTCCAGAACCGGTTTCTCGACCTGATCCGATCCACTGAGATCGCGCCCTCCGGCGAAGTCGCACAGCCGCTCATCTGGCCCGGCCGCCTCGCCTGAACCGGTGTCCGCCGCGCGACCACATGGACCACCTGTTCGCTGGCGCAAAGGTGCGAAGGGCACACCCTGTGATCTAACCTGCGCGATCGGCTGAAAGGCGGTTCAACAACGCGCCATAGGTCTCCACACCTTGCGCCCCGGTCACCAGGTGCTGAAGGTCGAACACCATCGCCGGCACCCCGCGAATACCCTTTTCGGCCCAGAACCGCTGAATCGTGCGCACCTCGGGGGCAAAGCGTTCGGTTTCCAGTGCCTCGCGCGCATCCGCGGGATCGAGCCCGGTCTCGCCCGCAATGGCCGCCAGCATGTCCATGTCCGACACATCCCGCGCATCGGTGAAATGCGCCCGGAACAAGGCCAGCTTCATCTCGGTCTGGCGCCCCTGCGTCTCGGCCCATTCGATCAGCTGGTGGGCACGAAAGGTATTCACCATCCGGCTCTGGTCCGAAAAGTTGAAAGCGAACCCGAGCTCCGCCCCCAACCGGGTGAGCCTGTCGCGCGCCTGCGCACTCTCTTGCGCGGTGCTGCCGTATTTCTCGGCCATGTGCGCGCGCAGGTCCTGCCCCTCGGGCGGCATGTCCGGATTGAGTTCGAACGGGTGCCACAGGATCGTCACCGCGACTCCACTGTCGCGGATCGCCCGGTCCAGTTGGCGATATCCGATGATGCACCAGGGGCAGACCACGTCCGAAACGATGTCGATGCGCAGCGGATCGCTTGTCATTTGATCTCTCTCCCACGTGGCAAAAGGCCCGCATCACGGATCGCTGGCAGGTAAGTGCGGCTGACCGGGATCTCGCGACCGCCGGTCATGGTCAGGATCGCGCGTTCACCCTCGCGCCTTGCAGCCTGTACCTGATCCGTCGCGACCCAGTGCGAGCGATGCACCCGAATTCCTGCACCCTCGCCAGCCTCGCGTATCGCATCCGTCAGGCGCATCAACACCAACGCACTTCCCCGTGTCGTGACCACCTCGACATAGTGATCCTGCACCGAAATTGACACGAGCATCCCCCGCTTGTCGAGCGGTAGCCGGTCGAGCAGGGGCGGGGGCGCACCGGCCTGATCGGCCCCGCCGGACTCTCCCGCCGCCATGGCATAAAGCCCCGTCGCCACGACGAGCGCGACGAAAAGGATCTGCAGGATCAGCAGCCAGCGCGACGCCATATCGAAGGGCGACCGGCCAAACACAAGAGCATTGAGCAAAAGCACGATCAGCGTCGCCAGCGCGCCGGTGACTACAACGGATAGGACCGCGCGCAGCCGGGGCCTCTTGATCCATTGATCGCACAGCCGATCGGTCAACACCCCGGCCGAAAAGGTCAGCACCACAACCGCTCCCCAATAGCCTGCCCGCGCCAGCGGGCCAAGGATGTCGATGGTGCCGAACGGCCCCGACACCGCCAGGATCAGGATTGCCGCAACCAGCCCCGCCAGCACCCGTCCCCGGGCAAGAAAGGCACGTGTTTCACGAAGCGCGAATTGCGTTGCCCCGGGTTTCACGAATTTCCTCCGTTGTTCGGCACACCGATAATTGAGCCGGGCCAGCGTGCGGGCGATGACCGCCCCGTCACCTCGGACATATCAAACAGAAAGGACAATGACATGACCCTGACGCCGTTTTTCGACAGCTCTCTGGTGGTGCAGTTGCACATCGTCACCGCCCTCGCGGCGCTGGCCATCGGGCCAGTGGCGCTGATGCGGCGGCGGCGCGACCGGCTGCACCGCACGCTGGGCTATGTCTGGGTGACGGCAATGGCGGTGACGGCACTGAGTTCCTTTTTCATTTACACGATCAGGATCCTTGGCCCGTTCAGCCCGATTCACGCCCTCTCAGCGGCCACGCTGGTTCTGCTCTGGGTGGGCATTGGCCATATCCGGGCAGGGCGGGTCGCCGATCACCGCCGCACGATGCTGTCGCTTTACGTTTTCGGCATGGGCATACCCGGCCTCTTCACCCTGCTGCCCGGGCGGATCATGAACGCGATCCTGTTTCCCACGACCCCGGTGGGCGGCTTCGGAACGGCACTTGCCATGACCAGCGCGATTGCACTGGTCTGGGGGCTGCGGAGACCGGATCACATCCGCTTGCTCCTCGGGCGCGCCTGATCGTTTCCCTTCCCTTGGGTCAGTTTTTCCTTGCCCGATGCGCGAGACGAATTCATACTGAAATGAATTGAATACCCGGATTTTTCGCGCATCGGGACCGTTTCCCGACGATCAAGTTAAAATTTGCAGCAGGTTTGCGATGCAGGGCAGAACATGCAATTCGCAAGGCTCGGGGGAGGAAATCATGTTTTCCAAGCACTTCATGGTCGCCATTTTGTCAGCCACCCTGATAACCGGAACAACGGGGCGGCTCATGGCCGATAACGGCCTCGTCGGTGGGCTCGTGGGCGGGATCATCGGTGGCGCGCTGATGAACGAAGCCGCCAAGAACAACCGATCCAAGCAACGGGTCTATCGCACCACGCGGCCGGCCGTGTCGTCCTCCCAACGCGAGCAGAACCGCGAGGTGCAAAGCGCGCTCAATCATTTCTCCTGGAACGTCGGTTCCACCGATGGCGTTCTCGGGAGTCGCTCGCGGGCAGGGATCTCGCAATACCAGGCTTTCATGCAATTCCCGGTTACCGGCAAATTGACCGAGCTTGAACGCACCATCCTCGTCACGTCGTTCCAGAGAGCGCAACTCGGCGGCGCCGCTGTGACGCGGACCGTTTCAAACCACCCGCAGGGGCTCCGGGGTCTGCTGCTCGAAACCCGCGACCAGATCGCCAACGGATCCACCGCCGGCCACAGGGAAGACACCATCGGGGGCCTGCCCCCCCGGGTCTCGGCCGCCGTGTTCGAGATTGCGCGCAATGCGAATGTCGAACCGCAACAACTGCTTTCGCGCGCAGGCTTCATTCAACTGGCCGACATGAACAATGACGGCAGAACCGATTACCTTCTCGACACGTCGGTCACGGGTTCGGGGTTCTGGTGCAACGACAGATCCTGTGTGGTCCGGGTCTTCGCATCCACGCCCGACGGGTATGTGCGCAATGATTTTCAGGCCGTCGATGCAACACCCGCAATGTTCACCTGCCAGCAGGGCGATTGCCGGATCAGCGAGCAACAGCCCAACCAGCCACAAATGGCAGGGGCCGCGCCAGACGCTTCGACGCAAGACACGCTTCCCGATCGCTCCGAGGCTTCAACGCCCAAGGCTCCTGCTTTCTCTTCGCAACTGGCATCCGCCGAGGATGAAGGCAAACCCGCGTTTCCAAGTTTCGCCACGGCCACCGAACCGACACGACCGGCATCTCTGGCCTCCTTCTGCGCAAAGGTTGGACTGGTCACCTCGTCGAACGGTGGCTTCATCAAAGCGGACACGCTTGTCGACGCCGAACAGGCATTGGGCGAACAGTTCTGCCTCGCCCGCAGCTATGCGATGGAACAGGGCGAGACGATGATCGCCGCGATCAAGGGCTTCTCGGAGTCCGAAATCGCGGCCCAGTGCAGGGATTTCGGGGCACTCGTCAAGCCATACACCAGGGAAATCGCCGATTTCCCGCGCGCCGAGACGCTTCGCCGGACGGCAAGCTTCACGGAAGAAACCGGCATGGGCGCCGATCAGCTTGGCGCCACGGCAAAAATCTGTCTCTCCGTGGGCTATCGAACCGACGACATGGACATCGCCGTCGGCTCGGCACTGGTCCTCGCGGCAGTCGGACTCGACGCCTATGGCGAGATGATCGGCCATCACCTGGCCACCGGCATCGGGGTGGCGCACCGCCCGGAAATGACGATGGACTGGTACGAGGCCGCCAGTCGTGCAACTCCGGTTTTCGCGCCCGGTCAACCCGAACGCGCCAGCCTGATCCAAAAGGCGGCGATGATGATGAACAGCCACGGCGCGACCACTCGATCGGTGTCGCCCGAACCGGCGAGCACACAGGGTCAGGGCCTTCCGGGTTTCGCGTCCAAGGCGGCAGAGGTTTTCTCGCAAGCCAGGCAGACACAGGACTGACGCGGACCGCGACCCTCGCGAAGCGTGGTGCCGGTGCGACCGTCCAGTGATCGGACGGTTGCCCCGGCAATGGCGACAAGAGCAAGAATATGCAAAGGATGCCAACATTTGCTACCCCGACGCGCGTATTTCCTCTTCACATCCCGTTTCGGTTTCGCTAAGACGCGCCTCACCAAGTCAGGGCAGTGCGGTCGTGGCGGAATTGGTAGACGCGCAGCGTTGAGGTCGCTGTGGGGTAACTCCCGTGGAAGTTCGAGTCTTCTCGACCGCACCAACATCTCCCAAAACTGTTTGTCGTCCAAGTGTTAACTGTCACTTGGAGAGACGAATGGGCTCCAGTCCGGCACACAGGGTCAGGCGTAAAAGCACCTGCGACCATAACCGCCGGCTACCGAAATCGGTTGCCCGAACTTCGGACAAACCGTGACCGCCCACGTCGGCTTCTCACAGGTCGGAAGCGGGTGGGGCGCGCCGGGTGACGGGCATGGGGCCCGGGTTCAAAGCGAAGGGTTGGCGTGCAAGGCTTTGCCAAGGGCCGAGATCCCGGTCCGGATATTGTCCAGCGACTGCGCCGAGAAATTCAGTCGGGCGTGGTTGGCGCGCGGGGTCAGCGGAAAGAACGTCGCACCGGGCACATAGGCGACACGCGCCTGCGGCAAGGCCACTTCACGCATGAAGGCCGTGGCGTCAAAACCCTCGTCAAAGGTGAGCCAGGTGAACAGTCCGCCGTCGGGATCGGTGGCGGTGATGTCTTGCGGGAAATATTGGCGAATGGCGTCCAGCATTACCTCTTTCTTGCGGGCATAGGCTTCGCGCAGGGTGGCGATATGGGCCGCAAGGTCATAGCGATCCAGAAACAGGCTCGCAGCGGCCATGTTCAGCGTTGACGTCTGGGTGTCGGCAGCAACCTTCAACAGCCCCATGCGCGCCAGCAGCTCCGGGGCCGCCACCGCCCAGCCAATGCGCAGACCCGGCACGAGAACCTTTGAAAAGCTGCCCAGGTGAATGACCCGTCCCTCGGTATCCAGCGATTTGAGCGTGGGCAGGTGCCGACCCTCGAACCGGATCTGGCGGTAGGGCGTATCCTCCAGCACGATCAGGTCATGGCGGTTGGCGAGCGCAATCAATTCCTTGCGCCGAGCGAGCGAGAGCGTCACACCGGTCGGGTTCTGGAAATCCGGAATGGTATATATCATCCGGGCCCTTGGGTTGGCCGCAAGAATTTCCCGCAGGGCCTCGGTTTGCATCCCGTCGGTGTCGACCGGGACCACGGCATAGTCCGGCTGACTGGGTTCGAACGCGATCAACGCGCCCAGAAAGGTAGGGTCTTCGGTGACGATCACATCACCGGGGTCAATCAACATCCGCGCCGCGAAGTCGAGGCCCTGCTGCGATCCTTGCAGGATCAGGACATCATCGCCGGTGCAGGCCATGCCATCCGCCGTCATCAGCCCGGCAATCTGGTCGCGCAGATGCGGAAGGCCATTGGAGGGGGCATATTGCATCGCGGCCCCGCCGGCCTCTCGGATGATCTCATGGAACACCGCATCCAGCTGCTCGGCGGGAAACAGTGTCGCATCAGGATAGCCGCCGCCGAAGGAAATGATCGAAGGGTCCGCGCCCAGGGCCAACAGTTCACCGATGGCAGAGGGCTGAACCTTGTCCATTCGTTGCGCGTATCTGGGTGTCATGCAATCCGGGTCCCGATCAGTTTCGGGCTCAAGTGACACCAAGTCACGCGCCGGTGCAAGCGGCGAATGCCCGGCTGCCAGGCCGGCCGCTTCCGCTCCCTGTGCGGCGCCATCGGTCAAGCGGACCGCAGGGCGCCGCCGCAAAAAGGCCGGGCAATCCCGGAAAGGCCGCCCCTGCCGGGCGATCCGGACCATCCGGCCCCCTGCCCGAGGGGGGGGCCGGCGGACATGCCCTTGAACCTCCGATGACAGGTGTTATATCCGATTCCGAAAATTCGAAGCCGAGTGCATTCGGCTGCAATCCGGACCGCTCCGATCGCTTTGAGCGGAAAAAATATACCCCTCGGATTGGGCGACGCGGAACGAAAAGGGAGGAATCCCCGACGTGCGCGAAAAACTCTTGGTAGAGAATCTGGTCAAGGTGTTCGGGGAAGACCCCGGCCGCGCGGTGCGCATGCTCGAATCGGGCCGGAGCAAACCCGAAATTCTGGAAGAAACCGGCATGACCGTGGGCGTCTCGGGCGTCGATTTCACGGTGCGCGAGGGCGAGATATTCGTCGTCATGGGGCTGTCGGGCTCGGGCAAATCGACGCTGATCCGGATGATCAACCGATTGATCGACCCCTCCTCGGGGAACATCATGATCGATGGCGAAAGCATCACCGAGGCGAACGATGACGCGTTGCGCCGGATCAGGCGCGACAAGCTCGCGATGGTCTTCCAGCATTTCGCACTCTTCCCGCACCGCTCGGTGCGCGAGAACGTCGAGTTCGGCCTCAAGACCCGCGGGATCGTGCCGCGGGAACGCCGTGCACGCGCCATGGAAATGCTCGAACAGGTCGGGCTCGAGGCTTGGGCCGAAGCAACGCCCGGTGCGCTTTCGGGCGGGATGCAACAGCGCGTCGGACTGGCCCGCGCGCTTGCCGTCGACCCCGAGGTCCTGCTCATGGACGAGCCGTTCTCGGCGCTTGATCCGCTCATCCGGGCCGACATGCAGGGCGAGCTGCTCCAGTTGCAGCACAAGCTCAAGAAGACCATCGTGTTCATAACCCATGACCTCGACGAGGCGCTGATCCTCGGCGACCGGATCGCCATCATGGAAGAGGGGCGCTTCGTCCAGGTGGGCACCGCCGAGGAAATCGTTGCAGACCCGGCAAGCGACTATGTCGCCGCCTTCACCCGCGACATCGACCGCGGCCGGGTGTTCACCGCCGAAAGTGTCATGGCCCCGGCCGAGGCGCTCGATCTGGCACAGGATGCACCGCAGACGGCACTCGAACGGATGGAGCGCCTGGGGCGCGATGCGCTTTATGTCGAGGAGGGCGGCACGCTGACGGGGGTGGTGCGATACCGCGACCTTGCGGCCGCCACGCGCATCAACGGCGCCAATCTGCGCGGCCAGGTCATCACCGATTACCCGACCGTCGCGGCCGACACGCATCTTCACCGCATGTTCCGGTTATGCGCTTCGGGCCTGCCCGTGGCCGTTCTGGACCGGGAGGGACGCCTGGCCGGCGTCGCGGAACCCGATGCCGTCTTCGGTCAGTTGGCCCCGCGCGAGAACGGCGGCGGCGCACCGGAAACGAGAATGCAGGGCTGATTCATGTGGCAACCATCCGATTCGATCGAGATTCCCTTTGGAGACTGGGTGCAGGAGTTCGTCCGCGGCTGGCTGGTGCCGAACTTTCGCGACTTCTTCCGCATGATCCAGTGGCCCGTGGACCAGACATTGTCCTGGCTCGACGGTTTGCTGAACGCCACGCCGATGCTGCTCTTCGCGGTGATCCTGACCGCGATCGCCTGGGGCACGGCAGGGCAGTGACTTGCCCTTTTCACCTTCGTGGCGCTGGCGGCACTGGACATGATCGGCGTTTGGTCGGAGACCATGACGACGCTGGCGATGATCCTGACGGCCGTGGTATTCTGTGCGCTGGTGGGCGTGCCGCTGGGCATCGCCGCGGCACGCAGCGACCGGTTCGCGGTGATATTGCGGCCCGTCCTCGACATCATGCAGACGATTCCGCCCTTCGTCTACCTGGTGCCCATCGTGATGCTCTTTGGCGTCGGGATGACACCGGGGATCATCGCCACCATCGTCTTTGCGCTGCCGCCCATCGTCCGGCTGACGAATCTCGGCCTGCGCTCGGTGCCCGAGAACCTGGTCGAGGCAGCCTATGCCTTCGGTGCCACCCGCTCGCAGGTGCTGTGGGACGTGCAGATCCCGTTGGCGCTGCGTACCATCATGGCCGGGCTCAACCAGACGCTCATGCTGGCGCTGTCGATGGCGGTGATCGCCGCCTTGATCGGCGCGGGCGGCCTGGGCCTGACGGTCTATACCGGGTTGGGCCGGCTTGACATCGGAACCGCGACCGAGGGCGGAATCGGGATCGTCCTTCTGGCAATCATCCTCGACCGCATCACCCAGGCCCTGGGCGAAGAGGGGCGCGTGCGCCGCAGCCCCTCGCTGATCGAGACGATCAAGGGCTTCATCCGTCTCGGCGGCACGCGCACCGGCGACGACGAACTGCGCCGGCCGGCCCGCTGACGGAGCGATGGCGTCGACACGGGGCCCAGCGCCCCGCCGGCGCCGCGCCATGACCGGCGCGGCAGACAACCGAAACCGAGAAACAGGAGGTCAAAGACATGCAACGCTTGTCGAATATTCGCAAAATGGCCACCACTGCGCTTTGCGCTGGTGTTCTTGCGATACCGCTGACCGCGACCGCGCAAGAAGAGCCCGGCGACGGCACGACCATCAACATGGCCCGGGCAACCTGGGACACCGGCTGGTGGCAGGCCGAGGTTTACGCCAGCATGCTCGAGGAACTCGGCTACGAGGTGAGTGAAGCGACCACGCTCGACAATCCGCCCTTCTACCAGTCGGTGGCGTTCGGCGATGTCGATCTTTGGGTCAACGGCTGGTTCCCGCTGCACAACACCTACGAGGACTCCTTTGCCGATGGCGCAGAAGCCGTCGGCCATGTCGCCAAGGGCGGCGCGCTCCAGGGTTACCTGATCGACAAGAAAACCGCCGACGAACATGACATCACCCATGTCGAGGATCTCACCGATCCCGAGATCCAGGCCCTGTTCGATGCCGATGGCGACGGACTTGCCGACCTGGTGGCCTGCCCGCCGAGCTGGGGCTGCGAAGAGGTGATCTCGCATCACTTCGAGGAATTCGGCTGGGACGAGCATTTCAAGCCGATCACGGCCGGTTACTCGGCCTCCATGGCCGACACCGTGGCGCGCTATGACAACGGCGATCCGATCTTTTTCTACACCTGGACGCCGAACTGGACGGTCGGCATCCTGCCCCCGGGCGAAGACGTGGTCTGGCTGCAGATGGACGAAACCTCGCTGCCCGAGGACCAGATGGACCTGGCCGACGCGACCGAGGTCGAGGGGCTTGCCGGCTGTGCTGGCGGCGCCGATCCCTGCGATCTGGGCTGGCCGGCCAACGACATCCGGCCGGTGGCAAACAGCGCGTTCCTCGACGACAACCCGGCCGTGCGCGCCTTGCTCGAGGTCGCCCGCATCCCGATCGACGACATCTTCGCCCAGAACGCGATGATGAACGAAGGTGAGGACAGCGCCGAAGACCTGAGCCGCCAGGCATCGGAATGGATCGACGACAACCGCGATCAGGTCGACGAGTGGCTGGCCACTGCGCGCGAGGCCGCAGAAGGCTGACCGCTCCCGTTCACGCGCTCTATGCGTGCTGTTCTACCGTGCCGCGGCTCACCACGAGTCGCGGCACGGTCATCTCAGGCTCATTGCAGAGATCGCGACAGTCCAATGCGCCGAACCGGATGCGGCCGCCGCCCTGCGAAAGTGCAGCCCCGGCCTTTCGGGCGCTCGCTCACTCCCGCTCGATCACCCGCAGGCTCAGTTCCATCAACTGTTCGGGGCTGGCCTCCGACGGGGCGTTCATCATCAGGTCTTCGGCGCGCTGGTTCATCGGGAACATGATGACCTCGCGGATGTTGGGCTCGTCGGCCAGAAGCATCACCATCCGGTCGATCCCGGCGGCACAACCGCCATGCGGCGGGGCGCCGTATTTGAAGGCGCTGACCATGCCGCCAAAGCGTTTCTCGACCTCGTCCTTGCCATATCCGGCCAGTTCGAACGCGCGATACATGATGTCGAGCTTGTGGTTCCGGATCGCCCCGGACACCAGCTCATAGCCATTGCAGGCAAGGTCATACTGGTATCCCAACACGTCGAGCGGATCGCCCTCCAGCGCCGCCATGCCCCCCTGCGGCATCGAGAACGGGTTGTGCGAAAAGTCGATCTCGCCGCTCTCGTCGTCTTTCTCGTACATCGGGAAATCGACGATCCAGCAAAAGGCAAAGCGGTTCTGCTCGGTAAGGTTCAATTCCTCGCCGATCACGCCCCGCGCCCGCCCCGCGACGGCCTCGAAACTGGCCGGCTTGCCGCCGAGAAAGAACGCGGCATCCCCCTTGCCAAGGCCCAGTTGCAGACGGATCGCCTCGGTCCGCTCGGGGCCGATATTCTTGGCCAGCGGCCCGGCGGCCTCGATGCCATTCTCGCCCTCGCGCCAGAAGATATACCCCATCCCCGGCAGCCCCTCTTTCTGGGCATAGGCGTTCATCCGGTCGCAGAACTTGCGCGACCCGCCGCCGGGTGCCGGAATGGCGCGCACCTCGGTTCCCTCCTGCTCCAGCAGCCGGGCGAAGATGGCGAAACCCGAGCCGCGGAAATGCTCGCTCACCTCCTGCATCTTGATCGGGTTGCGCAGGTCGGGCTTGTCGGTGCCATACCATTTCATCGCATCCGCATAGCGGATGCGCGGCCAGAGCTTGTCGACCTTGTGGCCACCGCCGAACTCCTCGAACACGCCCTCGATCACCGGCTGGATCGTGGCGAACACGTCCTCCTGCTCGACGAAACTCATCTCCATGTCGAGCTGGTAGAAATCCGTGGGGCTGCGGTCGGCGCGCGGGTCCTCGTCGCGGAAACACGGCGCGATCTGGAAATACTTGTCGAACCCGCTGACCATGATCAATTGCTTGAAAAGCTGCGGCGCCTGCGGAAGCGCATAGAACCGCCCCGGATGCAGGCGGCTCGGCACCAGGAAATCGCGCGCACCCTCGGGGGATGACGCGGTGATGATCGGCGTCTGGTACTCGCGAAAGCCCCCGTCCCACATCCGGCGGCGGATGCTGGCCACCATGTCGCTGCGCAGTTTCATATGCGCCTGCATCTTCTCGCGGCGCAGATCGAGATAACGGTAACGCAGGCGCGTCTCCTCGGGATATTCCTGGTCGCCGAACACCATCAGCGGCAATTCCCCGGCCGCGCCCAGGACCTCGACATCGCGGATATAGACCTCGATCTCGCCGGTTGGAATCCTGGGATTGACCAGCGACGCATCGCGCGCCTTGACGGTGCCGTCGATGCGCACGCACCATTCGCTGCGCAGTTTCTCGACCTCGGCGAAAACCGGGCTGTCGGGGTCGCACAGCACCTGTGTCATGCCGTAATGGTCGCGCAGGTCGATGAACAGAACCCCGCCGTGATCGCGCACGCGATGCACCCAACCCGACAGGCGGACGCTCTCGCCCACGTTTTGCTTGGTCAGTGCGGCGCAGGTATGGCTGCGATAGGCGTGCATGTTTCGTCCCTTCCGAGGCTTGCGGGGTGGTTGAACCGGTCGCGTCGATACACCTTGCATGAAAGGCAAAGTCAAGGGCTCGGGGCCGGAACCCGCCGATCCCGCGGCTGGGTCTTTGCGAAATCCTGAAAATCCGCTAAATTGACGCTTGGACAAGGAAAAATGGGGACGAATTTCGCGTCCCGAGCAAGAAATCAGAGGCAAGGCAAGGATCACGGGTTTTTTCCGCGCGCAGGGTTCGGCGCGCAACAAGAGGGAGAGACACATGTGGACCCGCATACTCGATCGTTTTCTCGCGCATCTCATTCGTGACGGCGATTTCTCGGTCACGTTGCCCGACGGGCAGAGCCGGCATTACGGCAATGGCAAGGGAGAGCGCGTTTCCGTCACGCTGCATGATCCGGCCCTGCCCCGCCGCCTCATACTCAATCCTGAAATGGCGGTGGGCGAGGGCTACATGGACGGCACGCTCACCATCGAGGGGGATGACCTTTACGGCTTTCTCACCCTGGCCATCCGCAACGTGGCCAGCCACGGCCAGCCGTGGTTCCGCCGCCCGCTCGAAACCCTGCGCCGTGCCGGGCGCCGCCTCCAGCAATTCAACCCCGTGCCCCGCGCACGCGCCAACGTCGCCCATCACTATGACCTCTCGGGCGAACTTTACGATCTCTTCCTCGATGCCGACCGGCAATATTCCTGTGGCTACTTCGCGCGCCCCGACATGACGCTGGACGAGGCGCAGGAGGCCAAGAAACGCCACATCGCCGAGAAACTGAGGATCGAACCGGGCATGCGCGTGCTCGATATCGGCTGCGGCTGGGGCGGCATGGGGCTCACGCTGGCGCGCGACTACGGCGCCGATGTCACCGGGGTGACGCTCTCGACCGAACAGCACGCAATGGCCAACCACCGCGCCGAAAAGGCCGGGCTTGCCGATCGCGCCCGTTTCCTGCTCAAGGATTACCGCGACGTGACCGGAAAATTCGACCGGATCGTCTCGGTCGGCATGTTCGAGCATGTCGGCGTGCCGCATTACAGCACCTATTTCGATAAGATCGAGGACCTGCTGACCGATGCCGGCATTGCGCTCGTCCACACGATCGGCCGCTCCGGCCCGCCGGGCGCCACGAGCCCCTGGATCACGAAATACATCTTTCCCGGCGGCTACGTGCCCGCCCTGTCCGAGGTGATGGCCGCCGTCGAACCGCGCGGCCTCGTCACCACCGATATCGAGGTGTGGCGCCTGCATTATGCCGAAACGCTCAAACACTGGTATGACCGCTTTGTCGCCAACATCGACAAGGCGCGTGCCCTCTATGACGAAGGGTTCTGCCGGATGTGGCGCTATTACCTCGTCGCTTGCGAGCTCACGTTCCGCTACAATGCGCAGGTCGTGTTTCAGGTGCAGCTTTCGCCCGATCAGGCTGCGGTGCCGCTCACCCGCGATTACCTCTACCGCGACAGCACAGCGGCAGATTACGTTCGGGCGGCGGAGTAACCGGCCCCGCCGCGCGGTTGCCTCAAATCGCCCTATCGTCGCCACATTCCTGCCCTCGTGGCCCCGCTAGAACGGCGGGATAGAAACGAACAGGACAGACCAGGGACAGAAGAGTGCGACCGATTAAAGGCCCCGTAGCCAAACTCATCCCGCGGCTTTCCGCGGGTGCCGGCGCCATGGGCGAGCGGATCGCACAACGCGTGCGCAATCGCGCCTCCCGGGACCTGCCGCGCCCGCTGCGGCTCTATCGTCGGGACAGCCTGGGCATGGCCTATGTCTGGCTCGACGCTGCCGATGGCGTGATCACCCTCAAGGTGGGCAACCTCGGCCACCCGGCCGAATGCGCGCGATATGACGCGGCCCAGTGGCCACGCATCCGCGACCATCTCGACCACCTGCGCGACACCGGCTTCGCCGAGATTCCCGCCAGCGAAATGGACTACCTGCACATCAACTATCCTCTCTCCGGCGGCACGGCCGATGCCGATGAACGCAGCCGCCGGGACGCGCTGATCACCCGGATCGCGGAACACCTTGCCCGCACCGGCCAGGGCGCTTGGGCCGATTCGACAACTGGCGACGGCAGGATGGGAATAGGCTTCCACGTTGTCGATTTCGACATCGCCCGCGCCACGCTGGCCGATCTGCTCGAAGATGGCACGCTCGGCACGGGGGTATCAATCGAACGTCATGCCGAACCCGCGTTCGACAACGGCCGCACCGATATCGAACCGGAACCGCCGAACCCCGACGCACAACCGGCCCGAATCCGCCCCAGGCGCGTTACCCGCGAACGCTTTGCCGACCTCGCCCCGGCCTCCTGATCGCGGCGCCGGGGCAAGGCCCTGCACACGCCCGCTTCATCTCCGATCCGCCCTTGCACGTGGGGCCGCGTTGTCTATAACCCACGACAATTTGCGCCACATGATGACCGGGGATGCGACATGCCGAAAAGAACCGATATCAAGTCGATCATGATCATCGGGGCGGGGCCGATCATCATCGGCCAGGCCTGCGAGTTCGACTATTCCGGCGCCCAGGCCTGCAAGGCCCTGCGCGAAGAGGGATATCGCGTCATCCTCGTCAATTCCAACCCCGCCACGATCATGACCGACCCGGGACTGGCCGACGCCACATATATCGAACCGATCACCCCCGAAGTGGTGGCCAAGATCATCGAGAAGGAACGCCCCGACGCGCTCCTGCCCACGATGGGCGGCCAGACCGGACTCAACACCTCGCTCAAGCTCGAAGAGATGGGCGTGCTCGAGAAATTCGGCGTCGAGATGATCGGCGCCAAGCGCGAGGCCATCGAAATGGCCGAGGACCGCAAGCTCTTCCGCGAGGCGATGGACCGGCTCGGCATCGAGAACCCCCGCGCCACCATCGTCACCGCCCCCAAGGATGACACCGGCCGCTTCGACCTCGCCGCCGGGGTGCAGATCGCGCTCGACGCGCTCGAAGATATCGGCCTGCCCGCCATCATCCGCCCGGCCTATACGCTGGGCGGCACTGGCGGCGGCGTCGCCTATAACCGCGACGATTACATCCATTACTGCCGCTCGGGCATGGACGCCTCGCCGGTGGGTCAGATCCTCGTCGATGAATCGCTGCTCGGCTGGAAAGAGTTCGAGATGGAGGTCGTGCGCGACAAGGCCGACAACGCGATCATCGTCTGCGCCATCGAGAACGTCGATCCGATGGGCGTGCACACGGGGGATTCGATCACCGTGGCGCCTGCCCTCACGCTCACGGACAAGGAATACCAGATCATGCGCAACGGCTCCATCGCCGTGCTGCGCGAGATCGGGGTCGAAACCGGCGGCTCCAACGTCCAATGGGCGGTGAATCCCGACGACGGCCGCATGGTCGTGATCGAGATGAACCCCCGCGTCTCGCGCTCCTCGGCGCTGGCGTCCAAGGCCACGGGCTTTCCCATTGCAAAGATCGCGGCGAAACTTGCCGTCGGTTACACGCTCGACGAACTCGACAACGACATCACCAAGGTCACACCCGCCAGCTTCGAGCCGAGCATCGACTATGTCGTCACCAAGATCCCGAAATTCGCCTTCGAGAAATTCCCCGGCTCCGAGCCGCACCTGACCACCGCGATGAAATCCGTGGGCGAGGCCATGGCCATCGGCCGCACCATCCACGAGTCGCTGCAAAAGGCGCTGGCCTCGATGGAATCCGGCCTCACCGGCTTTGACGAGGTGGCGATCCCCGGCGTCGGCACCGATCCCTGGTCGCCCGCCCCCGACAAGGCCGCGGTGATCAAGGCGATTTCGAGCCAAACCCCCGACCGTATGCGCACCATCGCACAGGCCATGCGCCACGGGCTCTCGGATGACGAGATCCACGCCGTCACCATGTTCGACCCGTGGTTTCTCGCCCGTATCCGCGAAATCGTCGAAGCCGAGAACGAGGTGCGCGAGAGCGGCCTGCCCACCGACGCGGACGGTCTGCGCAGGCTCAAGATGATGGGCTTTACCGATGCGCGGCTGGCCCACCTCACCGGGTTCACCGAGTCCGACGTGCGCCGCGCCCGCACGGCCAAGGGTGTCACCGCCGTTTTCAAGCGCATCGACACCTGCGCCGCCGAGTTCGAGGCCCAGACCCCGTACATGTATTCCACCTACGAATCCCCCGTCATGGGCGATGTCGAATGCGAGGCCCGGCCCTCGGACCGCAAGAAGGTGGTGATCCTCGGCGGTGGCCCCAACCGGATCGGCCAGGGGATCGAGTTCGATTACTGCTGCTGTCACGCCTGTTTCGCGCTCACCGATACGGGGTACGAGACGATCATGATCAACTGCAACCCCGAGACGGTCAGCACCGATTACGACACCTCCGACCGGCTCTATTTCGAACCGCTCACCTTCGAGCACGTGATGGAAATCCTGCGCGTCGAACAGGACAACGGCACCCTGCATGGCGTCATCGTGCAATTCGGCGGCCAGACGCCGCTCAAGCTCGCCAATGCGCTCGACGCCGAGGGCATCCCGATCCTCGGCACCACGCCCGACGCCATCGACCTTGCCGAAGACCGCGAACGGTTCCAGGCGCTCGTGAACCAGCTTGGCCTCAAGCAGCCCAAGAACGGCATCGCCTCGACCGACGCGCAGGCCCTGGCCATCGCCGAGGAAATCGGCTTCCCGCTGGTCATCCGCCCCTCCTACGTGCTGGGCGGGCGCGCGATGGAGATCGTGCGCGACATGGACCACCTCACCCGCTACATCTCCGAGGCCGTTGTGGTCTCGGGTGACAGCCCCGTGCTGCTCGACAGCTATCTCGCGGGCGCGGTCGAGCTTGACGTCGATGCGCTTTGCGACGGCACATCCGTGCATGTCGCGGGCATCATGCAGCATATCGAAGAGGCCGGCGTACACTCGGGCGACAGCGCCTGTTCGCTGCCGCCCTACTCGCTCTCCCGCACCGTCATCGACGAAATCAAGCAACAGACCGGGGCACTGGCGCTGGCGCTCAACGTCGTGGGCCTGATGAACGTGCAATTCGCGATCAAAACCAATGACGCCGGCGAGGACGAGATCTTCCTGATCGAGGTCAACCCCCGCGCCTCGCGCACCGTGCCTTTCGTGGCCAAGGCCACGGATTCCGCCATCGCCTCCATTGCCGCGCGGCTCATGGCGGGCAGCCGATGGAGAACTTCCCGCTGCGCGCGCCCTATGCCGCCGATGCCAGGCCCGGCACCCTCAAATCCGCCGATCCGATGACGCTGGCCGATCCCGACATGCCGTGGTTCTCGGTGAAAGAGGCCGTGCTGCCCTTTGCCCGCTTCCCCGGCGTCGATACCATCCTCGGCCCCGAAATGCGTTCCACCGGCGAGGTGATGGGCTGGGATCGCTCCTTCCCGCTGGCCTTCCTCAAGGCCCAGATGGGCGCGGGCGTCGATCTGCCCGCCTCGGGCCGAGTGTTCTTTTCGATCAAGGATACCGACAAGACCCCACAACTGGTGGAGACCGCGCAAATCCTTGTCTCACAAGGGTTTTCCATCACCGCCACGTCCGGCACCGCCGCCTTTCTCGAAAGCCACGGCATCGCCTGCGACGTGGTGAAAAAGGTCTATGAGGGCCGCCCCAACGTGGTCGATCAGCTCAAGGACGGCGATATCGCCCTTGTCATGAACACCACCGAAGGCGCCGCCGCCGTCGCCGACAGCCGCGAAATCCGGTCGGTCGCGCTCTATGACAAGATCCCCTATTTCACCACCGCCGCCGCCGCCCACGCCGCCGCCCAGGCAATCCGCGCCCGCGGCGAAGACGCGCTTTCGGTGCTTTCGCTCCAGGGATAAGGCATCAAGACCCGCCCGCGCCGATTGCGGCCCGGACATGCAAAAGGCGCGGGCCGTCACACCGCCCGCGCCCCGGAAATTCGCGTATCTACGCGCCTTGCTCAGCCGACGCTCAAACGCCCGTCAAGCCGCGCGCCCGCCTCGGTGCTGATGCCGCCCTGCTCGCGGATAAAGGCGATGATCTCGTTGCGGTAAACCAGCCCCGTATCCTTGTAATCGAGCCCGCGCAGGTCCATGCCCGCGATCTCGCCCGGCACACCCGCGCCAATCTCCTGTCCGTTCCACGCTTCGGAGAATGCGCCCAGCCGGATATAGGTGTTGATCGCCACGCGGAATTTCCGCTCCAGCATGTCCTCGATCGGCTGCCCCGTCAGGGTGATCTCCTCGGCCCGCGCCTCGGACGCGCTGGCCCCCGGCGCGATGCGATAGCGCAGCGCGTCCGAGAAATGCAGGAACCCGCGCGAGACGAACCCGGAAAGGTCAAGTTCGGCCTCTTCCTCGGCCCGCACGATGCGCTTGGCGTTCGATTGCACCATGTCGCGGATCTGAGCGCCGGTCATCTCGGCCACATGCACCTGGTCGGCATAGGGCATCACGTCATACCACTGGCCAAAGGTCAGCGGCCCGTCGGCCACCCCCGACAGGATCGCCGTGGCGTTGAACAGCGCGAGGTCGACCGTGCCATTGGGGAACTCCGCCGACCGCGCCACCAGCGCATCGTTCATGAAGTTGAGCAGCGCATTTTCCCGGCCATAGCGGTCGGCCATCACCGTTTCGGTGCTCACCGCGTCACCCGCCGTCACCGTGCCGATGGTCTCGGCCAGCTTGTCCTTGAGGGCCTCGCGCAGCGGCTCGATATGGGCGGCCTCGAATTCCGCGTCGTAATCGCCCGGCTGTTCCAGCGTGCCGAATTTCGGATCGTCCTCGGCCACCTGCCGATCGCGCGGCTTCACCGGGTGCAGGCCGACATGGGTGAACCACGCCTTGCGTCCCTGATCCGCCCCGAGCGACATCGCTATCTCACCGAGGTATTTGCCGTTGGCCTCGGCCTGCGTCATCAAGACCCCCTCCATCACGTTGTCGGGGTTGAGCCCGCCTTCGTTCAGACGATCATGCGAATGCCCGCCGATGAGGACCACCGGCTTGTCGGTCAATGCGCCCGCCGCGGCGGCAATGTCGAAATCGCCCTCGCCGATCATGCGCACCGCGCCCGCCTTGCCGCTGCGGCTCTGGCCCGTGCCGTAGCCGCAATGCGACAGGATCACCACCACGTCGCTCACCTCGGCCAGCGCGGGCATCACGTTCCTGATCGCCTGCACCGGGCTCGCCACGTTCATGTCCGGATCGTCGGGCTGGCCCACGCGCGTATCCACCTGCGTCGTCAGACCCACGAAGCCGATGCGCAGACCCTTCACCTCGCCCACGGCGGCGGCCACGTAGTCGCGATCGCGCTCGAGATGCGCCGAGCCATGCACATTCGCGGTCAGCACCGGGAAATCCGCGTCCTTCTCGATCCCGATGCGCAGCATCTCGGCCCCGCGGTCGAACTCGTGATTGCCCAGCACGGCCACATCCACCCCGGCGGCCGAATTGACGCGATAGCCCGCGTCGGCGACATATTCGTCGGGCGCCCAGCCCAGCAATTCGTCGAAGACCGACCCGGTGTGATCGTCACCGCCCGAGAGCAGCAGAACGATCTCGTCCTCGCCCGCTGCCGCGCGCGCCGCGTTCACCCGCTGGACGATCTGCGCCATGCGGTGGGTGTCGCCCTTCTTGCCGTGCATATCGGTAATGTGGTTGTGCATGTCGTTGAAATGCATCAGCCGCAGCACCCGCCGCGTGCCCGGCTCCAGAACCGGGGCGGGCGCCGGGTTGCCCTCTTCGGTCACGATGCGCTCGATCGGCCCGGCCAGCGGATCACCCTTGAGCACGAAAAGCCGCTCGAACCGCCCCGCCGGGTTGGGCTCTGTCGGCACCATCAGGAGCTCGCCCGCCCCCGCGCTGGCATTGGCGCGAAAGCTCAGCACCGAGCTGAAAGCGGCCACGCTGGCCGCACCCGCGGTCAGAAAGCCACGGCGATTCATGTTCGTTCGGGAAAAGCGCATCGAAAACCCCATCTGGTTTGTCAGTGATGGGTCGGCGCTACCGGGTCGATGCGACAACCCGGCAAATGAAGCGTGAATTTTCGGTGACAGGGCCGCGCGGGCGTATGTCCTGCATCGGTGGCGGGCGCGTTTCGGCGCGCGCCGACCACCGGAACCAGCGCGACAACGCGCGCCCCGTTAACATTTACCTTATTTCAACATTCCGGCGTCACCCGGCAGCCGGATGGCAGCCGGGCGGTGCACGCAAGTCACCTCCCGTCGAAATCGCCGGATCGAAATCCTTGACGCGGGGTTTGCGCGAACCTCACTCGGCCAGCTTTTCCTCGAGCGCGGCGATGCGCGCCTTCAGCGACTCGTTCTCTTCCCGCGCCTTCTGGGCCATCGCGCGCACCGCGTCGAACTCTTCGCGGGTGACGAAATCGCGGTCGGCCAACCACCTGTCGACAAAGGATTTCATCGCCGTTTCTGCCTCGTCCTTCGCGCCCTGGGCCACGCCCATCGCGTTGGTCATGAGCTGGCTCATGTCGTCGAATATCTTGTTGCGGGTCTGCATGGGAACCCCCTTGGGAAAACGCAATTACGTCACGTTTCTATATGGGGGCGTCCAGCCTGAACCGCAAGCTTGACTTGCCCCCCGTTCCAGCCCCAAAACACCGACCATGAGCGCCCTGATCCCCTTCCCCGACATCTCGCCCGAGATCTTCTCGATCACGCTGTTTGGCATAGATTTTGCGTTACGCTGGTATGCGCTCGCCTATATATTGGGGATCATCATCGCGTGGCGCCTGACCCTGCGCGCCCTGCGCCGCCCCGCGCTCTGGCCCGGCGACAGCCCCCCGATGCGCCCCGAACTGGTCGACGACCTGCTCACGTGGATCATCCTGGGGGTGATTCTGGGCGGGCGGCTGGGCTACGTGATCTTCTACAACCCGGGCTATTTCCTTGAAAACCCTTCGCAAATCCCGATGGTCTGGCAGGGCGGCATGGCCTTTCACGGCGGCTTCCTGGGCGTTGCACTCGCGATCTGGCTCTTCACCCTGCGCCACCATCTCCCCAAGCTCTCCACCGCCGACGCCATCGCGCTTGGCGTGCCCTGGGGGCTGATGCTGGGACGTATCGCGAACTTCATCAATGCCGAGCTTTGGGGGCGGCCCACAACCCTGCCCTGGGGGGTCGTCTTTCCCGGCCAGGCGGCACAGGATTGTCCCGATATCACAGGGGTTTGCGCGCGGCACCCGTCACAGCTCTACGAGGCCGCACTCGAAGGTCTGATCCTTGGATTGCTGCTCCTGTGGCTGGTCTGGCGGCGCGGCGGGTTCAAGTATCCGGGCCTGATTTCAGGCACGTTCTTTGCCGGATACGGCGCCGCGCGCTTCTTTGTCGAATTCTTTCGCCAGCCCGATGCACAGTTCGTCACCCCCGGCAATCCGCTGGGCCATGCGCTCCAGATCGGCACAACCGGCCTCACCATGGGACAGCTTCTGTCCCTGCCCATGCTGGCGCTTGGCCTTGGATTGATTGCCTATTCCCGGCGCTCGCGCGTGGCATGAAGGAATTGGAAACCATTTTGCGCGACCGTATCCTCGCGCAAGGGCCGATCCCGGTCGCGGATTTCATGGCGGAATGTCTGCTCAACCCGCGATTCGGCTATTACACCACGCGCGATCCGCTGGGCGCTGCCGGTGATTTCACCACCGCGCCCGAAATTTCCCAGATGTTCGGCGAACTTCTGGGGCTGAGCCTTGCACAAGCCTGGCTCGATCAGGGCGCGCCCGCGCCCTTCACCCTGGCCGAGCTCGGACCGGGGCGCGGTACTCTCATGGCTGACATCCTGCGCGCCACGCGCACCGTGCCCGGCTTTCACGACGCAGCAAATATCTGGCTGGTCGAGGCGTCTGAGCCCTTGCGCAGCGCACAGGAATCGACCCTCGCCGGACACAGGGTCGAATGGACCGACCGCATCGCAACCCTGCCCGACCACCCGCTTTTTCTTGTCGCGAACGAGTTTTTCGACGCCCTGCCCATCCACCAGTTCATCCGCCACGGCGACGGCTGGCGCGAACGCCGGATCGGGTTCGAAGATGGCCAGTTCACCTTCGTCCTCGCCCCGCCCGCCCCTGAGCCCATGCTCTCGCACCGGCTGTCCGATACGCGCGACGGCGATCTGGTCGAGGTTGCACCCGCCGCCGCCGCCCTCTCCAAATCCATCGGCCATGGGATCGAAGCCCATGGCGGTGCCGCGCTCGTCATCGATTATGGCGACTGGCACAGCCTCGGCGACACGCTTCAGGCGCTGCACCGGCACAAACCCTCCAACCCACTGGAAAACATGGGAGACTCCGACCTCACCGCGCATGTCGATTTCGAGGTTCTGGCACGGGCGAGCCCGTCCGCCCACACCCGCCTCACGCCACAGGGGGTCTTTCTCGAACGGCTCGGCATCACCCAACGCGCGAAAGCATTGGCCGAACACCTGGACGCAAAGCCCCTGCAATCCCACATCGCCGCGCATCGGCGGTTGACGCACCCGTCTGAAATGGGGACGCTCTTCAAGGTGCTGGGGCTATATCCGAAATCCGCCAAGCCCCCGCCGGGATTGGAACCATGACGCTGGAAGCCATCACATCGCCGCTGCTCCACCCCCTGCGCCACGGGTTTTTCACCCGCAAGGGCGGCAGTTCGTCAGGCGTGTTCGCCGGGCTCAACTGTGGCCCCGGCTCCTCGGACCAGGCCGAGGCCGTGACGGTGAACCGTGCCCGCGTTGCGCATGAAATCAATGTCTTGCCCGACAACCTGGTAACACTCCATCAGGTCCATTCCGCCGATGTGGTCACGCTGAACGGGCCACCTGAAACACGTCTGCAAGCCGATGCGCTGGTCACATCGACGCCCGGCCTCGCACTCGGCGTTCTGACCGCCGATTGCCAGCCTGTTCTCCTTGCCGACTCCGAGGCCGGGGTCGTCGGCGCGGCCCATGCCGGTTGGAAAGGCGCGCTTTCCGGCGTGTTGGAGGCGACGCTTGATGCCATGGAATCCCTTGGCGCCAAACGCGAAAACACCCAAGCGGTGATTGGCCCGACGATCAGCCAGGCAGCTTATGAAGTCGGCCCGGAATTTCTCGACCAATTTCTCGCCGACGATCCCGGGAACCACCGCTTTTTTGCCAATGGCACCGGTGACCGCTATCATTTCGACCTTCCCGGTTACGGGCTGCACCGTCTGCGCGAGGCCGGTGTGGGTTCGGCCGAATGGACCCGCCATTGCACCTATAACGACCCGGTCCGTTTCTACAGTTACCGCCGCACGACACATGCGGGCGAAGCCGATTACGGCCGCCTCATGTCGGTGATCCGCCTGTGAAGGCCCATCCCGGCCACAGCTCCGCCCCATTCATGTCGGAAACGATCGCTTGCTTCTCGTGACCGTGACCCGGAAGCGCATGTTTTTCCAAGGTTTTTGCCCCGGCCCATCCGCCCCACCGGTTTGTGTTCACCGACGCATGAATGCCGTCGCGCGGCCCTTGTCAAACCCGTAAAGCGCCCTTCCGGAGCCAAATCTTTGTCCGAATCCTCTGGCAAGAATGGAGGAAAGCGCCACGATGGGCCAAGGCAGGAGAAACAGGATGAAGAAGCAGCGCCGTTGGATCAAATCGGTCATCGAAACCGCACAGCGTGAAACCACGACACTGCCCTGGCAACGCGGAACGCGACGCCAGGCCATGATCGCCAAACGCCGCAACAACACACTCAAGAGCCAGACCGCCTGACCCCTTTCAGGATCATCCGGGCCGGCAACATTTCTTGCCAGTAGCCCACGCTTACGAGTAGGAACCGGGCCGCTTTTCATGGCGGCCCGGTTCTCCTTTCCGAATCGCAATGTGGCAGGACCTGACACAAACTGGAAACAATCCCATCGTGTTCCTGGTATTGATATGCGCTCACACACCGATGTTTCACATACTTTGACAGTTCGACAAATATCCATACATTCCGTGTTCGTAGTTTAACTAGTCCTTCTGTCGTTGTCGGTGGGGGCCGACGCGGATGTGACCACCAAAAGCAGGTGATACACATGACGACCCCTCCTGAGGCCGGATATTCACCGGCCGAAGCAACGCACTGTTTCTCGACGGCGCGGGCTCTCTCAAATCGTCCCTCCCCCGCGTCGAGACCCACCCGGCGAAGTCCATCAGAACAGCCTCAGCGCAACAAGTCACTCATGCGCAGGGTCGAAGTCACCGCCCTGTTGCCCGACGGGGCCCTCCGCCACTCTCAGCATATCGCCCCGGCCACAGCCGCTTTCGAAGGTGCGTTCTCGGCCTTTGCCCGTGGCACCATGATACAGACCACGAAAGGTCCATGTGCGATCGAGGATCTGAGCCCCGGCGATATGCTGGAGGTGGTGAATGAGAAACCACAACCCGTTGTCTGGATCGGGTCCATGTCGCTCGTACCCACCGCGCCGGTCGAACAGCCCGAGCTGACCCGGCTAACACGGATCATGGCCGATACGCTCGGCCTGTCACGTCCCATGCACGATCTCGTTCTCGGCCCGGGGGCACGTCTCTTGCGCAAGCCCTCTGCATCGCACGACCTGGCGACACAACCCCAGCTTCTGACACCGGCCCGGGCCATCGCTGACGGGCTCAGCATCTTCGAGATCACGCCACCGACACCGGTCAAGGTCTATCATCTTTGCCTGCCGCATCACGCGATCATCTCGGCCGGGGGTATCGAGGTGGAAAGCTATCATCCAGGCAGGTCGCTCCTGCGTGACATGGGCAGCAACATGCGCGCTCTGTTCCTGTCACTTTTCCCACATGTTTCCCAGCCCGACGATTTTGGGCCCCTGGCCTGCCCGCGGGCTGATCAGGTTTCGCTCGAGCACTTGATGTGAATCTGAGATCACCGCGCTCAACGCCCCTCGACCCGGCGTTGTGCGACCCGCACGCCATCTGACAGGGTGGCCGAGGGATAAATCACGATACGCTCGCCCTCGGACAGACCGTCGGCGATCGCGGCCGAGATGTTGTTGTTCGCAGCGACCTTGACGATCCGTTTCTCGACGCGCCCTGCGGGGGTGACATGGAACACGGCCCAATCCTCACCCGAGCGGAACAGGCTCGATGCGGGAACGGTCAGCGCATTGTCGGTTTCCCAGACCACGATCCGCACCTCGACGCGGAACCCATGGCCCAAACCCTCGCGGGCCTCGATCGGGCTCTGGAAACCGATGGTCACCCGTACGCGCTGCTCCTCCACCCCAAGTGCAGAAAACTTGGTAAAGCCCCAGGGGTCCACCCGCTTGACCGCACCTTCAAGCGCGTTTTCCCCGCCCCAGTTCTCGATAATGACCGGCGCCCCTTCTTCAATTCGCACGGCGTCCGTGCTCAGCAACTCCGCCACTATTTCAAGATCATCAGAAACGTTTCCGATCTCCACGACCGGCGTACCGGCGGATAGAGTCGTTTCACTTTCCTGCATGATGCGAAGGATCACACCATCGGTTGGCGCCCTCAGCGGTGTTGCCTCTTCGGCCCGATTTGCGATCGCCCGGGCCAGCCCCTGATCGTCAAACCCGATCAACTGCGCCTGTGCATTGTTCAACTCGGCAATCCGCATCGAGATCGCGGCTCGCGCGGTATCCACGTTGGCCTGTGCCAAGCGAAGTGCAGTCTCATCCCTCTCCAGCGCCGCCTTGCTGGCAATACCATTCTCGAAGAGCCGCCGGGTGCGCTCGAGGTTGCCCTCGGCCAATGCCTGGTCCGCCAGCGCCCTGTTCATATCGGCCTGCGCCACGCGCAGCGCCGCGTCGGCCGCGGTCACGTTCGCATTGGCCTGCTCCCGCGTACGCGCGTCGAGCGCCGAAGGACTGATCGGCAACATCCGGGCCACCACTGTCTTGCCCTGCTCGACCCTGTCACCGGGCTCCGCCGTTACGCGCATCAGACGACCCGCCACCGGGGTCGAGACCACAAATGTATTGTGTACCTGTGTGCGACCCTCCTCGTCGATGGTCACATGCATCGGGCGACGCTCGACCTTGCCGATATCGACGAGAACAGGCCGAGGCCAGAATGCGTAGACCAGTGCACCAACGAGGACCGCAACCGCCAAAGCGGTGAACAAGACGCGTGAATTCCGTTTGCGTGGCATCACCGTCATTCCCTTGTATTCAAGGCCGCAACAAGATCGAGCCGATCCATATCACGTTTGACAATCCAACCCGAGATCAAAGCGGCCAGAACGACGGCGATGATCGCGACACCGCAGGCTTGCGGCGAAAAGACCACTGGAATCTGATAGATGTCGGTACTGAACCCGGCGACCATCGCGAAGGTCATATAGTATCCCAGAACAAGCCCGATCGGTATGGCAGCCAGGGTAACAACAGCCAATTCGCCCAAGAGAACGAAGCCCGCCTCATCCCTGGTAAACCCCAGCACTCTCAGGCTGGCCAGTTCGCGCATGCGCTCGGCCATGGCGATGCGTGCCGCGTTATAGACGATACCAAAAACGATGATCGCGGCCACGACGGTCATGATGTAGCGCGTGGCGCCCGGCCCTGTGTTCATGAGGTCGACCAACGCGCGGCGCGCATCCTCTTTTTGCGCCACCCCGGCCACGACCGGCATGGATTTTATCGCGGAGATGAGCGTATCACGCTGGTTGTCGTCAATACTCAGGTAAGCGCCGGAAATCCGCCCCGGCTCTTTCAGCACCCGGTTAAGTGCGTCGATCTCCATGAAGGCCGACGCGCCCAGAAGTGTCTGCGCAATGCCGATCACCGGGATATCCAGAACAGGGCGTCGACCCTCGCGCACTTCGACCGTCAGGATATCGCCCACATCCAACCCGAGAATGGCCGCCAGTGGCTCGGCCAGGATGATACCCTCGCGACGCATCCCGATCGGCTGGACGCCGGCTCCGATCACCCGGTTCAGCCGTGGCCACTCAAGCCGCCCTTCCACCGCACCGTTATAGGTGTTCAGCCCGTTGCGCAGGATCGCGGGAACGACCCGCACCGGCTCGACATGCAGAACTCCGGGCTGGCGGGTCAACGCATGCTCGGCACCGGGCGCGAGAGGCGAAACAAATGTCAGGGACATGTCCGACCGGTCAATCTCGTCAAAAGTCAGATCGACCGCCCGTTCAAACCCTGCCATCATCATCAGCGTCGTCACCGAAAGCGCCATTCCCGCACCGATCCCGATGACCGACCCGGCCATGCGACCGGGGTGGCGCATGATGCGTCGCAGGATCATTCGGCCCGGTTGATCGAGCCAGCGCCGCGCCCAGCCTGCCATCTGCCCGGTGCCCGAATAATCGGCGGGCGCCGGCGGGCGCATGGCGACGGCCGGGGTCAATCCGAAAACTCCTCGCAAGACAAACAGGCTGCCGCCGGACGCCGCAAGGATCGAGACCAGAAACCCGATCGCGAAGCTGCTCTTGTCGAGTTGGAATACCAGGAAAGGGAACTTGAAATAGCTCTGATAGAACACCGCTAGCGCGCGCCCTGACACGATTCCTCCCAAGGCCCCAAGGCATGCGCCGACAAGTGCGATGACCACCACGAATTTGAGATAGTGCAACCCGACTTCCGCGCTGGAATAGCCAAACGCTTTCAGCAGGCCAATCTGCTCGCGTTCGGCCTGAACCATGCGCGATATCACGATATATAGCAGGAATGCCGCCACGGCGAGAAAGATCGGCGGCACAACGGCGGACGTCACCCGCAACCCCTTGATTTCCTCGCTCACGAACCGGTTCGACGCCTGTGTGTCGAGACCATAGGCCCCGGCGGCCCCATAGGCATCGAGAAGCCGATCCAGCGCCGCCTTGACTCCACCGGCACTGGCCCCCCTGCTCAATCCCACCAAAGCCTCGTTGAAAGCTCCGTTCATGTCATACGCCGCCGAGAGCGCCGCGCGCCGCATCCAGATCACCGCAAAGCGCGCCTCGTCCGGCACCAGTTCGCCAGGCGCGGTCGTGTAAAGAAACTCGGGCGACTCGACCAGACCCACGACCCGGAACAGGCGCTTTGATCCGTTCATCGTCGCCTCGATACGGTCACCCGGCACCAGGTCGCGCGCTTTTGCGAATCCGGCCAACAACATGATCTCGTCACCATGCCCCGGGCTCGGCAGACGCCCCTGCACCAGATATACATCATTCAGCCTTGGCCCCCCCGTATCGGGAATGGAAACCACCCGAGCCCGCACCGGCAGGGCATTTTCCTCCAGATCGACAAGCGCATTGCCCGTAACCCGCGCCTCGACGTTCGCGACCCCCGGGATCTCCGCGATGCGCGCAAGGACATGGTTCGGTGCACGCACCACGGGGGCAAACACGTCAGCCAGCCGATAACGGTCGTAATAGGTCGCGCGAGTCTCATCGAGGGTGTTGACCAAGCCACCCATCATCACCTGCAAAAGCACACCCAGGCCAATCACAACCGAAATCGCCGCCGCCTGCCCCTTCATCCGCACAAGATCGCGCAACAGCTTGCGGTCAAGCGGGCTCACCACTCGATCTCCTCGGGCATCAATTTGCTTTCGTTCAAAATCTCCTCGCGAATCGCGCCATCCGCAAAATGCAGCACACGGTCGGCCATCTGCGCCGTGGCCGCCGCATGGGTCACGATCAGGACCGTGGCTCCCAACGTCTCGTTCACATCCTTCAACACCTGCAAGACCGTCCGCCCCGTGGTGCTGTCCAGCGCCCCGGTCGGCTCGTCGCAAAACAGGACCGTCGGGCGCTTGGCCACGGCGCGGGCAATCGCCACCCGCTGCTGCTCGCCGCCTGAAAGCTGCGCTGGAAAATGATGCACCCGCTCTTTCAGGCCGACCAGCGCCAGCGCTTCGGCCGGATCCATCGGGTCGGTTGCGATCTCGGTGACAAGTTCGACATTCTCAAGCGCGGTCAGGCTGGGCATCAGGTTGTAGGACTGAAACACAAACCCGATATGGTCACGACGATAGCGTGTCAGTTCCGCCTCGCCCATCGTGGTCAGGTCCTGCCCCGCGAAACGCGCGGTACCGCTCGTCGCGCTGTCGAGCCCTCCAAGAATATTCAGGAGGGTCGATTTCCCGCTGCCCGAAGGCCCCAGCAGCACCACGATCTCGCCCTTGGGCAGATCCAGATCAACCCCGCGCAGCGCATGGACCGCCGCCGCACCCTCGCCGTAGGTCTTGGTCAGGCCCCGTACAGTAAACGCGGCAACGAAGTCTTGCTTCTGATCCATGGCAACTGGCCCGGGCCTTCCTGCATCATGCCAATCATGACGTCCTCAGCCTCTATAAGCAAACGCCACGCCCGTCCTTGCGCCGGATCAAGTCAGACCGTTCAAGGCAGCGCCCCCAACCACAGCCAGACCGTCAGGATCGACAATGCCGTACCGACAAGGACGCTTGATGCCGCCACTTTCTGCGCCCGGCCATAGATCGAAGCGAAGACATAGATGTTGATCCCGGGCGCCATCGATGCGGTCAGCACCGCCGAACGGAATGCCTCTTGTCCAAGGTCAAACCACCGGCCCATGATCCAGACCACTGCCGGATGCAGCGCGAGAGCAGACAGGCAGACATAGACGATCACCTTGACGTCTCCGCGCGGGCGATAGCGTACCATGACGCCGCCCATCCCGAACAGTGCGACCGGCAGCGCCGCCCGCGTCAATAGCTCGATCGCATCCATCGCGGCCACGGGCATCGGCACCGACAAGATGTTGACGATAAAACCCAGCCCGATCCCGATCACTAGCGCATTGCGAAACATTGCCCGCAACACCGTTCCCGGCAGCCGGGTCAGCGACTGCCCCCGCGCCCGCGCAATCTCCATCGCGGTGATCCCAAGCCCATAGCAGAAGGGAGAGTGCACGGCGACAATTGCATAGTTCGGCCCCAGGGAATCCGCGCCAAATGCGCGCTCGGTGATTGGCAATCCCAGCATCAACGAGTTGGCGAAAAGCCCGGCAAACCCGATGGCGACCGCATCTTCCCAATCGCGCCGGAACAGGAGCCGTGCGCCCAATAGGCAAAACAGGAAACTTGCCGTCGATCCTGTATAGAAGCTCACCAACAGGCCCGTATCGAAGGTCTCGCCCAGATCGAGCCGCGCAATTGCTTGAAACAGGAGAGCCGGGAACACGAAATTCTGCGAGAACCTCATCAGCCCGTCAATATCGGCCCCGCTCAGGAACCCCCGCCAGACTGCGGCATAACCAAAGCCGATGACCAGAAAGACCGGAAGGATGACATCGAGAAGCGCCTGCATCGGTCAAATGCCCAGCTGCCTGCCCGCGACCAGCACACAACAATCGGGCAAGGGGCGCTTCCGCGCGCTCATGCCGGAAAGCTCAGTACCATCCCGTCATAAGCCGGGGTGATATGCTCGGGCGTCTCCGCCGCGAGCGTCGCGTAATCGAGGTCAATATGCATGTTGGTCAACACCGCGCGCTTGGGTGCCGCCCGCGCAATCCAGTCCAGCGATTGCTCCAGATGCGAATGGGTTGGGTGCGGTGTGCGCCGCAATGCGTCCAGAATCCAGCACTCCAGCCCCTCGACCGCGCCCCAGGCTTCATCCGTCATCTGCGCCACATCGGGCAGGTAGGCCAGCCCGCCAATGCGGAACCCCAGCGCATCAATCGCCCCGTGACCCACCCTGAACGGCCTGAGCGTCACCGCACCGCCCGCGCCTTCGATCACCACATCCCCCTTGATCGTGTGCATGTCGAGGATCGGCGGGTAGGGGCTGTCCTCGGGCTGCACAAAGGCATAGCCGAAACGCGAAAACAAATCGTTCTGCGTGTCGCCATCGGCCCAGGCAGGCAAGCGGCGCCGCATGTTGAAAACGATCATCCGCAGATCATCGAGCCCATGCACATGGTCGGCATGGCTATGGGTCCAGATGACCCCATCAAGCTCGCCCACACCCGCATCCAGCAATTGCTGACGCAGATCAGGCGATGTATCGATAAGTACCCGAGTGATGCCGCTTCCGTCGACCCGCTCCACCAGCATGGAACAACGGCGGCGTTGGTTCCTCGGATTGGCCGGGTCGCACGCGCCCCAATGCCCGCCCAAACGCGGCACGCCGCCCGACGAGCCACACCCCAGAATGGTAAACCGCATCTCGGCCATTAACGGGCCACCTCCTGTTGCACGGTCTTGACGAACAACCGCTCGAAATTGGCCTCGGTCTGGGCGGCAAAGGCGGCATAATCCATGCCGAAAACCTCGGCCCCAACGCGCGCCGTATGGGCCGTGAAAGCGGGTTCATTGCGCTTGCCACGATGGGGTGGCGGCGCCAGGTAGGGTGCATCGGTCTCGACCAGCACGCGCTCGACCGGCGCCGCAGCGAAGATTTCGCGCAGTTCACCACTTTTCGGAAAGGCCGCGATCCCCGACATCGAAAGATAAAACCCCAGATCAAGCGCCACACGGGCCAACTCCGGCCCCGACGAGAAACAATGCATGACACAGGAATAGCCGCCGTTGCGGTATTCCTCACTCAGGATTCGCGCCATGTCATCATCAGCTGCGCGCGCATGGATGATCAACGGCAGCCCGGTTTCCCGCGCCGCGGTGATGTGTACCCGAAGGCTCTGCTTCTGCACATCCGCACTTTCGGAGGTGTAATGATAATCCAGACCGCTCTCGCCGATCCCCACGAATTTGGGATGCTGCGCCAATGCGAGCAGTTCATCAACCGTTACCATCGGTTCCTCAGCCGCACTCATCGGATGAGTGCCTGCAGCATAGAAGACCGGCGCATGGGCCTCGGCGATGGCGCGCACCGCTGGTTCATTGCGCAGCCGCGTGCAGATGGTCACCATCCGGTGCACCCCCGCTCGCGCGGCCCGCGCCAATATCGCGTCCAATTCCCCTTCGAAATCCGGGAAATCAAGGTGGCAATGGCTGTCTGTGATCTGCGCTTGCTCGGTCATGACCTGCCCCTTTTCCGGGTCTAGCGCCCGCCGGTTTCTTGAATCCTGAAGACCGTATCAAGGATCAGTGCAGCAGGGTCAAGATTGACGGCCCGTCCATGCCGCAGTCGTGCCCCCAGCGCGTCGGCCAACTCGGCCCATTCTCGCGCCTTGCGCATATCCGGTGCCAGCCGTTTCATCAAATCGGCCTCCCCCGGTGCAGCTTCGGGCATCGGCGCTTTTCCCATTGCCCCGGTCTTCGCGAGGCGCGCCAGGAAAAGCTCGATCAACCCGGTCAAAAGGTCGAGCCTTGTTTCTTCTCCCCTGACCGCCACGCCTTCGGCAATGCGCAGCGCATGCGCCCTGTTCATGCGCGGCAACTCCGCAAAAAGATCGATCAGCGCCGCATAGTTTCCCGGTCCGTCCAGTTTCAGGAGTCTTACTGCCTCGCCGACCGATCCCGCCGAAAGTGCGACCAGCGCATCGCTCATTTCCGGACCATCCGTCAACACCTGTTCCAGCGCGATGCGCATATCCTCGCCGCCCAGCGGCGAAAGCCGCAATTCACGGCATCGCGACCGGATCGTCGGCAAGAGCCGCGAGGGTTGATGCGAAACGAGGAAGAACATGGTTCGCGCAGGCGGTTCTTCCAACAGCTTCAACAGCCCGTTCGCGGCCTGCGTGTTCATGTCGTCGGCGGAATCCACGATCACCACACGGCGCCCGCCCTCGGTCGCGCTCAGATGCGCAAACCGTGACAACTCGCGGATCTCGTGAATACGAATTTCCTGGGAAAACCGTCCCTCGCTCCATGCCTTTTCGCGCTCGCGCTCATTTGCTCCCGCGCCCCCGCGCCGGATGAGTTTGAGCCCGGGCTCTGAACCTGCCATGATCCTGCGCACGACCGGGTGATCAGGGTCGATGTCGATACGGTCAGGCGCCGGTTCCGGATCGCCGAAAAGACCGGGCCCTTCATCCTCCGGCGTGGCCAATAGAAACTTGGCCAGCGCCCATGCCAAAGTCGCCTTGCCCACGCCGCGCGGGCCGGTCAGTAGCCATGCATGATGCAAGCGTCCCGAGTTGTAGGCATCAAGGAACCCGGACACAGCGCCGTCCTGTCCGATGATACGCGCCGCCTCGCGCGGATGGGGCGCGCCTTCGATCCGGTCCGGCTCAACGAACTCGGAACTGTTCGTCATCGCAGATGCTCCAGAACAATCCGACCGACATCCCGAGCCACCGCTTCAATGTCCCGACCTGCATCGAGGACCCGGAAACGGTCGGGAAATTCAAATGCCAGTTCGAGAAAGCCCTGCCGCATCTGCGCCTGCAAGCCTTCACCAAAATCCTCGAAACGGTCTTCGGCGGTATTGCGCGCCTTGGCGCGCGCGTGGCCAAGGCCCGGCTCCATGTCGAACAAGAGCGTAAGGTCAGCCTCGACCCCGATCATCAGCTTGTGCAGCGCATCAACCTGTGCACGCAGATCGCCACGACTCAGCCCCTGATACATCCGCGTGCTATCGACGAAGCGGTCACAGACCACCACCTTGCCAGCCTCCAGCGCAGGCCAGATGGTACGTTCAAGATGATCACGCCGCGCCGCGGTAAACAGCAGGATCTCGGTTTCCGCAGACCACCTGTCCGGATCGCCTTCAAGCACAAGCGCACGTATCTCCTCGGCTCCCGGCGATCCACCCGGCTCACGCGTCAGGACGACCTCAAAACCCTCCACACGCAGCCGGTCGGCCAGATGACGCGCCTGCGTCGACTTGCCCGAGCCGTCGATCCCTTCCAGTGTTATAAACTTGCCACCGTCACTCAAGACGCGCCCTCAGGCCCCTTGGTCAAGCGATCGAACAGGATCCCGGACACCGTTTTCATGCGGACCATGAATCCACCCCGAGATACATCGCGATCGGCGACCAGCGGCACGCGCGTCTCTTCGAGCCCGTCGGGCCGGATGATCAGTTGAGCCAGTTCTTGGCCCTTTTCGATCGGTGCACGAAAGGGACCATCATAGACGATCTCCGACGGAACCGTTTTTCCAATCATGACCGGCAGAAGCGTGGTGAAGTCATCTTGTGCAGCCAGCCCCACGCTGGACGCATCGCCCATCCAGACATCGGCCTCCGCCAATACCTCACCTGCCCTGAGCACCTGTCGCTCGGTGAATTGCCGCAATGCCCAGTTGACGATGGCCTCAGCCTCTTCGGCGCGCTCAGCGGCGGTCTCCAGTCCGGAAATCACAAAAACCACCCGCCGATCTCCCTGCTTTGCCGACCCTGCAAGACTATAACCCGCCTCCTCCGTATGCCCGGTCTTCAGGCCGTCGGCCCCGATTCCCAGCCCCAGTAACGGGTTCCTGTTGCCAACATTCTGCGGCGAACGGTTGTCAAAGGCGAATTCGCGTTCCGCAAACATTTTGTAGAACTCTGGAAAGTCGTTGATGATCCGGTTCGAAATCAGCGCAAGATCACGCATGCTCATACGATGCCCATCAGCGGGCCAGCCATTGGAATTCTTGAATGTCGAATTCGTCATCCCGAGCTGCTGCGCGCGCTGGGTCATGAAATTCGCGAACCCCGCCTCGGTGCCATCCGGGCTAAGGGCCTCGGCAATGACCGCGCAGGCATCGTTGCCCGACAAGACGATGATCCCGCGCAACAGGTCCTCAACGCTCACGCGGTCAGTGGTGTCAAGAAACATCGTAGAACCACCGTAACTCATCGCATGGCGCGATACGGGCAGGCGTTCGTCGAGTGACAGACGACCATCACGTATCGCCTCGAAGGCCACGTAAAGCGTCATCAGTTTGCTCATCGACGCCGGGGGAAGCGGCACATCCGCATTCTTGGAAAACAACACCGTACCGCTCTTGTGGTCCATCACGAACGCGGCCTCTGCGCGCGTGTCGAACGCGGCGGCGGGCGAAGCGATGACAAAGGCCGCGAAAAACCAGGCGATAGGGTTGAAAAGAGCACGTGACATTGGCGCCTCAGATCAGTTGTCTACAAAATATGCGTCGGAAAAGCCCGCCGCCTTGATCTTCTTCAACAGTTCCTCGCGTTCCGAACTGTTTGTCGCCGGGCCAACAAGGACCCGCCAGAACGTCTTGCCCTGAAGTTGCTGCTCTTTCACCGTGGGCACCATACCCGATTGGCGCATCGCAACGGCAGTGTTTTCGGCATTTTTCTCAACGCTGAAGATACCGAGCTGGATGAAAGGTTTATCCAGGTCTGAGGTTTTGGGCTCCGGTTCAGACGCGACCGGCTTGTCATCGTCCGCCTCCTCGGCTGACGCAATCGCAGCCGCAGCGTCTTCGGCGACTGGATCGAGCGCTTGCGTCTCAACGTCATCAGGTGCACTGAGCGCCGCTTCCTCGTCAACCTCGGATTCTTCTTCGACCTCGGAGTCCTGCTCCGTTTCGTCGCGACGCAGGGCTGTCACGTTGAGTTCCTCAGGTTGCCCCGCCAGCATACCAAGCGCCTCGGCGGCATCCGAGGACACCTGCAACCGCGGACCCGGGTTTTCACGTTCGCGCCGGAACAGAGCGCCGACAACGAACTTGTCGCTCGAGGTATTGCGGATGATCACCCGCTCAGGGTCCTTGACGTCGGGATGCGCCACCCAGACACCGCCCAGCGACGGTCGCCCATCCCAAAGCCCCGCTTCGGTAACCTCGAAAATCTCGGGCGCCTCTACGTCACGCTCGACAGTTCGCCGTTCTTCGTCAGTGGTGTCAGCGGATGTCGTCGCGTCCTGATCGGCCGTTTTCTGAAACAGATTGAAGTCGACTCCGTCCTCGCAACCTGCCAATGCAATCACCAACCCGAACGCAAATACGATACGTCCGGCACGATCCGGACCGACACCCTTCATTCTCACGAAACCCATTCCATTTCCTCTGCCCGCTCCGGCCCCTTGCCCCGATTCGACCGGGTTTTTGGCCATGCCTGTGAAATCCCGTCAGCCGTATTCCGCCTTGGGAAAGCTGTCGCAGTGTAACCCGACCGCGCTGTCATTGAAAGCATACGCCTACTCTTGGGCGGAAATTCCCTTCACCCGAGTCAGCGCAGAAATCCATGATGCTCGATCACCGTCACGAGGTCTGAAACCGATTGCTCAACCGTGCGCCCGGAGGTTTCGATCTGGGCCATTGCCTTTTCATAAAGCGGCTCTCGGCTCGACAGGATCGCTTCGAGTTGCTCCATTGCTTCGGCATTGCCTGCCATCGGGCGTTCATCGCCTTGCTCACGCACCCGGCTCATATGTTCCTCAGGCGAGGTTCGTATCCAGATCGTGTAAAAATGGTTGAGAAGAAGCTCAAATGTTTCCGGTTCGGCAACAATACCCCCCGCCACGGCAAGGATCAGCGTATCGTGTTTTTCGATCACGCGGCGCACCGCCTGCGCTTCAAGATTGCGGTAACCATCCTGCCCATAGAAGGCCATCACCTCGTCGATGGGCATGCCACTGTGATCCTCGATATCACGGTTCAACTCGACGAATGGAACGCCCAGCGCCTCACCACCCAGCCGCCCCAATGTTGATTTTCCCGCCCCCCGCAATCCGATAAGGCAAACGCGTTGGGCGCGGCTGGTCATGCTTTCGGTGGTATTCAGCTTTTCGAGAACCGCTTGCTGTACGTCCGAATTCGCGACCCGAAACAAGCGCGCGACCCGCAGCGCATCCGAGGTCCACGGATCCTCCTCACCGACCAGCCATTCGATACGGTGGTCGAGCGCCGTTGCAACACGCTGTAGCAAGCCGATCGAAATATTCCCCGCTCCGGCCTCAAGCTGCGCGAGATAGCGCGGCGAGACCCCAGACCTTTCCGACAGCACCCGGCGCGGAATACCCTTGCGCTCGCGGGCTCGGCGCACACGCTCACCGACGCGCCTGAGCAATGCATCGGCCGCGCAGTCCGCAAGGGTGTCGGTGTCGGGCTTTGCCACCTCACCCCTGAAATTGGTGATCTCGGTCATTCACCACTCACAGGAAAAATAATGCATAAACTCTAGCCGCTTGGCCGGTTCAAATCAATTGACACCCTCCGCTTAAGGTGCGGACTGCACTATTATTCCGGCCCCCCGACCAACAGAGGTTCGACAACCGCACGAATTTCTGGCGGTGCTGCGCGCGACGTGAACTCCTTCGCGACGATAAAAACACAGACGAACCGGCCCTCGAAGCAGAGTTTGCCATCCTGATATCCCTCGACACGAAACTCGATCGACTTGGTGCCGAGCCGGGTCGGCGCGACCTTGCAGATCAGTCTGTGGCGCGGCGTGATCACATGCCGGAAATCCAGACTCATATGCACGAACGGTGTGCCATAACCACGGTCCAGTTCCATCTGGAACCACCCGTCGCCATCAAGGTGATGCTCCCACCAGGCATTGATCGCGTCCAGCGCCCAGTTCGGGATGCGGCCCGTATAAGCGATGCGCGCCGGATCGCAGTCACCCCATGCGACGCGGATTTCGTGTTCAAAGGGCGGCAGGCCCGATTTCGTTTTCATGCTTAGTAGGTTTCCACGTGATAGCGCCCTTCACTGCGCATCACGTCACGCAGGGTAGCCCAAGGTTGTCCAATGCTTTCGGCGATATTGGTCAGCGCGTGTTCGACACCATCCTCCATCCCCTTCAGGCCGCATATGTAGATATGCGTGGCAGGGTCCGTCAACATCTCGGCAACCGCTTCTTCGCGAGCCATCATCCGATCTTGCACGTATTCCTTGGCCTGCCCATCCAGGCGGGAATAAACCAGTTCCTGCTTGAGCAGGTTTTCAGGCACCTTCTTGAGCGGTCCGAAATAGGGCAGGCTTTCGGGATTACGGGCTCCGAAAAACATCAGCATCCCGCCCGACTTGCCGCCAACCGCACGTTGACGGCGCATGGTGAAGGCCCGCATCGGCGCGCTTCCAGTGCCGGTGCAGATCATCAGAAGCCGCGCCTCGGCATCGTCGGGCAACAGGAAGGTCGCCCCGAACGGCCCGGTCAAGTTCAGCTCGGCCCCCTTCTCGAGATCACATAGGTAATTCGAACACAGCCCATCCGGCTCCCGCTTCACGGTCAGCGAAATATTGTTGTAATTCGGTCGCTCGCCGTCGCGCGGGCTCGAAACGGAATAAAGTCGTGGCAGATGCGGCTTGCCGTTCTCGTCCTCACCCGGCGGGATGACACCCACGCTCTGCCCCTCCAGCACTGGAAAAGGCAGTCCCCCCATATCGAGGATGATATGGCGCACATCGTGCTCCGGGTCATCGGTCAGCCGGTAATTGCCCTGCACCTTCGCCACGGCCGGTTTTGCCAGTGTATAAAGGTTGATCGCGGGCCTGGCCGCCGATTTCGGCGCCACCGCCTTGCCCCCCGCACCGGCATGCGCTTCGGCCAGAAGCGCGGCCATCGCCTCGTCAAGGGCCTCCATCCCGGTTTCGGCCTCGCCCAGATCCTCCTGTGGCGGCAATTCGGACCAGCCGAACTGTTCCTCCAGCGAATAGGGCGTGTTCACCACCCGCCACTCGTCGATCGAACCGGTAGGACAGACCGGAATGCAGTCCATACAGAAATTGCACTTGTCCGCATCCACCACGACATTCATGTCATCATGGGTGATCGCCTCGATCGGACAGGTCATCTCGCAGGTATAGCAGCGAATACAGATTTCCGGGTCGATGAGATGCTGTTTGACGGGTGTATTCATGCCGACTCGCGCGTACTCTTCAGGATCAGTTCGGGCAAAGTCATCATCTCGATAAGCTCCTTGCAAAGCCCGCGGCAATTCTTGCAACCGACGCAAGGAGTGCCCAGTTGGGTCACCTTGGCCGCCAAAGCCCTGCAACGTTCGGTTTCGGCCTTGCTTCTGGTGATGCTGATGGTCATGCCCCGTCTCCCTTTCATCGCTGCCGGGACGCGTTTGCCACGCCCCGGCTCATGCTGCCTTGCGTCAGATCAAGCCATGGGTCATGCCATGTGCAGTTTCACATATTCGAAATCGCCCGGTTTGTTGTCGATCCCGACCTTGGGTGGCGCGATCCAACTGGCGTATTTGCCCGGTTCATAAACCGGCTTCATCAGGGACTGGATGTAGTCACCATCGGCATGGCTGGGCAGCCATTTCTTCATGCCCTCATCATATTCGGCGCCCGTGATGAACCGGCCTTCCGGATCGATCAGCTTGTCAGCGAAGACGCCAATCTTGCGATGGAATGCCTCGTGCGGCAGCTTCAGCTGGAAATCGATCCCGGCCTTCTCGATGATCTTGTTCCAGCGGCCCACGCCACCTGCCGCATCGCGGGTATAGTCGTCGCGCAGCCGCATGTTGATCGCGGTGAGCGCGGGCACCTCTTTCTGCACCACCTTGCCATCGACGATATCCCACACCGTATAGGTGTCGCCGGTCAGCTTGTGATCATCGGTCAGCCGGTTTTCCTGATAGCGTCCCTTGATCCCCGCATTGAACGCATTGGCGGCATTGGTCGAAACCTCCTGTCCGAAAAGATCAAGCGAAAGCGTGTAATGCAGGTTCAGCTTCTTCTGGATCAGCGGCAGGTCGATGACGCCCAGCGCACGGATGCGGTCGGTGTCATAAGGATCGTCGATCCCGTTTTCCTTCATCACCTCGCAGGTGCGCTGAATCGTCCGGCCCACGCCGGTCTCTCCCACGAACATGTGGTGCGCTTCTTCGGTCAGCATGAAGCGGCAGGTGCGCGACAACGGATCGAACCCGGACTGCGCCAGTGATTCCAACTGCATCTTGCCATCGCGGTCGGTGAAATATGTGAACATGAAGAATGACAGCCAATCCGGCGTTTCCTCGTTGAACGCGCCCAGCATCCGCGGAGCCTCTTCACTGCCCGACTGGCGCCGCAACAGATCATCGGCCTCTTCCCGGCCATCGCGACCGAAATATTTGTGCAGCAGATAGACCATCGCCCACAGGTGGCGGCCCTCCTCGACGTTCACCTGGAAAAGGTTGCGCATGTCGTAAAGCGACGGCGCCGTCAGCGCCAGCAGGCGTTGCTGCTCGACCGATGCGGGCTCGGTATCGCCCTGGATCACGATCAGCCGCTTGAGCATGTTGCGATACTCGCCCGGCACCTCCTGCCACGCCGGCTGACCCGCATGTTCGCCGCACGGGATACGACGATCTTCGACCTGCGGCGCCAGCAGAACGCCCCAGCGGTATTCCGGCATCTTCACATAGTCGAACTTGGCCCAACCCTTGGGATCGACCGAAACGGCGGTGCGTAGATAGACCAGCGATTCCTGGAAATTCTGGGGGATGAGCTTGTTCCACCAGTCGATATAGCCCGGGTGCCATTTCTCAAGCGCCTTGAGCACCTTCTTGTCCGAACTCAGCCCCACATTGTTGGGGATCTGGGTATCGTAACTCACATTGATCACGTCGAGCATATCATTCCTCCTTGTCGCCGGGTTGGCGGGATGAATATGCCCCACGCCCGGATTTGCATCGGGTCGGGACTCAGCCCGGCCCGCCCTCCATCACACACGCTCCATGTTGAAGCCACCGCGCACACCGCTGCCATACCGCTGCAAGGCCCCGTCCGGGCCGACCGCGTTCGGCCGGTTGAAAATCCAGTTCTGCCACGCGGTCAGACGGCCAAAGATGCGCGTCTCCATCGTCTCGGGCCCGGCGAAACGCAGATTCGCCTCCATTCCCGTCATGGCGTCGGGGCTAAAGCTCGCACGCTCCTCCATGAAGATGCGGATCTCGTCCTCCCAGTCGATATCGTCGAGGATATAGGTCACCAACCCCAGCTCGTCCGCCTCTTCGGCCTCCAGGGCTTCGCCGATCTGGGCGCGTGCCGCCTCGACCGATGCCTCGTCGCCGATAAACCGCGTCGCGAGCCGGCTCAGGTCATTGCCCATCGGATATTGTCCGAAATTGCTCTGCGAGAGCGTCACCGTCGCCATCGGGCGATTGTCGCCCTCGAACTCGTCCTCCATCATGTAGGACCGATCGACCGCGAAAAGAAGCTCGGCCAGAACCCCCGCGAAACACGATCCGTGCTCGACAAGCGCAACAAGGCTGCGCGAGGTCACGTCGACCCGCTTCAACACCCGCTTCCACAATTGCAGAACCTCGTTGGCGAGCCAGTGATCGCGATTGTCCAGCAGCAATGCCTCATGCGCCATGACCTGCGCAGGATCGCCCTGGGTGCGGATCACCCACAGTCCCAACTCCATTTCGTTGAGGCGCAGGTGCAGGATCGCATCCTCCAACTCGCGTGCCGCGCGCAGCATCCACGCCTCGGCCCCCTGCGCGATGAAAGCCTCCATATCCGCTGGCGCGCCACCCTCCGGCCCCTTCACCGTGATCGTGGCCTTGCGCCCCTTGCGGTCAAGTTCGACCTCGACAGCCGAATAGGTCAACGCATCCGCCCCGATCTCACGCTTGAGCGGGGTCAGTTCGATCCCCTTCGCGTCATCCGGCCGGGACGATGCGGCGGCGAATTCGCGCGCCCGCTCGGCCACCGTCTCGTCAAAACGCGAATTCGGCACCACTTCGTCAACCAGCTTCCATTCCTTGGCGCGCTTGCCCCGGATACCCTCTTCCATGGCACAGAACACATCGGCCCGGTCGCGCCGCATCTGCCGCTTGTCCGTCACCCGCGTCAGACCGCCGGTACCCGGCAACACCGCGAGAAGCGGGACCTCGGGCAGCGCCACGTTCGAGGTGCTGTCATCGGTGAGCATGATGTAGTTGCAGGCCAGTGCCAACTCGTATCCGCCCCCGGCGCACGACCCCTTGATGGCAGCAATGTATTTCTGCCCGCTATCGGCCTCGGCCGCCTCATAGGTGTTGCGGGTCTCGTTGGTGAACTTGCAGAAATTCACCTTGTGGGAATGTGCCGCCCCGCCCAGCATACGGATATTCGCCCCGGCGCAGAACACGTTGTCCTTGCCCGACCGCATCACCACAACCTTGACCTCGGGATGCTCGAAACGCATCCGCTGCACGATATCGTTCAACTCGATATCCACGCCCAGGTCATAGGAATTGAGCTTGAGCTGATAGCCTTCGAAGAGCCCCCCATCCTCGTCCACGTCCATGTAGAGATTGGCAACGGGTCCGTCATACTCCACCCGCCAATGGCGGTATTTCGACGGATCGGTCTGAAAGTCGATCATCTTCTCGGTCATTCGCGCTCACCCCTTTCGGGGCCTCCCTGTCATCGCATCATAATTCCAAAGTCAACGACTGTAAACTTGCCAGTGCAAAATAATGCTAAATACAAGTGTATGTTTTCTTTATACTTCCCGTATAAACTTGGAAAATCGCGCACATGATTTATGCATAATATTGCACATCCTCGAATCGCCATCACCCTGTTCATCACGCAAGGCCATCGCCGCCGCGCGCATTTCCGCACCATGAATGCCCATCACCGGCCCCGCGGTTTCATCGCACAACGCCTCGACCTGATCGGCCAGCCGCGCGGCCGCACCCGGCCACCCCATCCTCAGCTTCAGTGCCCCGTTGGCCAGTTGGATCACCGCCTGTGCCATACGCCGCTCAGCCGAATTGGGCGGCAACGCCATCCAGACCGGCTCGATCACCTCATGCGCCTCCCAGAAGTACCCATTTGCCAGGAACCAGAGGCCGCCGCGCCACGCATCCGACCCGGCCAGCGCTTTGGCGCTCATCCCCGGCCGCGCCGTCGCGCGCAGACGGTCGAACGCCCCTTCGGGATGTCGCGGTCCCTGCCCCGGAACATAGGCCCGGTCCGGTAGCGCGATATCTGCCACCACCTTCACCATCCGACCCGCCGCGACAGGAACTCACCCATTGCCGCCAGAACCACCTCCGCTTGGTCGAATTGCGGCGCATGCCCGCAATCGGGCAGGATCAACCGATCCAATGGGACGCGCGCTCGCTTCTCGATCTCCTCGATCTGCGCCAATGTACCATATTCGTCCCCCTCACCCTGAACAGCGAGGATCGGCACACCGATACCGTCGATCGCATCGGCCACGTTCCAGTCTCGAAACCCCGCGGCCAGCCACGCATCGTTCCAACCACGAAAGGCATTGTCCGGGTCACGGTGATATTTCGCCATCCGCTGGCGCAAACCGCCCGCATCATAGGCGCACTTGGCCTCGGCAATTGCGGCAAGACCCAAGGGCTCGGTAAAGAAATGCGGCGCCATCAGGATCACGCCCTTTACCCGCGAATCCTCCACTTTCCCCGCGTGAATCGCAGCGATCGTCGCCCCGTCGCTATGCCCCATCAGGACGACCCGTTCCGCGCCCACCGCGTCCAGAACCCGCGGCAACACCTCACAGGCTTCGCGCGTCATATAATGCAGCGGTCGGGGCAGCGGCACACCGTCCGACTGCCCGTATCCAGCCCGCGAATAGGCAAAGATCCCCAGCCCCGTTACCGCCGCCAGACGCTCCGGGAAATCCCGCCACAACGCGACACAGCCCAGCCCCTCGTGCAGCAGCACGATCACGGGGCCATCACGCGGGCCGATCATCCGGTATTCCAACCAATAACCATCGACCTCGATGGCCCCGGCACCTTCCCCGCGGGCAAGCATCGTCACGCGTCCTTGCGCAACTTGAACCGCTGGATCTTGCCCGTCGGGGTCTTCGGCAACTCGTCCACCACCTCGATCCAGCGGGGATATTTCCATTTGCCGATGCGCTCCTTGACGAATTCTTTCAACTCCGCCAGAGGCGCCTCGTCCGCGCCGCCCTTGAGCACGACAAAGGCCTTGGGCTTTTCCAGTTCCTCCGCGTCGCGCCAGGCAACCACCGCCGCTTCCAGAACCTTGGGATGCGACATCAGCGCCTGTTCCACCTCGAACGGGCTGACCCAGATGCCCGAAACCTTGAACATGTCATCTGTGCGGCCACAGTAAATGAAACGTCCCGCCTCGTTGCGCTCGTACTTGTCGCCTGTGCGGGTCCATTCCCCCTCGAAGGTCGCCCGGCTCTTGCCGCGCTGGTTCCAGTATCCTTCCGCTGCCGAGGCGCCCCGCACCAGAAGCTCGCCCACCTCGCGAGGGCCGACCTCTTCGCCCGCCTCATCGACGAGCCTCACATCGTATCCCGGCACCGCCGTCCCCGAGGTGCCGTATTCGATATCCCCGGGCTTGTTGGACAGAAAGATGTGCAGCATCTCGGTCGATCCTACGCCGTCCATGATGTCGGTCCCGCACATCGCCTGCCATTTCCGCCCGATCTCGGCCGGAAGAGCCTCGCCGGCGGAAATCGAGGTGCGCAACGGCGCATCGGGGCATGTTCCACCCAACTCCCAATGATGCAGCAGCGCAGCATAGAGCGTCGGCACCCCGCAAAACACCGTCGGCTGCTCGTCTCGCAGAATGGCCGACACCGACTCGGGCGTCGGTCGCCCGCTGAACAGGATCGTCGTCGCCCCCACCGACATCGGGAATGTCATCGCGTTGCCCAGCCCATAGGCAAAGAAGATCTTCGCCGCCGAGAACACCACGTCATCCTCACGTATCTGCAAGACCTGCGCGCCATAGCTGTCCGACGTGGCCCTGAGCGCCCCATGCACATGCTTGACCCCCTTGGGCCGCCCGGTCGAGCCACTGGAGTAGAGCCAGAAGGCGATTTCATCCTCGCAGGCCACCACCGGCGCCAAAGACTCGGCCCCCTCCATGAAATCTTCGAAAGAGGTCGTGCCTTCGGGCGAATCGCCCCCCACCACGACCACAGTCCGGATGAACGGGTTGAGGGGCAGTGCGGGTTTGATCGTTTCGTAAAGTTCGGCCGACACGAACAGCGCCGAGGCGCGGCTGTCATGGAAAATCTCGTCGTAGACCGACGCCGCCAACAAGGTGTTGAGCGGGATCGGCACCACCCCCGCCCGGATCGCCCCCCAGAACGCCACGGGCAAATCATTGGTATCAAGCATCAGGAGAAGAATGCGCTCCTCACGGCGGATGCCCGCCTTGCCCAACGCACCGGCAAAGCGCGCGCTCTGATCGGCAAGCCGGCCGTAACTTAATTCGCGTTTCGCACCCGCCGTCTCTCGGAACACGGGCTTGTCGGCCCGCCCCTCGGCAATATGGCGATCAACGAAATAGATTGCTGCATTCTGGTTGTCAGACATCCGGTTTCCTCCCTGTCCTGCCGACCGCCTGTCCCGCCCCCTCCCGGACGGTGCCGCATCACCGCGACTCGCGATTATGCTATATAATGCACATCGCCTTGATGCGTGCAAGATAATGCGCACGCCGAGCGGCGACAGGCAGAATGTGTCGGCCTGCAAGCCGGATTGCCCCGGTTTCATTGTTCAATGTGAATTTGCGCAATCCCGATGCACGGCGCCGCTGAAATCAGCCTACGAGAGGCATCCCGGCACCAGGACAAATGGACGCCAAAGCAAATGCAGCATGCGCACGACCCTTCTCAGATCACGGTTGTTCTGGTAATGTCCCGGGCCTTTACCCATGATGCAGTCGAAAGCACTACATATGTGCAACCTCTACTCCCAGACCAAGAGCCAGGACGCGGTGCGCCACCTCTTCGAGGAAGTTCTGACCGGCGCAATGAATGACCAGACCGGCAACCTGCCATCTCAGCCAGGCATCTATCCGGATTATTCGGCACCAATCGTCCGACATGCACCGTCTGGAGGCTGGCAACTGGCCATGGCGCGATGGGGCATGCCATCACCCGCGAAAGCTCTGGAGGGCAAACGCACCGATAGGGGGGTAACCAATATCCGTAATCTGGGCTCATCCCACTGGCGTCGCTGGCTGGGGATCGCGCATCGCTGCCTTGTGCCCTTCACCAGCTTTGCCGAACCCGACGGCCGTCCCGGTGCCCTCCACAATTCGCCGGTCTGGTTCGCACTGGGCGAGGATCGCCCGCTCGCTTTCTTCGCCGGGCTCCGCACCGAATGGACCTCTGTGCGCAAGCTCAAGGAAGGCGAGGTGACGGCAGACCTGTTCGGCTTTCTCACCTGTTCGCCCAATGCCGAAGTGCGCCCTGTCCATCCCAAGGCCATGCCGGTCATCCTGACCAAGCCTGAAGAATGGCAGCGCTGGCTGACTGCTCCGACCGAGGATGCGCTCGGGCTCCAGCGCCCGCTGCCGGATGGTGTGCTGAAGATCGTGGCTGAAGGCGTGCGTGAAGATGCGGCCTGAGTTCGTGCAAGAACAATTGTTCCGCTTGAGGTCGGCACGGGTGCATGAGGTGGAAGGACGCGGCCGTCGCGCCTTCGCACTGTTCCAGGCAGCGCACCATGCCGGTCCCCTGATCTGGATTCTGCCTCCACGGGCGCGCCATCTGCCGATGCTGCGCGGTTTGCCCGAGGGTGTAGGACAACGTCTGCACGTCATCCGTCCCATCACCGAGATCGATCTTTTGTGGACGGTCGAGGAAGCCCTGCGCAGCCCTGCTGTTGGGCTGGTGATCGCCGAGCCTTCGAGTCAGTTGTCGCTCACGGCGGGGCGGCGGCTTCAATTGGCGGCCGAGACGGGCCAAACCACCGGGGTGATGCTGATCCGCGAAGGCCAGGGCAGCAACGCCGCTGAGACGCGCTGGCATTGCGATCCGATTGCCAGCACGGACATTGCCAGCGCGGACCATGACTCGACTCTGCATCACTGGTCCCTTAATAAGAACAAAAAGGGAACAACGGGAAGCTGGATACTGCATTGGAATGGCGCGACGGCTGCTTTCAACCTGGTTTCCGAGGCTGGCCAGCGACACCATGCTGCGGAGGCGTCCGGCTGAAGGGCCTTTTGCCCTGGTCCACCGGTCGAGGAATACGGAACATCTGCATTGCCTGAACGAGATCGCTGAGCGGAGCGGGCTGCATCGCGGCATGACGCTCGCGGATGCGCGCGCGATCTGCCCGGATCTCATCACCCGGCCTGCGGATATCGTCCGAGAGGCCGCTGCGCTAGCCGCGCTCCACCGCTGGATGGGGCGCTATGCGCCGATGGTGGCGCGGGACGGATCGGATGGCCTGATCGCTGATATTACGGGCGTGCCGCATCTGTTCGGAGGTGAGCAAGACCTTCGGGCCGATCTGCATGCGCGCATGGCGCGTGCCGGGCTCTCCGTGGTCAGCGCCATTGCCGGGACCCGCGGCGCGGCGCATGCGTTGGCGCGTCACGGTGGTGGAATCATCCCAGAAGGCCGACTTGTCGACAAGATCGGCCCCCTGCCGGTCAGCGCCTTGCGGATCGATACGGAGACGACACAGGCACTTGGGCGCATGGGATTGACCCGGATCGCCGATCTGATCACTCAGCCGCGGGCACCGCTGGCACGCCGGTTCGGGTCCGGCCTCATCCTGCGGCTCGATCAGGCGCTTGGGCATCAGCCGGAACCCGTTGCCGCAGAAACGGAAGCGCCGCATTTCGGGGTGCGCATGACCCTGCCGGAGCCGATTGGCTTGCAGGCCGACGTGATGGCGGGGCTTACCCGCCTGCTGGAACGTCTTTGCCACACGTTGGGCCAACACCATATGGGCGCCCGGCGCTTGCGCCTCGATCTGCACCGGGTGGACCGGGAAATCGCGCGGGTCGAGATCGGTCTTGCCCGCCCGATGCGCAACCCTGAGCGAATCGCGGCGCTTTTCAGCAAGGGAATCGCGGATGTCGAGGCCGGGTTCGGCATCGAGGCGATGCGGCTGGAGGCCCATGTGACCGAGAGTCTGCCGCCTGAGCAAATCGGGGGCGGGCAGGCCATGCGTCACGAGGATGCGCTCGCTGATCTCTTCTCCCGGCTTGGCAATCGGTTGGGGTTCGAGCGGGTGTTGCGCCTTCTGCCCGCCGAAAGCACGATTCCCGAGCGCAGCTTCCTGCTGGCGCCTGCGGCCTATAGCGAGGCGGCCCCCCCGCCACCGCGAACAGGACCGGAACGCCCGATCATCATTTTTCCGCCCGAGCCCGTGGCGATTCGCGGCATGGACCACCCTGGGCATCCGCCTGTGCGGTTCCGTTGGCGGCGGATGCAGTTTACCACGATGCGCGCCACGGGACCGGAACGCATCGCACCGGAATGGTGGCTCATTGATCCCGACTGGCAGTCTGGATTGCGTGACTATTGGCGCATCGAGACGCGTGAGGGGCCACGACTCTGGCTTTTTCATACACCGCAATCGCCGGCGTGGTCGGTGCAGGGAGAGTTCGCATGACCGCTTATGCCGAGCTGTGCGTGACCACGAACTTCACCTTCTTGCATGGCGCCTCGCATCCCGAGGAGCTGGTCACGCGCGCGGCCGAACTGGGCCTTGCCGCCATTGCCATCACCGACCGCAATTCGGTGGCGGGCGTGGTACGCGCCTTTTCTGCCCTCAAGGAACTGGACCGGCTGCACAACGAGGCGCGCGAAGCAGCGGGCGCATTACAGGATGCACCCGACATTCGCTCGCGTCGGACCACCGATCATTCCAGCCGTCAGATCCTGAACCCGACACCTCTGGATGATGGTCCTCGGATCAACCTCGACCAGCCCCTGCCCAGGTTGATCCCTGGCGCGCGGATCGCGCTGAGCGATAGCCCTGTCGAATGGCTGGCCCTGCCACGGGATGTTGTCGCCTGGTCGCGTCTGACACGGCTCCTCTCGCTGGGCAAACGCCGGGCCGGAAAGGGCGCGTGTCATCTCACACGAAAGGATCTGGTGAACTGGGGGAGTGGTATGGTTCTGGTCGCACTGCCCCCAGATCCGATGGAGGGGTCGGGGCAGGCAAACCTGTCGGTCGAGCTGCGCGACATGCGGCGCACCTTTCCCGGCCAGTGCTTTCTCGGGGCTGCACCAATCTATGATGGGCGCGACCAGCCACGCCTCGACCGGCTGGCACGACTTTCGCAGGTTTCCGGCCTGCCTATGGTGGCGGTCGGTGATGTGCTGATGCATCGTTCGGCCCGGCGCCCGCTTGCCGATGTTCTGACCTGCCTGCGCGAGGGCTGCACCATCGACACGATCGGCGCCCGCCGCCTGACCCATGGCGAGCACCGGCTCAAATCCGGCACCGAGATGGGCCGCATGTTCCATCGTTATCCCGCCGCGATCCGCCGTACCCTGGAGATCACCGATCAATGCGCCTTTCGCCTCGACGACCTGCGTTATCAGTATCCCGACGAGGCCCGGGAGGGCGAACCGGCCCAGAACCGGCTCGACCGGCTTGCGCGCGAGGGGCTGCGCTGGCGTTACCCGGACGGGCCACCCGCCAAGATCGCCGCACGTGTCGACAAGGAACTGAAACTCATCGACGAGATGGGCTATGCGCCTTATTTCCTGACCGTGCATGACATCGTGGCCTTCGCCCGGTCGCGTGGCATCCTGTGCCAGGGGCGCGGATCAGCGGCCAATTCGGTGGTCTGTTACCTCTTGGGCGTGACCGAGGTTCCCCCCGAGAGCATCACGCTGATCTTCGAGCGGTTCATCAGCAAGGAGCGTGGTGAACCACCCGACATCGACGTGGATTTCGAGCATGAGCGGCGCGAAGAAGTGATCCAGTGGATCTATGAGCGCTACGGCCGCCATCGCGCCGGGCTGACCGCCACCGTGATCCATTTCCGCTCACGCGCCGCAATCCGCGAGGTCGGCAAGGTCATGGGGCTGAGCCAGGACGTGATCGCCCGGCTTTCCGGGCAGATCTGGGGCTGGTCCTCCAGCGCACCGAATGAGGACCGGATGCGTGATGCCGGCATTGATCCGGCGGACAGGCGCGTGGCGCTGGCGGCCAGGTTGATCGGTGAAATCATCGGCTTTCCCCGGCATCTCAGCCAGCATGTCGGCGGATTTGTCATCACCCATGGACGGCTCGATGAACTCTGCCCGATCGAGAACGCGGCGATGGAAGATCGCACCATCATCGAATGGGACAAGGATGACATCGACGCACTTGGCCTGTTGAAGGTCGATGTGCTGGGCCTTGGTATGCTGACCTGTATCCGCAAGGCGTTCGGGCTGTTGCGGGACCATCGCCAGAAACACCTGACACTGGCCAACGTGCCCCCCGAAGACGCCCGCGTCTATGACATGCTGTGCCGGGCCGATGCCATCGGCGTGTTCCAGGTGGAAAGCCGGGCGCAGCTCAACTTCCTGCCCCGGATGCGGCCGCGCAAGTTCTATGATCTGGTTTGCGAGGTGGCCATTGTCCGTCCCGGCCCGATCCAGGGCGGCATGGTGCACCCCTTCATCAACCGCCGCCAGGGCAAGGAGAAGGTCGAGGATCTCGGCCCCGCGATGATGGAGGTACTGGGGCGCACTTATGGCGTGCCGCTGTTTCAGGAACAGGCGATGCAGATCGCGGTGGTCGCCGCCGGTTTTTCGGCGGCCGAGGCCGACCGGCTGCGCCGCAGCCTCGCCACGTTCAAGCGGATGGGCACCATCGGCGCGTTTCGGGATCGCTTCGTCTCGGGGATGCTCTCGCGTGGGTACGCCGCGGATTTCGCCGAGCGGTGCTTTGCCCAGATCGAGGGCTTCGGTTCCTATGGATTTCCCGAAAGCCACGCGGCAAGCTTCGCGCGGCTGGTCTATATCTCGGCCTGGCTCAAATGCCATCACCCGGCGGTCTTTACCTGTGCGCTCCTGAACAGCCAGCCGATGGGATTTTACGCCCCTGCGCAACTCGTGCGCGATGCGCGTGAGCACGGGGTCGAGGTGCGGCCCGTTTCGATCAACCATTCGGAATGGGATTGCACGCTGGAGCCGCGCGCGGATGGGGAACTGGCCGTGCGCCTGGGATTTCGTCAGATCAAGGGACTGCGCGAGGAGGACGCCACCTGGATCGTTGCCGCGCGGGGCAATGGCTATGCGGATGTCGAAAGCCTCTGGCGCCGGGCGGGGGTGCATCCCGATATGCTTGAACGGCTGGCCGAGGCCGATGCCTTTGCCGTGCTCAGGCTCACGCGCCGCGATGCGCTTTGGGCTGTCCGGGCCTTGCGCGCGCCGAAGCCGCTGCCACTGTTCGGAAGGGATGGCGAGGGCGGCACAGAGCCCCCCGTCGATCTGCCTGCCATGACGCTCGGGCAGGAGGTGATCGAGGACTATCTCGCCCTGCGCCTTTCACTGCGCGCTCATCCGCTGGAACTTCTGCGACCACGCCTGCCCGAGAGCATCCCCCATGAACGGCTGGCACAGGCCAGAGGCCGGGTCACCGTCACCGGCCTCGTCATCACCCGCCAGCGCCCCGGCACGGCCTCGGGCGTGATCTTCCTGACGCTGGAGGACGAGACCGGCGTGGCCAATGTCATGGTCTGGCGCAAGATCTACGAAACCTTCCGCAAGGCGGTGATCGCCGGGCGCTTGCTGTGCGTGACCGGCCGGATCGAACGGGAGGGCCAGGTCACGCACCTGATTGCCGAACGGATCGAAGACCTCTCGCCAATGCTTTCAACCCTCGGTCGGCCTGCACCGAGCGGCACGCATGACGGGCAAGCGCATGAAACAGGGCTGCCCGCCGCTGGCAACAACCGCCCCTCGGCCAGGCACCCGAGGGAACAGGCGAAAAAGCTCTTCCCGAGCCGGGATTTTCATTGACGCAGCGCCATATTCCGGCCCCACCCTTGGTTTAATGAAGCGCCATGGTCGGCGGTTGCAATATCATATGCCTTCGCCACAGGCGTGCGAAACGCAGGGCGTCGCGGCTGATTGGTCCCGGCTTACTTGTCCTTGCCCTTCTGGCGCTGGCGCCTCGACCGTTGGGCATGGCGGGTTCGAATATCGATCATGAAGTGTCACCTGCACCAAGCACCACGATCCTGCGCGGCGGTGATGCCTGGAAAGGCATCAACCGAAAGAGCCAGAATGCGAAGCCTTCTGGACGATCAATCGAAGGCCGCGTCACGCATGTGCGCGACGGCGACACGATCGAAGTCGCGCAGGTTCCAATCAGGATCGCTGACCTCGACTGCGCCGAAATCGGCAGTATGGAGGGCAACAAGGCGACCCGACGCATGCGTGAGCTTGTGCGTTCGCAAACGGTATCATGCAGCTTGAGTGGCAAGATGTCGTATGAGCGACATGTCGGCACCTGCTCTCTCACCGACGGGCGAAATATCGGTCATATCCTCCACACTGAGCGCATCTGCCATCAGTGGTGACAATTGGCGGCAGGAAAATCTTCTGACGGCTCGCGGCTGTTTCATAACGCACGCCATAATGCCCCACCCACCTGAAACCACGCCGCGGGAGGAACAGCCATCAGCGTCTCAATCGAATGAACGCGCATGGATCGCCTGAGCCACTTCATCGGCGGTTTTCAGGGTTCGCACAACAAGCGGCACAAGCAAAGCGATCATGTTGCGGTCAAGCCCCCGCGCCCGCTGAGCCTGGCGGACATCCTGAAATACCGAGAGAACAAGCGGAATGAAACGCAGGCACAGGGACACGCCGAGCGCAATCTGGTTCTTAGGAACCCAGGATGGTGCGAACCTCAACCCGGCCAGAATACCGTCAACCATTTCGCTGGTCCGGGTCGTCGCGGTGACCACTGTCGCCGCAAGGATAAGGACCGCGAAGCGGAATACCACGAATGATGCGAAAAGGATGTCGGTCAAATAGGTCTGGACCAGGAAGATCACGAGCAGGATCCACAAGGCAGGTCGGAGCGCCGCGACGACATGACGGAGGCGCAAACCGGACAGGGCGAAACAAAGGGCAACCAAGGCTCCGCCAAGGCTCACCATCGGCCAGCCTTCAAGGATGAAAAGCAGGGTGCAAACGAGAACCAGCGCCAGGATCTTCACGCCCGGGCGGATGCGGTGGAGCGGGCTGTCGCCGAAAACGTAGAGATCCGTCAGCATCGAGAGCTTGCAATATAGCCATCGATCACCGATGCCGGATCTCCGTCGGCCACGATCCGTCCCGCTTCGATGTGCAAGATCCGGTCGAAACCTCGTAGAAGCTCGAGATCGTGGGAAACAACGACGACATGTTGCGGCAGGTCCGTGATCATTGCCATGAACGTCTGCTTGTTCCAAAGATCGAGAAGCGTGGTCGGCTCGTCGAACACGATCATCCGTGGGCGCATCACCAGCACCCCGACGAGCGCGATCATCTGCTTCTCGCCGCCGCTCAGCTGATGGGTAAACCGATTTCGCAGATGTTCGAGCCCGAGCTGGCGCATGGCATCGACGATCCGTTCTTCGATCTCGGTCTTCGAAAGCTTGAGATTCCTGAGTCCGAACGCCAGATCTTCCTCGACGATCGGATAGACGATCTGGTTGTCCGGGTTTTGGAACACGAAACCGACATGCCGCCTGAGGTTCTTTCGTTCGGGCACCCCGTCCAGCAGCAATTTGCCGGATGTCGGCGTCTCGATGCCGTTGAAAAGCCGTGCGAAGGTGCTCTTGCCCGATCCGTTGCGGCCGATCACGCCGACACGACGTTCTGAAAGACGGATGGATATGTCCTCAAGGACGATGACATCGCCCTTTTTCACTGTGACATCTGCGAATTCGATATTCACTCGGGTCCGCCGGGCCGTCCCGCACTGTCGGCCTGCGTCCGGGGCTGGATGATCGGATAGGAGCGTTTCACGGTCATGATCACCCCAGCTGCGATCAGCGCCTTCACGATGTCACCGGGGATGAAGGACAGCGAGCCGGTCAGCGCCGTCCAAAGCGGGATCTTGGCAACGAATGCCACCCATGGCACGCCGATGGCATAGAGCACGATCACACCACCAAGGATGCAGATCGTGAAGGCAAGGACAAAGTTGAGCCGATCCCACAACCACTCGGTCATGTAGCCGATCGCGAAAGCCGCACCAATCCAGCCAATCAGGAACCCCCCGGTCGGCCCGAGAAACACGCCGAACCCACCTCGTCCACCAGGCAGAAGCGGCAGTCCGATCGCCACAAGGAGAAGAAACAGGACAATCGCAAGACCACCCCGAACCGCGCCGATTACGCCACCCGCCAGCATGACCCCGAGGGTTTGCGCCGTGATCGGAACGCCCGCCAGGGGAAGCGTGATCGGGGGGAAGGCGGCAAGCGACGCGACAATCGCGGCAAACAGAGCGATGAAAACCACGTCACGGGTTTCCAGAAGCGACCCCGACTCCGCCCGAAGTATAGCCATGGCAGTTTATCCCGTATTGGCAATCATTGAATGGTACCGCCCAAAGGGACGGCCATATTCGCGGTAAGGAGGGTCCATATTCGCCCGATACGACAAATTCAATCCATTGTCAGTTTGCGGCGGCCGCACTCTACGCGAGGTCACCCGAACCGTCGATCGAGCGCCGGGCCGATCTCGTCAAGACTGCTTGCGATCTCGGCACCCGACTCTTTCAACAACTCGATCTTCGCGCTGGCGCTGTCTGCTTCATCGCCGATCATTGCCGCGACATGGCCGAAACTGACCCCTCTGGGGTGATTTTCCTGGAAGCGCCCGGCGACGATCGCCACCACAGGTTTGCGCAATCGCCCAGACCGTAACGCGGCTGCGACCTCGGCCTCGTTGCCTGTCCCTGGTTCACCGTAGATGACCATTGCATCGGTTTGCTCATCGGCATCAAAGAGTTCGAGATATTCACACATGGATCGCCCGGTTGTCCGGTCTCCCCCCATCGAAACCGCGGTCGAAACACCATGTCCAGAAGCCTTCAGCGCCATGGCGATCTCGGCCGACATGCCTCCGGAGCGTGAAACCACACCAATGCGTCCCGCCGGATAGAGAGCGTCGGGGTCATCTCCTCCGATCCCACCGATCTTGCACTTGCCCGGAGAGATCACGCCATTCGTATTGAAACCGACCAACCATGCCCCCGCCTCTCTCGCAGCGGCCACGGCCCGGACCGCATCATGCCGTGGGACATTCTCGGTCGTCGCGAGAATCACCCCAATCCCGGCCTCGGCCGCCTCGGTGACAGCATCGCATACACCGTTCACGGGGACATAGAGGACAGCGGCATTCGCATCCGTTTTGGCGACCGCCGCGGCCACGGTATCGAACACGGGCACGCCCTCAACCTTCTCACCGCCCCGACCAGGCGTTACGCCGGCAACGATATTCACGCCGTAATCGAGCGCGAGGCGCGTATCATAGCGCCCTTGGTTGCCCGTAATGCCCTGCACGACCACGCGGGTCGACTTGTCGATCAGGATGCTCATGCCGTGGCCCCCTCGTCTTGTTGTGCACTGACTTTCCGGGTCGCCTCGACAATCGCGCGGGCACCGTCCAACAGCGAAGCACCGGATGGCAGATAGGTAACGCCACCGATTTGCGCCGCGAGCGCCCTTGCCTCGGCCTCACGTGGGCCGAGGAGCCGCAGGATGATCGGAAATCGTGATGTGTCCACCTTGTTGCGCTGCACTGAATTGGCGAGCGCCTCAACCACCCTGTCCACCGGTGCCATCTGAAGATGGTTGTAGCCGATCAGAAGGCTCCGGCTGCGCGGGTTGGTGAATACGGCATCAAGCACGGCCTCGGTCTTGACGGTGCCGGGGGCGGGGCTGATGTCGGAATGGTTGGCAGGTCGTCCGCCAAGATCGACGATCATGTCATGCTGAAGAAGCCCCGCACCACCGCCAGCGACAAGCAAACCTATATCGCCATCGAGTTCCACATAGCGCGCATCCCCACCCGGGTTTGCCCGGTTGACATCGTTGACCATTCGTTCACGGGGATTGTCGGGCCGTTGCGATGGAACCTCCGAGAGTTCCGGATGACGCCCGAGCGCACCGTCATCTATTTCGATCATCGTGCCCACCATCGAAAGGCGCCCGTCTGCATCTACCGCAAGCGGGTTGATTTCCATCATTTCAGCGTCCAGCTCCACAAACGCGCGCCAGAGCCTTGCCGTGAGGCGTCCGACATCGGCAAGCGAGCGACCTTTCAATCCGGCTCGTGACCAAAGGTCGATGGCTTCCCATGGCCGCAATCCCTTCAAGGGGTCGATTGGCGTCGTGACGATCCGTTCGGGCGTGGTCGCATGGACCTGTTCGATCTCGACGCCACCGGCTGTTGAGATCGTGATCATCGGCACCCGGTCGGAAAAGCTGAATGCGAGATAGAATTCCTGCGCAATCTCGGCACCTTTCTCGACATAGATCCGATCCACATAGCCCAGATCGGTTTGCCGCCCCAGCATCTCGGATGCGGCGTCTTCCGCATCGGCAGCCCCGACCAGGCGCACAAGACCACTCTTGCCTCGCCTGCCCGTTGGCAAAAGCGCCTTCAAGGCAACCGTTCCCCCGAACTCCGAGGCCAGTTCCCCGACCCTGGCCGCCGTTTCGGCCGGTGCACCTTCCGGCACCGGGAGTTTCAGTCGCCGCATGAGGCTTTTCGCAATATCTTCCGTGAGTTTCATGCAACCTCCCAGTCATTTTCTCATGTCGCTGTCGCCAGGCGAGCGTTCAGGATGGACATTCCCTTTAGGGTATTAAAGAATGTTAACAAAAGCATTGTCAAACAAAAAGCCGCAGCAAAGGAGATCGCATATGTCGTGGCAACCGGAAGTGGATGAAATCGCGAAGCGAAGCGCATGGGCCGAAGAGATGGGAGGACGCGAGGGCGTCACCCGCCAGAAAGCCCGTGGACGCCAGACGATTCGCGAACGAATCGCCGCCCTCGTTGATCCGGGGTCGTTCCGGGAAGTGGGCAAACTGGCAGGAACAGGTGAATATGCCGACGGCAAACCTGTCTCGGTCACGCCGTCCTCCTATGTCATGGGATTGGCAAGGATCGACGGACGCGACGTCGCAATTGGCGGCGAGGATTTCACCGTGCGCGGTGGGACCGGATCGACCGCACGCCGCAAGGGCGGACAAGGCGGGTTTGTCGAGGACCTAGCCCATGAATACCGGATTCCCCTGGTCAACCTGATCGACGGCGCGGGGGGATCGGTCACCTCGCTCAAGCGCCGCGGCTACGCGCCGATGCCGGGGACGGATGATTTCGGGCGCTCGGTCGAGCTTCTGGGCGAGGTTCCCGTGGTCACCTCCGTGTTGGGAACGGCGGCCGGCGGGCCGGCGGCACGGGCGATGCTGGCGCATTTCTCCATGATGGTCCGGGAAACGTCACAGGTATTCGCCGCAGGTCCGGCTGTGGTCGAACGCGCGCTGGGCGAGACCCTGACTGCCGATGAACTGGGCGGGGCTTCGGTCGCGGTGGATATCGCGGGGTCAATCGACAATGCGTACCCGTCAGAAGCCGAGAGCTTTGAAGCCATACGCAGGTTCCTCGGTTACATGCCGCAAAATGCCTGGTCGGCACCGCCCTTCGTCGAGACCGACGATCCGGTAGACAGGCGCGATGACAGGCTCTTGTCACTGGTCCCACGCAACCGGCGGCAGGCCTACAGCATGCACAAACTGATGTCGATCATCGCGGACGAGGGATCAACCTTCGAGATCCAGCCCACTTTCGGCAGATCCATCATCACCCAGTTCGCACGTTTCGGTGGCCATGTCGCAGGGCTGATCGGAAACAACCCGATGCATTATGGTGGCGCACTCGATGCGGACGGCGCACAGAAGATGACCCACTTCATAGATCTGTGCAATCAGTTCGGCATCCCGATCATCTATCTGGCCGACGTCCCGGGCTTCATGATCGGCTCCGCCGCGGAACGTTCCGGCGTGTTGCGGGCAGGGGTGCGCGCGGTATATGCCGGGCTTCAGGCCAGCGTGCCATGCATGACCGTCATCATCCGCAAATGCTACGGCATGGCCGGGATGGCGATGGTCAATCAGAAGGGGCTGAACCTGAAACTCGCCTGGCCATCAGGTGAATGGGGATCGTTGCCGGTCGAAGGCGGCGTGGCGGTCGCCTTTCGGCGCGAAATCGCGACGGCGCCCGATCCGGCCGCGCGAGAGGCGGAGCTCGAGGCGGAATTCCGCACCTACGCCAATCCCTTCAGAACCGCAGAGGCTTTTGCCGTGGAAGACATCATTGATCCGCGCGACACACGGTTCCACCTCTGCCGCCAGATCGAGGCGGCACAGGAAAGGTTGCGCACCGACCGGGGTCCGCGCCCGCAAGTCGGGGTCCGGCCATGAGCCGGACCCCCCGTCCTCGACAGGCGCTCACGCCATAAGGGACTTGCGCCTTTCCTCGACAAAGCCGGTCCAGATCTCACCGGCCCTGAAATCGGGATCGTTCAGAACCGCGATGAGAAACGCGCGGTTCGTCGCAGGCCCTTCGACCCGGGTCGCCTCGAGCGCGGCGCGCAGACGATCAATTGCGATGGCACGATCCTCGCCCCAGGCGATGAGCTTGGCAATCATCGGGTCATAATAGGGCGTGATCGTATCTCCGATTCGCACCCCGGCATCGACCCTGATGCCTTCCATCTTGTCGGGAAGATCGAATGCCGCAAGCTTGCCCGGCGATGGCAGGAAGTTCTTCGCCGGGTTCTCGGCGTAGAGGCGACATTCGATCGCCACGCCGGAGCTCGAGACCGAGGCGAGCGTATCATGCAACTCCTCGCCCGCCGCAAGCCGCAACTGCAACCCCACGAGATCGCACCCGGTAACCATCTCCGTAACCGGGTGCTCAACCTGGATGCGGGTGTTCATCTCGAGAAAGAAATACTCGCCGGTTTCCGCATCAGCCACGAACTCGACCGTTCCGGCCCCGGTATAGTTCTGTGACGCGGCAAGCGCGCGTGCCGATTCCGCCATTCCGGCCACTGACTCGGCCGAGAAGCCCGGGGCCGGACTTTCCTCGATGATCTTCTGGAATCGCCGTTGCAACGAGCAGTCACGCTCGAACAGGTGAACGGCACGTCCATCGCCGAAGCCGAAGACCTGGATTTCGATATGCCTGGCCTTGGGAATGAACCGCTCCAGATAGACCGAGCCATCGCCGAAGCTGCGCTCGGCCATGGACTGCGTCGCCTCGACGGTCTTGCGCAGCTTCTCCACGCTGTCCACACGCCGCATGCCGATACCGCCCCCGCCGGCCGCAGCCTTGACCAGAAGAGGATAGCCGACAGCTTCGGCCATCTCTTCGAGGCCATCCAGACCTCCGGGCAGTAGCCGGTCGGATCCTTGCGCAACCGGAACACCCGCCTTCTGGGCGAGTTGGCGGGCACGCTGCTTGTCACCCATGGCCTCGATCGTTTCCGGACGCGGGCCGACCCAGATCAATCCAGCGTCCATGACCGCACGGGCGAAATCCGCGTTCTCGGCCATGAAACCATAGCCGGGATGGATCGCATCGGCTCCCGTTTCCTGTGCCGCGGCAAGAATCGCATCCTGCCGAAGATAGCTCTCGGCAGCAGGCGGCGGGCCGATCCGCACAGACGCATCGGCCATTTCGACATGCATCGCATCCGCATCCGCGTCCGAATGGACCGCGACAGCCTCAAGCCCGAGATTCCGGGCGGCCCGGATCACGCGACAGGCGATCTCGCCTCGATTGGCAACCAGTATTCGTTTCATTTCCTGCTCCCTGTCAAATGCGAATCGTGCGGCTCTTGACGCCCAACTGCTCAGGCAGCAGCCGCCAGGCATCATCCAGCCATTCGTTCAACAAGGAACGCGTTTCGCGGGGGTCGATGATATCGGGAACCTTGAACCGTTCGGCCGTGAGGAACGGTGATTCAAGATGATCATACATCTGTTCCAGCTCGGCCAGCCGCGCGGCGCGATCCTCCGGTGACAGCGCCTCGAGCTCCTTGCGATAGGCCGCTTCCACACCGCCGCTGACCGGGATCGACCCCCAGCGCGCCGACGGCCAGGCATAGTGAAGGTTCAGCCCCTGAAGGCGCCCATATGTCGTTCCGGCCAGTCCATAGAGGCGCCGGACGATGATCGCACACCAGGGCACCTGGCTTTGTTCGATCGCCGAAACGACGCGAACGGATCCCTTGACCGTTCCCTGAAGCTCGGCCTCGGGGCCCACAACGGTGCCCGGCTGATCGACGAAATTCACCACCGGAAGATGGAACGTGTCGCAAAGGTCGATGAAGGTCTCCATCTTCTCCGCAGCACCCCGGGTCAGGCCACCGCCATAGTGCATCGGGTCATTGGCGATCACGCCCACGGGCCGCCCGTCGAGCCGGGCAAAGCAGGTCACGACCGACCGGCCGTAATGCCTGGTCAGTTCGAAAACCGAACCCTTGTCCATGACCAGTTCGATCAGGCGCCGAGGCTTGTAGATGCGCCGCCGGTCGCGCGGGATGATCGAGAGAAGCTCCTCTTCGCGGCGGTCGCGCGGATCGTCACATTCGGTGACGGGCGGAATCTCAAAGACGCTGGAGGGCAGATAGGACAGGAACTTGCGCACCATCTCGAAGGCTTCTTCCTCGGATTCGGCCTCGTTGCCGATCACGCCGCTGCCCCGCACATGGACCTTCGAGCCGCCGAGGTCTTCCTTGTCGACCTTCACACCCATGCCCCGCTCGACCACGGGCGGGCCGCCCGCGAAAACCTGCGAGGTTCCCTTGACCATGACCGAGTAATGCGCACAGGCCGCCTTGAGCGCCCCGAGTCCGGCACAGGGGCCAAGGGCCAGCCCGACAACCGGAATATATCCCAGTTTCGAGGCCATCAGCCATGTCGGATAACCCGGAATCTTGGTCGATGCCTGCTGTTCCAGGAGGCGCACACTGCCACCAGCACTCTCGACGAGGCGAATCAGTGGGATACGCATCTCGAGAGCATAGTTCTCGGCGTAGATCCATTTCTCCGAAACAGTCGCCTCCGAGGAACCGCCGCGAATCGTCCAGTCGTCGCCGTCAACCGACACCTTGCGCCCGTTGATCTTGATGGTTCCGATCACAGCGTTGGATGGTCTTACCGATACAAGATTGTGGTTCTCGTCATAGGTCGCCTTGCCAGCCAAGGCGCCCAACTCATGAAAACTGCCTGGATCGGCGAGCTTGTCTATACGTTCGCGAACTGTGAAACGTCCGGCTGCATGTTGACGCTCGACCGCTTCAGCTCCGCCAAGGTCTTCTGCGATCTTTCTGCGTCTTGCTATTTCATCGACTTCTTTTTGCCAGCTCATACGGGATTCCCTCTTTGTATCTCCATCACCGGACGCGCCAGTGTGGGGTCAGCGTAACAAGTATTGTTGACATTGTGAATGATTTCATCATCAATCGGAGTCAGATTACGAGCGGAGGAAACACAATGTCCCGACACGAAGAGCTTGCCGATGATCTGGAGACACGCCGCAAGCGCGTTCTTGAAATGGGTGGCCAGAAAAAACTGGCCGCGCGCAAGGCGGCAGGCCAACTCAATGCACGGGAGCGAATCGATCACCTGTTCGATCCGGAAAGCTTTGCCGAAACCGGAATGCTCGCCACGTCGCACATCCCCGCGATGCGTGAGAAGTCGCCCGCGGACGGCAAGGTTTGCGGCTATGGGCGGATCGAGGGGCGGCCCGCAGCGATGGTCTCCTGCGACATCACCACGCTGGGCGCATCATCAAGCCTGACCAATGTTCGCAAGATGGGGCATCTTCGTCGCACCGCCATTCGCAATGGCATGCCGATGATCTTCCTGAACGAAACATCCGGTGCGCGCATCCCCGATACCATGGGCGCCCAAGGCACGGGAGCCTTGGGCCAAGACCCCGAACAGTTCATCCGCGGCCGTGAAATCCCCTATGTTTCGGCTTGCCTTGGGCCGAGCTACGGCACCGGCACGTGGTACACCATGTTGTCGGATTTCGTGGTGATGCGCAAAGGTGCATGCCTTGCGGTCTCTTCGCCGCGCGTGACCTCGCTGGCGATTGGCGAAGAGGTGCAACTCGAGGAACTGGGCGGCTGGAAGCTGCACACCGAAAAGACCGGCCTTGTCGATTACGCGGTGGACAGCGATGAAGAGGCGCTCGATCTGATAAAGCGGTTCCTGTCCTATCTGCCCTCCCACGCCGAGGAGCTTCCGCCGGCGGTCGAGCCGCCGGACGAAAGCCAGTATGATGGGTCTGCGATCACCGACATCGTTCCGGCCGAGCGCCAGAAGGTCTATGACGTGCGCAAACTCATCGCCGCGATCGCCGATCCGGACTCGGTTTTCGAGCTCAAACCGCGATTCGGACGGGTCGCCACGACTGCCCTGACGCGCATGGGCGGCAAGGTGGTCGGTGTGGTGGCCACGAACCCGATGTTCAAGGGGGGGGCCCTCGACCCGGACGGATGCGACAAGATCACCAGCTTTCTGGTCCTCTGCGACAGCTTTCACATACCGATCGTGATGCTGACCGATACGCCGGGTTTCCTGATCGGTGTCGAGGGCGAAAGGCGCAAGGCACCGGGGAAAATCATGAACTTCATGTCCGCATTGCAAATGTGCAGCGTGCCGAAGCTCTCGATCGTGACCCGCAAATCCTATGGGCAGGCCTATCTGAACATGGGCGGCTCGCGCAACTCGGACGAGATGGCAGCCTGGACGACCGCGGACGTGGGTTTCATGGACCCGAATATCGGTGTCAATGTGATCTACGGGGTGACGGCGGAAAGCGACCCGCAAAAATTCGAGGAACTCAAGGCGGAAATATCTCGGGAAACATCGGCCTATGATCTTGCCGCGATCTATTCGGCACAATCGGTCCTTGATCCCCGAGAGACGCGCCAATGGCTGTTGTCGATGCTGGACGTGCATTCCCGGGGCAGGGATCGCGGCTTTTCGCGTCGGGCACTCGCCACCTGGCCAACCACATTCTGACGAACCGAATCACTCAACAGACCAAAGAAAGAAAGGTAGAATAGACACCATGGCTGAAGAAAAAATCTGCTCGGAAATCACCGGAACCGTCTGGAAGATCGAAATGGGCGTGGGCGATTCCGTCGAAGAAGACGATGTAATCATGATCCTTGAATCCATGAAAATGGAAATACCGGTACTCGCACCATGCGCGGGCACGCTTAAGGAGTTTCTTGTAGATGAAGGAAGCGCAATAGCAGAAGACCAAGTCATTGCCATTGTCGACACCTGATTCTATAGGTCGTGCTCAGATAAACAATGAGTGTTTCGACTGGAATCTGATGTGACCTTGGGAAGTGTAAATCGTCTTGAACACAGTTTGGGATCAATCCGCCCGGGCCTGACGGAAGGGCCACAGGCCCTTTCGCTTGCCGAGCAAATCGCGACGCAACTCGCGGAATCGATCATAAACGAGGAATACGCGCCTGGAGCCCGAATACACGAGATTGCCGTTTCCGAGCAATTTCAGGTGAGTCGGGGACCAGTGCGTGAGGCATTGCGCATTCTCGAAAACGCCGGCCTGGTCTCGATCCAGCCAAGGCGCGGCGCCATCGTGACCAACCTGACGGTGGCGGAAGTCGATGACATTTTCGAAATCCGCGCCGTTCTCGTCGGACTGGCGGCGCGGCGCCTGGCGCGCAGCTCCCCGCCCAAGAACCTGTCCCAGATCGAAGAACGGATCGCGAAGCTCCAGCATCTGACAACGCAGGCCGATCAGGATGCAGCGCGCTATGTCACGATCAGTCAGGAGTTGAGCTTTCTTCTCTGCGCGGGCACAGGAAGCGAACAGCTCACGTCGATCGTCTATTCCCTGTTCCACCAGACCATTCGTTACACACGCATCGGCCTGTCAACGCCCGAGCGGCGACAGACCTCGGCCAAGACCTGGGCAAAATTGCTGGAGTATATTCGCGCCGGCGCAGAAGACGACGCGGAAAGGACCGCCCGCGAACTGGTCGATAATTCGCGGGCAATGGCGATCAAGATGCTGCGCAGCGAAGAGGGCACCAGCTGAGCTTGCCTCAACCGGCACCGTCCTGATCCACCGACTGCCGGACACTCACCCAGGATGACATCGCCCCAAGTGCGCGTGCGGCCTCTGGCAACTCGTCGAACACTGCAAGACCGGCCTTTCGCGCGCGTTCCTTGTCGCTACGTTGCCGCGCGTCGGTTGCCTCGGACCCGTCGGACCGCAACACGAGCACGATACGCGGCGCCTCTGGCAGCGCGCTGACGCGCACCGCCTCGCGCACCAACCCGCCGATCACGTCGACGGACTGGTTGGCCGAGCTGGTGAATACCGGCAGGTTCACATGCACGACGATGGCATCATAGGCGCCTGCGCCGGCAAGAATATCAAGAATCTCGCCAGCCACCGCACCGTCCCGATGGCGCAACGTGCCGGCCGGCGTATCGACGGGATTGGAAAGCCCGGTCCCGGGCGGAAGCCCGAGTTTTTCCAGTTCCTGCAACGCTTTCCGCGGCACCTCCGGTGTGGTCAGCCCGGCCCGGGAAAAGGCGTCGGCCGCCAGGACACTGGTGCCACCGCCATTGCCGAACAACGCCACTCGCCGCAGCGGTCGCGCGGGGCGATCGGCCTCGGTCTGACAGATCAACAAGGCATCGAGGAAATCATCCAGTGTCTCGGCGATCATCATGCCCGTCTGCTGGGCGATGCCATCCCACAGACGCGCCTCGGCGGCCAGTGCGCCGGTGTGAGATGCCGCCGCCCGGCGACCTTCCGCAGTCCGCCCGCCAACCAGCAAGACAACCGGCTTGCGCGCACCGGCCTGCCGCAGGCGCGCCACGAAACGGCGACCGTCCCGGACGTCCTCGACATAAAGCCCGATCACCTTGGTCTCGGGATCGCACAGATGATATTCCAGCAGATCGGCAGGGCCGAGATCGGCACTGTTGCCAAGCGTGGTCACGGCCGAATATCTCAGTCCGCGCTGCTCACCGCGCAGGATCACATCGACCGCAAGCCCCCCGGATTGCGAGATCACGGCGACACCACCGGGTTCCGGGGTGGAACCGCCGACAAAGGTCAACCCGCCGCGGGGGCTGTGTATGCCCAGGCAGTTCGGCCCGATCAGTCTCGTTCCGGCGTCGCGCGCCGCCTCGAGAAGGCGGGCCTCCCGGTCCTGGCCGTCCTCGGCCTCGCCAAAGCCCGAGGACATCACCTGAACGAAGCGCGCCCGCCCCGGGGCCGCGGCAATGGCGTCGATCGCCGCTTCCGCGGCAACTGCGACATAGGCGAAATCGACCGGCTCGGGCAGGTCGGCAAGCGTGGGAACCGCCGCGAACCCCTCCACCTCGGCGGCCTTGGGATGCACGGGTTGAATCCGCCCCTTGTAACCATAGGCAAGGCTATGGCGGATCACCTCGTTTCCGAAGCTCGTTCCCGACGCAGAGGCGCCAAGCACCGCGATCGACTGCGGCCGGAACAGGGGCCGGAATGTCTTTTGAACGGCTTCGGGATCGAGAGGCGGCGGTTCGGGCACCGGCTGGAGAGGGGTGGGCGCAAGGAGAATGCGTGCATCCACCGCAATGGCGCCGTCGCCATGCACGATCAGCGGATTGATGTCGATGGCACTCGCCTGACCGTCCAGCGCAGACATCAACCCATCGCGCCCGCCCAAGGCCAGAAGCGCGGAAATGATCGCCCCTTCGTCACAGGGTGCCATTCCACGCGCGCCGCGCAGCAGCGGCGCCGAGCGCAGGGCATCGATCATGCCGCGTGCATCCGCCTCGGTGATCGGACAGGCCCGAAAGGCGACGTCCTCAAAGATTTCCACGAAGACACCGCCAAGCCCGAGCATCACGCAAGGCCCAAGCCGGGCATCCCAGAACCCGCCAAGCACCATCTCCAGACCGGGCGCGCTTTGCTCCTCGACGAGAAACCCGTCAATGGCGGCCCCGGCGCGGTCGGCGGCCTTGGCGATCTCGTCGAGCGCATCGCGTGTCTCCGCCGCGGTCTCAAGGCCGAGCCTGACGCCACCGAAGTCCGATTTATGGGCGCCATCACGGGTCAGGACCTTGGCAACCATGGGCGCACGCAAGCCTGCAAGTGCGGATTCGGTGGCGTCCTGCGGAGTGCGCAGTCGCCGCCCCTGCGGCGCCGGAATCCCGGCGGCCCGCAAAAGCGCCTTGGCTTCGAGCTCCGAAATCGCGGTCGCCCCTGCCTCACGCGCCGCATCGGCTGCGCGTGTCGCGGTCTCGATCAGCGAAATTTCCATTCCGGCGTCCTTTTCTCGTTGAAGGCGCGCACGCCCTCGGCCCGATCATCGCTGGCCGATAGACGTTGATGAACGGAGACTTCCAATGCCAGGCCAACCTTGAGCGGCGCATCAATGCCACCATCCATCGCCCGCTTCGCGCCTTGGACTGCAAGCGGTGCGTTGGCCGCGATCCGCCGCGCCACGGCGATCGCGGCCTCCAGTTCTTCCCCCGGCGGATGCAGCGCGTTGACAAGCCCCCAATCATGCGCCTCGCGCGCAGAGAACTTCTCGCCCGTGAGGATCAACTCCTTGGCGCGGCGCAGGCCGAGGGCGCGCGGCAAAAGCTGCGTGCCGCCCGCGCCGGGCATGATTCCAAGCGTGATCTCGGGCAAACCGAAAACCGCGTTCTCGGCCGCATGAACGAAATCCGCACCAAGGGCGAGTTCGCACCCGCCCCCGAGCGCATAACCGCGAACCGCGGCGATGACGGGCCAGGGAAAGTTCCACAGGCTTTCGAAGGTATCGCGGTAAAGCGCGTGCTGCTTGCGCCATGCGTCGTTCGACATCCCGGCGCGTTCCTTGAGATCCGCGCCCACGCTGAAGGCCCGCTCCCCCGCGCCGGTCAGCACCACGGCGCGGATGTCGTCGCGCCGCCTGAGCGTCGTGCCGAAAAGCGCGAGCATCTCTTCGGCCATGGCGGTGTCGAACGCGTTCATCGCCTGCGGGCGATCCAGGGTGACGACGACAACGCCGCCCCCTGTCTCGGAAAGCTGCAATCGCCGTGTCAACGCAACACCCCCGGCAGCCAGGTTGCCAGCCCCGGCAGGAAGATCATGAGGATCGCATAGCCAACACCGACCGCGACGAACATCATTGCACTGCCGAAGGCCCGATCCGCAGAGAGGTTGATCACACTGGACGCGGTGTAGAGCCCGACACAGACCGGTGGGGTCAGCAACCCGAGACCGGCAAAGGCCGTGAACACGATGTAGAGATGCGTCAGCGGTATGTCGAGGCTGACCGCGACTGCCATGAACACCGGGACTGTCAGATAGAACACCGGAACGATCTCGATAAACGTGCCCAGGATCAGGCAGACGACCCCGACCACGAAGAGGAACATGATCGGCGTCACGCCATATTCGACGAAGAAGGTGGTGAGCTTCTGCGGTGCCTGGGTATAGGTCAGCACGACCGACAAGAAGGTCGCCATCGCGATGATCGAAAAGATCACGGCCGTGGTAACCGCCGTTCCCTGTAGTGACTGCCAGAGCGTCTTGTAGGTCAGTTCACGGTGAACCGTGAACCCCAGGAAGATCGCCCAGATTGAGGCGACGGCCGCCGTTTCCGATGGTGTCAGCAACCCGCTGTAAATTCCGCCCAGGATGATCACCGGTGTCAGCAAGCCGGGCAGCGCCTCGCGAAACGTGCTGAGCCGATGGGCGAGGCTTGCACGCGTTTCCCGCTCCATGTGCCAACAGCGGATCACCACGACGATGATGAGGATCACGAGAAGCGTCAGGCCGGGGAATACTCCAGCGGCGAAAGTGTCCGATACCGGCACACCGGTGAGCGCCGAATAGATGATCGCGGCGTTTGACGGGGGGATCAGGGCCTCAAGCAGGCCCGCCGCCGCGGCAAGTGCCACGGTGAAGGGCGCGGAATACCCCTTGCGCAACATCTGCGGCATCATGATCGAACCGACCGCCGTGATCGCGGCGAGGATCGAACCGCAAAACGCGGCGAAAAAGCCCATCGTGATGACCATCGCAACCCCGAGCCCGCCGGGCCAGTGCCCGACAAGCGCCATTGCGAAGTCGACCAGCCGCCGGGCAACACCGGAACGCAGCATGACGAGGCCGGCAAAGACGAACAGCGGAATGGCGAGCAGCACCTGCTTGGTGACCGCGCCAAACGCGATCTGGATCAGTGTGGACCAGGGAAGGTCCAGACCCTGGGTTGCGACCGCGCTCGAACCGATACCGAAGACAAGGAAAATCGGGAGCGAAAGGAAAAGAAGAACGAGCGACAGCCCGATGACGACAGGGACCATGGATCATGCCTCCGCTTGGTTGGATTGCGTTGCGGAAACGTCGGGATCAGTGTCCCCGACAATTGCTTTCAGGAGATTCTCCAGCGCGAAGCTGGTCAGGATGGCAAAGCCAACCGGGAAGGACAGGTAGATCCACCAGATCGGGAAGGCCCACTCCATCTCGGTCTTCTGTCCAACCGTCTTGAACACTGTCGTGGCGTCAAAACCGGCGTAACAGAACACGACACCAGCCCCGATCGCGATGAGTGCGACGATGGCACGCAGCGCGCGGGCGGGTCGCGGAGACAATCGCTCGGGCAGGAAATCGACCGCGATATGCGATCCGCTGCGCATGAGGATGCCGGCAACCGGAAAGATCAGCCAGGGCATGAGGATCGGCGGCAGCTCCATCACCATGTTGTATCCGATGCCGGTCACATACCGGGTGACCGCTCCACCAAACACCGTCAGGACCATGAAGCCGACCAGGATCCCTGCAAATGTCTTGACGACGATCTCAAGAATGTTGTTGAGCCCGACAAGGGCGCGCAGCGCGGATGTCATTGGAATCTCCCCGAAAATGAATTCAGTATGGGGGCTGCTCCGCACATGGCGGAGCAGCGCCGATATGGTGGTCTACTGGCTGGAATATTCCAGCACGGCCTCCATCACCTCGGGGTCGATCATCTTGCGCAACCCGGGAAAGACTTCCTCCCTGTTGATGCGCTCGAACTCCTCCTGCGCTTCTTCGCTCAAGGTGTCCACCTGGCCGCCTCGTTCTTCGAATTCCTCCAGAACCTCGTCCGAGAAGGCCATGATCGATTCCGTGGATTCCTCCGAGATTTCCTCACCCACTTCGGTCAGCAGGTCCTGAACGTCTTCGGGAAGCCCGTCCCACCAGGCCTGATTGGCGAGGATGAACGAATCCGCGTAGAACTGGTGAGGCAGTTCCGCATACTTGATATGGTCCCACCAGCTATAAGCCTTGATGGCCGAGGGCACGGTCGCGAAAGTGTCGATCATCCCGTTCTGAAGCGCCGTGTAGACCTCGCCTGTGGGCATCGAGACCGCATCCGCGCCAAGAGCGCTCCAGCGCGGCCGTTCGACACCACTGAGATAGCGTGCCTTGAGACCGTCATAGGCGTCGGGCGAGGTCAACGGACGCTTGGCCGTGAAGGACATGAACGGTCCGGTGGGATTGTAGGCGATGAACTTGGTGCGCGTCCGGGTGAGCACATCATTCCAGATCTCCTGGCCCACCTCGGTTTCACGGAAGAAATTGCGAAGATGATCGAAGTCCTCGAAAACCCCCGGAAGCGCTTCGACGTTATAGTTCTGGTTCACCGGCGGGAAGCTCACCGTTCCGACAACGCCGCCAAGCTGGACAGAGCCCGAAGTCAACGCGCCCATGATCTCGCGAATGCCGAAAAGCTGCCCGGACGGAAAGGTTTCGATCCGGATCTTGCCTTCGCCTCTCTCATTCACCCGGTCGGCGAATTCCTGGCTGTATATAGCGCTGTGGTGTTTGGGGGCCCAGTGATAGCTGAGTCGCGCAACAATCTCTTCGGCCGATGCGACGGGGGCCCAAACGACTCCCGCGACAAGGCCAAGCCCCAGGGTTGTGGCGGCACGGACCCGCCGCAGCGTGTTTGCAATATTCTCTGACATGTTTCCTCCCTACGTCCAGTTCTGGACTGCTTAGCGTCGCAATCCAAGGCAGGGCCAAAGATTCGACTACTGATGAATGTTGACATTCTTAATTTCCTTACGTCAACTCCTCTTTGTCCAAACAGGAGGGAAAACAATGCTGCGCACCGATTTTCAGAGCGATATCGTACTGGTCACGGGGGCGACGGCGGGCTTCGGGCTCGCAATAGCCCGCAAGTTCCATTCGGCCGGCGCCCGAGTCGTCGCCGTCGGTCGCCGTAAGGACCGGCTCGCAACCCTGCAGGAAGAACTGGGTGACCGCCTCTTGCCGCTGGCACTCGATGTCGGGAACATTGCCGATATCGCACGGGAAATGGAACAACTTCCTGCGGATTTCCGTGATCTCACCTTGCTTGTGAACAACGCCGGGTTCGGCACCGACCGGGGTGCGGTCCAGGATGCGGCGCTCGCGGATTGGGACGACATGGTGAACGTCAATATCCGGGGCCTGCTGCACATGACCCACCACGCGCTCCCCGGAATGCTCGCGCGGGGCCGTGGCCAGATCATCAATATCGGCTCGGTTGCGGGCCGGGCCGTCGGGCCGACCAACGCCGTCTACAGCGCGACGAAATCCTTCGTCCTTCAATTCACCAAGGCCCTGAAAACCGATCTGATCGGCACGCCGGTCCGCGCAAGCTACATCGCGCCCGGTGCGGCCGAGACCGAGTTCTCGCTGGTCCGCTGGCAGGGTGACGAGGGCCGGGCGGCCAAGGCTTATGCCGGGTATCAACCGCTGACCGCCGAAGACATCGCCGAGGCCGTCTTCTTCTCGGCGGCGATGCCCGCGCATGTCGATGTCACCGAGCTGGAGCTGATGCCGCATCAACAGGGGTTCGGGCCGCGCATCTTCGCGCGCGACCAAGGCTGACGGCGGCCCGGATCAGGCCCCGCCACCGACATCGAGCGTCGAGCCCGTGATATAGGAGGCCTCGTCCGACAACAGCCAGACAATCGCGTGGGCGACCTCGTCGGGGGTGCCCGCGCGCCCCATCGGCATCCTTGGCCCGACCTTCTCGATCCTGCCGGCCATCCCCGCGCGCGCGTGAATGGGCGTGTCGATCAGGCCGGGACGCACCGACATGACCCTGATCCCCTCGCGCGCCACTTCCAGCGCGAAACCATGGGTAAAGGCATCGAGCGCCGCTTTCGAGGCCGCGTAGTGCACATAGAGTTTCGGAGCGCCATGAACGGCCGCAAGCGACGAGACATTGACGATCGTGCCCCCCGGACCGCCTCTTTCGGTCGACAGCCGTGCCGCGGCCTCGCGGGCGGCGATCATCGCCCCGGTGACATTCACACGCATCAAACCGTCGATCTCGTCGCCATCCATCTCCTCGAGACGCATGGCGCGCGCAGCAACCCGCGCCGCGTTGTTCACGAGGCCACCAAGCGGCGGCAAGGCGGCGTCCACGGCGCGAAACAGCTCGATCACTTCTTCCTCTTTGCCCATGTCGGCGTGAAAGGCCTGCGCCACCCCGCCCGCATCGACGATATCGGCGACGACCTTCTGCGCGCCCTCCCGACCGGACCTGTAGTGAACGGCAACGGCCCATCCTCGCGAGGCGGCAAGCAGGGCGGTCGCGGCGCCGATTCCGCCCGCCGCACCGGTAACGATCACGGTCTTCTGAGTCATGGTCATGCTTCTGTCTCCTTCTCGATTGCCTCTGTTCCCCGGACGACGACCACCGCGCTCACCGCGAACGCAACGGCAAGGCAGACGATGCCCGGCGTGTAGCTCCCGGTTGCCAGCACCGACATGCTCAGCAAGGCAGGGCCAAAGAGCCCCCCCAGATAGGCAAAGACCATCGACCCCGCGGTCGCGGACAGAACCCCGCCCTGGCCGCCGCGTGCCTCACCGGCGCGCGCCACCTCGGCGAGCAACACCCCGCTCCAGCCCATCGGCACAAAGCCCAGCGCGATACTGATCAGGGCGATGGCCACCCATGGCCATTCCGGCCCCAGGAAAAGCAGGATCATCAGCAGCCCCGCCCCCGACCAGGCAAGCCATGACAGAACCTGCCGCGGGCGCCCCGAGTCCGCGCGCCATCCCCAGTAGAGCCGGCCGAAAATGCTCGCCGTCATCGTCAGCGAAAGCATCGCCGCTGCGCCTTCGGGTGGCAGCTGGCTTTCGCGCCAGATCATCGCGATATAGACCGACATGAACCCGAACTGCGCCATCGAGAACGCAAAGACCGCAATCGCCAGACCGCGTTGCACCGGATCGGCCAGCACGTCCCGCGCCGGCGCGAAGGGCAGCTTGAACCGGATCGACACGCCCGCTAGCCCGTCCTGCCCGAGCCTGTTGCCGACAAGCGGTGACAACCCCGCAACCAGGATCGCCAGTGCCATGGTGGCGATTGCCGCCATGCGCCAGTCCGACATCAGCACGATAACAGGCAGGACAAAGCCCGCCGCCGCACCGCCGATCGCCACGCTCGATTGCTTGAACGAGAACACGAGGTTCCGGTGCCGGCCGACCGCGATCCGATTGAGCAGCCGCGACCCGATCGGGTTGACCGGTCCATAGCCGATCCCGATCAGGATCGCGCCCAGCACAACCAGCACCGGCCCGTTCGCAAGCGCAAGGGCCAGCGCACCGAGGGCGACGACGGCAAGCGATGCCGACGCGCCATTGAACGACCCCCATCTTGCCACGACTCCGGCCGTCCCGGTCGACGAGACCAGCGCCGTTGCAAATATGATCGCTGTGAAAATCCCGATGAAATCGGCATCAAGGCCAAGCCCCAGCGCCGCGAATGGGGCCAGTACAGGGGCGGTTTGCACCGCCGCCACCACCGCCGTCTGGTAAATCAGCACAAAGCCGATTCCAAGAACGGCATTCTGGGGTGATGGCTTGCTCATGTGATCATGCTCCGCCAGACCCACGGTCCGTGCCGGGCAGGATGGCGCGGGTTCACGCCCAGGATCGAGCGATCTTCTTTCATCAGGTAACCTCGCGCAATGACGGGCGCTTGGCGCCGCCGAGCGCCCGGCCCAGGGCCGGAAGGCTTCGGTGCAGGCGAAAGGCGATCTGGGGAATGGCCGTCATGTCGCCGAACCGCCCGCGTGTCAGCAAGCCGAAAGCCCAGATGCTCTCCTGCGCGCGCCCGTCATCGTCCAGAACGCGCCCGTCGCCATCGACCTCGAGACCCAGGCCCATGCTGTCGCGCTTCGCCAACCCGAGATCGCACAAGGCGCCGACGAACGGATCATCCGACAGGGTCTTCGGCCCGGTGCAATTGATCACGGTGTCAAAGCTCTTGCAGGTCGTCGTCCGGTCGCGCCCCACCAGCTGCGCCTCGAGGCGGTCGCCGCGCGCCTCCAGCCCCGCCAGGCGAGCCACGCGAAATTCCAGCTGACCGGCTTGCTCCATCGCCGCGACGATGGCGCCGGTCTGCGGCACCATTCGATACCGGTTGACGTCATACCACGGCTTGAGGTGGCGCAGGAACCGGCGCTTCTCGGTCTCGCTGAAATTCGGCCAGAGCCAGCCCGCGGCATCCCGCGCCTCGTCGAACGGGGCCTTCAGGTCGCGCCCTTCCGCGATGGCCGCCGCCATGTCCCGGCGCAGGGCCCGAACGGCAGCCCGGAGCGTCAGCCTCTCGCCGTGGCGCTCGATGAAACGCGGCATCGGCCGCGCCAGCCGCTGCATCAGCGCCGCCACGTCCGGCGCCTCGCCCTGGGGCTGGGGCAAGAGCCCCCTGCGCGATATCGCCGTGATCGGCCCGCGATGCCCCTGGCGCGACAGGGTCGCCACGACATCCGCCGCGGTCAGGCCCGTGCCGACAAGCAGAACCGCGTTATCGGGTGAAATCGCTGATACCGCCTCCGTGTCGAACGGATCACCGACATATCCGGGGTGGCTGCGCGCATCGGTCGTGACCGGCCCGGGCGGCGACGGGCGCTGCCCGCCAAACGCGAGGATGGTCAGATCGGGCTCGAGGGTGCGCCCCGAGGCCAGCGCGATCTGCACCCCGTGATCGACGCGGCGCGCGCCAACCGCGCGATCCCGGACATGGCGAACCGTGGACCCGTGGGGATTCGCCGCAAGCGTCTTCTGCAAGGTGTCGTTCATGTAACGGCGGACATCGGATCGGCGGACATATCGGACCCCTGACTCGGCGCGCGCCTCCGGATCCCGTGCCGAGGCCCCCGCAGCCTCGTACCAGCGCGCGAAATGACCTATGTCATCCGGAAAGAGAACCAGGAGTTCATGGGTGCCGTTCACCCGGTGGTCGGGATCATCGCCGCCATAGGCAAGACCCCCGCCCAGTTCCTCACGCGGCTCCACGACCGTGATGCTCAGTTGCGCCGGCACGCTGGCGCAAAGTCGAATTGCAACAGCGGTCCCGGTAAAGCCGCCTCCGATGATCGCTATTTTCCGCATGCCATGTCTCCGCCTCGCACACAGACTGACGCGAAAATATTATTATTGTCAACATTAGTAACTTCTGACGTCCTCATGCTGCATACCCCCCGATCCCGTCTCCGCACGACCGGCGCTTTCACGAAACGCCCACATGGCAGGCGATCCGCCTGAAAATCAGGCATAATCGCATTGGACTGGCGGCGCAGAGCGCGCCGTCCCAGGCTCCGACTGGCTGTTGCGGGCCACGACGATAGCCTCGGGCCACCAGTGACAAGAGACCCGCGATGATCGCCCGCACCGCCCCACCGTCCACGCATCAACGCAGCCAGGGTGCGGCGCATGTCACGCTGTTGCCCGGGCCGAACGGCGGGCGGCTCGACCGGCGGCATCAGGCTGGATCGGCCAAGGCATTCGTGCATCCCGGCCAGCCGGGACCGGAGATCGTCCTGCTCAACACCTCGGGCGGGCTGACCGGCGGCGACCGGCTCAGCTATCGCATCGACCTTGCCCCGGGATGTCGCGCCACGGGCACGACCCAGACCGCCGAGCGCGCCTATCGCAGCGCCACAGGCGCGGCCGAGGTCACGGTGCACCACGCGGTCGGCGCGGGCGGGCATCTCGACTGGCTGCCGCAGGAAACCATCCTGTTCGAGGGCAGTCATCTTGCGCGGGAAACCGGGATCGACCTCGCGGCGGATGCCTCCTGCCTCCTGCTGGAAGCCGTCGTGCTGGGCCGCGCCGCCATGGGCGAGACGCTGGCCCGTGTCACGCTGAAAGACACGCGGCGCATCCACCGCGCGGGCCGGCCGGTGCTGGTCGAACCGCTGCACCTGGGCAGCGCCGCGCTGACCGCAGGGCCGGCAATCCTCAACGGCGCGCGCGCCTTTGCGACGCTGGCGCTGGTGTCGCGGGGCAGCGAAGACGCGATCGGCCCGGTCCGCGCTGCTCTCGACGAACCCGGCGTGAGCGGGGGGGCCTCGGGCTTCGACGGCAAGCTGGTGATCCGGCTGATGGCCGCCGACGGCTGGCCCCTGCGCCGACAGATCATGCGCCTTTTGCACATCCTGCGCCCCGGGCCCCTGCCCCGCGTCTGGCAGATCCAGGAGAGACGACAATGAACCTCACCCCCCGCGAGAAAGACAAGCTCCTGATCTCGCTCGCCGCGATGGTGGCGCGCGGGCGGCTTGCACGTGGCGTCAAGCTCAACCACCCCGAGGCGGTGGCGCTGATCACCGATTTCGTGGTCGAAGGCGCCCGCGAAGGGCGCTCTGTCGCCGACCTGATGGAGGCCGGCGCCCATGTTCTGACGCCCGAGCAATGCATGGAGGGCATCCCGCAGATGATCCGTTCCGTGCAGGTTGAGGCCACCTTTCCCGACGGCACCAAGCTCGTCACCGTCCACGACCCGATCCGCTGAAAGGACCATCTCCATGCGCCATATCCTTCCCGCCCTGCTGCTGACGCCCTCATTCGCCCATGCCCATCCAGGCCCGCACCTGCACCCGCACGGAATCGACGCCATTTGGCTGGTGGTGGTGACCCTGCTGGCCCTCGCGGGCGGGTATTTCATCGGCCGGGGCCGCAAATGATCCCCGGAGAGATCATCCCCGCCCCCGGTGACATCACCCTCAACGCCGATGCCCCGGTCAAGGTTCTCGAAGTCGCCAATACCGGCGATCGGCCCGTGCAGGTGGGCAGCCATTACCATTTCGCCGAGGCGAATAGCGGGCTTTCCTTCGACCGTGCCGCCGCCCGTGGACAACGCCTCGACATCCCCGCCGGCACCGCCGTGCGCTTCGAGCCGGGCCAGACCCGCGAGGTGCGGCTCGTGCCCTATGGCGGCGCGCGACGGGTGTTCGGCTTCAATCAGCAGGTCATGGGGGAGCTTTGACATGGCCACGACCATCTCCCGCCCCGCCTATGCCGGCATGTATGGCCCCACCACCGGCGACCGCCTGCGGCTGGCCGATACCGATCTCGTCATCGAGGTCGAGCGCGACCTGACCACCTATGGCGAAGAGGTGAAATTCGGCGGCGGCAAGGTGATCCGCGACGGCATGGGCCAATCCCAGGCAACCCGCGCCGAGGGGGCCATGGATACCGTGATCACCAATGCGCTGATCGTCGATCACACCGGCATCACCAAGGCAGATATCGGCCTGCGCGACGGGCGCATCGCCACCATCGGCAAGGCCGGCAACCCCGACACGCAACCCGGCGTCGATATCGTCATCGGCCCCGGAACCGAGGTGATCGCGGCCGAGGGCCGGATCCTGACGGCCGGGGGCCTTGACGCGCATATCCATTTCATCTGCCCGCAACAGATCGACGACGCGCTGCACTCGGGAATCACCACAATGCTGGGCGGCGGCACCGGCCCGGCGCATGGCACACTGGCCACCACCTGCACCCCGGGGGCGTTTCATCTCGGGCGCATGTTACAGGCCGCCGATGCCTTCCCGATGAACCTCGGTTTCGCAGGCAAGGGCAACGCGAGCCTGCCCGGCGCCCTGGTCGAGCAGGTCCATGCCGGCGCCTGCGCGTTCAAGCTGCACGAGGATTGGGGCACGACACCGGCCGCGATCGACAATTGCCTGAGCGTGGCGGATGACATGGATGTGCAGGTGATGATCCACACCGACACGCTCAACGAAAGCGGCTTCGTGGAAAACACCCTTGCCGCCTTCAAGGGCCGCACCATCCACGCCTATCACACCGAGGGCGCGGGCGGCGGGCACGCGCCCGACATCATGAAGGTGGTGGGCGCGCAGAACGTGCTGCCATCCTCGACCAATCCCACCATGCCCTATACCGTCAACACGATCGAGGAACATCTCGACATGCTGATGGTCTGTCACCATCTCGATCGCACGATCCCCGAGGACGTGGCCTTTGCCGAGAGCCGCATCCGGCGCGAGACCATCGCCGCCGAGGACATCCTGCACGACATGGGCGCGTTTTCGGTCATGGCCTCGGACAGCCAGGCCATGGGGCGCGTCGGCGAGGTGATCATCCGCACCTGGCAGACGGCCGACAAGATGCGCAAGCAGCGCGGGCGCCTGCCCGAAGAAACCGGCGACAACGACAACGCGCGGGTCAAGCGCTACATCGCCAAATACACCATCAACCCCGCCATCGTCCACGGCATGAGCGCCCATATCGGAAGCATCGAACCGGGCAAGCGCGCCGACCTGGTGCTCTGGGATCCGGCCTTTTTCGGCGCCAAGCCCGAGATGGTGCTGATGGGCGGCTCGATCGTGCTCGCACAGATGGGCGACCCCAACGGCTCGATCCCCGCCCAGCCGGTGCATTCGCGCCCCATGTTCGCCGCCTTCGGCCGGTCGGTCGAGCGTTCCTCGGTCCTCTTCGTGAGCGCCGCGGCACAAGCCGACGGGATCGGCGCGGCGCTGGGTCTGGCCAAGGACACGCTGGCGGTCACGAACACCCGCACCATCGGCAAGCGCGACATGCTCCACAACGATCTCACACCCGAGATCGCGGTGGACCCCGAAACCTACGAGGTGCGCGCGGATGGCGAGTTGCTCACCTGCGATCCGGCGCAAGAACTGCCGCTGGCGCAACGCTATTTCCTGTTCTGAGGTGCTTTCATGACCGATCTGCCCGTTGCCCGTGACCTGCTCTCCGCGGCCCCCGAAACCATCGCCGATACCGTCGTGCTCGACTACGACGCGCGGCTGATGCGGCGCAAGCGGCTGGTGGGCCGTGGCGGGCTGGCCTTTCTCGTCGATCTGGCCGAGGTCACCAACCTTGACGATCACTGGGGCTTCGCCCTCGAAGATGGCCGCGCCGTGGGGGTGGAAGCCGCGCCCGAAGACCTTGTCGAAGTGCGCGGCGACCTCGCGCGCCTTGCATGGCATATCGGCAACCGCCACACGCCCTGCCAGATCGGCGCCGACCACCTGACGATCCGCCGCGACCACGTGATCGAGGCGATGCTGACCCATCTCGGCGCCGTGCTGACCCCGGTCAAGGGGCCGTTCCTCCCCGAGGGCGGCGCTTATGGCAAGGGGCGCACGATGGGGCATGATCATGGCCACACACATCACACCCACACCCATGCCTGATGCTGACACCCGCGCATCTCACCCTGATCCAATGGCTGTCGCCCGCCTTTCCGACCGGGGCCTTCGCCTATTCCCACGGGCTGGAACACGAGATCGCGACCGGCATCGTCCATGACGCTGCCAGCCTCGAAAGCTGGCTGACGAATATCCTGCGCTTCGGCGCGGGCTGGCAGGACGCGGTGCTCCTGGCCCACGCGCTGCGGGATGACCGCGAGGCGCTGGACGACCTCGCCCGCGCGCTTTCACCCTGTGCCGAGCGCTTGCAGGAGGGGCTGGAACAGGGCGCGGCGCTGGCCCGCGCGGTCGCTTGCATCACCGGGCGCACCCTGCCCCCCCGGATGCTCCCGGTCGCCCTCGGCGAGGCGGCCACCGCGCTCGACCTACCCGAGGGGGACGTGATCGCGCTTTATTTGCAAGGCTTTGCCGGAAACCTCGTCACCATCGCGATCCGCCACGTTCCGCTGGGCCAGACCGAGGGGCAGGCCGTGCTGCACCACCTCGCGCCGCTGATCCACTGTCTCGCCAACCGCGCCGCCATGGCACCCCTGGGCGCGCTTGGCACCTGCGCGCTGGCCGGCGACCTTGCCGCGCTCTGCCATGAAACCCAAGAGGTAAGGATATTTCGCACATGACCGGAACGGCAATGAACGGCCCGCTGCGCGTGGGCATCGGCGGCCCTGTCGGGGCAGGCAAGACCACGCTGACCGAAGGGCTCGCCCGGGCGTTGGCCCCGCGCTGCTCGATGGCGGTGATCACCAACGACATCTACACCCGCGAGGACGCGGAACATCTGATGCGCGCGCAGGTGCTGCCCGGCGAGCGTATCCGCGGGGTCGAGACCGGCGGCTGCCCGCATACCGCGATCCGCGAGGATGCCTCGATCAACCTTGCCGCCGTGGCCGGGCTGAACACCGCCTTTCCCGACCTGGACCTGGTCCTGATCGAATCCGGGGGCGACAACCTCGCCGCCACCTTCAGCCCGGAACTGGCGGATCTCACGATCTATGTGATCGACACCGCCGCCGGCCAGGACATCCCGCGCAAACGCGGCCCCGGGTTGACACGGTCCGATCTTCTGGTGGTCAACAAGACCGACCTCGCGCCATATGTGGGCGTCGATCTGGCACAGCTCGAGGCCGACACCGCCCGTGCGCGGGGCGCGCGTCCCCATGTGCTGGCCCAGTTGCGCAGCGGCAAGGGGCTGGATGAGGTCATCCGCTTTCTGGAAATCCAGGGCGGATTGTCTCTCGCGGCCCCTGGCAGGGAGACGCCGCCGCCACGCGCGGAGACCGGCATCGACTGACCGGGATCGCACCGCGCGGGTCGGGCCCGGATGGCGTGCGCACGACGCGGCCGCACTCCCAGCGGCAGGGCGCCTCAAGTCTGCAGCGGCGGGTTGTCGCTTGCCCGCGGCGGTGGCGGATCAATCAGCCCGGGCGAGAAGAAGGTGTGACAGGCCCGCCCCCGCCGTTTCGAGGCATAAAGCGCCGTATCCGCGTCCGCCATGATCCGCTCGGCCTCGGGCGTGTCGTAATCACTCGAAAGGGCGGTGCCGCAACTGGCCGAGATCCGGCAGACATGACCCTCGAACGGAATCGGCTTTTCCATCTCCTCGATGATCCGGCTCGCCACGCGAGCCAGCGCCGCGCGGTCGGTCAGCCCCTCGAACAGGATCACGAACTCGTCGCCCCCGGTTCGCGCCACCGTGTCCACACCGCGGCGCGTGGCAGCCATCATGATCCGGGCGACCTCCTGCAACACGTGGTCCCCCGCCGCGTGACCCAACCGGTCATTCACCGACTTGAAGAAATCAAGGTCGACATGCATCAGGGCAAAGGGCACCCCCGCCGCGATCACCCGACCCAGCACGTGATCCAGCGCCCGCCGGTTCTTGAGCCCGGTCAGCGTGTCGGTGAACGCCTGTTCCTCCGCGGCGATCTTGGCCCCCTGCAGGCGCAGGTTGAGCAGGCGCGACGCCTCCATTGCCGCCGATTTCGCCTCGACGAGGTAAAGCATCTCGATCGCCAGATCGGTGGCCGCGAAATCGCCGCTGGTCAACCGGTAGTCGCGCACGGCATCGAGGATCGAGATCCCGAATGAGAGGTTCACGATCGCCCCGCCCCCGCCCGGCAGCGGCATCAGAACACCCTTGAGCCCGGTCGCGGGCGTGTCGCGAAACCGCAGGTGCAGCTTGATCCCCGACGAGGCCATCAGGTCGGCCATCGACGTCACCCCGCGCGGGCGACGCAGCTCGAACCTGTCAAGAAACCGCCCCCCGGTGAGTGGCGCGTCGGGGCGCAGTTTGCGCAGGGTCGGACCGGCGTGAACGACATGCCCGCTCGGGTCGAGCACCACATGCATCGGGCAAAGCGTGTCGAGGACGCCGCGCCACGCCGCCACGTCGGGCCCGGCACGCTCATCTGCCGCCCGGCACGTCATCCCGCCCGCGCCCCCAGGTCGAAATCGCGCCCCTCGGCAAACCCGGTCTCGATCAGCGTGATGTCGATCCACTCCTGCTCGTGCCGGGCGCCGCGATGGTCGAGCAGCACAAGCGCGCCGTAATCGTCGGCAAGGGAGCGCAGGATTCCCATCATCACGTGCCCGAATCCGTCCCGCGATCCGCGCACCGTCAGGCTGAACCGGTCGGGCGCATGTTCGTGCAGTTCGAGATCCGGCAAATCGAGGTCCGGCACCGCCAGCCGCGCCCGCTCGGGCAGGTCACCCAGCGAATGCAGGAATTCCACGAAATCCACCCCGCCAAAGCGTAACAGGCGGCGCAATGCCTCGGCGTTGGGATGGCTCACAAGATAGGTGCCGATATCCTCCAGCACCTCGTCGCGGGGCTTGCCAAGGTCGCCGCAAACCGCGTCGAGGACGCGCGGCGTCAGCGCGCTGTCATAGACCAGCATCGCCTCGAAATCGGTGAATCCCAGGTCCACGGACCGGGCCACCTGCGCCCATCGCTCCGGCCCATAGGTATCGGTCACGAATCTCTGGATCGCCCTGTTGATCAGTCCATGCATGAAACACCCGGCAACTTGCTATCGGCACCGAGACTGCCCCGGCGGACCTTAACAGGAACTCAACGATCTCAATTGTCGGGAATTAGTTCCATGTCGCCGATCCGAAGCGCCCGGAGACCGGCCGGAACGATCTCGAAGCGCCCGTCCAGTGCCGCGCCGATGATCGCCCCGGCACTGCCCCTTACCTGCGCGCCCGAATCGAGATCGCCGCTCATGTCCTGGGCCCCGCCCGTCCGTGACAAGACGCCATCGCGCAACACGATGCCCTGCACCTGCAAACGGTCCGCTCCCATATGCAACAGCATGAAACCGTGTTCCTCGCCGATTCCCGGGTGGAACGGCCCGGTAACGGCCACGCATCCCGGCCGCCCGTCGCCGATCTCCGTGTCGCAGGCCCGTGCCCATTCGCTCAGCAGAAAGCCCGGCACCCGGTCCAGCGCCTCGATCGGCACGGTCCGCGCCCCGGGCATGAGCGTCAGCGTCGCACTCACCGTTTCGGCCATTTCGTCGCTGCCGGTCTCGCGGGTGGCCTGCTCGAAACCATAGCGCGACCGCGTCTCTCGCGCTTGCGCCACGGCCCGCGTCAGGCTGGCATCACCCTCCGCTTCGGCGCTGGCCGCCACCCGGTCCAGCGCCGCCTGCCCGGCATGACCCCAAAGCTGCGCCAGTTCCCACAGCGCCATTTCCCGCGGCTCCAGCCCGCCGCTCTCGATCCGCGCAAGCTGGCTCTGGGCGCTGATCCGCGTGGCGTCGATCACCGGCGTGAGCCACAGTCCCGCGGCCACCACCACGGCCATCGCCATCCACCTGTTGGCGCCCCGGATGCGCGCCATCCAGCCCGCGCCGCGCAGCACCGCGCCCGCATAGGCCACCCCGTAGGCCAGCAGGAACACCGCCGCCAGCCCCGCTGCGAGGCGATCCGGGGTCCAGCCATACTGGTCCACCCGCCGCCATACCGCAAAGACCGCCAACCCCGCCAGGACCGGCAGCATCAGCGCCATCAACCGCCCGGCGTCGCGGATCACGTCACTTTGCGCCGCGCTCGCATCGTCACGGTCGGTCGCCGTGGAAATCAGCGTGACCGCCGCCAGCGCCACCCCCATCAGCGTGGCCGCCGGCGAAAGCCCCCCGAACAGCCCGTCCAGCCCCCGAAACGGGATCGCCGCCAGGAACAGTGCCACCACCGGCAACAGCACCGGCAACATCAGCCGCAGAAGGCGGTGGATGACGAAGGGCGAGACATAGGCGCGCATCTCGTGCACCACCTGGATCGCCAGCCCCAGCAACAACCCGCTCAGGACATAGGGCACCGGATCGAGGTCGATGAAATCGGCGATGATGGTGATCCCCACCAGGTGCAACAACTGGTCCGACAGCATCAGCACCGCCCAGAACAGCGCGGTGAAAAGCACCGCCGCGACATAGCGCACCACGATCATCCACGCCGCATCGAACAAGAGCGGATAGCGCCTCCAGCCCCCCCGCTCGGCACAACCTGCGGCGGCGAAAGGCGTGGCGATGAACAGGATCGCGCCCAGCGCCACCGCCCCGTGCCCGTGTTTCATAAGGTCATGCGCCTGCGGATACCGCAGCGAGGCAAGCCAGATCAGCCCAGCCGCAGGCAACGCGATGCTCAGCGCGCCCAGCGCCGCACGCCCGATCCGCTCGGGTCCGCCCAGCGCCAGCAGCACACCGAACCCGCCGAGGATCAGCGTGGCCAGCACCAGCAACAGCCGCTGATCGTCCAGCGCATCGGGCAGCACATCCACGAACAGCCAAAGCGCCAGCCCCGCCGCCGCGCCGATCACGGCCATCTCCGCCCGGTTGCGCGTGATCCTGCGATCGCCTGCCCTTGCCATGTCCTGCCTCCTCGATTCCACGTCAGACTAGCCGCATTCGCTCGGTTGACGCAGCCCCAAAATCCACAGGCCGTTCCAGCCCCGTGCGCACTGCATCAATCTGCCCGCACATCCGCGCGCGCCTCCTCGCGCGCAGGCGACGGCACGATGCCCTCCGGGCTCTCGCGAGACCGCTCGATCCGGTCGAGATGCAACCAGATCCGCCAGACATGGTAATTGACCCGGTGCAACCAGCGCGCGGCATCCATCTGTGCCAGCGCCACGCCGGGGGGATCGCCGTCCTGTCCTGCCCCGGCCAGAAGCTCATCGCGCAGCCGCCGCTCGCGGGTCTGGACGATTTCCTGCCACCGGCCGAACCACTCGGCCTGCCCGGACTCGTCCCCCGACAGGCCCCGGATCAGCCCCGCCCGGGTGATCCGCGCCAGCCGCGCCAGGCGCGACGCCCTTTGCAACGTCGCGACGCGCTCGTCCTGCGCCATGCGATAAGCCAGCCGCGTGAGATGGTCGAGGATATGCAGGATATCGGCATAACGCCACCGCACCGGACCAGTGAGCGTTGCCGAGTCGATGTTGTCGGCGAATCCGCGCGTCTCGTCCAGCACGCGCATCGCCTGGCGCAAACGCGCATTGTCGCCTCGTGCCGGCCCCGACGGCGACAGACGCGCGATCAACAGGCCCTGCATGTGCCGCGCGATATCGCCCACCGTCGCGCCCGCCGCATCCACTGCCACCGCCGGCTGCACCAGAAGCCGGGAATCCAGCCGCGCCGTCAGCGCTTCGCGCCGCTCGCGCAGCACCGTCCGCACCAGCGCCATGAACGGCCCCAGCACGATCAGGATCGCCGCCACGCCCACGATATTGAAAACGGTGTGAAAGATCACCAGCGACAGCCGCGCCGCATCGCGCCCGCCCTCGGCGATCCACGCCTCGGCCAGCGGCGCGAAAGGAATGAGAAGCATGAAGGCCAGCCCCCCGGTCAGCAGGTTGAACAGGAAATGCGCAAGCCCCGTCTGCCTTGCGGCCACCGTGCCGCCCAGCGTCGCCAGAAGCGCGGTGAATGTGGTGCCGATATTCATGCCGATCACCATCACCGCCGCCTGCCCGAACCCGATCGCCCCGGCATCGAGCGCCACCAGCGCCGTCGCCACCCCCGCCGACGAGGATTGCGTCACCACCGTCACGACCACCCCGATCAGCAAAAGCTGCGCCCGGCCCAGCGCCGTATCGCCCGGGAACCGCTCGGGCGTGACGACTTCGCCCAGCCCCGCCATTCCCGCCTGCATCAGGCCCAGCCCCAGGAAAAGAAGAGCGAATCCCGCCAGCGCCCCGCCGCCATGCCGGACCCGCGCCCCGCCGAAAAGCCGCATCATCCCGCCCATGAACACCAGCGGCAGCGCCAGCATGTCGAGGTCCAGCCGAAACCCCAGCGACGCCACCAGCCAACCGGTCAGCGTCGTGCCGATATTGGCGCCGAACACCACCCCCAGCCCCTGCGCGAAGGTCAAGAGGCCCGCGCCGACGAAGCCGATCACCATCACCGTCACCGCCGACGAGCTTTGCAGCGCCGCCGTCACGACCGCACCCGCCGCCACGCCGCGCAACGGCGTGCGCGTGAACCGCCGCAAGAGCCGGCGCATCGACTGACCGGCCAGCGCCTGCATGCCTTCGGTGAGCATCGTCATGCCCAGAAGGAACAGGCCCACGCCGCCCAATGCCGTCAGGATACCGCTTGTCTCGCCCATGCCTGCCCGTCGCCCTTCACAACGATCACAAGGCGCTTCGCAAAAACCGAAGGCTCGGCTTCTCGTGAAACGCGCGCACCGCTCATGCATCGCGCTGCGTTCCGCCTTATCCCTTTGCCGGGTCGATGGCGCAACGCTTTTGGCAGGCCCGCCCGAGCGAACCGGTCTTCATCTTGCCCGAAATACTCCCCGCAGAGCACCCGCGGTCACAGCCCGCACAACCGCTCGGCCCCGTGCCGCGCGAGAGGCTCAGAAATCGGTCGGCGCGCCGCCCTCGGCCTTGCGCCGGGCCACGAAATCGGCCAGTTCCTCGCGGATGGCCGCGTCCATCGCCGGCGGCTCGAAACTCTCGACGATGCGCCTGTAGAGGTGATGCGCCCGCTCGGGCGTCCAGACGGCACCGGCCACGTCCCATGCCTCGTAGTTGCGCCAGTCGCTCAGGAAGGGCTGGTAGAAGGCCGTGGTATAGCGGTCCTGGGTATGTTGCAGGCCAAAGAAATGCCCCTGCTTGCCAACCTCGGCCACCGCGTCGAACGCGAGGTCGCCCGGCGTGGTCGCCCAGATCGCCGGCTCCATGTAGCGTTGCAGCTGCTGCAGGATCTCGCAATCCATCACGAATTTCTCGGGGCTGGCGATCAACCCGCCTTCGAGCCATCCGGCGGCGTGGTAGACCATGTTGCTACCCGACTGGATCGCGGCCCAGAGGCTGTGCTCGGTCTCCCACATCGCCTGCCCGTCGGGCACGTTGGCCGCGCAGACCCCGGACGAGCGCATCGGCAGCTTGTAGAACCGCGCCATCTGGCCGGTCATCTGTGTCGCGCGCATGTATTCCGGCGTGCCAAAGGCCGGCGCGCCGCTCTTCATGTCCACGTTCGAGGTGAAGGTGCCGATCGCGCAGGGCGCGCCGGGGCGGATCACCTGCGCCAGCGCAACCGCGATCAGGCTCTCGGCGAGGCTCAGCGCCACCGCCCCCGCCATCGTCACCGGCGCCATCGCACCCGCGAGCGTAAACGGCGTCACCACCAGCCCCTGCCCCGCCCGCGCCATCCGCATCCAGCCATCCAGCATCGGCTGGTCATGCTTCAGGGGCGAGGTCGAATTGATGTTGGTATAGAATTTCGGACTGGCCTCGAATTCCTGGTGGCTGTGCCCGCCCGCGATGCGCACCATCTCGATCGCATCCTCGACCCGCTCGCGGCCCAGCGAATAGGTATGCACCACCTTGTCGGTCAGCGTGAGCTTGTCATAAAGCACGTCGAGATGGCGGATTCCGGCATGGATGTCCTGCGGTTCGACCGGGTAACCGCCGCAGAAATGGATGCAGTTGAAATACTGGCTCAGCTTGATCAGGTCGGCGCACATCGCCCGCGTGCCGGTCATCTTGCGCCCGGTTTCCATCGTCCAGTAGCTCGGCGGCGACGAGACGTTGCCGAAAAGGATGTGGCCCCGCCCCATGACCACCTCGCGCGCGGGGTTGCGCGGGGTCATGGTCCAGCTTTCGGGCGCCTTTGCGATCATCTCCATGATGAACTCGCGCCCCACGCGGGTGTTGGTGCCGTTGATCAATGCCCCCTCGGCGCGGAAGATCTCGAGCGCCTCCTCGTTGAGGATCTCGATCCCCACCTCTTCGAGAATGCGCATCGCGGTGTCATGAATGGCGGCGATTCCCGCGTCATCGAGGGGCTCGGTCGGGCGGTCGGGATTGACCGGAAGCCGCCAGGGCATCTGCTCGATCACCGCCCCGCCGCGCCGCGCCGCATTGCCTGCACGCCCGCCGCCGCGCCGTTTCGTTGCCGTTCCCACCATGGCTGGCCTCCCTGATCGCTTCGCCCCGATCAAATCGCCTGTGCCGGTCCCGCGCGTGCTCATCCGCGACGGGTTCTGTCGGATTCGGAACAGGTGGTCCGGCATGACCCGCGCGGATTTGCGCCGCGCGATGCGCGTCGCGGCGGGGCCTCGCTTCGCTCGGCCCGGCCCGGCAGGCGGCGACAGGCGGCTTGGCGAGACCTCGGGGCGCGCTCGCACCGGATGAATTTGAGTATTTTTCCCAAGAAAGAGCAGCAGCGCGTGAAAGCCCTCGACAGGGCGCACGATGCATTGATCAATTTTTCCTTGATGAATGCCGCGGCGCGGCGGTGCACGCCCGGCAGCCGGGCGGTGGCCGGACCGTGCCGTTGCGCAAAGCCCGGTTTCAGCGCAGGTTAACCCGCCGGGACGTTGCGCGGATGCAGGCCGATCAGGCCCGCGATATGACCGATATCGGGCAGGATCACATCAGCCAGCGCCTCGAGATCACCATGCACCGCCATCCCGGTCAGCACGCCGATGCGGCGCATTCCCGCGGCCTGGCCGGCCAGCAGGTCATGGGTGCTGTCGCCCACCATCGCCACCCGTTCCGGGGCGAGCCCGGTGTGATCGAGAAAGGCCAGAAGCTGACCCGGCGCGGGCTTGCCGCCATGGCCACTGTCGCAGCCGGCGATGAAGTCGAACATCTCGACCACGCCCGCCGCCGCCAGATGCGCGCGGGCGGGCGCCTCGGCATCGTTGGTGGCCACACCAAGCCGCAGCCCGGCGTCGCGCAGTGCCGCGAGACAGGCGCGCAGCGGCACCGCCTCGGCCTGCGGCGCGCGCGCCGCCTCTTCGTTGAGGATCGCCACGAGCCGCGCCCGCGCCATCCCGGGCAGCCCGGGCAAGAGCGCCGTCGCCGCTTCGTCGGGGGTGCCCGCGATCACGATGCTGTCGGGCGCAAAGCATTGATTTTCATAGTCGAACCCGACGCGTGCCCCGAGGTCCGCCGCCCATTCCCTGTCGCCCTGCGTCACCCGGTCGAGAAAGGCCAGGGCCCAGGATTCCCAGGTGGCGGCGAAATCGAAAAGCGTGCCATCCTTGTCGAATACGATCCCGTCAATCTTCATCTCGCCCATCCTCATTTGCCGATCCCGTCCCGACTCGCCTTCAGGTCCAGGAGACCTGCGCGCCGCCGGGCAGCACCGCACGCGCCTGTTTCGGCCTGTCATAACTCAGCCCCGCGCTGTCGCAGAAGTCGATGATCCAGGCGTCATCCATCAGCAGGAAATCGAGGACCGAGGCCAGGAAATCGGCATCTTTCACGCGCTCGCGCAGCTCGTCCGCCGCCGTGCCGGTCGAGCCGAGGAACACGGGCAACAGCTCATTGTTGGCCGCGATCCAGGCCAGCGCCTGCAGCGCGACGGTTTCGGCGGAATCCTGCGACATCGACATTTTTAATGGTCCCGGAAAGGATTCCTTAACTACTCTGGTCAAATCTGGGCAAATGATCGCCGAGATACAAGCGACAAGTTGGGAAGGCCCCACGTGCCAGGCAAGGTGCTCATCATAGACGACATCGCAACCAACCGCATCACGTTCAAGGTGCGGCTGGCGGCGGCTTGCTACCAGGTGGCACAGGCCGCCACCGCGTCCGAGGGGCTGACCCTCGCGCGGCAGATGCGACCCGATCTCATCCTCTGCCCGGCCAACCTGCCCGACATGGATGCCGCCGGGCTGGCCCGCACCCTGCGCGCGGACCACGTGCTGGGCGAAACACCCCTGATCGTGGTGACCGCCGATCACGACCCGGCGACCCGTCTCGCGATGCTCGAGGCCGGGGCCGATGACATCCTGCTCAAGCCGCTCTGCGAGGATCTCTTGCGCGCCCGGCTGCGCAGCCTGCTGCGCCACCGTCAAAGCGAAGAGGCCGAGCAATTGCGCGACGGCGCGCAACAGGCGCTGGGCCTGGCCGAAACCCATGTCGGTTTCGACACGCCCGGTCGGGTGCTGCTGGTCGCCGAAACCGCAGATATCGCGCTTAAATGGAAATCCCTCCTGGCGCAATCCATGCCCGACCGGCTGACCGCCGTCGGCATCTCCGATGCGATGCGCAGGATCGATCGCAACGACGCGCCCGATGCAATCGGGCTGGCCCTGCCCGCCAATGCGCCCGAGGCGGGTCTCGCGCTGCTGACCGAACTGGCCGCCCATCCCACCACGCGCGAGGCCGGGGTGATCGTGGCCCTTGCAACATCGCGCCCCCGGCTGGCCGCCGAGGCGCTCGACAGGGGCGCCGCCGACGTGCTGGGCGACGGCGCACTCAGCCGCGAAATGGCGCTGCGCCTGCGCCGCCAGATCCAGCGCAAACGGCGGATCGAGGCATTGCGCCGCTCGATGCGCGCGGGGCTGCGCGCCGCCGTGACCGATCCGCTGACCGGGCTTCACAACCGGCGCTATGCCATGCCCCGGCTGGCACGGATGGCCGAGGAGGCGGACCGGACCGGCAGGGATTGCGCCGTGATGGTCGTCGATATCGACCATTTCAAAACGGTTAACGATACGTACGGTCATGCCGCGGGCGACGCCATCCTGTCACGTACCGGCCATATCCTGCGCGCCGCCATGGGCGAGGACGCCCTGGTCGCGCGACTCGGCGGCGAGGAATTCCTGATCGCCATGCCCGACACCGGGCCGGATCGGGCACAAATGGCGGCGCACAGCCTTTGTCGGCTCATTGCGGGCACGCTGTTTGACCTGCCCGGACAGTCGCACCCGATCCGCATCACCGTGAGTATCGGCGTCGCGCTGACCCTGGATCCCGCGGCCCATGACGGGGCGGCATTGCAGGGTGATCGCCCCGGCCCCGTCGCGATACTCGACCGCGCGGACCGGGCGCTCTACGCGGCCAAGGCATATGGCCGCAATCGCGTCACGTTCTGCAAACGGCAACCCGCGGCCTGAGGAAACGGCGCTCTCGCATCGCGGCAAGAACCCGTCAGCGTTCGGAATGCGCCTGCCAGCGCCGCCCGCTCCTGTCCTTTCCGGGTTTCGTCTTGCGCTCCAGTGCCTCGCGCAGCCGTTCGGCATAGGCTTCGCGCTCGGCATCACTCATGCTCTCCAACCGCTCGAGCAAAAGTTCGCGTCCAAGCCTTGCACCTTCGGCCATCACCTCCATCTGTCGCTCAAGGCTCGTGCGGACAGCCTCGGGGTCATAGGGTTTGCGCTCCAGCGCCGTGATGATCTGCTCGAACTCCGCGCGGATCCCGGCCCGGTCGGCACGCCGGTCACGATAGGCATGGCGCATCTCCCGGCCCAGCGCATGGCGGTCGGCCTCGCTCAGCGCGCGCGTCATCGGCCCGCCCACCTGGTCCATGCGCGGCGGGCGCGAGTCCCTGCCGAACCCGTGCGCGATCATGACCCCTATCATCAGCCCGACGACCAGAAGGTTGAAAGCCAGCGACGTGAACAACACGATCCGCAGCCTGCGCCCCGCCCGAGGGGGCTGCATGTCCGGTGCCGTATTCATCCTGCGTCCTCCTCGCCCGCCAGGGCCATCTCGTAAAGATCGAAACCGAACCCTTCACTGGCATCCACCAGCGAGATCACGTCATCCGCAGGGCCGGCCAAAAGGGTGTTCACCGCATCGCCCACGCCAAGCGTCGGGCTGACCCCGATCCAGAGCCCCGCCACCGCCGCGGTGGCGAGACCACCCATCGCGGGCCAACCGCCCAGCGCCGCCCAAAGGCCCCAGCCGCGGCGCGCAACGGCCCGCTCGGCCGCGGGCACAGGCCGCGCCGCCTGCACGGCCAGCGCATCCTCCAGAACCCGCGCCATCAACGCGGCATCCGGTTCTTCCGGTGCGGAACGCGCCTGCGAAAACAGCGCCTCCAATCTCTCGTCCATTTCGCGATCCGTCTCAGTCATCGCCATACCCCAATGCATCGCGCCGCGCGGCCAGTGCCGCGCCCAGCGCCCTCTTTCCCCGCGCGGTCAGACTCTCGACCGCCTCGGTGCCGATCTCCATGATCGCGGCGATCTCGGGGTTGGCCAGCCCCTCGATATGCCGCAGCACCACCGCCTGGCGTTGCCGCTCGGGCAGCGCGTCGAGCGCCGCCTGCAACGCCCCGGCCCGGGCCTTGTCCTGCAACCGCTCGGCCGGTCCTGCCGCGGCGTCCACCGGCTCGGCCACCTCGTCGAGCGGCGCTCCGGCCCGGCGTCGCTGCCTGAGCCGGTCGGTCGCCAGGTTGGCCACCACGCGGTAAAGCCACGTGCGCACCCGCGCCTCGCCCGGTCGCCAGTCGGGTGCAATCCGCCACAGCCGCAGCATGGCCTCCTGCGTCACGTCCTCGGCCTCAGCCCGGTCGCCCAGCAAACGATAGGCATGGGCCATGACAACCGGCGTAAAGCGCAGCGTGAGAGCGCGCGCCGCCTGCCGGTCGCCATCGGCGAACAGGGTCAGGAGCGCCTCGTCGGGCAGGTCGCTGCTGTCATCCAATGCCATGCTCATCGCCCGCTTGGCGTATCCCCTTCCCCGCTCTGCCACAAGCGGCCCCGGAACAGGCCAACAAGCCGCCCCGGGGTCCTTGTCACCTCAGTTGCGCTGACGATCACCGTGGCGGTGCATCTTGCCATGATCGCCATGGGATTTGCCGTCGCCGTGACGCATGTTGCGCTCGCCGCTACGCTCCTGCATCCGCTCGCGCGCCGCGCTCATCTCCGCGTCCGAGATCGCGCCGTCACCGTCGCTGTCCAGCCGGTCGAACATCCGGTCCTGCATGGTGCGCTGACCGGGCATCTCGTCGAACGAGATCTCGCCGTCGCCATCGCTGTCCATCCGCTCGATCATCCGCGACGCCATGCGTTCCATCCGGCGCTGGCGGGCCTCCTCGGCGCGCTGCTCGGCCGCTGCCTTGATCTCGTCCGCGCTCAACCGGCCATTGCCATCGCTGTCGGCCGCATCGAACCGCGCCTTGGCATGGGCGGTCATTTCCTCGCGCGTCAGCTTGCCATCGCCATCGGCATCGGCCTTGTCGAACTGCATCATCGGCATGTCGCCCATTCCGCCCATCATGCCGCCTCGCTCGCCCTTCATGCCATGGGCCAGCGCCACACCGCTGCCGGCCGCAAGGCTCAGAAGGGTCAGGCTGGTGATCAGATAAGTCCGTTTCATAACAGGTCTCTCCTTGGTTTGTCGCACTTCCGACAGTTTTCCACCGGATCCAATGTTCCGGCTTCAGAGGGTTTCACGTGGCACGCCGCCATTTCCGTCGCGGCCCTTTGCGGTTTTTCATCCCGTCCCGGCGAAGTTTTGCGACATGGCGACGCGATGACAGCGCACGATCTTCACATTTACGGGCTTTTCCGCCACTCTGTGCGCTCAAATGCGAGGAACAGGAATGCACAACCACGGCCTGGCACCCGATATCGGGATGTCCCCCCCGGAACGTCTGCTCAAGCCGGCCCTGCTCAGGGGCTGGCGGCGGTGCTGCCCCAATTGTGGTTCGGGTCCACTGCTCAAGGGCTATCTCAAGGTGCGCGACAGCTGCACGGTCTGCAGTGAGGATCTCAGCCACCAGCGCGCCGATGACGGCCCGGCCTATCTCACCATCCTGATCGTCGGTCACATCATGGCGCCGCTGCTGCATATCGTCTTCGTTCAGTTCCGACCCGAACCCCTGGTGCTTTTCACCATCTTCGCTATTGGCTGTGTTGCACTCTCGCTATACCTTCTGCCAAGGTTGAAAGGCGCGGTCGTCGGGTTCCAGTGGGCCCGGCGGATGCACGGTTTCGGAGAAGACGCCCTCGCGAGCGAGGATCGCGACACCCGAAGCTGAGCCCGCGCGCCCCAGGCAAAGCGAGGCCAGATGAGCGATTACACGACACCGCAAAGGGCGGACAAGACCGCGATTCGTAACGCAGCCACGGTGATCGTGCTGCGCGACCGGATGACGGAACCGCGGGTTCTGATGGGCCAGCGTGGTGCGCGCGCAGCCTTCATGCCCAACAAGTTCGTCTTTCCCGGCGGCGCCGTCGATCCCGCCGATGCGGGCGTGCCGCTGGCCCGGCGCATGCCGCAGATCTGCCGCGACCGTCTGCTTGAGAATTGCGAGGACGATTGCACCCATGCGCTTGCCACCGCGGCGATCCGCGAGCTGTGGGAGGAAACCGGCCTCGTCCTCGGCCAGAAGGGCGACTGGAGCGTCGAGCCCCCTGCCGACTGGGCCGATTTCGCCGCCGCGGGCTACGTTCCCGATGCCCATCCGCTGCAATTCGTGTTCCGCGCGATCACGCCACCGGGCCGGCCCCGTCGCTTCGACGCGCGGTTCTTCCTGGTCGATGCCGACGAGATCGCCAGCGATCTCGACAATTTCGATGGGGCGCAGGACGAGCTTTCGCATCTGCAATGGGTTCCGCTCGACAAGGTGCGCGGCTTCGACCTGCCCTTCATCACCGAAGTGGTGCTGGCCGAGGTCGCCGCCCGCGCACGCGACCGCACGCCCCCCGAGAACGTGCCGTTCTTCCACAACGGCACCGAGGAGAGCCTCTTCCTGCGTCTCAAGGGCCGTGGCCCCCTTTCGGGCAAGGTGATCCGCCACGACTGAACCGGGTTGCTTTGCCCTATCCGAACAGAACCAGCACCAGGATGCTCGCGGTGAGGAACCCGATCCCGGCATATTCGCGCCGCGTGATGTTCTCCTTGAAGAACATCACCGCGGCAAAGATGGAAAAGATGACCTCGATCTGGCCCACGGCAAAGACATAGGCCGCATTCTGCAAGGTAAAGGCGGTGAACCAGCACAGCGACCCCGCCATGCCCGTCAGCCCCATCCACACCGCGCTGCGCCGCGCCGCGATCACCCGCGCCAACTGCCCCTTTTCCTGCCACGCCAGCCAGGCCGACAGGGCAACCGTCTGCGCCACCGTCACCACCGCGAGCGCCACCACGGCACGCAGGAACGGATCGTCGCTGGCCACGGCTAGCGTGGCGGCACGGTACGTCACCGCCGACACCGCGAAAAACGCCCCCGACAAGATGCCCAACCCGGCGGCCCGGTTGAACACCCCGCCCCCGGCCACCACACCCTTCGACAGGATCAGCACCCCAACGAGCCCGAGAACGATCGCTCCCATGCCCGGCGCCGACACCCGGTCCCCCAGCAGGACCAGCCCGACAATCGCGGTTTGCACCACTTCGGTTTTCTTGAAGGTGATCCCGACGGCGAAATTACGATGCGCGAAAAGCGCCACGACGCACCATGTCGCCAATATCTGTGTCAGCCCCCCGGCCAGCGCATAGGCCCAGAACCACGGCCCGACCCCCGGCCAGCCACCCTGCACCCAGGCATAGACCAGCGCTAGCGTGACCACGAAAGGCAGGGAGTAGAGAAACCGCGACAGCGTCGCGCCCCCCGCCGACAACGCCCCCATGCTCAGATGTTTCTGAAGCATGAAGCGCAGCGTCTGGAACGCGGCGGCGGCGATGGAAAGGGCAATCCAGCTCATGCCCTCTCATGCCGCCAATTCAGGGGCGTTTCCAGAGCGGATGCGGCACCGGGTCTTTCGAACGGAAGAAATAGCGCCGGAACACTTCGCCGTAGGATCGGTAATGATAGTGATCGTTGGCCGTGCGAAACGCCTCGCGCTCGTCCTGGTAGACCGACCAGAGCCGATACCACGGCACGCCCGGTCGGCTGTGATGCACCACGTGCAGGTTGTTGTTGAGAAACAGCAAGGCAAGCAGCCCCCGGTCCTCGATGATCACCGTGCGCCCCGGCACCGTCTCATGCGCGCGATGCTCCAGGAAGGTGCGGATCTTGAGGATCGACAACGCCGCATAGGTCGAAACCAGCCACGCCCAGACCGGCATCTGCCCGAAACGGACCATCCACCAGATCACCAGTGCCACGGCCGGGATATGAATGAGCCACGCCGCCAGAACCCCGGGCCGGCCCACCCGGATCGCCCGCCAATCCTCGGCCATGAACACCGCCTGCCCCACCAGCGGCCCGATCAGGAGCCGCCCGGCCAGCGTATTGTTGAATCGCAGTACCGCCCGCACCCAGCCCGGCAACCGTGCCCAGACCTCGGGATCGAGAAAGTTGGTCTCGGGGTCGTCATAGGGGTCTGTCAGCCGTTCGTCGCGGTGATGTTCGATATGCGTGTCGCGGAACCGTCCATAGGGAACGAACAGTGCAAGTTGCGGAAAGACCAGCAGCTCGTTGAGCCAGCGGTGCCGCGTCGGATGCCCGTGCAGCGCCTCGTGACAGAGCGAGGAATGCAACGCCGCCGACAGCGCCACCAGCACCATGCCCAAGGGCAGGAACAGCCCCGACACGACGGTCGTGCCCAGCGCCCAGACCGCATAGGTCAGGACCAGGAGGCCGAGCGTGGGCCATTCCACCACCGGCACCCTACCCATGATGGCGCCCCCAGCGGATATGCGCCCAGATGCGCTCATAGATGAAATACATCACGAACCCGATCGCGGTATTGATCACCGCCATGGCCCCGCCAATGGCCGCCGAGCCGGTCAGGGCAAGCCCGACAAGGCCCATTACCGCCAGCCCCAGAAGGTTCCACAAGATCGCCTTGAGCACGGTCCGCCGTCTGCTCTCCATTCTACCTCCGATTTTTTGCTGTCACATATGCGTTACAGCCCGGCGGTGGATTTGCGAATTCCGAATATGGTTAACAAAACGCACGAATGGTGATAATAGTCACAATATGAGATATAAAATCGACAAACGCCTCCGCGCTGCGCAGTTTCGCACCCGTCTGGCACAGGCCATGCAGAACCGGGGTGTCACCCAAAGCGCGCTGGCCCGGGCCACCGGGGTGGACCGTTCGACGATTTCGCAACTCTTGAAGGGCGAAGGCGCGCGGCTACCCAATGCACAGGTGGTGGGCGAATGCGCCTCGACGCTGGGCGTGTCCTGCGACTGGCTCCTGTCACTGTCCGACCGGCCCGAAACGGCAACCGATCTGCTCGCCACCTCGCTCACCCTGACCGAGGCCCCCCGTGCGCTGGTCGACGAACAGATCTTCAACTGGCATCGCGAGGCCGCAGGCTACAAGATCCGCCACGTCCCCGCCGCGCTGCCCGACATGCTCAAGACCCGCGCAGTGCTCGAATGGGAATACGCCCCCCACCTCGGTCGCACCGCGCAACAGGCGATCGGCGCCTCGGAGGATCGCCTGGCATGGATGCGCGAGTCGCAATCGGATTACGAGATCGCTCTGCCGCTATACGAGTTGGACAGTTTCGCCACCGGCACCGGATACTACACCGGCCTCGCCCCCGAGCTGCGCCTTGAACAACTCGACCGGATCGAGGCGATCCATGCCCAGCTCTACCCGCGCCTGCGCGTTTACATGTTCGACGCGCGGCGCATCTTTTCGGCCCCTGTGACGGTGTTCGGCCCCCTCCTGGCCGTGCTCTACCTGGGGCGCAACTACCTCGCCTTTCGCGATACCGAGCGGGTGCAGGCGATCACCGCGCATTTCGACGACCTCGTGCGCGAGGCCGCCGTTCCCGCCCGCGAGATGCCCGCACACCTTGCCCGGCTGCGCGCCATGGTGCCGGGCTGAGCGCCGATCAGGCCGCGCTGGCCTCGAACCCCGCGGCCTTGATCGCGGCCACGATCGCCGCCGCATCCAGCACCGTATCGACCGCGACCTGGCGTGCATCCAGATCGCATTGCACGTCCGCGCCCTCGTCGGCATCGAGGATCTTGTCCTCGATCGCTGCCGTGCAATGGCCGCAACTCATCTTGGGCACGCTGAACATCATCATGGCGAATCTCCGTATTTCATGCGGGGCCCATCTCGCTCCTTTCCGCGCCGGAGGGTCAAGCCGTTTTCCCGCCTCACCCCTTGACCTTCCAGTGAATGGAATCCTTATGTGACATCCGAACCAATTCGAAAGGCCCCGACCATGACCGCCATCAACGAGCTGCGCCTCTCCATCGACGGCATGTCCTGCGCCGCCTGCGTCGGACGTGCCGAGAATGCCCTGGGCGATGTCGAAGGCGTGCAAGACGTCAATGTCAATCTCGCGAGCGAAAGCGCGACGCTGCATTACACCCCCCCCGCCGACCCGGCCCGCATCGCCGCCGCGCTCGACGCCGCCGGCTATCCCGCCCGCCGCGCCAGCGCCACGTTCGATATCGAGGGTATGACCTGCGCCTCCTGCGTGGGGCGGGTCGAGGATGCTCTGGCGGCCCTGCCCGGCGTCACCGATGTCAACGTCAACCTCGCAAGTGAAACCGCCACCTTGCGCTATCTCGAGGGCATGACCACCCCGGACGAGATCACCCGCGCCGTGACCGCCACCGGCTATCCCGCCACGCTGCGCGACGGCGGAGAGGCCGTTGGGATCGGCACCCGCAAAGAGGCCGAGGCCGCCCAGCTCCGGCGCGAGCTGACCATCGCCGCCATCCTCACCCTGCCGGTTTTCATCGTCGAAATGGGCGGCCATCTGGTCCCGCCCTTCCATCACTGGATCATGGAGACCATCGGAACGCAGGTCTCCTGGGTGGCGCAATTCATCCTCACAACGCTGGTCCTCGCCTTTCCCGGGCGGCGCTTCTATGCCAAGGGCCTGCCCGCGCTGATGCGTGGCGCGCCCGACATGAACAGCCTCGTCGCCGTGGGCACGCTGGCCGCGTGGGGCTTTTCCACCGTCGCCACCTTCGCGCCCGCGCTTCTGCCTGCCGACAGCCGCGCGGTCTATTTCGAGGCGGCGGCGGTGATCGTCACCCTCATCCTCCTGGGCCGGTTCCTCGAAGCGCGGGCCAAGGGCCGCACCGGCGCCGCGATCCGCGCGCTGATGAACCTCTCGCCGCGCCGCGCCCGGGTGCTGCGCGACGGCACCGAGGAAGAAATCGAGGCCAGCGCCCTTGTCACCGGCGACCTGGTGCTCGTGCGCCCCGGCGAACGCATCCCCGCCGACGGGCGCATCGAGGACGGCGAAAGCCATGTCGATGAAAGCATGATCACCGGCGAGCCCGTCCCGGTGGCCAAATCCCCCGGCGATCCCGTCACCGGGGGCACGGTGAACGGCGCGGGTGCGATCCGCTTCACCGCCACCGCCGTCGGCGCCGACACCACGCTCTCGCAGATCGTGCGCATGGTCGAAGAGGCACAGGGCGCGAAACTCCCCATCCAGGCGCTGGTGGATCGCGTCACCCTCTGGTTCGTGCCCGTGGTGATGGCCGTGGCCGCGCTCACGATCCTTGGCTGGCTCGTCCTCGGCCCCGATCCCGCGCTCAGCCATGCGCTGGTCGCGGGCGTCGCCGTGCTCATCATCGCCTGCCCCTGTGCCATGGGGCTGGCCACGCCCACCTCGATCATGGTCGGCACCGGCCGCGCCGCCGAAATGGGCGTGCTCTTTCGCAAGGGCGACGCGCTTCAGGCGCTGCAAGGCGCCACGGTCATCGCCTTTGACAAGACCGGCACGCTGACCCGCGGCCGTCCCGAACTGACCGACCTCGTGCCCGCGGGTGACTGGACCCGTGCCAGCCTGCTGCCGCTCATCGGCGCGGTCGAGGATCAGTCCGAACACCCCATCGCCCGCGCCATTGCCGCGACGGCACAAACCGAAACCGGCGCGCTCCCCGCCGCCAGCGGCTTTCGCGCGCAGGCCGGTTTCGGCGTGCGCGCCACCGTCAAGGGCCACGAGGTGCTGATCGGCGCCGACCGCATGATGCGCCGCCAAAAGATAGACATCGGCCCCCTCACCGATCAGGCGCAGGAGCTTGCCAATGCGGGCAAGACCCCGCTCTACGCCGCCATCGACGGCGAGATCGCCGCGCTCATCGCCGTTTCGGACCCGCTCAAGCCGACCACGAAACAGGCCATCGCCAAGCTGCATGACATGGGCCTCAGGACCGCGATGATCACCGGCGACAACACCGCCACCGCCCGCGCCATCGCGGCCGAGGCCGGCATCGACCATGTCGAGGCCGAGGTTCTGCCGCGCGGCAAGGTCAAGGCGCTGGACGCCCTGCGTACGGAAGGCGCGCGGCTCGCCTTTGTCGGCGACGGCATCAACGACGCGCCCGCGCTGGCCTCGGCCGATATCGGCATCGCCATCGGCACCGGCACCGACGTCGCCATCGAAAGCGCCGATGTGGTGCTGATGTCGGGCGACCTGCGCGGTGTCGTGAACGCGCTCGACATCTCGCGCCGCACCATGCGCAACATCCGGCAGAACCTCTTCTGGGCGTTTGCCTACAACACCGCGCTCATCCCGGTCGCCGCCGGGCTCTTCTACCCGGCGCTGGGCTGGCAGCTCTCGCCCATGCTCGCCGCCGGGGCCATGGCGCTCAGTTCGGTTTTCGTGCTCTCCAACGCCCTGCGCCTGCGCCGCGTCCGCGCCCTCCTGCAAGAAGGACAAACCACATGAATATCGGTGACGTTGCCCGCCGCACCGGCCTGCCCGCCAAGACCATCCGCTATTACGAGGATATCGGACTGATCACGCCCCTGCGCTCGCAGAACGGCTACCGCCGCTTCCGTGACAGCGACCTGCACAAGCTCTCCTTCCTGGGCCGCGCCCGCTCGCTTGGCTTTTCCATCGAGGATTGCCGCGCCCTGATCGCGCTTTACGAGGACCACAGCCGCGCCAGCGCCGACGTGAAACGCATCGCCAAGCAGAACCTTGAAAAGATCGAGGCCAAGATCGCCGAGTTGCAGGCCATGCACGACACGCTCTCGCACCTGGTCGAGAAGTGCCACGGCGACGACCGCCCCGATTGCCCGATCCTCTCGGATCTGGCGAAAGCGGCGGGGTAAGAGCGCCCCCGACACAGGGCGGCGCCAGCCCCGGGGTGGGGCGGGCGCTGCCCGGACTGCAAGCAGCCCGGGCAGGATCAAATCAAGCAAGCGCACCGCCGAGAGTGTTTTCACGGAGATCGCCTACCAAAGCTTGCCCCGCGCCGAGACCGGCCAGACGCATTCCACCACGCCACCGCGCAACCCGACATACCAGTCATGCAGGTTGCAGGTCGGATCGCAATGCCCCGGCACAAGGCGCAGCCGGTCGCCGACCTTCAAGGCCCCCTCCGGATCATCCACCACCCCGTGCTCGTCCGACGGCCCGACATAGGCCACGTCCTCCCGGCCAAAGACCCGCGGCAAACCGCTCTCGAAGGTCATCGCCTTCAGCCCGGCATCGACCACCGCCTGTCCCGGTTTCACATGGCTCATCACCGAGGCCAGCACGAAAAGCGCGTTCTCCCATTCGCCCGCATCGAGCCGCGCACCATTGGCGCCGCGAATGCGCCCGTAATCGGCATCCATGAAGGCGTAGGAACCGCATTGCAGTTCGTTATAAAGCCCCGATTCCGTCTCGAACGGATAAGATCCGGTGCCACCCCCGGTCACGACAGGACAATTGATTCCCGCCGCCTCCAGCGCCGCGACCACGCCGCGCGCAATCTTGATCGCCGCCTCCAGCGCCCCGCGCCGCGCCGCCCAGTCCTCAACATGCTGGGCCGAACCGTGATAGGCTTGCACGCCCTCGAACCGCAGCCCCGGCGCCTCCAGCACCGCGCGCGCGATCTCGACGGCCGCACCCGGCGTCACAACGCCACAGCGCCCGCCGCCGCAATCGACCTCGACCAGCACGCCCAGCTCCGTGCCCGCGCGCACCGCCGCCGCCGACAACTCGACGACATTGGCGATATCATCGACGCAAACCGACACGCTCGCCCCGAGTTTCGGCAACTCCGCCAGCCGCGCGATCATCCGCAAATCACGAACCTCGTTCGACACGAGGATGTCGGGGATACCGCCGCGGGCGAACACCTCGGCCTCGCTCACCTTCTGGCAACAGACGCCGCGCGCCCCGCCGATCTCCATCTGAAGCCGCGCCACATCCACCGATTTGTGCATCTTGCCATGCACCCGAAGGTGCATCCCGTGCCCGCGCACGTAATCGCCAAGCTTGGCAATATTGCGCTCCAGCGCATCGAGATCGAGGATCAGGCAGGGCGTCGTGATCTCGCCCTCTCCCATCCCCGGCAAGGCCGGAACGTCGAACCCGACCTCAAGCCCCTCAAACTCCGTCATCCGCGCTTGATCTCCCGCCAGGGCCGCACAGTGCGTCCACGATATTTCACCGTCAGTTCCCCGGCAATCTCGCCCTCGTCATAAACCCCCAGCACGATCCCCTTGCCCCGGCTCTTGGTGCGCATCTCGATCAATGTCTCGCGCGACACGGTCGTGCGCTGTGCCGGCCGCCGCGCCCATTCGAAGAGCCGCGCATACATCGTCTCGATCACCTCCGCATGCTCGGCGCTCTCGCCCAGATCGACCAATTCATCGGGGTCGTTCACGAGGTCGAACAGGATCGGCCGGTGCCCGCCCTCGGCATGGATGAGCTTCCAGCGCTTGTCCGCCACCATGAAAAGCTGCGCATCGTCGATATCGGCGTTCAAGAGCGCCGCAACCGGCGCCCCGGAATAGTCGTATTCACAGATGACATACTGCCTCTGCGTCTCCTGCGCCTTGCCATTCAGCAGGGGCACAAGGCTCTCACCCTCCAGCACGTGATCCGGCACACTGGCCCCGGCCAGTTCGACGAATGTGGGGGCAAGATCGATCGATTCCACCAGCGCATCGCACACCGTGCCGCGCGTCGCATCGGCCTCGGACGACGGGTCATGGATGATCAGCGGAATGCGCGTGCTCGCATCGTGGAAAAAGGTCTTTTCCCCCATCCAGTGATCGCCCAGGAAATCGCCGTGATCGGATGTCAGGACGATCAGCGTGTCGTCCATCCGCCCGGTCTCTTCCATCCACTTGAACAGCCGCCCCATCTGGTCATCGGCCTGCTTGATCAGCCCCATATAGGCCGGGATCACCGCTTCGCGCACCTCGTCGCGCGAAAACGCCTGCCCCACCTTGGTGTCCATGAAGCCCTTCATCACCGGATGCGCGTTCTGCCGCTCGGCCTCGGAGCGGTTCACCGGCAGCACATGCTCCGGCCCATACATGCTGGCATAGGGCTCGGGCACGATATAGGGCCAGTGCGGCTTGATATAGCTCAGGTGACAACACCACGGCGCCTTTGCCCCGGCCATGAATTCCATTCCCCGCCCGGTCAGGTAGGGTGTCTCGCTGTCCTGCTCGTCGATATTGGCGGCCATCGGCGAATTCTTGAGGAACCAGCCCGACAACACGTTGCCATCCGCATCCAGCCCCGAATTGGCAAAATCATGCCACGGGTTGTCGCTCTCGTATCCCTTGGCGCGCAGCCATTCGTTGTAGGTCTTGGCCCCGTCGGGGTCATAAGACCCGTCCGGCCCCTCGGGCAGCATCCCGTCATCGCGCTCGAACACGTCGAACCCGCATTCGCTGACCCGCGCCCCGATGATCGTATCGGGCGCCAGCCCCAGCCGCTTCATGCCCTCGACATCCGCGCGCATGTGGGTCTTGCCCACGAGCCAGCAATCCATCCCCGCGCGGCGCAGGTGATCGCCCATCGTTTCCTCGCCCACCTTGAGCGGAATGCCGTTGTTGGTGGCCCCGTGCGAGCTGGCATAGCGCCCGGTATAGGTGCTCATCCGGCTCGACCCACAGATCGGCGACTGGATATAGGCGCGGGTAAACCGCACCCCCTTCGCCGCGAGCGCGTCGATATGCGGGGTCTCCAGGTGCGGGTGCCCGTAACAGCCCAGGTAATCCCAGCGCAGCTGATCGAACATGATGAAAAGGATATTCTTGGCCTGCGCCATGTCGCCACCTCCAGGTTTCGAAAATCACCGCCCCGTCATGATGCGCATTTTCAGCAGGATGAAGCACTTGGCCCTGCGCTTCATCTTGCCCTAAATACTCCCCGCGGAGCGTCCGCACCCGCGGCTCTGCCCGGGGATTCAGCCCTTGCGCAAGCGGTGAAACCAGCCCTTTTTCTTGCCCTCGTGCTCGGCCTGCGCTTCTTCCGCTTCATCGGCGTCGTCGGGGCCTTCAACCGCGTCAGTGAAACGGTCAAAGAACTGATCGGCCATCTTGCGGGCGAACCCGTCGATGATCCGGCTGCCCAGCTGCGCGAGCTTGCCGCCCACCTTGGCCTCGACATCATAGTGCAGAACCGTGGTGTCCGGGTCCTCGCCGTCTTCCAGCCGCACCTTGGCGCCGCCCTTGGCGAACCCGGCCGCGCCGCCCTTGCCCTCACCCGAAAGCGTCAGGCTCTCGCGCTCGACCATGTCGGTCAATGTCACCGCCCCCTTGAAGGTGGCCTTTACCGGTCCGACCTTCTGCACCACCGTGGCCTCGAACCCCTCTTCGGGGCTGCCTGTCATCTCCTTGCAGCCCGGCACGCATTCGCCCAGCACATCTGCGGACAGAAGCGCGGCCCATACCTCGTCACGGGGGGCCGCGATCACGCGGCTGTCACTCATTTCCATGGTCGCATCTCCCTTACCCGGTTCACTCGGCCCATTCCCAGGGCCGTGTATAGGCGCCCAGCACCTCGCTCACTTCATCCTCGCCGCTGCCATTGGCCGCGAGCTGCGCCACCAGTCCGCGCTTCTTGTCGTCGATCACGCTCACCACCCGCGCGGCCACGCCGGCATCTTCCAGCGCCGAATTATAGACACGTGCGATCGCCAGCTTGCGCAGATCGGGCTTGAACACCTTGCCCACGGCGGTCTTGGGCAGCTCGTCCAGTATCTCGACATGCTTGGGGTAAGCCGCGCGCTCGTGGATATGCACCCTGGCATGTTCCATCAGCTCGTCCGCCGTCACCGTGCCGCCGCCGACCAGTTCGACATAGGCGCAAGGCACCTCGCCGGCATGGGCGTCGGGCTGGCCGATCGCGCCGGCAAAGGCCACGTCCCTGTGCGACAGGAGCGCATCCTCGATCTCGGCCGGGTCGATATTGTGACCGCCCCGGATGATCAGGTCCTTGGCCCGCCCGGTGATCCAGATATAGCCGTCGGCGTCGATCCGGCCCAGGTCACCGGTGCGCAGGTACTTGTGGCCGTCGATCTCGTGGTAGAGATCCTTGTTCTTGGCGTCCTCGGTATAGGTGCTGCCCTGCATCACCCCGGGGTTGAACACGCAGATCTCGCCCACCTCGTCGGTGGCGCATTCGCGCACCTCGCCATTCTCGCCCGCATGCATGATCCGCACATCGGTATAGGGGAAGGGAATGCCGACGCTGCCAACCTTCTTTTCCCCGTCGATCGGGTTGCACGACACAAGCACCGTCGCCTCGGTCAGCCCGTAACCCTCGATGATGTTGATGCCGGTGGCGCTGGTGAACCGGTTGAACAGTTCCAGCGGCATCGGCGCCGAGCCGGAAAAGGCATTCTTCACCGTCGAAAGGTCCGCATCCACCTTGCGCTGCATCAGCGCCGAAACGGCGGTCGGCACGGTGATGATGAAGGTTGTCTTCCAGCGCTCGCAAAGCTTCCAGAAATTGTCGAACACGCCATCCCCGCGATAGCCTGCCGGCGTCGGGAACACCACATGCGCCCCCGACTTGATCATCGCGATCAGGATCACGTGACAGGCGAACACGTGGAAAAGCGGCAGCGGGCACATCACGCTGTCCTCTTCGGAGTAAAGCAACTCGTGCCCGATCCAGCCCTGGTAGATGATGCCCGAATACTTGTGCTGCGCCACCTTGGGCATACCGGTCGTGCCGCCGGTGTGGAAATAGGCCGCGACGCGGTCTTCCTTCACATCCTCGAATGTCAGTGTCTTTGGTTGTTTCGCGATCTCGGCGTTGAAACTCATCACGTCCGCATGGTGATTCTTCTGCACCTTGGGCCGGATCAGCGGCACGATCAGCTTTTTCACCCCGCTCAGGTAGCGGTTGAGGTCCACCGTCAGGATCGTGTTCACGTTGGGCGCATGACGCACCGCCTCGGCGGTCTTCTGGGCGATGTCGGTCCTGGGGAAGGCATGCAGCGTCACCACCACCTTGGCCCCGGTCTCGCGCAGGATCGCGCCGATCTGCTCGGGCTCCAGCAGCGGGTTGATCGGGTTGGCGATCCCCGCCACCATCGCCCCGATCATCGCGATCGCCGTCTCGGTCGTGTTCGGCATGACCAGCGCGACCACGTCATCCTTCTCGACCTTGAGCGATCGAAACAGGTTTGCCGCCTGCACCACCTTGTCGTGAAACTCGGACCACGTCAGCGTTTCGGCCGGATCGTCGGGCCCGGACATGAGCTGATAGGAAATCGCCGGGCGCTGCCCGAACTTCTCGGCCGTTGCCTTGAGCATCTCATAGACCGTCGTGGGAAGGTCGCGCGCCTCCCACGGCATTTCCCTGGTCTTGTCGATGCTGTCCTGAAGCGTGGCAAATGTCATATCATACTCCTCCCCGGCACCCGCTCCGCCGGGCACTCGTTCCCCGGCATTGTGAGTGTCTTTGCGCCCGCGCGCAAGAGCGGGTCGCGCCACGTCACCCCCCTGGAACGATCGCCCTTGCACCGGCACCGCACGCCGCGTTAACCCCTTGGGACGGCCCGCGGAGACTCGTCACCCGGCAGCCGGATGTCAGCCGGGCGGCAGCCGGGAGTCACCCCCCGATTTCCGCCCATTCGGCAGCGTTAACCCGAGGTTGAAGAACCATGAAGATCGCCACCGCCGCCTACCCGCTCTCCTGGCTCGACGCCTGGGCCGATTACGAGGAAAAGATCACCGGGTGGGTCACCGACGCGGCCGCGCAGGGGGCCGATCTGCTGGTCTTTCCCGAATATGGCGCAATGGAGCTGGCCGCGCTTTCCGGTGCCGATGCCGCAGGCAGCGTGCAAGGCTCGATTACCGCCGTGGGCGAGTGGCTTGATCAAGCCAACGCCTTGTTTTCACGCCTTTCTTCGGCGCATTCCGTTCATATCCTGTCGCCCTCCGCGCCGGTCCGAGACGGCGATCTGACCGTCAACCGCGCCGGGCTCTTCACGCCCGCCTGCACCGTCGGCTGGCAGGACAAGCAGATCATGACGAGGTTCGAGCGCGACGACTGGGCCGTCTCGGGCGGCGGCCCGCTTCGGGTCTTCGACACCGCGCTGGGCCGGATCGGCGTGCTGATCTGCTATGACTGCGAATTTCCCCTCTTGGCCAAGGCCTTGGCCGATGCCGGGGCCGAGCTGATCCTGGTGCCCTCCTGCACCGAGGCACTCGAAGGATACTGGCGCGTGCGCATCGGCGCCATGGCCCGCGCGCTCGAACTGCAATGCGTCACCGTCATGTCCTCGCTCATCGGCACCGAACCGCGCCTCTTCGCGGTGGAGGAAAATACGGGCACGGGCGGCGTCTTCGGCCCGCCCGACAAGGGCTTCCCGCCCACCGGCGTGATCGCCTGCGGCACGCTCGACGCGCCCGGCTGGACCCTCGCCGAGGTCGATCTCGACACCATCCGCGCGGTCCGGGCCGACGGCCATGTGCTCAACCTCACCCACTGGAACGAGCAGCCGTCCCGGGTGACACAGGTCGAATATTCCCGGCTGACCTGACAAAAGTCCTTGAAAAAAAGCTGAAACAGGCTCATTTAATCGACGCTCGCGATCTGGCGGGCTGTGCAATGAAGGAGAAACCATGGCCAAGGAAGAACTGCTCGAATTTCCCGGTGTCGTGAAGGAACTCCTGCCGAACGCGACATTCCTGGTCGAGCTGGAAAACGGCCATACCATCATCGCGCACACGGCAGGCAAGATGCGCAAGAACCGCATCCGTGTTCTTGCAGGCGACAAGGTGCAGGTCGAGATGACCCCTTATGATTTGACCAAGGGTCGGATCAATTACCGCTTCAAGTAAGCGCGAAGCCCGGGCTTCGCGCGGCGGGGCTGTGCGAGCTCGCCCGAGGCCAACCGCGGTCCGCACGTGTTTTCAAGGCTTTGCAACCATTCCCGAACAAGGCGCCGATGGCTGATACCGTTCCAAAGCTGATCCTTGGCTCGGGCAGCCCACGCCGGCGTGACCTGCTCGCGACCATCGGCGTCGTGGCCGATGCGGTCCGCCCGCCCGAAATCGACGAAACGCCCATGAAATCAGAGCTCCCGCGCCCCTACTGCACCCGCATGGCGCGCGAGAAGGTGGAGGCGGTCAATGCCGACCCGGACGACATCGTGCTTTGTGCCGACACCACCGTCGCACTGGGCCGCCGGATCATGGGAAAGCCCGGGAATGCCGGCGAGGCGGCCGAGTTTCTCATGGCCATGTCGGGCCGCCGCCACAAGGTCATCACCGCCGTCGCCGTGAAACGCGGCGCGAAAGTCTGGGAACGCGATGTCGTGACAACGGTCAAGATGAAACGCCTCTCCAACGAGGAGCTCAACGGCTATCTTGCCACTGGCGACTGGCGGGGCAAGGCCGGCGGTTACGGCATACAAGGCCCCGCTGGGGCGCTGGTCCCGTGGATAAAGGGGTCGTTCACCGCCGTCGTTGGCCTGCCGCTGGCCGAGACCGCAGGGCTCTTGCAGGCGGTTGGCTATCCCCTCTGGCAAGCCTCATGAAGGGCCGCCAGATCATCCTCGACCATCTCGGAAACCGCGAAGCCGCGGCTCTCATGGTCGATGGGCGGCTTGACGATCTGCTGATCGAGTCCGACGCGCCACGTCCCGGCACGATCTATCGCGCGGTGGCGTTAAGACCCGTTAAGGGTCAGGGGGGTATGTTCTTTTCCACGCCCGACGGAGATGCGTTCCTGCGCCAGACGCGCGGAATTTCTCCCGGGCAGGAGAAACTGGTGCAGATCACCGGTTATGCGGACCCGGAAAAGGCGATTCCGGTGACCGATCGGATTCTGTTCAAAAGCCGCTACGCCATCGTCACGCCCGACGCGCCCGGCCTCAACATCTCGCGCCGGATCCGCGACGACGACCGCCGCGACATGCTCATGGTCATCGCCCGCGAGGCGATGGAATTGGCCGGCGACATGGGCCTGATCCTGCGTTCCGCCTGTGAAGCGGCCGAGGATGACGCCATCGCCGAGGACATCCGCGCCATGGCCTCCCTCGCCGCGCAGGTGATGGGCGACACGGGCACGGGCCCCGAAACCCTTCTCGACGGTGACGCCCCCCATGCGCTCGCCTGGCGCGACTGGTCCGATCCCGCCGACATCGTGACCGCCCCGGGCAGTTTCGCCAGCCACGGCATTCTCGACGCGCTCGACGCCCTCAAATCGCCGCAGGTTCCGCTCCCCGGCGGCGCCTCGCTCTTTGTCGAACCCACCCGCGCGCTGGTCGCGGTGGATGTGAACACCGGCACCGACACATCGCTCGCCGCCGGCCTCAAGGCCAACCTCGCCACCGCACGCGAACTGCCCCGCCAGCTGCGCCTGCGCGGCCTCGGCGGCCAGATCACGCTCGACATGGCGCCGATGCCCAAGAAGGACCGCCGCGGTTTCGAGACGACCCTGCGCGGCGCCCTGCGTGCCGACGGGATCGATACCGTTCTTGCCGGCTGGACCCCGCTCGGCCATTATGAACTGCAACGCAAACGTGCCCGCATCCCGACCTTGCCCCTGATTCCATGACTTGTCCGATCTGCTCTGCCAACACCGATCCACGCTATCGCCCCTTCTGCTCCAAACGCTGCGCCGACATCGATCTCGCACGCTGGCTGGGCGAAGGCTACGCGATCCCCTCGAACGACCCCGACGATGCCGAAGAGGTCATGGACGCGCTCGAGAAGGCCCTTGTACCAGAGAGCTGCAAACCACATTGAAAAAACGCAAAATCCTCTTGTCACCAACGCCGCCCGCGTCTAGAACGCACAAGCCCAGCGGCGGCCAGCCCGCCCGAACCCGTGCCCGGGTAGCTCAGGGGTAGAGCAGTGGATTGAAAATCCTCGTGTCGGTGGTTCGATTCCGCCCCCGGGCACCACTTTAACCGCACAAGATCAGAGTAATGGGGGGTCATTTTTCATAAGCACCTGACGCGCTGCATTGAGACCGGATTCCGTGTTGGGGACGATGGACCTCACATCAATTGGAGTGCGAAGTCACCTTGGCATGATGGCGAGAATTCTCTTTGCCCCGCTTTGATTTCCGATCCCAGGTGTCGGCCACACCAAGACAGAGATCGCCGCCAAGTGCTTGTCACCAAAGCTTTCGCAGGCGCGGGAAAAAATCAAGTCCCCAAGAAAATCGAGAAGCGCTGGCGTGCAGGGGTATTCCGTCCGGGACGGGAAAGATCGCTTGGATACACAAGGACCTGTCCGAACTTTCGGGGTATGCATGACCTGGCGACCGATACCGACCTCGCGCATGGAATGCGTAGCCAACTTACATTTTCACCCGCTCCATTTTCGGATCGAGAAGCGGTTTGAGCGCCGCCTTTGCACCGTAGCGTCGGCCTGCGATCTCGATGGACCAGTCGCCCGCAGCGACCCGCTCTGCGGTACAAGCAGTGTCGGTTTCCACGAAGCCGATTCCCGTCGCGCCGCCGAGGGTATGGCCATAGGCACCGACCTGGATATAGCCGACAGGTTTTCCATCGAGATGGATGATTTCATTGCCATGCAGGAGCGGCTCGGGATCGCTCAGCAGAAACTGGAGCATGCGCCGCCTTGGCGTGCCGGCGGCCTTGATATCGGCAAGGGCATCTCGGCCGACAAATCCGCCTGGTTTTTCGAGCTTCACCGCGAAACCGAGCCCGGCCTCGATCGGGTTGTCGGTGTTGTCCACATCGACCCCGAAATCCCGATATGCCTTTTCGAGCCTGAGCGAGGAAAGTGTTTGCATGCCCGCATTGCGCAAGCCGTGGTCGGCGCCGGCTTCAACAAGCAGATCATAGACCTGGACCGCATGCAGGCTCGGCACCTGAAGTTCCCATCCGAGTTCACCGACATAGGTGACACGCAGCGCGAAAACCCGGAAGAACCCGAGGTCGATATGCTGCGCGGTCATGAACGGGAAAGCCGCGTTCGAGAGATCCGCGTCGCTGACAGTCTCCAGAATGGTACGGGCCTTCGGGCCATGCAGGTTGATCTGCGTGATCCCGTCGGTCATGTCGGTGATCGTCACGAACTCGCCCGGTTCAACGTGGCGCCGCATCCAGGTTTCGGTGTGGCCGTGGCTGTTCTCGCCGACAACCACCATGAAGCGGTCCTCGGCCATGCGGGTGACCGTCAGGTCGGCTTCAAACCCGCCTGCCTCGTTGGCCCATGCAGTATAGACCACCCGACCGATCGCGACGTCCACATCGTTGCAACTGATGCGGCTGAGAAGTGCGCAAGCGTCACGCCCCTGGACGAGGAACTTCGACATCGACGACATGTCCATGAGGACTGCGTTTTCACGCGCGGCGCGATGTTCGGCGGCGTGCCAGCCGAACCAGTTCTGGCGTCCCCAGCCATAGGCTTCGATCCTTGCATCTTGCGGTGTCGGCGCGAACCAGTCGGGCAATTCCCAGCCGTGGCTTTCGCTGAAATAGGCTCCTGCCGCCTTCAGCCGGTCATGCAGCACAGACCGCTTGAGCCCGCGCGCGGTCTTGAAGCTCTCGTTCGGAAAGTGCGCGCCGAAGCTTTTCGCCAGCAGTTCGGGTGTTCGTGCGCGGCGGAAGGCCGGGGTGTTGTGGGTGCCATCGGCGAAGCGGTCCACGTTGAACGCGGTGTGATCAACCGGGCAGCGACCGTCGACGATCCAGTGCGCCAGCGTCTTGCCGATGCCCGGACCATAGAGGATGCCCAGCGAGTTCATGCCTGCCGCGACCCAGCAATTGCGCAAGCCCGGGGCCTCGCCGACAAGTGGTGCGAGGTCGGGGGTAAAGCTTTCCGGGCCGCAAAAGAACTTGCGAACGCCGGCCTCGGCAACGCTCGGCACCCGGCTGAAGGCGGCTTCGAGGTGAGGGGCCATGCGATCCCAGTCGGGCGCGATCTCGCCAAAGGAAAAGTCCTCGGGGATCGCGTCGACCATCCAGGGTGCCGCATCGGGCTCGAAGAGACCCACCAGAAGCCCCCCGACCTCTTCGCGATAATAGGACCAGTTGTGCGGATCCTCGAGCAGCGGAAGATCGCGGTCGATGCTGTCGATCTCATCCGTGATGAGATAGTAGTGCTCGGCCGCCTGCAACGGCAGGTTCAACCCCGCCTTCGCGCCGATCTGGCGCGACCACATGCCGGCGGCAATAACCACATGCTCGGCGGCGATCTCGCCCTGATCGGTGCGCACCCCCGCGGCACGGCCGTTCCGCACAAGCATTTCGCTGACGGCGATATCCTCGATCACCTGCGCACCGCGCTTGCGCGTGCCGCGGGCAAGCGCCATCGTCGTATCGACCGGGTTGGTGCGGCCTTCCTTTGGATACCAGAAGGCAGCGAGCGTATTGGAAAAGTCGCCGATTGGAAACCGCTCTGCGGCCTCGGCAGGTGAAATCTCGTGGATCTCGAAGCCATGCAGGTTCATGAACGCCGCACCCCGCCGCATCTCTTCAAGTCTCTCGGGCGTATCGGCGGGTTGGATATAGCCGACCTCGCGCCAGCCGGTTGCCTGCCCCGTCTCACTTTCGAGATTGGAGATGAGGTCACGACCATGCAGGTAGAGTTCGCACTCCCACTCCGCGCCCAGCACGGCAGGAACGATCTCTCCCGCCGCGTGCCAGGTTGTGCCGGATGTCAGCTTGTCACGCTCCAGCACCACGACATCACTCATGCCAAGCTGGGTCAGGTGATACGCGATGTTGCAACCGATCGAGCCGCCGCCGATGATGACGACCTGAGCCTGGCTGGGAAGGGTCGGGTTCATCTCGAAGACTCCTTTGATCCGCAGAATTTGATCAAATCCTTGCCTTGACCGGAGGAGAAAATCAAGCAATTGATTGAATCACCATTCAATGAAGAGCGATGCCCAGCGTCAAACCCAACGCACCAAGGTCGAGAACGGCGCCGCCAGAGGCGCGGCGCCGGCAGTTGATCGAGGCAACGATTGCCTCGATCAGCAAGCACGGCATCTCGGGCACGACGCTCACCAAGGTCACACAGGAGGCCGGGTTGTCACTCGGACTCGTGAACTTCCATTTCGAGAACAAGGAGGCGCTGCTGGCCGCGACCCTGCGGCATCTTGCAGACGAACATCGCGCGCTCTGGATCAGCAAATCATCGCTCTGCGAAATCGACGCCGCGACCAAGCTGCAGGCGATCGTCGATGCACAGTTTCATCCGAAGATATGCAACCGCCGAAAGCTCGCCGTATGGTTCGCCTTCTTCGGCGAGTCCCGGCACCGACAGGCCTATCGCAAGATCTCGGGCAATGTCGATCTGGAGCGGCAGAACGTCACCGCCGGCCTGTGTGACCAGATCATCACCGAGGGCGGCTATGTGGGAATATCGGCACAGGCGATGTCCCGAATGCTCGAGGGCCTTTTCGACGGGCTTTGGCTCAATATCCTGATGTACCCGGACCGTTTCACGCGCCAGACCGCGCGTGATAATGTCGCCAGCAACCTCAATCTCTGGTTTCCGCGACATTTTCCCGGCTGATGCTCAGATGCAAGCGGCTCAGCCGGACGAGCGGCCGCTCCATACGCGGCAGGACCGAGCGGACAGTGATCGCGAGCATGAGACCGCCGCGTTCAGCCCGGGCACGGTCGTGGACGCGACCGGCCCGGTCACTGGAAGTATCGCATGGGCCCAAGGGTTTGAGTTCATGCCGCGTCGGACAGGTTTCCAAGCAGAACCGCAGTCATGTCGAGCGGCATGTCGACCGGGTGGGCACCAAGGTCGATGCCGGGGTCGTAATGCACCGAGTCCCTTGTGATGCCGCTCAGGTCTGCCGTCGCATCGACGAAGATCCATTGCGGAGCGTGCTCGCTCGGCAGATTGACGGCGGTGCGCAACACCTCCAGCGCATCGCCGGGGGTGACCTCGCCACTCTGGTCGATATCGGCGGCAATGTGATCCAGCGGGCCGGCCGGGCCAAAGCCGGGCTGCAACCCCACCGCGATGCGCAGGATTTCCAGCGCATCATTGGGAGTGATGCCGGTCTCGGCAGGGTTGAAAGCATGGCTTGCATCGACCGTACCCGCCGCCCCCGCAGGGATGCCCTCCAGCGTGAAATCTCCATCGGGGCCGGTGAGTGCGCTCACGCTGCTGCCATCGTCCAGGCTGGCCGTGACCTCGGCGCTTTCCAGCCCGGTGCCGCCGCGGGTGGTGATGGCTCCGTCGCGTTCGACACTCAGCGCAGCCAGGAACAGTACGTCGCTGTTGTTGTCGAGATCTGCGTCGTAAACTGCGGTCGAAACCTCGGCGATCACCGGCTGCGCCATCACCTCCAGGCCCGAGGGTAGCGCGAAATCAAGACGCGTGCTCGCGCCTGGCGCAAGATCCGGCAGGACGATCTCGCTCAGGGTCTGGGTCAAAGGTTGCGTATCCGGCAAGCCGGGGCCGTCCAGTGCGGCATCGGGTACGCTGAGATCAAGCCATCCGGCACCCGACGCGATGTCACCCGCGTTTGTCACCGTCACCGACAGGACCGACGCACCGCCGGTCGCGGCTTCCTGTTCCAGCAAGACCTCCAGGTCGGCATTCCCCGACACCTCGATCGGCGTGGCGAACATGTCCACGGCCGGTACGAGCCCATCACCCTCGGCCCGCGCGTGCAGCCACCAACTGCCGCTGGCAAGTGCGGCGAAATCCCAGTCAAAGCTCAACGCCCCGGCTTCGTTGGCGGGCACCACGGCCTCGATCACGGTGAAGCCGGAGAGTGCGTCGGGGGTTTCCGAAACAAAGAGCGTGAGCGCGACCTCGTCGGCATCGCCCGGTGCAACGTCGATCTCGACCACCCCGGCACGTGTGCCCGGCGGGGTGTCTATCCCGGTGATGCTCGCTTGCGGGCCGGTCAGCATGTCGCTGGCCTCATAGCGCACATCGCCAAGCCCAGCCTCATCGACCAGCCGCACATCCCATATGCCGGCCACCGGGTTTTGCAACGCCACATGACGGCCCAGCGGTCCGGTGAGATCATCCACCAGGGCAATAGCGCCGGCAAACCCTGTATCGGTACCAAAATCCGCCTCGGTCAGGACAGTGCCATCTGGCGCAATCAGCTCAAGCCTGGCCGTGTCGGTGTCATTTTGCCACTGGGCGGAGAGAATCACCAGGTCCTGCTCGGGGCCCAGTTCCCAGCTGCCGATCTCTTCGATCGCCTTGCGCCCCATGACTTCGTAGCTACCATCGAGCCAAAAGCGCAGCCCGGCCGAGGTGGTGCCATAGAGCGGCACCGAGAAGCTGGTCCAGGCGGCGGCGAAATCGTTCGCATTGTCACCGTCGGATGAGAATTCCGCCAGCCCGCTGCCAGAGCGCGACAAGCCACCGATCAGGGGGATCGCCTCCGGGAAAGTGGCAATGGCCGAGACAGAGGCTCCAAGATTGGTCACGTCATCCAGCGTCTCGCTCGTGAACCGGGCCTCGCCTGTGATCATCTCGCCCAGGAAACTTGCCGCCAACCCGGCCGAGAATGTAGGCCGCGCGAAATTGACCGAGATGTCGCCGGCCAGCTTCATCAATTCGAAGGCGAGAACATCGCCTTCATCGACCCCCAGCCAGCGGATCATAGGCGCGGCGATGCGCTCGATCTCGCCGGGCAGCAGATATTCAACCTTGCTTTCGGCCTCGAATCCCAGTGTGGCCTCGGCGCCTGCGATCTTGCCGCCGACATTGCCGCGCACGGGCGAGACGAAGAGATCGGTATTCGGCCCCACGGTCATGTCGATCTGCGCACTGACCTCGGGCCATTCCTCGGGGTCCTGCGTGCTCAGGCTCTCGGCGGCCAGCTTGCCCCCCTGCACGAAAAGCCCGGTCGTGCCTAGCGGCTTGTTGAGCCCGTCAATGCCGAAGCCGAAGCTGTCGATGGCCAGCGGGTCCCAAGTCGCACCGATCTCGGCCTCCAGCGCCAGGCCCTTGAAGAGGAAAGGCAGCGTGCCCTTGAACCCTGCCTCGACCTCCTTTTCCACCGTGTCGAGCGCAAAGCGCATTTCCTCGACCAGCGGCCGCCCCGGCGCGGGTTTGCTGCCTTCCTGGCCCTCGTAGATGATTTCGCCGACAACATCCCAGTTCCAGCCCTCGGCATCCTTGCCGATACGCAGGAACTTGTCGCCCTTGGCGAAAAGGTCCTCGTCCTCATCCTCGCGGGCAAGGTCGAGCGTCAGCTTGCTCGTGGTACTGTCGGCGAGAAAACTGTATTCCCGTGCCACTGTCTCGCCCCAGCTGAGCTCGGCCTTGCCCATCAGGTAGACGCTGTCGGTCAGCATGTCATAACTCATGCCGAGATTTGAGAACTCGACCGAGAACGGCGCCCCCTCGGGCAGCGGCAGCGCGAGAGCCTCGTCGGTGAACCAGCGCCCGGTGCCGAGCTCAGACAAGCCAAAGGATGGGCCCTCGTCGCCGACGTTCAAAGCCAGAAGCCCGCCCTCGGTGCTGAAGGCACTAAAGGCGTCGCCGAATTCCAGATCGGTGCGCAGCACGATCCCATCGGATCTGAGCGCGATGTCGGAGAAGCTCATCTCGATCAGATCGCCGACCAGCCGGTGCGATTCCTCGATGCCCCTGTCCTCGAAATCCGATACGCTGAGCGTGGCCATGTCGATGGTAAAGCCACCTTCCATGAATGGCCTGTCCGTGGCGAACTGCCCCGAAAATACCTTGCCAAGAACGCTCAGCTTGCCATCCTCGATCGTGGCTTCGGCGTCTTCAATTCTCAGCAGGTTGGCCGCGCCCCCTTTCAGCCCGATCGTGAGTGTCTTGCCGGGGTCCAGCGTGATCGGGCTGTCGCGGTCGACACGCCCCCAGTCCCCCTCGGCCTCGATCAGAAGATTCCCGGTATCGACCAGATCCCATTCGAAGCTGTCGGTCGTGCGTCCGCCCAGCGTCGTTTCGGCGATGACCGTCACCTCGTGACGCCCCGGTTCGGCATCCGGCGCGGCGGTGATGGCCTTGGTACGCGGATCCAACGCCACACCCTCGGGCAATCCTTCGACAGCAAAGTCGAGCGCGCCCCCCTGCGGGTCGGTGAAGTAGTCGTCAAGCCGAACGGTGTCGGCGTCTTCGTCCAGCAGGGTCACGCGCGTCTCGAACAGGGTCGAGACCGGCGCACGCAGGGCCTCCGGAATGCCCAGTGTCAGGTTGCTGGGCCAGCTGCTGCCATCGGGGTTGATGTCGGCCAGCAGGGTCAGGCCACCGGCTTCGAGATCCAGTTTGAAAAGCTCAAGACCGAGATCCGGGTCATTATATGTAAAGATCAGTGTTTCGGCATCGAAGTAGGTCTCTTCACCCCAGAAGCCCGAAAGCCGCGCCGCGTCGGTCACGAAACGCGTGCCGTCCTGCGTACCGTCGGACACCCATATATGATAGGTGTCCGGGGCCGTTTCCACCTCGAGCAAGAGCCTGCCGTCAGGCAACTCGCGCGATTGAAAGTGATAGCTGTTCGACTCCACGATCCTTGCCGTTCCGGCAGCCGTGCCATCCGTGACCCAGACCGCGTTGTCTTCATCCGATTTGACGATGTGCCGCTCGTTCACGACCGCCACGTGACGCACCCCGCCAACATCGTCGGCCAGTTTTCGGGTGCCCGCCTCGGTGCCATCGGAGATCCACAGCCCGCGTGATGCCTCGCTGAGATCAGCGGATGAGCCGTCGATTGCCGTGAAAAGGATCCGACCGTCTGAAAAGGTTCCGAAGTCCGAGGGTGAACTGTCGAATAACCCGGGGTTGATATCGGCCAGAAGCTGGGTGCCGTCCTCGGTGCCATCGGTCCTCCAGAGTTCGCGGCCCGTGGAAATCACACCCGTTATATCGCCGACGCGATAGGGCAGATCGAAGGATACGATCGGCCCGCCAAAGCTCTCCCTCGTCTCGCCGATGACGGACACGACCGAGATCGGACCCTCGCCCAACGCCTCCATGGTTTCGATACTGGGAGCGAACCAGCGCGCTCCCGGGCTGTAGGTAAAGAAATTCTGTGTGACGCTGCCCGCACCCCCTTGATAGGTGATCTTGATGGTGGCGCTCTCATCATTGGTCACGAAAACCGGCGGGCTCACCGCGGAGATGGTGATCGGGCCTGACCCCAACTCGGCCAGCCGGTCCGAGTAGACGCCGAGCGAGCCGCTGCCCCCGCTGAAAATGCTGGTCCCGGCAAAGGCCGTGCCATCGGTGCCCGTAAACGCCGCCACGACGCCAGCGCCCGCTTCGCCCCGCACCTGGAAGCCGACCCCGCTCTCGTCGGAAAAAACCTGTGGACTCAGTTCATGACCAACGAGGTCATCGTAATCGAATTGTCGCGCGCCGAGCGCGCCGAAAATAGTGCGCGTTTCACTCAATCCGATCGGATCGAATGGCTGATTGGTCGGATAGGCGGCTTCGCCCGGCCCGCGTTCGAACAGCTCGGGTTGATCGGGGGCCACGAATGTATCTGGTTCATGGGGAACGGTGCCTTCCGGCGTGCCATCAGTCACCCATTCCTCGTATGTCCAGCTTCCGTCCTCGACAATGGGTGGCAAGCCAACCTCGAATTTCAGGCGCCCGTCATCAAGCTCCATGATGTTCAGGCTCCAGATCGAACTTGACCCGGGGCCCGGCTGGAAATCGCGCAGCATCACGGTGCCCGCCTCGGTCCCGTCTGTGACCCAAAGCTCGCGCCCGTGCTCGCCGTCATCGGCGGTAAAGACAACCTTGCCGTTGCGCAGGGCGATGAAACTCTCGGGGTTGCTTCTGGCGGGCGATTCCCATTCGTCAAGGCCCGGATTGATATCCTTGAGAAGCGTGGTGCCCTCGCTGGTGCCATCGGTGATCCACAACTCGCGCCCGCTGTCGCTAAATGGCATGTCCTGACCGGCCTCGGCGGAAAAGACGATCCGGCCATCGCCCAGTGGCGTCATGTAGCGCGGCGTGCTGCTGTCGCGGTCGCCGCCGATGTCCCTGAGAACGACCGTGCCCTCTTCGGTCCCGTCGCTGACCCACAATTCGTCACGCCGAAACAATTCATCGCTGGCCTGAAAGACCACGCGACCGTCTGGCAATGTGGCCAGATAGCGGGGGTTGCTGCTTATGAAATCGGGGTCGTCCGGCCAGGGCGTGTTCTCCGGTGGCAGGATGTCCTGAACCATCCGGGTACCTTCGGGGGTGCCGTCGGTAGCCCAGAGTTCGTCGCCGTGGACACCATCATTTGCGGAAAAGAATATCAGTTTCGACATGGCCGAGGCCCTTATCAAATGCCGTTACGTGGCGGTTAAGATCAATTGTCGTAATATGTCAGTGAGGATCGATTATTGCGCTCGCCGCCGTGCTGACCTTGATCCTGATCAATATGTGCGCGGAAAACAGCGAGGCGATGCAGCATCAGCCACGGCTGGAAAATCCGCGAACATGCCTATATTTTAGGCATTCGCTGAAGGCCGCGTCGGTCGGAATGTTCCTAATAGAGCCACCACGCAATTGCGGAATGGACCTGCCGAGCGCTTCGGGGTCTAATCACGGAATGAGCGACACGGTGAAATTCGATGAGATGTGGGGTCGTGACGGGATGCTGCGCGCACCCTACGAACGGTTTCAGGGCTGGTTCGAAGGTGAGGATCCCAAAAGCCTGCGCGCCAAGCAACGCGAGGCCGAGGAGCTTTTCCGCCTGACCGGGATCACCTTCAACGTCTATGGCAGGGCCGAGGCCGAGGAACGCCTGATCCCCTTCGACATCATCCCCCGCATCATCTCGGGGCGCGAATGGCAGCGCCTTTCGCGCGGCATCGACCAGCGGGTGCGCGCGATCAACGCCTTTCTGCACGATATCTATCATCGCCAGGAAATCGTCCGCGCCGGGCGCATCCCGCAAGAGATGATCGCGCGCAACGTCGCCTTTCTGCCCCATATGATCGGCGTCGCACCGCCCGGCGGCATCTATACCCATATCGTCGGCATCGACCTCGTGCGCACCAACGACGACGATTTCTTCGTCCTCGAAGACAATGCCCGCACACCGTCGGGCGTGTCCTACATGCTGGAAAACCGCGAAACGATGCTCCAGATGTTTCCCGAACTGTTCAGTCGGAACCGCGTGCAGCCGGTGCAGAACTATCCGCGCAAGCTGCGCCAGTCACTCGCGGCCTGCGCGCCCGCCGGGTCGGAGGGTCGGCCCTGCGTGGCGGTGCTGACGCCCGGAATTTACAATTCGGCCTATTTCGAACATGCCTTTCTGGCCGACCAGATGGGGGTGGAACTGGTCGAGGGGCATGACCTGCGCGTGGTGGACGGGCGCGTGGCGATGCGCACCACGCGCGGCTACAAACCCATCGACGTGCTCTATCGCCGGGTGGATGACGACTTTCTCGACCCGCTCAACTTCAACCCGGACTCGACGCTGGGCGTGCCGGGAATCATGGATGTCTATCGCGCCGGCGGGATCACCATCGCCAACGCGCCTGGCACCGGCATCGCCGATGACAAGGCGATCTACAGTTACATGCCCGAGATCGTGGAATTCTATACCGGCGAACGCCCGATCCTGAAAAACGTGCCGACATGGCGGTGCAGCGAACCCGAGGCGCTGGCCTATGTGCTCGAGCATCTCGACGAGCTCGTGGTCAAGGAGGTGCATGGCTCGGGCGGCTATGGAATGCTGATCGGGCCAGCCGCAACCAGAAAGGATCTCGCCGCCTTTCGGCGCAAGCTCAAGGCCCGGCCCGGCCATTACATCGCGCAGCCCACGCTCAGCCTCTCGACCGTGCCGATCTTCACCAACAAGGGGCTGGCGCCGCGCCATGTCGATCTGCGCCCCTTCGTCCTGGTCAGTCCCGAGGGCATCAGCATCACCCCCGGTGGGCTGACCCGCGTGGCGCTCAAGAAAGGCTCGCTCGTCGTCAATTCGAGCCAGGGCGGCGGCACCAAGGACACCTGGGTGCTGGAGGACTGACATGCTGGGCAAGACGGCGAACGGAATCTTCTGGATGTATCGCTATCTCGAACGGGCCGAGAATATCTCGCGGCTGGTCGAGACCGGCCAGCGCATCGCCCTGACCCGGCTGGGCAGCAGCGACGAGGAATGGGACTCGGTGCTGCAAACCGCCGGTGTGGCGGCTGGCTTTCATGCCGCCCATGACAGCATGGCCAAGGATATGGCGATCGACTGGATGCTGCGCGCCGGGGAAAACCCGTCCTCTGTGCTCACCTCGATCAAGGCAGCACGTCAGAACGCCCGGCTGGTGCGCACCGCGCTCACCCACGAGGTCTGGGAGGCGACCAACGCCACGTACATGAGCGTCTGCGAGACACTGGCCCGCAAGGTATCGGAACGCGATCTGCCGCGTACGCTGCGCACGATCCGGCAACAGACCGCGCTGGTGCGCGGGGCGACCCAGGGCACGATGCTGCGCAACGACATCTACGATTTCGCCCGTATCGGCACCTTCCTCGAACGCGCCGACAACACCGCCCGCATCCTGGATGTGAAATACTATGTCCTCTTGCCTTCGGTCATGGCGGTGGGGTCGTCCATCGACAACGTGCAATGGGAAACGATCCTGCGCTCGGTCTCGGCCCGGGGTGGATTCCGCATGGAATACGGCGACAGCATCGACCCGCGCGACATCGCGCAGTTCCTGATCCTCGACAAGCGGATGCCCCGCAGCCTTGCCTTTTGCATCGCCAAGCTGCGCGACAACCTGGGTTATCTGGTCGCGAACTACGGCGAACGCCTGCAATCCTGGTCGCTGGCCGATCATATCGAGCGCAGTTACCTGTCCTTCGACATAGACGCGGTTCTCGACTACGGATTACATGAATACATCCAGAAGATGCTCTCGCTTCTTTCCGAACTGGGTGCGCAAATCGAAATCGACTACCGGTTCTATGAGTAAGCCCATGCGCCTCTTCATCCGCCATATCACCCGCTATGCGTTCGACACCCCCGCAAGCCACGGGCTGCAACAGTTGCGCAAGACCCCGAAATCCACCCATCACCAGCAGGTCCTGCACTGGCGCACCGATTTGGAGGGCAGCAAGAAGGAGCTGGGATTCGAGGATCATCACAACAACATCGTCGAACTCATCAGCTTCGAGCGCGAGGCCAGGGATGTCGTGATCGTCAGCGAGGGTGAGGTCGAGATCGGCGACAACCACGGCATAGTGGGTCGCCATATCGGCCCGGCGCCGCTCTGGCTCTATCAGCGCCCGACCGATCGCACATGGACCGGTCCGGGCTGCCGCGCGCTGATCCGCAAGGTCACGGGCGAGACCGAACTGGACCGCTTGCACGCGCTGCGGGAGGTGATCGCCGGGGCCATCTCCTTCGAAATCGGCGCGTCCCTCTCCGACTGGAGCGCCGAAGACGCGGTGGCCGCCGGGCGCGGGGTCTGTCAGGATCACACCCATGTCTTTCTCGCCTGCGCGCGAGAGATGGGATTCCCGGCGCGCTATGTCTCGGGCTACCTGATGCTCGATGACCGGGTGGAACAGGACGCCACCCATGCCTGGGCCGAGGCCCATGTCGACGGCCTTGGCTGGGTGGGGTTCGACGTCTCGAACGGCATTTCGCCCGACATGCGCTATGTGCGCGTGGCGACGGGGCTGGACTATGGCGAGGCCGCTCCTGTAACTGGTCTCACGATCGGCGGCGGCGGCGAACGCCTGTCGGTGCAGATCGAGGTTGCACAACAATAGGAACGGGGCGGCGGCATGACCTACTGCGTGGGATTGATGCTTGAACGCGGGCTGGTCTTCATGTCCGACACGCGCACCAATGCGGGCGTGGACAACATCTCGACCTTTCGCAAGATGCATTGCTGGGAGGTGCCGGGCGATCGGGTGATAGTCCTGATGTCGGCGGGAAATCTCGCCACCACCCAGGCCGTCGTCTCGATCCTGGACGAGCGCACCAAGGCCGCCGAAGATCGCGACCCCTCGCTGCTTGCGCAGCCTTCGATGTTCCGGGCCGCCAGCCTCGTGGCCGATGCCCTGCGCGAGGTGATCGAACGTCACGCCGACGCCGGTCAGCGCGCCGATGCCGCCTTCAACGCCACGCTCATCCTTGGCGGGCAGATCGCGGGCGGCCCGCCGCGCATGTTCCTGATCTATCCCGAGGGCAATTTCATCGAGGCCGGCGAGGACACGCCATTCTTCCAGATCGGAGAAACGAAATATGGCCGCCCGATCCTCGTGCGCGCCTTCGACAAGCGGCTTTCCTTCGAGGCGGCGGTCAAGCTGTTGCTGGTCAGCTTCGACTCGACGGTCAAGGCCAACCTGTCGGTGGCCGCGCCCTTCGACCTGCAGATCGTCGAGACCAATGCCCTTCGGCTCGGGCAGGCGCGCCGCATTGCGCCGGATGATCCCTATTACTCGGCGGTGTCGGAAAACTGGGGCAAGGCGCTCAAGAACGCGCTCGACCTGCTGCCCGATTACGAATTCTGAGCAGGCAGCGCGCAACAGGTGCCCCACAATCGCTCCTCACCGGCTTGAACGCGCCCATCTGCGCGCGTAACAGATCGGGGGCGGCGGGCACGGGTGGCAACAAAAGCGGCGTTCGATGCGGGAAGACGAGATTCTACAGGCGGTGGTCCCGTTTTATGCCGAGATCGAGCGGTTGGGCTATTCGGTGCGCGCCAGCACCGATTTCGACGAGATCCAGCGCCTTGTGCCCCAGACGGGCCGCGCGAAACAGACCCCGATGATGTCGATCTCGCGCAACGATTTCACCGCCGACCGCGCGTTCTGGCTGTTTCTCTACAAGGGCGAAGAGGTGGTCGGCGGCGTCGCGGCCAAATACGACCGGCTGGGCGACGAAAGGTTCTCGTCCTACCTTCGTCGCACCTCGCGCGAACAATATGGCCGCGACAGTGACCCCATCGCCCATATTGCCCGCCCGGTCGAAGACCTGCTCCAGGGCAATATCGTCTATATCGGAGAGCTCGAATTTCGCAGCGATCACCGGGGGCGATTGCCTCTTCTGGAGGCCCTGATCAAGATACTCCAGGCAATCTGTGTCATGAAGTGGCCGGGATTCGACTGGATGTATGCCATCATTCCCGAAAATCACCTGCGCATCGCCTATCTCTATGGCTTTATCCTTACCATTCCCGAAGCCATTCAATGGATCGATCCGGAGCCGGATGGGCGATTGAATTCGCACGTGGTTCTCGCTGTCGAAGGGCGTCATCTGAGTCATGTGCTGAAAGCCGCCAAGAGACGAATCGATCGCGGGCGCGTCAAATGAGCTTGGCGAAGACCAGCGTGAGTGTCTGCCCATCCGGTGTTTGGACCGGCGCCATGACGCGGCGATATTTCTCTTTGATTTCGATGCCGTCAACAATTGCGGAAAAGTCGATATCAGCGATTTGATACTGTTGCCGTCTTTGCACCTCGACATGTGATGCGAGCGTGGCGTCAATGATCCTGCGACTCAATTGGCCAACCCGGTGCGCATAGTCCTGGGTATGCTCTATGTTGAAATATTGCGCGGCAAGACTTTGACAGCCAACTCTTGCGGGACGCATCAAATGATCCTCGCTCTGAACCGGATAGAACAGGTCCACCCGCTCGCGCAGCACATCGAAATCCTCCAGCCGCCCGTCATTTCGGTGCAGCCAGTTGAGTACATCATCGACCGTGATGTCGCCGCCCATGCGCAACATCTCGTCCTGCACGTCACGCAGCGCCTGGGAATAGGCCGCCGCTGCGCGACGGTGCAGCGCGGCGCTGGGCGTGGGGGCGAGCACCCCGATCTCGGCCCGGTTCGAGCGGAACGCTTCGAGCGAAACTCCGGCGGCCTCGCACAGTCGCTCGATGGTGGAAAACGGGATCTCGCGGCCATTCGTGATCTGCGAATGCAGCGTCGAGTATTTGAGTCCCGCCGCCGCGCAGGCCGGTTTGAGCCCGCCGAAATGACGCTTGCAGAATTCCGCGGTGCGCTGTCCCAGATCTTTCATGATTTCATTGGACATTCCCACATGTGGATTTGTCAATCCCCAATTGTGGATTCCTGTGGCTACAACTATCCGCCCGTTCAGTTTGCGCCTGGGCTTGCCACGTCTTTGGCGCGATGATCTGCTTGCCTCGAAAGAGGGAGGACATGCCATGCCAAAGGTGCTTTACGAAAAGGACGGTCGGATCGCGCGGATCACGCTCAACCGCCCCGAGGTAATGAACGCCATCGACGACGACCTGCCGACCGAGCTTGAGGCCGCGGTGACCCGCGCCGATGCCGACCCGGGCGTGCATGTGATCGTGCTCTCGGGCAACGGTGATGCCTTCTGCGCGGGCTATGATCTGGCCTATTACGCCGAGAAGAACGGCGCCGACAACAACGTGACACAAGAGATGCCCTGGGATCCGATCAAGGATTACCGCTTCATGTGGGGCAACACGCAGAAATTCATGTCGCTGTTTCGCTGCCTCAAGCCGGTGCTTTGCAAGGTGCACGGTTTCGCGGTCGCGGGCGGGTCCGATATCGCGCTGTGTTCCGACATCGTGATCATGGGCGAAGAGGCGCGCATCGGCTACATGCCCACCCGTGTCTGGGGTTGCCCGACCACGGCGATGTGGGTTTATCGGTTGGGGCCGGAAAAGGCCAAGCGGATGATGTTCACCGGCGACAAGATCACCGGCCGCGAGGCCGCCGAGATGGGCCTCGTGCTCAAGGCGGTGCCCGAGGATGCACTTGATGACGCGGTCGAGGAATTGGCCGCCCGCATGGCCGGCGTGCCCACCAACCAGCTTGCGATGCACAAGATGGTGGTCAATCAGGCGATGGAAATGACCATCAATTCGACCCAGCGTCTCGCCACCGTTTTCGACGGCATCACCCGGCACTCGCCCGAGGGGCTCAATTTCAAGGCCCGGGCCGAGGAAATGGGCTGGAAACAGGCGGTGCGTGATCGCGACGAAGGCACATGGGACTGGACGGCGAACGAACCCCTGCCGAAGCCGAACCGGTAGGGGCCGATCACGCCGGCTTGCGGGCCACGATGAAGCGCGAGGGCGGTTGCGCCGGGTGGTTCCCGGTCTCGATGATATCGAACCCCGCACCGGTGATCGCCTGTTCCAGCCGGGCAATGCTCAGCCGGTGGAACCGGGGGGCCTTGCCCAATGCCTGCATGACCGGCACGACCAGCCATATCAGCGCACGGAATTTCAGGCTCATCCCCGACCCGGCAAGGCAGGGGGTCTTGGAGATGAAATACCCGCCCGGTCTTACCCGCTCTGCGATCCCGGTCAGGGCCGCTTCGGGATCGGGCAGCAGGTGCAACAGGTTGAACGCCAGCACGGCGTCGAACTCCCCGTCCGGCGCGGCCTCGGCATCCGACTGCACGAATGTCACGTTGGTCGCGCCCTGCCCCTCGGCCTTGTCACGGGCGATGCGGATCATCTCGGCCGAGAGATCGCTGGCCACGATCTGACCCGTCGCATCGGCCAGCTTCAACGCCGTCGTGCCGGTGCCGCAGCCCAGCTCCAGTGCGCGTCCATTCGGGGAAAGGTGGGCGCGCGTGCGCTCGAGCGTCTGGGCATAGGCCGCCTCGTCCTGCACCGACCGCCGCGCATAACGCTCCGCCACCCGGTCCCAGAAATCCCTCTTGGTCATGTCCTGTCTCTGTTTCATGCCATGCCGCATCCGATGAGCTGATAAACCACTCTTGCGACGGTTGGAATGGGCTGAATGCGCAGGGATGCCATACGGATATGCATGAATGATCAGAACCCCGCATTCGGTGGACGCAATTGCGCGCCTTTCTGGCCACTGCCGAGCACGGATCGCTGACCGCCGCCACGCGGATGCTGGGGTTGACCCGGCCCACGCCCGGCCCCCGCAGCGCGATAATTCTGCAGCCTGTGATCTGGTAACTTCGTTCGCCGCGCCATAGGTTGGCCCGGCGAACGAAGGAGACCCCCATGCCAGCGATCGTCGAAACCCGGGGCCTGACCAAGGTCTATGGCGACGGGACCGAGGCGCTCAAGCCTATGGATCTCGATATCGAAGAGGGCGAGATTCTGGCCCTGCTCGGTCCCAACGGCGCCGGGAAGACCACCCTCATCTCGATGCTTTGCGGCCTCGTTTCACCATCGGGCGGCCATGCGCGCGTGGGCGGGCATGACATCATCACCGGCTACCGCGCCGCGCGCGCGCTCATCGGGCTGGTGCCGCAGGAAATCGCGCTTGAGCCATTTCAAAAGGTCTGGGACGCGGTGCGGTTCACTCGTGGCCTGTTTGGCCTGAGGCGCGACGACGCCCATATCGAGGACGTGCTGCGCAAACTGTCGCTCTGGGACAAGCGGCGCGCGCGGATCAACGAGCTTTCGGGCGGCATGAAACGCCGCGTTCTGATCGCCAAGGCGCTGTCGCACCGGCCGCGCGTGCTTTTTCTCGACGAACCGACGGCCGGGGTCGATGTCGATCTGCGCCGCGACATGTGGGACATGGTGGCGGACCTGCGCCGCGACGGCGTGACCATCATCCTGACCACCCACTACATCGAAGAGGCCGAGGCCATCGCCGACCGTGTCGGCGTGATCAACAATGGCGAATTGTTGTTGCTCGAACAGAAACAGGCGCTGATGACCCGGCTGGGTCGCAAGACGCTCAGGATCGAACTGCGCCGCCCGGTCGAGGCGGTGCCGGGCGCACTCTCGGGCTATGGCCTGGAACTTGCCGATGACGGGCGCAGCCTGAGCTATCATTATGACACCCAGGGAGAGGGCACGGGCATCACCGCGCTGTTGCAGGATCTCTCGCGCGAGGGGCTCGCGCTGCGTGACATCCACACGCGCCAATCCAGCCTCGAAGAGATTTTCGTCGATCTGGTGAAAGGAGACGGGGCATGAACTGGCAAGCCGTCGGTGCCATCTACCGCTATGAAATGATGCGGTTCTTCCGCACCATCGCGCAAAGCTTCCTGTCGCCGGTGCTGTCCACCTCGCTCTATTTCGTGGTCTTCGGCACGGCCATCGGATCGCGCATCAACGAGGTCGAGGGCGTGAGTTACGGCGCCTTCATCGTGCCGGGGCTGATCATGCTTTCGGTGATGACACAGGCCACTACCAATGCCTCTTTCGGCATCTACTTCCCGAAATTCATCGGCACGGTTTACGAACTTCTCTCCGCGCCGGTGAATTTCTTTGAAATCGTGCTGGGATATGTCGGGGCGGCGGCGACCAAGGCACTCCTGATCGGGTTGGTCATCATGGCGACGGCGACGCTTTTCGTCGATCTCACGGTGCTGCACCCGGGGGCGATGGTGGCCTTCCTGTTGCTCACCTGCCTGAGCTTCGCGCTGTTCGGCTTCATCATCGGCATCTGGGCGCGAAATTTCGAGCAATTGCAACTGATCCCGCTTCTCGTGGTCACGCCGCTCGTGTTCCTGGGCGGGGCCTTCTATTCGATCTCGATGTTGCCGCCCGGGTGGCAGACCGTGACCTATTTCAACCCGGTCGTTTACCTGATTTCAGGGTTCCGCTGGGCGTTTTTCGGTACGTCCGACGTGCCGGTGGCGCTGTCGCTTCTGGCGATTGCGGGGTTCCTGATCCTGTGTCTGTCGGTGGTCTGGGTGATCTTTCGCACCGGCTACCGGATCAAGCCCTAACCGCCGCAGCGCGCGCGCAGGCGTGGGGAATTTCACACGATAACGGCACATGGTGATCCCGTGCCTTGTGCCGCCCGCCTGGCGCCTCTACATCAGCCATCATGAGAAGATTTATACCTTTCGTTAAAGCACCGCCCCGGGTGGCCGTCCTCCGCCTTCAGGGAGCGATTGGCAGCGGCCGGCTGCCGCTCAATGACGAGGCATTTGCACCGCTCATTGAACGCGCCTTCAGCCGGGGCAAACCCGTGGCTGTCGCGCTCTTGATCAATTCACCCGGCGGCTCGCCGGTGCAAAGCGCGCGGATCGCATCGCGCATCCAGCGCATGTCCGATGAAAAGGGCATCCCCGTTCACGCCTTTATCGAGGACGTGGCGGCCTCGGGCGGCTATTGGCTGGCCTGTGCTGCGCGCGACATCTGGGCCGATGCGGCCTCGGTCGTGGGCTCGATCGGGGTGATTTCCGGCACGTTCGGCGCGCATGAATTCATCGCCCGCCACGGGATCGAACGCCGGGTCTATACCGCCGGTAAGTCGAAATCACAGCTCGATCCGTTCCGCCCCGAAAACCCCGAGGATATCGCCCGGCTCAAGGTCATCCTCGACGACATGCACCAGATCTTCATCGACCATGTGAAAGCCTCGCGCGGCGACCGCCTGGCCGATGATCCTCGGCTTTTCACCGGGGAGTTCTGGCTGGCTGGAACCGCGCGGGACCTGGGCCTGATCGACGGCACGGCCCATCTCGAACCCAAGCTGAAAGAGCTTTACGGCGACAAGGTCAAGCTCATCCCCTATAGCCGCAAGCGCGGGTTGTTTCAGCGTTTCGGCGCGACGCTGGCCGGTGACGCGATGGCCGAGATCGAGGAGCGGGCGCAGTTCGCCCGCTATGGCCTCTGACGCATGATTGCCAAGATGGTCCTCCTCTTTTTGGTCTTCATCGCCGTGCTGGGCATGTTCGGCAAACTGCGCGTGCCGGGCAAGAAGCAGCTTGACGCGAAACGCTGCCCGAAATGCGGTCGCTTCCGCATCGGCAAGACCTGCAGCTGCGACACGAAAGGATAGGCATGGACTGGGTGTTCGCCACGCTGGGCCTCATCATCCTGCTCTTGGCGGGTGACAGCCTCGTGCGCGGGGCGGTCAACCTGGCGCTGCGCATCGGCGTTCCGGCGCTGATCGTTTCGCTGACCATCGTCGCCTTCGGCACATCCGCGCCCGAGCTTCTTATCTCGGTGCAGGCGACCATGGCCAACATGCCGGGCATCGCGCTGGGCAACGTGGTCGGATCGAACACCGCCAATATCCTGATGGTGCTGGGGATTCCGGCGCTGATCGCGGTGATGCACACGTCGGAATGCGACAGCCGCAAGACCTATCTGATGATGATCGCCGCCTCGATCCTGTTCATCGGGCTGGCGTTTCGCGGGGTCTTCGACTGGATCGCGGCGCTCGTGCTCCTGGCCGCGCTGGCGCTGATGCTGGGCGATTTCTTCCTGCATGCCCGCCGCCACCGCCGTAACGCCGCCGCCGCCGCAGCCCTCGTGGACGAGGAGGACCTCGAAGGCGCCGACCCCGACATGCCCTGGTGGAAGATCCTCGTCTTCCTGGCGCTGGGGCTTGTCGGTCTGCCGCTGGGGGCCGATCTGCTGATCGACGGGTCGAGCGGGATCGCCCGCCAGTATGGCATCCCGGAGTCGGTGATCGGCCTGACCCTTGTTGCCCTGGGCACATCGCTGCCGGAACTGGCCACCACCGTGATGGCGGTGATCCGCCGCCAGGCCGACGTGGCGCTGGGCAACGTGATCGGCTCGAACATGTTCAACCTCCTGGCCATCATCGGGGTTGCCGCCCTGATCGGCCCGATCCCGGTCGATCCGCAATTCCTGCGCTTCGATCTCTGGGTGATGCTGGGCGCGTCGCTGCTGATCATTCCCTTCGTGTTTCTGGGCCGCGACATCACGCGCATCTGGGGCATTGGCCTCACCGCGCTTTACGCCGCCTATATCGCGCTGGTGCTGACATGAGCGGCGCGGCACTCGTTACCGGCGGGGCGACGCGGCTCGGTGCGTCGATGGCGCTCTATCTCGCGCATCGCGGCTTCGACGTGGCGGTGCACTACCATTCCAACGCGGAAATGGCCCGCTCGGTTGCCGACGAGATCACCGCCTGCGGCCGCAAATCCGCGCTCCTGCGGGCCGATCTGCTGCAAGAAGCCCAGACCCGGGGCCTGATCCGCGAGGCCTCGCAGGCACTGGGCCGCAAGCTCACCCTGCTGGTCAACAACGCCTCGATCTTCGAACATGACACGATCCGCACCGGTACCCGCGAAAGCTGGGACCGGCATATCGAATCGAACCTGCGCGCACCTTTCGTCCTGACCCAGCATTTTGCCGAACAGGCCCCGCGCGCCGAGATGGACAACCGCGGCGAACCGCGCGCGCGTGCCCTCGTCGTCAACATGATCGACCAGCGCGTGCGCAAGCTCACGCCCGAATTCGCCTCCTACACCATTGCCAAGATGGGGCTCTGGGCGCTCACCCGCACCGCCGCGCAGGGGCTGGCCCCCGATATTCGCGTCAACGCGATCGGCCCTGGCCCCACGCTCATCGGGGCCCGCCAGAGCGAGCCGCATTTCGCCCGCCAGCGCGCCAGCACGGTGCTGGAACGCGGCTCCAATCCCGAGGACATAACCGCCGCCCTGGGCTATTTCCTCGACGCGCCAGCCGTTACCGGTCAGCTTCTGTGCGTCGATGGCGGGCAGCATCTGGGCTGGCAGACACCGGATGTTCTGGGCCCGGAATAGGCCCCGGGCGCGCATGGCTGACGAAAGTTTTGCACGTCTCAAGAATGCGTTACCAAAGCGTTACAAAAAGTTTAATGTTATCAGTATTTTGCAACGGTATCAAAAAAATATCATTGCATATCAGATACTTGCATATCCGCCTAATTTTTAGGCAATCCGACGAAGCAGGCATAAAACAAGGAGAATTCTGCGCTGGCCCGAAGATACCACCAAGTTTATCCACAGGAATCGTGGACATGTTTTCCCTTGCCGTATCCGCGATAAGATTGCAGCCACCCGGGACGCGTCCCTGAGAATCGAAGTGCAAAGGCGATGAGCGACGAACAAGGGAACACTCGGCCAGAACACGCCACCGGTCACACCGTGATCGCGGGCTATCTCAGGACGCTCGACAGCTCTCCGGGCGTCTACCGGATGCTCGATGCGCAGAACCGTGTGCTCTATGTGGGCAAGGCGCGCAACCTCAAGGCGCGCGTGTCGAGCTATGCGCGCCCAACGGGCCATTCGGCGCGCATCGCCCGGATGATCAATGAGACCACCTCGATGATGTTCCTGACCACGCGCACCGAGACCGAGGCGCTGCTGCTCGAACAGAACCTCATCAAGCAGCTGAAACCGCGCTACAACGTGCTCTTGCGCGACGACAAGAGCTTTCCCAATATCCTCGTCACCGATCACCCGTTCCCGATGATCAAGAAGCATCGCGGTGCGAAAAAGGAAAAGGGCCGCTATTACGGCCCCTTCGCCAGCGCCGGTGCGGTCAACCGGGCGCTGGCGCAGCTCACGCGCGTGTTTCTCTTGCGCAACTGCTCGGATGCGATGTTCGAAAGCCGCACCCGCCCCTGTCTGCAATACCAGATCAAGCGCTGCACCGCGCCCTGTGTCGGCAAGATCAGCGAGGCCGAGTATGCCCGCTCGGTGCGTGATGCGGAACGCTATCTCTCCGGGCGCTCGACCGAGATCCAGGAAAACCTCGCGGCCGAGATGCAGGCCGCCTCCGACGCGATGGAGTTCGAGCGTGCCGCCGCCCTGCGCGACCGGATCAAGGCGCTGACACAGGTGCAGACGTCGCAGGGCATCAACCCGCGCAGCACGTCCGAGGCGGACGTGATCGCACTCCATCTCGAGGGCGGACAGGCTTGTGTGCAGGTGTTCTTTGTCCGTGCGGGCCAGAACTGGGGCAACCGCGATTTCTATCCCCGCGTCGGGTCGTCCGAGATCGAGGCAGCCGAGGTGCTCGAAGCCTTCATCGGTCAATTCTATGACAACAAGGAACCGCCGAAACAGCTGCTTCTCTCCCACCCGCTCGAGAACGCCGACCTGATGGCGCAGGCTCTGTCCGACAAGGCCGGGCGCAAGGTGGCGCTGCTCGTGCCCCAAAGGGGCGAGAAGGCCGAGCTTGTCAGCAACGCCGCCCGCAATGCGCGCGAAAGCCTGGCCCGCAAGATGGCCGAAACCGCGACCCAGGGCCGGTTGCTCAAGGGTCTGGCCGATGCCTTCGGCCTCGACGCGACGCCCAACCGGATCGAGGTCTATGACAACTCGCATATCCAGGGCACCCACGCGGTTGGCGCGATGATCGTCGCCGGGCCCGACGGGTTGATGAAGAACCAGTATCGCAAGTTCAACATTCGTGGCGACGACCTCACCCCGGGTGACGATTTCGGCATGATGAAAGAGGTGCTGACCCGTCGTTTCAAACGCCTCATCAAGGAAGATCCCGATCGCAGCGAAGGCCACTGGCCCGACCTTCTGTTGATCGACGGCGGTGCCGGGCAGGTTTCGGCGGTCAAGGCGATCATGGACGAGATGGGAGTGGCCGACATCCCGATGGTCGGCGTCGCCAAGGGGGTCGACCGCGATGCCGGCAAGGAAGAGTTCCACCGCCCCGGGGCACGGCCCTTCGCGCTTCGGCACAATGACCCCGTGCTCTACTTCATCCAGCGCCTGCGCGACGAGGCGCACCGCTTTGCCATCGGCACGCATCGCGCGAAGCGGTCCAAGGCGGTGGGGGCGACGCCGCTCGACGATGTGCCGGGCGTCGGCGCCACCCGCAAACGCGCGCTCCTGGCCCATTTCGGCAGCGCCAAGGCGGTGAGCCGCGCGGCCCTTGCCGATCTCAAGGCGGTCGAGGGAATTTCCGACAGTCTCGCCGAGAAGATTCATGATTTCTTTCATGACGCGCGATGATGTCCGCGCGCCGCGTTAACGGTTCGAAGGGTGGATACGAGCGGCACGCCCCGGCAGCCGGAGGACAGCCGGGCGGCAGCCGGATGTCACCCCCCGAATTCTTCATGCCCGGGCCGCGTTAACCATGGCGCACGATCCCTTCCCTCGCGCCCGAATCCCGGCTAGAAACAGCGGGATGAGATGGACGATCCCAAATATCCTGACGCTTCTGCGTCTGATCGCGGCGCCGCTGGTTCCGGTTATGTTTCTTTATTTTACAAGACCTTACGCCGATTGGGTCGCCCTCCTGCTGTTCGTGTTCGCCGCCTTGACCGACTGGCTCGACGGCTATCTCGCCCGCGCCTGGCAGCAACAGACCAAGCTCGGCACGATGCTCGACCCGATCGCCGACAAGGCCATGGTCATCATCGCCTTGCTGGTCATCTGCGGCTACTCCACCTGGACCCCCTGGCTCGTCCTGCCAGCCACGATCATCCTGTTTCGCGAGGTGTTTGTTTCCGGCCTGCGCGAGTTTCTCGGCGATACCGCGGGCACGCTCGCTGTCACGCCAATGGCCAAGTGGAAAACCACCGTTCAAATGATTGCGATTGCAGTGCTTTTTTCGCAAGGTGTGTTCGAACACTATCTGGTCATGTCGTCCTGGGGGATGGACGACGCGATGATCGAGGCGATGATTTCCGGCGCGACACAGGATACCCAAGGGCTGCGCTGGAAATACGAGGGCATGGTCTGGGCAGGCAATCTGGGTGTCGTTCTCCTGTGGTTCGCGGCCCTCATGACGCTGGCAACGGGTTGGGATTATCTCAGGAAATCAATTCCCTATTTGCGCGAGGATCAGTGATGGAATTGCTTTATTTCGCATGGGTCCGTGAACGGATCGGCCTGCCGCGCGAAACCGTCGAGACCGAGGCCCGCACCGTGGGCGAGCTCGTCGAGGAACTCAAGGCACGCGAGGAACGTTATGCGGCTGCCTTCGCCGACATCTCGGCCTTGCGCGTGGCGCTCGATCAGGAATTGGCCGATTTCGACGCACCGCTGGACGGTGCGCGCGAGGTGGCGTTTTTTCCCCCGATGACAGGCGGTTGAGATGGATATCCGGGTGCAAGACCACCCCTTTGATTTCGGTGCCGAAGCCGAGTCATTCGCCCGAGGCCAAGGGGATATGGGGGCGGTGGTCACCTTTACCGGCATCGTCCGAGATGTGCCGGACGGCCTCGTTTCGATGGAAATCGAGCATTATCCGGGCATGACCCAAAAGGCGCTCGAAACGCACGCGAACGAGGCATTAACCCGTTTTCAACTCGGGGACGTTTTGATTGTCCACAGATTCGGGGTGATGCGTCCGGGCGAAATGATCATGATGGTCGCCACCGCAGCTCCGCATCGCGCCGATGCCTTTCAGGGGGCAGAATTCCTGATGGACTATCTCAAATCCCGCGCGCCTTTCTGGAAGAAGGAGATCACACGCAGTGGCACGGAATGGGTCGCGGCGCGCGCTGTCGATGAGGATGCGCTTGGCCGTTGGTGACGCGAAGACAGGATTGCGCGCCGCCGCCCGATCGGAAAGGACATGTGCATCATAGGGGCGGTTCATGGCATGTCGAACATATTGCAGAATTTCATCGAAGTCTTGGACCCAAGGGTCCGCGGTGTCCTCAGAGGGACGGCCAAACTGATCCTCGAAGGCGAGGGAACGGTCATGATGGACGCTGACGGCGCTCGGCTTGGCGATGGCGAGGCCGATGTGATATTGAAGGCCAGCGAAACGGTTTTCCGAGCGATCATGGACGGATCGCAAAATCCGGTCATGGCCTATATGAACGGCAAGCTGAAGCTCGAGGGCAGTCCACAACGCGCGCTCAAGGTCAGTGCAATCCTGACGGGAAAATGAGTTCGGGCCCGATCCTGAAAATCGGTCGAGGGCATGGGCCCACCTGGGCAAAGGCAATTGCAGCGTCCGGCTTTCCGATCGCATGGCCCGATCGCTCTGGATCGACCTGTGCGTTATCGGGTCGCTTGCACGACTTTTCGTTGCGGACAGGTATTAGGCGCCCCTGGACTCAAGCTGCGCACGCAGCGCTTCGGCCTCGTGTCGTGCATCTCGAAGCCCTTCCATCGCAGCGGCAAGTTCGGCTTCTGTCTGCGCGATCTGATTGGTCAACTCGGCCTCCCGCTGTTGCAGATAGGTGATGGCCTGATCGCGCGTTTCTTCGGCTTCGTGCAATTCCTGTGACATCTTATCCAGCTCTTCGATATCCGAGCGGGCCACCTGCGTGAATCGGTGAATGAGCCAGTTTGCGAACCATCCCATGCAAAAAGCGACAAACAGGATGATTGCCGTTGCAATGATGAATTCAGTTCGTGTCATCAGGGGTATCCTCGTCTTGTGAAGCCGTGTCGTCGGTTTCCGTCTCGGGATCGGCGTTGATGTCCTGTTCGATGATTAAAGTGGGGATTCCCATCTCTTCAGTGGTTTCGGGGCTTGCGATGCGAAACTCGATACGGCGGTTCGCCTCCCGTCCCTCTTCGGTGTCGTTGCCTGCGATCGGCCGAGTTTCTCCATATCCAACGGCCGAAAAAGTCGAAGTCAGAACGCGCCGTTCACGTAGCCCATTGAGAACGGATTGCGCGCGGGCCTGGCTGAGTTGCTGGTTCATGACTTCCCGCCCTTGGCTGTCCGTGTGTCCTGCAATCTCGAGCTGTATCGGACCGCATTCCTTCAGGATGTCTGCAATCTCGTCCAGCGTTTCCCGGGCGCCGGTGTCGATCGTGTCAGAGCCGGGTTCAAAGCTGATCTTGCGCTCAGCCTGAATCGCCTCGATTTGCTCGGCGCATTCCTCGGGTGTCGGCAACGAGGCCACCGGATCGAGTTCTTCCTGATAAGTCACATCTATCTCGAAACGCGCCGCCTCACCAAGTTTCTCGGACAGCAGTCGGGAAATCATGCTTCGGGCCTCGGAATTTCCAGTGTTGCCCTTGATCGCGATCCGATCTGACGACACGGTCACCGCGCCGTTTGAGAGCTTTGAAAGCGCCTCGATGCCGGCCAGTACGCGCACCGTCCACTCCGGTGGCAGCGAGTCGTCGACGCGCGCCGCGTTATGGACGGCATCAGAGCCAAACCGCGCTCGCGCGAAGCTTATGATTGTCTGCCGCACCAACTCATCGCTCACGCGACCGCGCATTTGAACAAGGCCTTCGGGTGAAAGAGTCGCCACGAATTCTCGCGGGCCTGAGTCGTCGGGTTCGGCGGGTTGCGGCAGAACTGCGTGAACAGTGAATACATCAGGCAAGGCGGTCTCGAGTTCGCCAATAGTTTCATCGAACAGTCCCGGATCGGTATTTTCGTCGGCGACAAGAGATATGTCCGCATCGGCAAAGGTAACAGAGCCGTTTCCGATCTTGTCCAGGGCAGCGATGGAAAGCTCGGCAGCGCGGGCCCATTTGGGCGAGGGAACACCAAGACCGATCGTGCAGGATGTCTGGCCTGTCACGCCCGCGGCCCGCGCCGCCGCAATGATCCGATCACGCGCAGCCTCGGAATCAGCGGAGCAGTTGTCAAATCGAGGCCCGCTCTCATCTATCACAAAACGCAATGAAAACGGCGTGATGACAGGTAGTGGTGCCGAGATATCGAGTACCAGATCAAGGCCGCGCGGGGTGGCGCGAGCGAGAGCAAGTTCGAGATTTCGCTTCGTTTCCGCCCTGTCGACCATTGCCGTGATTTCCACCCTTTCGGCGTCGATCGAAATCTTGGACCGGGGCAGATCCTCAAGAGCCTCCAAACCGAAGCCAATAGCCGCTTCCCACCCGTCCGGAAGCGGATAATCAGCCGTTTCCAGGAGATCGACAATATTCTCATCGCCGCCAATATCCTTGAGCCGATCGACAATATCATCACGATTGGAGGCGGCAGGAACGAGCCCGATCAGGGAAATGCCCGAGTCGTTGCGTAATATCTCGATGGAGAAACGTGGCGGCGTGATGCCCTTGGAGGCCGCCACCTCCATACGGTCGATGACCCGGGCAGCGTCGACCACCGTGCCTGCGGAGCTCACTGCGAGAAAGCGGGACGCCTCACTCTGTGCGGTGCCGGTCAAAAAGACCTGAAGCCCGTCAGCATGAACCTCGGCCCATGTCAGACCTTGGTCGTCGAGGGCACGACGCACTTCGATTTCCGAATTCTCCTCGATCATGGTGACCGCAAATCCGGCTGTAAAAAGGCAGGCCAGACCTGCGGTGGCGAATGTGCCGGCGATGATGAGGATTGAGGACAGGCGCATCTCGGATCTATCTTGGAAAACTTGTCAGTTCTCTAGGCCCTGCCGACCGGAGGTGCAATCAAAGGAATAGGGCGACGGCGAAAAACGGCAAAGGGATCAGGCCGGTATCGCGGTTGGAGCGAAAGAGCATGAGAAGGCGGTCATTGTCATCAAGATCAAGCATGCGAATCTGCCACACCATATGCCAGCCCATCACGCAAGCCCCTGACAAAGCGATCAGAAGAGCCACGGGGTTTCCACGCTGTTCTACCATCGCGGAGATGATCGCCAATCCCAAGAGCGTAACCGCGCCGACCAGAAAACGCCGAAGCCAGACTGGTGTTCGGGTTCCGAACAAACGTGCCGTCGATTTCACACCGATCAGCGCATCATCCTCCTTGTCCTGGTGCGCATAGATGGTGTCATAGAAGAGTGTCCACGAAATTCCTGCAAGATAGAGAATGATTGCCGGTGTCTCGAGCACCCCGGTGTGAGCCGTCCACGCAAGCAGCGCGCCCCAGTTGAAAGCAAGGCCGAGAAATATTTGCGGCCACCATGTGAAGCGCTTTGCAAAGGGGTATACGGCCACCGGCGCAAGCGCCAAGATGCCCAGAAGGATGGCGTTCACGGGAAAGGTCAAGAGTATCGCAAAAGCCATCAATGCCTGCGCCATCATCCAGGCCAGCGCCATTTTCACTGAAACCTGCCCGGAGGGAATTGGGCGTGACCTTGTGCGCTCGACAAGACCGTCGATATCGCGGTCGGTGATGTCATTCCATGTGCATCCCGCTCCTCGCATAAGCCATGCCCCCAACCCGCAGGCCACAAATACCCAAAGATCGAACCAGCGGGCCTGGTCATCATGCAGCATGGCGAGCAAAAGGCCCCACCAACACGGCAAAAGGAGCAACCATGTTCCGATCGGCCGATCGGCACGAGAAAGCCGAAGGAAGGGGCGTGTTGGGGCTGGCGCCAACCGGTCAACCCAATTGTCCTTTACGGCGTCTGCCACCGCTTCGCCAACCTGTTGGTTGGGCTCTGGCGTATTGTTGGGTGCGGTCATATTGTCGGGTCCATGAAAACGGCAAAGATCAGACTTTATGTAAAGCACCCCTTGGGCCAAGGGCAAACCGTTCCTCTGGACCGGGCGCGGGCGCATTATCTTTTTGGTGTGATGCGACTTGGTGAGGGCGATGCAGTTTCGCTGTTCAATGGTCAGGACGGGGAGTGGCGGTCCGAGGTAATCCAGAAGAGCAAGCGTGGCGGTGTTCTGTTCTGCGTCGATCAGACCGCACCGCAGCGTGATCCGCCGAACATGTGGCTGCTTTTTGCCCCGATCAAGAAGGCCAGAACCGATTTCATTGTCGAAAAGGCCACCGAGATGGGTGCTGCGCGCATCATCCCGGTGCAGACGGATTTCACCAATTCCGAACGAATTCGGCAGGACCGTTTGCAAGCCCATGCGATCGAGGCAGCCGAACAATGTGGCGGGACGTTCGTGCCCGAGGTGGAGTCACTTCAACGTCTTGAATCGGTGTTGCGTGAATGGCCAGTGGATCGGCAATTGATGTTCTGCGACGAGGCGCTCGCCGGGGGATCATCGTCTCTTCCGACCAGCCTTGCCGGGGAGCCATGGGCGATTCTGATCGGTCCGGAGGGTGGCTTTTCCGAGGGCGAACGCGGTCGCCTTGCGGCAATGCAGGGTACTCACCCGATCGCTTTGGGACCGCGTATCCTGCGTGCCGATACCGCTGCCGTGGCGGCAATCACGGTCTGGCAGATACAATTGGGGGATTGGGCATGAGCCTCGTTCGGCCAGCGGCGCGCGCCGCGATTTGGCGCTGGCGCGAGGTATTCGTCGGCGCATTTGTCGCTGCCCTTGGTGTGAATTGGGCGCTTGGTGGTATCGGGCTCATGCGCTGGATCGGTTGGCCTGTTGTGGTAATCGGCTCTGCACTCCTGATCGCAGGTTTGCAACGAGCGCGGGTCAGGCCGCGCAGCGGCGGCGCGGGAGTGGTCGAGCTCGATGAGGCTCAACTGACCTATTTCCTGCCGGAGGGCGGCGTTGTTGTCCCACTGTCACTGGTCACACGGATCGAGATCGAGGCATTGGGGGATGAAGCACATGGTGAAATGCACTGGATATTCACGGATCGCGATGGTCAAGAAGCGCGAATTCCAGCATCGGCAGTGGGCGCCGAGCGCCTCATGGATGCGTTGGCGCAATTTCCCGGTGCGCATTTTCAGAAGGTGATCGCTGCGTCGGCCGCGCGAAAGCCGGAAAACTTCGTGATCTGGCAAGAACAAGTCGTCCGGCTACATTGACACTTTCTTTCATTCGCATCACTCCTTGCACTGTCGTGCGAACAGATCGGAGAAGAACCCCATGTCCATTCCTCAGTCCGGTGGCGGTCCGATCGAACGCCATGAACAATTGGCCGAATACCTTGCTGATGGGTGTAAATCCAAGGAGGATTGGCGGATTGGCACCGAACATGAGAAGTTTGGATATTGCAAGGACACCCATTTGCCAATTCCTTACCGTGGCGAGCGTTCGGTTTTGGCGGTGTTGGAGGGTTTGCGCGATCTTCACGGTTGGGAGCCACTGTATGAAGGCGATAATATCGTTGGATTACAAAAAGATGGCGCGAATGTGAGTTTGGAGCCGGGGGGGCAGTTGGAGCTTTCTGGCGCGCCGCTGGAGACGATCCACCAGACCTGTGACGAGGTTAACCAGCACCTGGCAGACGTTAAGGATATCGCCGACAAGGTGGGCGTGGGATTTCTCGGGTTGGGGGCGGCGCCTGAATGGACCCATGAACAGATGCCGATGATGCCCAAGGGGCGTTACAAGCTGATGACCGACTACATGGGCCGGGTCGGCACGATGGGCACGGCGATGATGTACCGTACTTGCACGGTTCAGGTGAACCTCGACTTCTCATCCGAGGTCGACATGGTGCAGAAGATGCGCGTCGCGCTCGCGCTGCAACCCGTGGCCACGGCGCTCTTTGCCAACTCCCCGTTTTTCGAGGGCAAGGTGAATGGCTGGAAATCGTGGCGCGCGCATATCTGGCAAAACCTCGATCCGGCGCGCACGGGCATGTTGCCCTTTGTCTTTGACGAAGGGTTCGGGTTCGAGGCCTGGGTCGAATACGCGCTCGATGTGCCGATGTATTTCGTCTATCGCGACGGGGAATATATCGATGCGCTCGGCCAGAGTTTCCGTGATTTTCTAAAGGGTAAGTTGCCGGCATTGCCGGGCGAGACGCCCACTCTGAGCGACTGGGCCGACCATCTGACCACGATCTTTCCCGAGGCGCGGGTCAAGCAATTCATCGAGATGCGCGGCGCCGATGGCGGCCCTTGGCGCAGATTGTGCGCGCTGCCGGCTTTCTGGGTCGGACTCACCTATGACCAGACTGCGCTCGATGCGGCGTGGGACCTGGTCAAGGGCTGGGATGCCGAGACCCGCGAAGCGCTGCGCGTGGCAGCGGGCAAGGACGGGCTGCATGCACAGGTGGGCGATATCAACATGCGCGATCTTGCGCGGCGGACGCTTGAAATCTCGCGCGAAGGTCTGCGGGCCCGGGCGCGGCCCGGGGCGGGCGGCATGGTCCCCGACGAGCGTCATTTCCTGCATGCGCTGGAGGACAGCGTGACCGATGGAAAGACGCCGGCGGACGAGCTTCTCGATCTTTATCACGGAGAGTGGAACGGCGATCTGAGCCGGATCTACGAGGGCTACGCCTACTGATTCCGTAAACGAAAGATGAAGCTAAATTAACCTTTCTGAACGGATTTCGGCCCGGAAACGCCGTATGATTCCCGGCTGCTCTGCGTATGACTCCCGGCTGCCGGGGGAGTCATCTGGCAAGAATGGCCCGAATGGTTAAAGCGGTGCCGCCCGGTAGGGCAGGAAATCGGCAAGAATCATGAAGCGGATGCCTGGGCCTTGGGGTGGCGGGCAACGGGGCGATCACTTCTGTCCGATCTTAGGTTCCGTCCCGGCGCGCAGCCGAGAAATATTGGCGCGGTGCCGCCAATAGATCAAAAGCGTGAGCGCGATCCCGAGGAAAAATGCCGTGCCATGGCCCAGGACGAGCATCCAGATGGTCGAGCTGCCCGCTGCAACCAGCGCCGAGAGCGACGAGATGCGCGCGATCACGGCCGTGGCGAGCCATGTCAGGCAGGCGGCGATTCCGACGGGCCATGCGAGCGCCAGAAGGATGCCGAGAAATGTCGCCACGCCCTTGCCGCCGCGAAATTCGAGCCAGACGGGGTAACAATGGCCCACGAAGGCAAAGAGAGCCGCGACCTGCGCCGCATCCTCGCCCGCGATGGTGCGCCCGGCCAGAACCGCCACGGCCCCCTTGCCACCGTCGAGCAACAGCGTCAGCGCGGCGGCAAGCTTGTTGCCGGTGCGCAATACGTTGGTTGCACCGATATTGCCCGAGCCGATCTTGCGCAGATCACCCAGTTTCAACGCACGGGTCAGCAACAGGCCGAATGGCACAGACCCGAAAAGATATCCGATCACCGCCCAGAGCGCGAGGGTGGTCAAGCTGGTTTCGATCACAGGCATCAGCCGAACACTTTTTCTCCACCGACAAAGGTTGCGAGCACCTTACCTTGCATGCGCGCGCCGTCAAACGGAGTGTTCTTGGATTTTGACAGGAGCTTGAAACGGTCGAGCACGAAGGGCTTGTCGGGGTCGAACAGCACCAGATCAGCAGGTGCTCCAGGGTCCAGCCGCCCCGAGGACAGGCCGAGCCGTTTCGCCGGGTTGAGCGCGAGGGCGCGGAAAAGCTGTGGCAGGCTCAGGTGATCGGCGTGATAGAGGCGCAGAGCTGCGGGCAGCAGGGTTTCGAGCGCGACCGCGCCCGACGCGGCCTCGTCGAAGGGCAGGCGTTTGCTTTCCTCGTCCTGCGGCGTGTGCATCGAAGAGATGATGTCGATCAGGCCGGAACGCACCGCATCGACGGTGGCGAAGCGGTCGTCCTCGGATCTGAGCGGCGGTTTGACCTTGAAGAAGGTGCGGTAATCCGAAAGGTCGAGTTCGTTCAGCGTGAGGTGATGGATCGAGGTACCCGCGGTGATATCGAGCCCGTTACGCTTGGCCCGTTCGAGGGCAGGCAGGGCGCGGGCGGTGGTGATCTGGTCGGCATGATAGCGTGCACCCGTCATTTCCAGAAGGGCGATATCGCGATCAAGCGCCATGCGTTCGGCCATGGGCGTGACGGCGGCCAGCCCGCGCAGCGAGGCGAATTTGCCCGAGGTGGCAGAGGCGCCCAACGAGAGGATCGGTTCCTGCACATGGGCGATCACCAGCGCGCCGAGGCTGCGGGCATAGGTGAGCGCGCGGGAAAAGACCTTGGTATCGGAGATGACCCGGTCACAATCGGTGAACCCGACGGCGCCCGCGTCGAGCAGGAATCCGATCTCGGTCATTTCGCGGCCTTCGCGGCCTTTAGTCAGCGCGGCCATGGGCAGGACATTGACCGGCGCCGCCTCGTTGGCGCGGCGCCGGACGAATTCGAGCACTTCGGGCGTGTCGATGGCCGGGAGCGTGTCGGGACGTGTGATCATGGTGGTGATGCCGCCCGCCGCCGCGGCCAGCCCGGCCGAGCGATAGGATTCCTTGTGCCGTTCGCCGGGTTCGCAAACCTTGACGCCGATATCGACGATGCCGGGAGCAAGGCATTTACCGCCACAGTCGATGACGTTGTCGGCGGTGGGTTCGGCCGGCCCGGTCGGGCCAGTCGCACCGATAATGGCGTCGTCGATCAGAAGCCAGCCGGGCGCATCGGTCTGGGCCTCCGGATCGATCAGCCGGACATTGGTCAGAAGGGTCTTCATCGGCGGTGCCTTTGATGGTTTTGTCGTTTCATGGTCGCCCCCCGGCCGCAACCCGTTCGATCAGTGCCTTTGTGGCGTGGGCGTCCGACTGATACTTGATCAGGTGCTTGTCGCCGGTAACGGTCACGATCTGGACCGCCGAGACAAAGGTGTTGATCCGTGCAATCTCGCGCAGGCCGACCATGCGCGTGCCGGGGCCGAGCAGGCGGCGGTTGGTAAGATCCCAGCGCACGGCCAGCTCGTCCGACGCGACATACCAGCCGCGCAGGGCGATGGCGCCCAGCCCGCCGATGGCACCGGTCCAGACATGCGGATTGCCCAGCGCCCAGAGGATCACCATGCCGGCGCCCATGGCGATGGCTGCCATGGAGGCATGATCGCGCAGATAGGTCGCGCGATCGGCGCGGAAACTGACCAGCACCTCTTCGCCGTCGGCCAGTGGGGTCGAGGGCGTGTTGGCATAGCGCAGGTCGGCGGAGGAGTCGGGCATGGGCTGTTCAGCTTTCAAAAGGCTGGTTCTGGGCAGTTTCGATGCGGCGGCGGATATCGCGCGGGTTGGCGACAAAGCGGATCGTGATGGCGGTGCCACCGGTCAGGCCGATGCGCAGGCTCCACCAGAACCACGGGCGTATCCACGCGATTTGGGAAAGCGGGACGGCAGCCTGTTCCTCGGGGTTGTCACGGTTCTCGTAGATCAGGCGGCGGTCGGTCAGAAACCAGCAATCGCCACGGCGCCGGAACCACGTTGTGAAATCGTCAAATGCAAGCACGTAGGCTACGGTCAGCACCGGGAGCGCCAGAAGCCATTGCCACCAGACGAGAAAGCCGAAACCCGAAAGCCCCAGCGCGGTAACGAACCCCAGAAGCAGGGCGCGCTGGGCAAACAGCCAGAAACGCGGCCGCCACAAGGCAAGCACGGTCTCGCCCGCGAGCAGCGGTGTCTGGGGACCGGGATGGTGTGGTGTGGAGGTCATGTGAGCATCGCCACCAGGATCAATGCGGCCAGCAACAGCCCCAGGAGCACGAGCGCCATCCGCCGATTGCGGCCCTTGGTGAGCGGTGTGGTTTCATGATCCGCGCCCGATGCCGAACCCGGGTGCGTGGCGGCGTCGGAAGGCAGGTGCTCGAAGATGACCGGCGGCCTGTCCTCGTGCAGCGTGGCAACATGGCGCAGCGGTGCACGTGGCGTGATCGTCTGGTCCCTGCCGCCAAAAGCTTGAGAGGTGACGATCAGGGCATGGCCGGTCATCTGGTCCAGCATCTGCCGCAAGGGCGCGAGTTCCTCCACACTGATGCCGTGGCCCTCGGTCAGATAGTCGGTCAAGCCGACACCTTCGAGATCGCCGATATCGAAATAAACAAGATGATCCGGATCAAGCCAATCCGCCCCTAGTGACGCGCGCAGCGGCCATGTGCCGTTGCGCTGATCGAAGCGCCGGGCCTCTTCCGGGGGCAGATCGACGGCAAAAAGCCGCACGACGCCGTGTTCACTTCCCTTGATCCGTGTCGGGCTCACGCCATGACCTCGCGTTCGCGCACGCGCGCCTCGCGCAGGTTGCGGGCGAGGATGTCCATCGTGGCCATGCGCACGGCGACGCCCATCTCGACCTGTTCCTGGATGACCGACCGGTTGATGTCGTCGGCGATTTCGCCGTCGATCTCGACGCCGCGGTTCATCGGGCCGGGATGCATGACGATCGCATCCTCCTTTGCATAGGAAAGTTTCTCGGTGTCGAGGCCGAAGCGATGGAAATATTCGCGCTCGGAGGGGATGAAACCGCCATCCATGCGCTCGCGCTGAAGGCGCAGCATCATCACCACGTCGACATCCTTCAACCCCTCGCGCATGTCCTCGTACACTTCGACGCCGAACTCGCCGATCCGCGCGGGCATGAGCGTGGGCGGGCCGACCAGCCGGATGCGGTTTTCCATCTTGCCCAGCAGGAGGATGTTCGAACGCGCCACGCGGGAATGTGCGATATCGCCGCAGATCGCGATGCTCAGACGGTGCAGACGCCCCTTGGCGCGACGTATGGTAAGCGCATCGAGAAGTGCCTGCGTGGGATGTTCATGGCGTCCGTCGCCCGCGTTCAGGACGGCGCAGTTCACCTTTTGGCTGAGCAGATCGACGGCACCGGAATCGGGATGCCGCACGACCAGCAGATCGGGATGCATCGCATTGAGCGTGAGCGCCGTATCGATCAGCGTCTCGCCCTTCTTGATCGAGCTGGCCTGCATCGCCATGTTCATCACGTCCGCCCCCAACCGTTGTCCGGCCAGTTCGAAACTGGCCTGCGTGCGGGTCGAGTTTTCGAAGAACATGTTGATCTGGGTCAGGCCCGCAAGGGTTTCGGTATGTTTGCGCGCCGAACGGTTGAGATCGACATACTTGTCGGAAAGATCCAGAAGCGTGGAGATGTCGGCGGGCGCGAGCGGCTCGATGCCCAGAAGGTGGCGGTGTGGAAAGCTCATGGCCTTTCTCCCCTTGCAAGCGGGCCTCGCATCACGGCCCGGTTATAGGAAGCGCGCAACGCCGTGTCCAGCCGACGCACCGGACGGAATGCGCCTTGTCTCCTTCTAGTCGGGACAAATGAATGGTTCAGGCCGGGACCGGGGTGCGCTAGGCTTGCGCAATGGAATCGCAAATGAGCTATCACGCGGCGCGCGCCGCCCTGGAATGGCAGATCGAACTGGGTGCAGACGAGGCGATCGGCGATGTGCCGGTCGTGCGCTACGGCCTGCCCGACAAGCTGACGGCAGAGCCGGCGGCAAAACCGGAACATCCGGCGCCGTCCAAGCCCGTGCAAGCCGCCCCGGCCCCCGAGGCGGCGGGGCTCGACCCGGTGGCCGTTGCACGCGAGGCAGCAACCGCGGCATCCGATCTGAACGCGTTGCGCGCCGCGATGGCCGGTTATGAGCATTGCGATCTCAAGCGCGGCGCGCGAACGCTTGTCTTTGCCGATGGCGAGCCGGGCGCACGCGTGATGATCATCGGCGAGGCGCCGGGGCGCGAAGAGGATCGCGAGGGCCGACCTTTCGTGGGTGCCGCCGGTCGCCTCCTCGATCGGATGCTGGCGGCGGTCGGGATGGCGCGAGCGGGAGATGGGGAGCCGGTTTATATCACCAACGTGATGCCATGGCGCCCGCCCCAGAACCGTGAGCCCAAACCCGAGGAGATCGCCATGATGCTGCCCTTTCTCGCGCGGCATGTGAACCTGGCTGCGCCCGAACTGCTTGTCGTGATGGGCAACACGAGTTGCCAGGCCATATTGGGCCAACGCGGAATCACGCGGTTACGCGGCACGTGGACCGAGGCATTTGGTCGCCCGGCGCTGCCTATGTTTCACCCCGCCTATCTGCTACGCAATCCGGGGGCCAAGCGCGAAGCCTGGGCCGACCTGTTGAGTTTGAGGGCGAGGTTGGAGACCGAGAGATGAAGGTGCTGGCCTTCTCGGATATTCATGCCGACATGAAGGCGATGCGCACCGTTGCCGATGCGGCCAAGGGCGCGGACCTTCTGATCGGCGCGGGGGATTTCTGCCACATGCGGCAAGGCTTGCGTGACATCCTGTCGGTGCTGGACGGGATCGCCATACCCATGGTTATGGTGCCCGGCAATGTCGAGAGTGCCGATGAGTTGCGACGCGATGCGCCCCAAGGCGCCGTCGTCCTGCATGGGCAGGGGCACGAGATCGAGGGGCTACGCCTCTTTGGCCTCGGCTACGCGGTGCCGCCGCCACCGTTCGGTGACTGGTCCTGCAACCTGGACGAGGCGGAGGCCGAGGTGCTTCTGGGGTCCTGCGACGCCGCCGATATCCTGATCAGCCATTCACCGCCCAAGGGGGTGGCCGACCGGACATCGACGGGAATATCGGTGGGCTCGGAAACGGTGCGCGCGGCGATTGAGCGCGTGCAGCCCCGGCTGGTCCTGTGCGGCCATGTTCACGAATGCTGGGGCGAACGTGGCCGGATCGGGCGAAGCGAGGTGGTCAACCTTGGCCCCCGGCCCTGCTGGTTCGAGATCGAGGCGGAGCTTTAGGCATGGGACAGATCAACGAGAACAAGGATTTCATCCCGGTGCGAATCGCGGTTCTGACCGTGTCGGACACGCGGGACATGAAAGAAGATCGTTCGGGCGAGGTGCTGGTGGCACGGATCGAGGCCGCGGGGCACGTGCTGGCCGACCGGATGATTGTGCGCGACGAGCGCGACCAGATTGCCGACCAGCTGCGTGAATGGATCGCGCGTGAGGACGTGGATGCGATCATTTCCACCGGCGGCACCGGCCTGACCGGGCGCGACGTGACGGTCGAGGCGCATCGTGATGTTTACGAAAAGGAGATCGAGGCCTTTGCCACGGTCTTTACCATCGTGAGCATGCAGAAGATCGGCACCAGCGCCGTGCAGAGCCGGGCAACGGGGGGCGTTGCGGGCGGGACCTATCTTTTTGCCCTTCCCGGCAGCCCGGGTGCCTGTCGCGACGCCTGGGACGAGATCCTGCAATGGCAGTTCGACTATCGTCACAGCCCGTGCAATTTCGTCGAGATCATGCCGCGGCTTGACGAGCACCTGAGGCGGAAATGAGCGAGGGATTTCGCGTTGTCGGCCCGCTTCCGGACCCGGTGCGTTGGCGTGTGGCGGCGGTGCTGGCGCGTGATCGGCAGGGCCGCGTTTTGATGCAGCTTCGCGATGTAGTGCCCGGGATCGTGGCGCCAGGCAAATGGAGCCTGTTCGGTGGCGGGATCGAGCCAGGCGAAACGCCCGAGGCCGCCGCGCGCCGGGAATTTCACGAGGAGACCGGCATCGACATCTCGGCAGATGGCCTGCAGCCGCTGGTCATGTTCGCCAGCCAGGCCCGGGCTGATGCCGTTGTCCATGTCTTTGCGCTGGACCGGCGTATCGGGACACAGGATATCAGTCTGGCCGAAGGGGCGGGGTTCGGTTTCCTGACCCGGACACAGGTTGCGCAGTTCGATCTGATCGACAATTACCGCCGTACTCTTCTCGAGTTGGACGATTTCTGAGACGACGGGCGACGGAAAGATGCCTGTTGCGCGTAAAACAGCTGTTATGTGGCAACCGGCTTGGCTAATCCGGGCGTCGCACTCGATGTGGACGCCACTTTGTGACGCCGGATTTCAAAGGTATTAGACGATGCGATTTCTGCGCCAGAGCCTGACCGGGCTATTCCTGCTGTCGCTGGCATTGGGCGGGCTGTTTTATGCCGGATACACGTTGCAACAGGCAATCGAGGCGCGCATGGCGCGCGAAGCGCGGGTGCCGCAGGAGAGCGAGCGCGAATTCGCGGTTCGCGTGGTGCGTGCCGAAACCGGGGAGATTGCGCCGGTCCTGACCTCCTATGGCGAGATCAAGAGCAGCCGGACACTCGACATCCGTGCTTCGGTCGGTGGTCGGGTGATCGAATTGTCGGATGACTTCGTCGAGGGAGGCCGGGTGAAGGAGGGCGCACTTCTCTTGCGGCTCGATCCGGCGGACGCGCAGGACGAGCGGGATCGTGCCGCGAGCGACCTCGAGGATGCCGAGGCCGAGGCCCGCGACGCCGCCCGCGCGCTCGATCTGGCCCGCGACGACCGGGCGGCGGCGGAAGAGCAGGTGGTGCTGCAGGAGCGCGCCTTGCGGCGGCAACTCAATCTGCGTGAGCGCGGAGTCGGCTCGGACGCCGCGGTGGAATCCGCCGAATTGGCCGCAAGTGCCGCACGGGCAACGGTGATCTCGCGACGGCAGGCCATCGCACAGGCCGAAGCGCGACTGGACAATGCCCAAACCCGCAAGGTGCGCGCCCGGATCGCGCTGGGCGAAGCCGAGCGCAGGCTGGCAGACATGGAGCTTCGCGCCGGATTTTCCGGCATGTTGAGCGGGGTGACCCTTGTGGAGGGCGGGCTGGTTTCAGCGAATACCCTTTTGGCGGAACTGATCGACGAATCCGCGCTCGAAGTGGCCTTCCGGGTGTCGACCCGTGATTATGTCAGACTGCTGGAAGAGGACGGCCGCCTTCGCCGGGCGCCGGTGCGGGCGGTTCTCGACGTGTTCGGCATGGACGTGACCGCGCAGGGACAGCTTGTCCGCGACAGTGCGTCGGTGGGCGAGGGTCAGACCGGGCGGCTCTTGTTTGCACGGCTTGACGAGGCGCGGGGCTTCAAACCGGGCGATTTCGTCACGGTCGAGATCAAGGAACCACCGCTCGACGGGGTGATCGTGCTGCCCGCCGGGGCGCTTGGGTCAGCCGGCGACGTTCTGGCGTTGGACTCCGACGAAAGGTTGGAGCGGGTCGAAGTTGAATTGCTGCGGCGGCAGGGTGACGAGATCGTGATCCGGGCCGAGAACCTCGCCGGACGCGATGTGGTGGCCGACAGGACACCACTTCTGGGGCCGGGGATCAAGGTGCGCCCGCTTCGCACCGGCCCGACCGAGGCCGCAACGGAGCCCGAGATGCTCGAACTGAGCGAAGAGCGGCGAGCGCGCCTTGTCGCCTTTATCGAGGGCAATCGCCAGATGCCGGAATCGGTCAAGAGCCGCATTCTGGCGGAACTCGCTCAGTCCAAAGTGCCTGCCGAGACCGTGTCACGTATCGAAGCGCGCATGGGGGGCTGAGTCATGGCGCTGCGTGGTCCGGGCGGCCTTCTGAGCTATTTCGTGCGGCACGCGACCGCGGCGAACCTGTTGCTGGTGGTTCTGATCGTTGCCGGGTTGGCCGCGACGCCGCAGATGCGGGCGCAGTTCTTTCCCGATGTGATCATCGACAGCGTGAGCGTGAGCGTGGTCTGGGAAGGTGCGGGGGCCGAAGATGTGGATTCGGCGATTGTCCAGTTGCTGGAACCCGCATTGCTTGCGGTCGAAGGGGTGGAGAGCTCGACCGCGTCCTCGCGCGAGGGACGGGCGCAGGTGTCGCTCGAATTCGAGCCGGGTTATGACATGGCCCGGGCCGCGGATGACGTGCAGTCGGCAGTCGATCAACTGACCACCTTGCCCGAAGAGGCCGAAGACCCCAGGGTCACGCGCGGCACATGGCGTGACCGGGTGACGGATGTGGTGATCACCGGGCCTGTGGCCAGCGAGCAGCTGGGCCGCTTTGCCGATGAATTTGTCACCCGCCTGTTTGCTGCCGGGGTCACGCGCACGACGATCCGGGGTGTCGCGGCGCCGCGCACCATCGTCGAGGTGCCCAGCGTCAACCTGATCGCTCATGATATCAGTTTTGCCGATATCGCACAGGCCATCGCCGCCGAGGTCGATGCCGATCCGGCCGGCGATATCGAAGGGGCCAATGCCCGCGTGCGCACCGGTGTGGAAAAGCGCGATGTCGATCAGTTGGCGCAGGTCGTGCTGAGATCGACACCGGACGGGGCCAAACTGACCGTGGGGGACGTGGCGCGATTGCGAGTCGAGGGGGTCACGCGGAACCGCAGCTATTTCGTGGGCGAGAACCCGGCGATCTCGGTTCGGGTCGACCGCTCGGCGCAGGGCGATGCCATACGGATCCAGCGGCAGGTCGAGGAGGTCGCCGCCGAGATGCAGGCGACGCTGCCTGCCGGGGTCGAGATGGAGCTGATCCGGACGCGTGCCGAGGCGATCAGCGGGCGGCTCAATATTCTGATCGAAAACGGGGTCATGGGCCTGGCGCTGGTTGTCGGGCTTTTGTTCCTGTTTCTCAATGCGCGCACGGCCTTCTGGGTGGCGGCGGGCATTCCGGTGTCGATGTTGAGCGCGATCGCGCTCATGTATGCGTTCGGACTGACCATCAACATGATCTCGCTTTTCGCGCTGATCATCACGCTGGGGATCGTGGTAGATGATGCCATCGTGGTGGGCGAGCATGCGGATGCGCGTGTCAAGCGTGGCGAGGGGCCGGTCGAGGCCGCCGAGAATGCCGCAAGGCGGATGGCGATGCCGGTCTTTGCGGCGAGCCTGACCACGATCATCGCATTCTTCGCCCTGACCGCGATTTCGGGGCGGATGGGCAACATGATCGCCGACATTCCCTTTACCGTGATTGCCGTTCTCGCTGCCAGCCTCGTCGAGTGTTTCCTGATCCTGCCGCATCACATGGCCCATTCGCTGCACCGCGCGGGGTTGCGCGATCACTGGTATGACCTGCCGTCGCGGGTGGTCAACCGGGGGTTCGTCTGGGTGCGGGAGACGCTCTTTCGCCCGTTCATCGCCGGTGTCGTCTGGATGCGGTATCCGGTGCTGGCCGGAACCATCCTTTTGCTGGCAATCCAGGTCGCGCAGGTCGTGCGCGGCGACGTTCAGTGGCGGTTCTTCAACGCGCCCGAACAGGGCAGCGTGACCGGAAACTGGGCGATGGTGCCGGGCGCGACGCGAGCCGACACGATCGAGCAAATGCGCCTGATGCAGGATGTGATCGAGGAGTTGGCGCAGGAATACGAGGCCCGCCACGGCCGCAACCCGATCGATTATGCCATTGCCGAGGTGGGTGGAAATTCCGGACGCCCCCTTCCCGGATCGGATGTGAAGGATGCCGATCTGCTGGGTGGGATCGCCATCGAGTTGATCGATGCCGATCTGCGCCCCTATTCCAGTTTCGCCTTCGTGGCCGAATTGCAGGAGAGCGTGACGCGCCACCCCATGACCGAAACGCTGAGCTTTCGCGGCTGGCGGTCGGGACCGGGGGGCGAGGCGCTCGACGTGCAGTTCTATGGTGCCGATGCCGAAACGCTCAAGACGGCGGCGGAGGCGCTGAAGGAGGCGGTGAGCCGCTATCCCGAGGTCAGCGCGCTCGAGGACAACCTGGCCTATGACAAGGATGAGTTGGTCCTGGATCTGACGCCGCAGGGACAGGCGCTGGGCTTTGACATCGACGGGCTGGGCCGGGTGTTGCGCCACCGTTTGAACGGGCTGGAAGCCGCAACCTATCCCGACGGGCCGCGAAGTGCAGAAATCCGCATCGAGTTGCCGCGTGGGGAATTGTCGGCCGATTTTCTCGAACGCAGCCAGATGCGCACACCGCAAGGCCAATACGTGCCGCTGGCCGATATCGTGGAGGTCGAGACCCGGGCCGGTTTCTCGACCGTGCGGCGCGAGAACGGGCTGCGCACCGTGTCGGTGACGGGCGACATATCCGAGGACGATCCGGCCCGCGCCGAGGAGATCATGCGCGCGCTGGAAACCGATATCCTGCCCGGGATCGCAAGCCGGCACCAGGTCGAATGGCGCCTGTCGGGCCTTGCGGAACAGGAAAGCGAGTTCCTCAACGATGCGCTCCTGGGGCTGATCCTGAGCCTTGTGGGCATCTATGCCGTGCTGGCCTGGGCATTCTCGAGCTGGACCCGGCCGATGGTGGTTATGGCGATCATTCCCTTCGGCCTTGTCGGCACGATTTATGGCCATGCGGCATGGGATGTGCCGCTGAGCATGTTCACGGTGGTGGGCCTCTTGGGGATGACCGGGATCATCATCAACGACTCGATCGTTCTGGTGACCACGATCGACGAACATGCCCGGGACCGTGGCCTCATCCCCTCGATCATCGACGGGGCGGCGGACCGGCTGCGGCCGGTGATGCTGACCACGCTGACCACGGTTCTGGGGCTGACCCCCCTTCTCTACGAGCAATCGCAGCAGGCGCAGTTTCTCATGCCGACGGTGATCACGCTGGTCTACGGGCTGGGCTTTGGTGTGCTCCTGGTGCTGCTGGTGGTCCCGGCCCTGATCGCCGTGCAATCGGACCTCGCACGACAGTTCACTGCGCTGCGGCGCGGGTTTCGCGCCACCGGCGCAGCGCCGGTTCATTGGGCGGTGGTGCTGGGCGGTCTGGCGGTCCTGGGCTGGCTCGCCGCGACGATGGGGCATGTGGCCCTTGCGGGCGGGCTTTGGTCACCGCTGGCCAACCACATCGCCATTGATGGCGCGCCCATGGTCGTGGCGTTCGGGCTCTTTGTCACGGGGGCGTTTCTGATCGTGCTGTTGGGCTTTGCATTGACGGCGATAACCTGGCAGCTGTCGCGCCGCCTCGGTCGGCACGTTGCATTCCGGGAGTAGGTGCGATTCCGCGGGATCGGAATGGCTGGCCGGAGCTTCAGGGCATATTGCACACAGGAAAAGCGCGGGGCGGTTGATGCGCACCGTCAGTAATGCGGCGGCTTTTCCTGCCCGGCAAAGACGTGGCTGCCCTGATCCGCCTCGCGTTCGGCCTCGCGCTGCATCAGCATCTCGACCCGGCGCTTGAGCATGGCGATGTCATCGGCTTGCCGGGTGACGATCTCGGAGAGGTCATCGACGCTGCGTTCGAGATGGGCAATTTTCATTTCCAGATGATCCATGGCATGGGCGGTATCGCCGCGCGACGGCCCGGTCAAGAGGCATGGCGCGCGATGCTGCCTTGCCCCGCATGGTCCCATCCGCTAGAGGCTTGGCCCGCGACTGCAAGGCAAGGATGACATCCCCATGGCCAAGGAAAAGAAAGCCCCGCGCCCCAAGGCGGTGACACCCAAAGGGTTTCGCGACTACTTCGGGCAGGACGTGACCGACCGCGCCGAGATGCTGCGAAAGATCGCCGGGGTCTACCATGCCTACGGGTTCGATGCTCTTGAATCGAGCGCGGTCGAGACGGTCGAGGCGCTGGGCAAGTTCCTGCCCGATGTGGACCGGCCCAACGCGGGTGTCTTCGCATGGCAGGAAAGCGAAGAGGACGGCAAGGGCGACTGGCTGGCGCTGCGCTATGACCTGACCGCGCCCCTGGCCCGTGTCTATGCCCAGCACCGCAACGATCTGCCCACGCCCTACCGACGCTATGCGATGGGGCCGGTCTGGCGCAACGAAAAGCCCGGGCCGGGGCGGTATCGCCAGTTCTATCAATGCGATGCGGATACCGTGGGCGCGGCCAGCGTGGCGGCGGACGCAGAGATCTGCGCGATGCTGGCGGATTGCCTCGAAGAGGTGGGCATTGCGCGCGGGGATTACATCGTGCGGGTGAACAACCGGAAGGTGCTCAACGGGGTGCTGGAGGTGATGGGCCTTGAACAGGGCGATCAACGAGAGGCCGTTCTGCGCACCATCGACAAGTTCGACAAGGTGGGCGAGGCGGGCGTGCGCGAGCTTCTGGGCAAGGGGCGGCTCGATGCCTCGGGGGCCTATATCGACGGGGTGGGGCTGAGCGAGGATCACGTCAATGTCGTCGTCAAATTCTTGTCGGCACGAACTACAGCTCTGGATGATATTGAACGAGGCGTAATCAAAGCCAATCCCGGTTTCCTTACACTTTCAATCTTTGATGGATCGGAGACTACCGACGCGCGGGCCGTTTTTGACCGTATACAAGAACTGATGGAAAGCGAAACCGGTCGTTGGAGACTTGCAAACTATGCGACGTTCAGCGCACTCGGGCAGCTTATTGGTAACTCGGAGGTTGGTATTCAAGGATTGAAAGAACTTGCAGAAATGGCCGACCTGTTGCTGGCTCAGGGCTACGGCCACGACCGGATCGTGATCGACCCGTCTGTGGTGCGGGGCCTCGGTTATTACACCGGACCGGTTTACGAGGCCGAGTTGACCTTTGAAATCCTCGACGAGAAGGGCCGCAAGCGGCAATTCGGCAGCGTTGCGGGTGGTGGGCGTTATGACGATCTGGTCAAGCGCTTCACCGGGCAGGCGGTGCCGGCGACGGGGGTATCCATCGGTGTAGATCGCCTGTTGGCGGCGCTGCGCGAAAAGGGGCGGATCAAGAGCCGCGAGGTCGGGCCGGTCGTGGTGACGGTGATGGACCGCGACCGGATGGCCGACTACCAGGCCATGGTGGGCGAGCTGCGCCGCGCGGGCATCCGTGCCGAGGTCTACCTTGGCAATCCGAAGAATTTCGGCAACCAGCTCAAATACGCCGACAAGCGTCATAGCCCGGTCGCGGTGATCGAAGGCGAGGACGAGAAGGCGCGTGGCGTGGTGCAACTCAAGGATTTGATCCTGGGGGCCAAGATTGCCGAGAGCGCCACGCTGGAGGAATGGAAGGAACGCCCGAGCCAGTTCGAGGTGCCGCGCGCCGACCTTGTGGCCAAGGTGCGCGAAATCCTCGCCGGGCAAGACGCAGAATGATCATGCGCACCGGTATCAAGGCCGAGGCCGCACGGCTGAAGGCATTGTTCGAGGCGGCGGGCGCGCGGCCGGTCGAGGCGCCGGTTCTGCTCCCGGCCGAGGCGCTTCTCGATCTTTATGGCGAGGACATTCGCGCGCGCGCCTATACCACCTCGGACACGCTGCGCGGTGAGCAGATGCTGCGCCCGGATTTCACCGTTCCGGTGGTGCAGATGCACATGGCGGACGGGGCCGAGCCCGCACGCTATACCTATGCAGGCGAGGTGTTTCGTCGCCAGGAGGACGATGCCGAGCGCGCCAATGAATATGTCCAGGTTGGATACGAGGTGTTCGAGCGCGACAATCCGGCAGCGGCGGATGCCGAGGTGTTCGCCCTGATCCAGTCGGTGCTGAACGGGCTACCGCTCAGGGCGGCGACGGGCGATATCGGGCTTTTGACGGCGGCGGTTTCGGGATTGAACACGACCGAGCGGCGCAAGGCGGCGCTGATGCGTCATATCTGGCGGCCACGGCGCTTCCGGGCGCTGATGGACCGGTTTTCGGGCCGGGCCGAAATGCCGCCCACCCGCGCGGCGCTTCTGGCGAATGCGGACCCGATGGCCGCCGCGGCGCCAGTGATCGGTTTGCGCGGTCTGGACGAGATCGAAGCGCGGATCGCGGCGCTGCGCGAAGATGCCGCTGCGCCGCCGATTTCCGAGGGTGAGGTGGTGTTGATGGACGCGCTCCTGTCGGTGCGCGAGACGGTACCTTACGCGCTTGAGCAACTGCGCGATCTGGCGGTGGACATGCCCGCGATTGCACCCGCTGTCGAGCGGCTAAAGGCGCGGGCGGGGGCGATGGCGGCGCGGGGCGTGGATGTCGAACGGCTCGATTTCGAGGCATCATACGGCCGGACGCAGATGGAATACTACGACGGTTTCGTGTTCGGATTTCATGCCGAAACTCGTCCCGATCTGCCCCCTGTCGCCACGGGCGGGCGCTATGACGCGCTGACCCGGATGCTGGGGCGCGGCGGCGAGATCCCGGCCGTGGGCGGCGTGGTGCGACCGGGGCTGATGCAGATGCTGCGGGAGGGCCGGGAATGAGCGTCAAGCTGGGTGTGCCGTCCAAGGGGCGGCTGATGGACAAGACGTTCGACTGGTTCGGAGCGCGCGGGATCACGCTGGCGCGGACCGGGTCGGATCGCGAATATGCCGGGGCAGTCGAGGGGATCGACGGGATCGAGCTTGTGTTGCTGTCGGCAGGTGAAATCCCGCGAGAACTGGCCGCGGGGCGCATTCACCTTGGCGTGACGGGCACGGATCTCGTTCGCGAAAAGCTCGGCGGATGGGAGCGGCAGGTCGAGGAGTTGGCGCCCCTTGGGTTCGGCCAGGCCGATCTGGTGATCGCGGTGCCGGCGTTCTGGGTGGACGTGGACACGCTTGACGATCTCGATGCGGCGGCGGCGGCCTTTCGGGCGAAGCACGGGTTTCGCATGCGGATCGCGACCAAGTATCATCGGCTGGTGCGTGAATTCCTGCGCGATCAGGGGGTGGCGGATTATCAGCTGGTCGATAGCCAGGGCGCAACCGAGGGCACGGTCAAGAACGAGACCGCAGAGGCGATTGCCGACATCACGTCCAGCGGTGACACGCTGCGCGCCAATCATCTCAAGATTCTGGCCGATGGGCTGGTGCTCAAATCGCAGGCCACGCTGTTTCGGTCGCGCATGGCCCCCTGTGACAAGACTGACCGCAAGGTGATGGCCCGGCTGCTGGAGCGGTTGCAGGTGAATTGAGGAAGGCGCCCCCGGCGCGGTGCTTTTCAGTTTCATGAACCGCTTGATCGAGGGCACAGGCGTGAACTTCGACTATGCCGGCCAAGAGGCATTGCGCGACATCTACCGGCTATATGGCGAAAAGCTCAAACGGATGCTGGCCGAGAAGCCCTTATCGGGGCGGATTACAGAACCCCGATTTCCGCGAGCTTGGCCGAAAGCTCCGGCGGCAGGTCGTCATCGCTGGTCCGACCAGGGGAGATATCGGGTGGTGCGTCTTTTGGATCGAGATAGCGCCAGCCCTGGAACGGTCGTTTGAGCGCGGGCGCGGTGCGGAGCAATTCGGGGGCAAGCACGATGGCGCAGCGGCGGATGCCGTCCTGCCGTGTCACTTCGTCAAGCCGCAGGATGCGCTGGCGCGCCTGCACCACGCCCTTGATCACCCAGTAGATCGAGCCTCCATCCAGCAGCTCGGCCTCGCGACGCGGCCACATTCGGGTGACGTGACGCGGCAATCCATCCGCGGTCTGGGCCTCTTTTCGGGCCTGCCATGCGGTCAGATCGTCCAACGTTTCGGTGCCGACACTGAGCTTGATAAGGTGTATCTTGTTCGACAATTGTTCGCCTCCACCAGATATGGTAGACTAGGAGCCTTCCATTGATTCTGCCACAGGTTCTGACGAATTCCTTTCGTGTCGGCCATGCCGCGATTGACCGCGACGGCACGTCCGCCTAGTTTCGTCTCCCTGCACACCACCGGCCGAGGACACTGCCCATGACCCGTTTCGCTGCCCCGATCGCCGAACAGATATGGGACATGAAATACCGCCTCAAGCAGGCCGATGATACGCCTGTGGACATGAGCGTCGAGGATACGTGGCGGCGAATCGCGCGGGCACTGGCCAAGGTCGAGACCGACCGGGAGAGCTGGGAAGAGCGATTCTATCACGCGCTCGAGGATTTCAGGTTCCTGCCGGCCGGCCGGATCACCGCCGGTGCGGGAACCGCGCGCAGCGTGACCCTGTTCAACTGTTTCGTTATGGGCACCATCCCCGACAGCATGGCCGGCATTTTCGACATGCTGAAAGAGGCCGCGCTGACCATGCAACAAGGTGGCGGTATCGGCTATGACTTCAGCACCATCCGGCCCAGGGGGGCCGAGGTCAGGGGCGTGGCGGCGGATGCCAGCGGCCCGCTTTCCTTCATGGACGTGTGGGACGCGATGTGCCGCACCATCATGAGCGCCGGCAGCCGCCGTGGTGCGATGATGGCAACGATGCGCTGTGATCACCCGGATATCGAGGATTTCATTTCCGCGAAATCCGATCCGGCGCGGCTGCGCATGTTCAACATGAGCGTGCTGGTGACGGATGCCTTCATGGAGGCGGTGAAGTCGGGTGGCATGTGGGATCTCGAGTTCGGCGGCAAGGTCTATCATACGGTCGAGGCGCGCGACCTGTGGAACAGGATCATGCGCGCAACCTATGATTATGCCGAGCCGGGGGTGATCTTCATCGACCGCATCAACCAGGCCAACAACCTTGGCTATTGCGAGACGATCTCGGCCACGAACCCGTGTGGCGAACAGCCTCTGCCGCCCTATGGCGCCTGCCTGCTGGGCTCGATCAACCTTGCGCGGCTGGTGAAAGACCCGTTCGGCGAAGGGGCGCAGATCGACAAGGGTGAACTGGCCGATCTGGTGACTGTCGCGGTGCGGATGATGGATAACGTGGTGGATGCGTCGCGTTTCCCGCTCGAGGCACAGGCGCGCGAGGCGCAGGCCAAGCGCCGGATCGGGCTGGGGGTAACGGGGCTGGCCGATGCGTTGCTGATGATGGGGCTCAGATATGGCAGCGATGAAGCCGCCGCGCAGACCGAAACCTGGTTGCACGAGGTTGCGCGGGCGGCCTACCTGGCCTCGGTCGATCTGGCGCGGGAAAAAGGGGCGTTTCCGCTCTTCGACGCCGAGAAATTCCTGGCCTCGGGCACGATGCAGCAGATGGACGCGGATGTGCGTGCGGCAATTTCCGAACATGGCATCCGCAACGCGCTTTTGACGTCGATCGCGCCGACCGGCACGATCAGCCTTTATGCCGGGAATGTCTCGAGCGGGATCGAGCCGGTCTTTGCCTATGCCTACAAGCGCAAGGTCCTGCAAAAGGACGGGTCGCGGACCGAGGAAGAGGTGGTCGATTTCGCCGTCCAGATGTGGCGCGACCGGTTCGGCGACGAACCGCTGCCCGAATATTTCGTCAACGCCCAGACACTTGCGCCGTCGGATCATGTCAGGATGCAGGCAGCGGCGCAGAAATGGGTGGACAGCTCGATCTCGAAAACGATCAACGTGCCCGAAGATATCGGGTTCGAGGCGTTCAAGGATGTTTACATGCAAGCCTATGAGACGGGCTGCAAGGGCTGCACCACCTACCGGCCGAACGAGATCACAGGCAGCGTGTTGAGCGTGAGCGAAAAGACCGAGGACGCCCCCGAGACCGATCAGGGCGCGGATGTGATCTACATGTCCGAACCGCTCGACCGGCCCAAGGCGCTGGAAGGGACGACCTACAAGCTCAAATGGCCCGACAGCGAGCATGCGATCTATCTCACGGTGAACGATATCGTTGTCAACGGTACGCGGCGGCCGTTCGAAGTGTTCATCAATTCCAAGAACATGGAGCATTTCGCCTGGACCGTTGCGCTGACACGGATGATCTCGGCGGTGTTCCGGCGCGGTGGCGACGTGAGTTTCGTGGTCGAGGAACTCAAGGCCGTGTTCGACCCGCGCGGCGGCGCGTGGATGGAGGGCAAATACATCCCGTCGATCCTCGCGGCGATCGGTGGCGTGATCGAACGGCACCTGATCTCGATCGGTTTCATCGCAGGCGAGGGCATGGGCCTGAAAACCGATCCGCAGGCCCAAGTGGTCAATCTCGACGCACCACCAAGAGGCGCGGCCTGCCCCAGTTGCGGACAGTATGACATGCGCATGGTCGAAGGCTGCATGACCTGCATGAGTTGCGGCCACTCGAAATGCGGCTGACGTTCAAGGAAAAAGGAGCGTTGCGGCCGCGCAATTGCACCCGCGGAAGTGCCGGGAACCCGTGGCAATGCTGTGCGTTACAACGGCTATCGACGCCGTGACCACCCTCAAAGATGTGGCGCGGATACCGCGAGAGGACATGCCGAAACGCGTGGCCGCGCTCACCACGATGATCATGGAAAAGTTCCTCGATCCGGGGGATGCTGCCGTGAGTAGGCATCGAGGCCAACCACAGAGCCGAAGGGCTGATCAGGAGAAGAGATCCCAAGCATATTGTCCGGGACATCCCGGCTCGATCCAAGCCGCCCTTAAGGCAAAATGGAGGATCCAAGATCCAGGCTTTGCGGATATTGCATGAAAATCTGCGGATATTGCATGAACATCAATGCCTTGAATTGATGTTATGGCGGACCGAGGAGGATTCGAACCCCCGACCCCCTGATTCGTAGTCAGGTACTCTATCCAGCTGAGCTATCGGTCCGTTGAGGGCGTGGGATAGCCTCAAGGGTCAGGCAATGCAAGGGGCAAATCATGATTTTTCGGCCTTACGACCATTGACCGCGCTGCTCGCTTCGGACCAGCCGGCGTCGCTTTCGCCCCGGGGCAGGCGGATGGTGAATGCCGTTCCCTCGGGCCCGGTGTGATCCAGCAGAAGCTTGCCACCATGCCCGCGCACAAGTTCGGCCGATATCGCAAGCCCCAGCCCGGAACCACCCTTGCGCGCCCCGCCCTGGAAGGCGGTAAAGAGATGCTCTTGCGCCTTGGGCGGAAGGCCGGGGCCGGTATCGCTCACGGTGATGATCCAGTGGCTGTCATCCTCATGCGCCGCCACGGCAATTTCACCGCCCTGCCCGCTTCCCGTGATCGCCTGCCGGGCATTGCGCACAAGATTGGAAAGCACCCGGTAAAGCTGTTCGGGATCGGCCAGTATGATCAACCCAGCGGGAACGTCCTCGGCGAAACTGACATCGGCATCGCCGACCGCCAGCCGCTCGCTGGCGACAACATCGCCGACCAGTTCGGACAGGTTGAGCCGCGAGAGCCGGGGCTCGGGTTCCTCGGCCTTGCCAAAGGCAAGCGTGGTCTCGCACAGGTTGACCGCCCGCGTGATCGAATTGACGAGCTTGGGGGCCATGCGCTGGACGGCCGGGTCCTTGCTCATCTCGATCCGGTCGGTGAACAGCTGCGCACTGGTCAGGATGTTGCGCAGGTCGTGGCTGATCTTGGCCACGGCGCCACCCAGCTGGGCCAGGCGTTCCTTCTGCTTCAGGGCCTGGGTCAATTGCGTTTCGAGCGATTTGAGCGCCTCTTCGGCCTCGCGCAGCTCGACCACGCCCGCGGCGGGGGTGATGATGCGGCGCGAATCCTCGGGATCTGCGGCATAGCGCTGCATCTGCGCCACCACCCGCTTGATCGGTTTGACCAGGATCGCACGCACCACCAAAAACAGCAGTGCCGCGGTGATGACCGAGATCACCGCCGAGAGCAGCAGAATGCGCAACCCGTAGTCGATCATCGACATGCGCAGATAATCGGTCTCCATCGACACCTCGATCAGCAATCCCGCCTCGCGCACCGGGTTGCCGATCACGCGGATGACGCGCGATTCGGGGTCGGCGAGCCGCGCCATCGCGTCGCGGATCAGGATCAGGGGTGTTGCCTCGCGCAGGTCGAAGGTTTCGTGCACGGGTTGCGGCATCGGCGAGGACAGCATGAGTTGCCGCGCCTCGTCGCGGCGCAGCACGACGTTGTATACCCCGGCATTGCGCAGCAGCTCCTCCTCAAGCCCGGGGTCGATCATGTCGTCGGCCAGCAGCGCAAGGCTGGCGATCTGGGCGCGTTCAAGGCGCGAGAGCAGGAAATCCTCGCGAAAGCGGGCGATCGAGGGAACAAAGATCAGCACCTCGGCCAGCATCACGAAAATGATGGTCAGGATCAGGAACCTTCCTGAAAGCGTGTTCAGCATGGCTCGCGCCCCCGCGTCGTGACGGTGGCCGTGGCGCGCGCACGGCGCGGCGGGCGCATGGCCCGAGACATCGACCGTTCAACCCCGATCATCTTCACCCCTTCACGGCAGCCAGCGTTGCACGAGGCCAACCACCCGTTTCACGCCCTTGCTATCAAAAAGCCTGGGCGAGAAATAGGCGCCCGCGGCGCGCTTGTTGATCTCGCCCAGCGAGGGATAGGGCGAGATCATGCCCGCAATGTCACTCATCTTGAGCCTGCTGGCCAGCGCCAACGACCAGAGGTTGATATGTTCGCCCGCCTGATGGCCGACAATGGTCGCGCCCACCGGGCGGCCCTTGACGACCATCACCTTGACGAAACCGGCGGTCCGGCCCTCGGCGACGGCCCGGTCGCTGCCGGCATAGTCGAAGCGCGCCACTTCGACCCGGTCGCCATGCATCTCGCGCGCCTGCGCCTCGCTCAGGCCGGCCTGCGCCAGTTCGGGATCGGTGAAGGTGGCCCACGGTATATGGTCGGTCCGCACTTTCGCGGGCAGGCCAAACAGCACCTGCCGGATCACGAGCCCCGCGTGATAGCCCGCAACATGGGTGAATTGCGGCCCGCCCGCCACGTCGCCAACGGCCAGCACGCGGCGGTTGGTGGTTCTGAGCCGCGCATCCACCTTGATGCCCGTCCGGGTCGTCTCGATCCCGGCAGCGTCGAGGTCGAGGCTTTCGATATTCGGCTTTCGCCCCACAGCGACCAGAAGATGCGTGCCCTTGAAGACGCGCCCGTCCTTCACCTCGACCTCGATCGCGCCCGGCTTGCCGCGTATTTCGGCGGCCATGGCATCCTCCTCGATGGCGATGCCCTCGCCGCGCAGCGCGTCGAGCACCACCCCTGCCGCCTCGGGGTCGTCCTTGCCCAGCGCCTTCATGCCCTCGATCACGGTGACGTCACAGCCCAGCCGCCGATGCGCCTGCGCCATTTCCATCCCGATCGGCCCGCCACCGATGATCAGCAGGTGACCGGGCGTTTTCTCAAGGCCGAAAATCGTCTCGTTGGTCTCATGCGGCACCTTGTCCAGCCCCGGAATCGGCGGCACCAGCGGCGAGGAACCGGTGGCGATGACGATCCGCCGCGCGGTGATGCGGGCCTCGCCCGCCTCGACCTCGGTGGGCGAGACGAAGCGGCCGTATTGCGAGATGACGCGCACGCCCAGACCCTCGAACCGCTCGACGCTGTCATGCGGTTCGATCGTGGCGATGACCTTGCGCACATGGTCGAGCGCTTCGGCATGGGTGGTCTCGATTCCGGCATGGGCGCGCTTGCCCATCGCCAGCAGCGCCTTCGAGGGCACGCAACCATAGTTGAGGCAATCCCCGCCCATCCTGTGCCCCTCCAGAAGCACCACGTCGGCCCCCATCTGCGCCGCCCCCGAGGCAACCGAAAGCCCGCCAGAGCCGCCGCCGATGACGAGGATATCGGTCTTGATCCGCTCCATCACAACGCCCTCCCGCGCAAGGCCCTGAGAATGACCGGCAACAGCGCCAGCGCGCAGAGCCCGAGGATCGGCAGCAGGATGTGCGGCTCGAAGATCACGCCAAGGTTCGGGCTTTCGCCACGCTCGAACACCTCGCCCAGGCCCGCACCGACCGAGGTATAGACGACGCCGCCGGGGATGATGCCCAGGAAGGTCGAGATCAGGAAACGCCGCAGCGGCACGTTCAGGAAGGCCGGGAGCAGGTTGGCCACGAAAAACGGCACCGCCGGCACCAGCCGGATCAGGAACAGCATAGACCACTGGTTCTCGTTGATCCCCTGCGTGATGCGCTTGATCGTGCCCTCGCCCGCCTCGATCCGCGCCGAAAGCCGCTCGCCAAACCCCCAGCGCGCGGCCAGAAATATGACCGTCGCCCCGATCGTCGCGGCGGCGACGTTGTAAAACGCGCCGGGAAACGTGGCAAAGAGAAAGCCGCCGGTCAGCGTCGCCACCGTGGCACCGGGCAATGAAAAGGCCACGATCACCACGTAGGCGATGATGAACACCGCGACGGACGGCCAGTAATAGGCATCGCGAAACGCCAGCAGCGTGAGACGGTGATCGCGCAGCGTTTCGAATGTCAGGAAATCGCGCAGGGCAAAGGCGCCCACAGCCGCAACCGCCAGAATCAGCAGAAAGGGCAAGGCGCGCAGGGCGCCGGATTTTCGCGGTGATCCATCTGGTCTTGTCATATCGGTCATCTTCATGGTGGCCCCTTTGGGCCCGTGTCTGACACGAAACATTGTCCCGCGCCGCAAGGAACCCACGTTTCTCACGTGGCCTTGAACGCATGCGCCCGAAACGTGAGGATTTGCCACCGAAACCTCGGCATTGTAACAATTCGCCCGGTGCGCCCCCGGTTTTGTTGCAAAACCTGGCACTGGCCGTTTGACAGGCCGCGCGCGCGGCCCTATAGACCGGGCTTCGATGCATTTCCGGGACATCCGCGAGTCCGCGCCTGTTCCCAACTGACGGAGACGGAGCGATGAAACGCACCTTTCAACCCTCGAACCTGGTTCGCAAGCGCCGCCACGGGTTCCGCGCCCGCATGGCCACCAAGGCCGGCCGCAAGATCATCAATGCCCGCCGCGCGCGTGGCCGCAAGAGCCTGAGCGCGTAAGCGTTCGGCCCGGCGTATCCCTGCGCCGGGATCACTTGCAAAGATGACCGTTCCCACACCGCCGGGGCCATGGCCCGGGCGGTTTTCGCTTGTCCGGCAACCACCTTTGTGGATAAGGCCCGATCATGACCAACGCCCCCGAAATCCTCAAGTCCCGATCCGAGTTCCTCGCCTGCGCCCGCGCGCGCCGGCAGGGCACGCGCGGGATGATGGTGCAGGCAAGGCAACGGCCCGACGACCCGGATGGCCCGATCCGCGTGGGGTTCACCTGTTCGAAAAAGGTCGGCAACGCGGTCGCGCGCAACCGCGCCAAGCGCCGCCTGCGCGAGGTGGCGCGCATGGTCCTGCCCGGGCATGGGCGCCCGGGCTGGGATTACGTGCTGATCGGACGGGCCGGGGCCACGATCGACCGGCCGTTCGAGGCGCTCAAGGGCGATCTCGTCCATGCTCTCAACCGGATTCACGGCGCATGAGCCCGCTGGCCCATATCGTCGCCCTGCCGGTGCGCGCCTATCGGCTCCTGTTCTCACCCTGGGTCGGGCACGGCTGCCGCTATCAACCCACCTGCAGCGCCTATGCGCTCGAGGCGCTGGAACGCCACGGCGCGATCCGGGGCGGATGGCTCGCGCTTCGGCGCATCCTGCGCTGTCACCCCATGGGATCGAGCGGCTATGACCCCGTGCCCGGTGCCGACCCCGCGCATGACGCTAAGCAAGGCACGCGCTGCGATCACGACCACCACGGCTGAACCGCCCCGCCGCACCGTGCGCGTCGCCTTGCGTCAGGCGCAGGTCGCGGTGGGACAAGTCGTCGCGGCAAATCGCCCTAGGATTCCTCCATTCGAATCGTGGAGTGCCGCCAATGACCACCGACCTTTCGACCGTGATCCGCCCCATCGCCAACGCCCATGGCCTGCCCAATGCCCATTACACCGACCCGGGCGTTTTCGCCGAGGAACGCGCTGCGCTGCTCTTCGACGAATGGGCCGGACTGGCCGTGGCCGCCGACGTGCCCGAACCGGGCGATGCAAAGCCGGTCGAGTTCCTGGGCGTGCCGCTCCTGCTGTTGCGCGGGCGTGATGGCGTGGTGCGGGTGTTTCACAATATCTGCCGACACCGCGGCATTATCCTCGTCTCCGAACCGCGCCGGATCGAGGGCGCGATACGCTGCCCCTATCATTCCTGGTGCTATGCCCATGACGGCCGCCTTGTCGCCACGCCCCATGTCGGCGGGCCGGGCATGAACACCCATGAGGGGATCGACCGCGATACGCTGGGCCTGGTCGAAGTGCCCAGCCATATCTGGCGCGACGTGATATTCATCAACCTCAACGGCAATGCCGCCCCGTTCGAGGAGGCCCAGGCCGACCTGCTGGAGCGCTGGCGCGAATTCGACAGCCCGCACTACCATGGCGGCGCCGACAGCCGCTTCACGCTCGCCGTGAACACCAACTGGAAACTCGCGGTCGAGAATTTCTGCGAAAGCTATCACCTGCCCTGGGTGCATCCGGGCCTCAACAGCTATTCGCGGCTCGAAGACCATTATCATATCGAGGCGCCGGGGCGCTATTCCGGGCAAGGCACATATGTCTATCGCCAGATCAGGGGCGAGGATGGGGCGGTTTTCCCCGATTTCCCGGGGCTGTCATCGAAATGGGATGCGGGCGCGGAATATGTCGCGCTCTATCCCAACGTGCTTTTGGGGGCGCAGCGCGATCATGCCTTTGCCATCATCCTCGAACCCGTGGCCCTCGACCGCACGGTCGAGCACATCCACCTCTACTATGCCACGCCCGAGACCAACGACGCCCTGCGCTTGCAGAACACCGCGCAGTGGAAGCTGGTGTTCGAGGAGGACGTGTTCGTCGTCGAAGGCATGCAAAAGGGCCGACACACACCCGGGTTCGATGGCGGGCGATTCTCACCCGCGATGGACGGGCCGACGCATCTCTTTCACGCTTGGGTGGCGGGCAAGATCGCCGCGCGCCGACAACAGGGCCTCGCAGCGGAATGAACGATCTCGATGCGAGGATGTGTGCGGCGCATGAGGCCGGGGACGGCGCGGCGCTGATCGCGCTCTACACCGAGGCCGCCCTGATCGCGGCCAGCGACACGGCGCGCGGCTTCTACCTCACCCACGCCTTCGTGCACGCGCTCGAAGCGGGCGACGCGCGCGCCAACGACCTGCGCGCGGAACTGCACGCCATGGGCCGGATCTGACTGCACAACGCTGCGCGTGACACAGTTGCGAAAACACGCCCGCCCCCTTCCCCCGGCGCCCGCAACATGGCATATCGCATCCCATGCTCGACGAAGCCGACGACATCCACCCGCTCTTTCACGGGTCACCGAAGACGACGGAGTTTCGCAAGCTCCGCAAGCGTCTGGTGCAGAACGTGCGCGAGGCGGTCGAGCAATACGGCATGATCGAGCCCGGTGCGAAATGGCTCGTCTGCCTCTCGGGCGGCAAGGACAGCTATACGCTTCTGGCCATCCTGCAAGAGTTGAAATGGCGCGGGCTTCTGCCGGTCGAACTTCTGGCCTGCAATCTCGACCAGGGGCAGCCGGGCTTTCCGGCGACGGTCCTGCCCGGGTTTCTCGAAAAGATGCAGGTGCCCCACCGGATCGAGTATCAGGACACCTATTCGGTGGTGATGGACAAGATTCCACAGGGCCGGACCTTCTGCGCGCTGTGTTCGCGCCTGCGCCGCGGTCATCTCTATCGCATCGCGCGCGAAGAGGGCTGTTCGGCGGTGGTGCTGGGCCATCACCGCGACGACATTCTCGAAACCTTCTTCATGAACCTCTTTCACGGCGGGCGACTGGCCACGATGCCACCCAAGCTGGTCAACGAAGAGGGCGATCTTTTCGTCTATCGCCCGCTCGCGCATGTCGCCGAGGCCGATTGCGAGCGTTTCGCGCGCGCGTTGAACTATCCGATCATCCCCTGCGATCTGTGCGGGTCGCAGGACGGGCTGCAACGCCAGCAGGTCAAGGCGATTCTCGACGGATGGGAAAAGAACAGCCCCGGCCGCCGCCAGGTGATGTTCCGTGCGCTGATGAACGCGCGGCCCTCGCACCTGCTCGATCCCGGCCTTTTCGATTTCGCCGGGCTGACACGTACCGGAACCGGTGACGGTCGGTAGATCGAGTTTTAGCCATCTTCGCGCATTCCGCGAAGCGGCGTTAAACGGATATTCAGACGCCACGACCTAGCCTGCCCTCTGAAACTGTCAGAGGAGCTTTGCCCATGGCCGGGCGCCGGAATTTCCTGCCGCAAACCCTGCGCAACGCGCTCAGGCGGGGGCTGATCGGGCCACAGGCGCTGGCCTTTCTGCCCGCAATGGCCCTTGGCGCGTTCTGGCTCGGTGGCGAGGGGGCGCTGATTGCCGTGGCGCTCGGAATACCGCTTCTGGTGCTGTTCGCGGGGGCCATTGGCCCGCCCTTGCAAGGGGCGGGCACGCGGGATGCCGCAACCGGGCTGCCGCAGGCGGAGGCCATGGCCGAAATGGCCGAGGATTCGATGGCCCGCGCTGCCGCCACGCGGCTCAGGACCGCCTGCTTCGCAATCGAGATCGAGGCGTTCGGCCGCCTGGCCGAACGTGTCGGCCCCAACGCTGCGGAAATGCTGATCGGGCAGTCGGCGGCCCGGCTCGAGACTGCCCTGCGTGACGGTGACAGGCTCTTTCGCATCGGCGAGGCCCGGTTTGGCGTTGTACTGCCACCCATGCCACGCCTCGATCTTGAAACCGGCATCCAGATGGCCACCCGGCTGCAAACCGTGATCGAAGAGCCCTTGGCGCATGACGGACAGACGATCTATCTCTCTGCCGCGCTGGGGTTTTGCCTGTCGAGCCGCAGTCCCGATGGCACCGGAAAGGCGATGATCGACTGCGCCGGCATCGCGCTCGACGAGGCGTGCCGAAGCGGGGCCTCGGCAGTGCGCGCCTACGGCCCCGAAATGGGCCAGACCCGCCACCGGCAAGATACGCTTTGCACCGAGGTGCAGATCGCGCTGGAGAACGGCGAGATCCTGCCATGGTTTCAACCGCAGATCTCCACCGATACCGGTCATGTCACCGGTTTCGAGACGCTGGCCCGCTGGCTTCACCCCGAGCGTGGCCTGATCCCGCCCACGGATTTCCTGCCCGCGCTGCATGAAGCCGGACAGATCGGGCGGCTCGGCGAGGTCATGCTCTACGGCGCGCTGACGGCGGTGAACGCATGGGATGCAGCGAACGCCCCGGTGCCGACCATCGCGGTCAACATGACCGGCGAGGAATTGCGCAACCCGCAACTGGCCGACCGCTTGCGGTGGGAACTCGACCGGTTCGACCTCGCACCCGACCGGCTGACCATCGAGGTGCTGGAATCGGTCGTCGCGGGCGCGCCCGACGACATGGCCGCGCGCAACCTCGCGCGCCTCTCCGAACTGGGCTGTCGCATCGACCTCGACGATTTCGGCGCCGGTCACGCCTCGCTTGCCGCGCTGCGCCGCTTTGCCATCGGCCGGATCAAGATCGACCGCAGCTTCATTACCCATGTCGATCATGACCCAGAACAGCAGCGCATGGTCAACGCGATCCTGACGATGGCCGACCGGCTGGGCATCGAGACCCTCGCCGAAGGGGTCGAGACTGCGGGCGAACACACGATGCTGGCACAGCTCGGCTGCCGCCATGTCCAGGGCTTCGCGATAGGCCGGCCGATGCCGTTCGACGCGACGCTCGAATGGATGCAGGACCATGCCGCAAAGCTCGGCCCGGCACCCCGGATCGGACGCAGGTCAGGTTGAACAGAAACCCCGCCCGCGACGGGCCCGGTCGCGCGGGCGGCCGATCCCGACCACCGGAAAGCCGTGGCCCGCCCCGCGGCAGAACAATGCGCCCCATTCTGCCACCGGGCGCCAATATCGGCTTGACCTTTGGGCCCAGTCTCTGTTGAACCTGCCCCACCGAAACGCAAGCGTGTGGGCCCATGATGGACGATCAGAACAAGAACCTAATCCTAGCCGTGGCGCTCTCCATGCTGGTGATCATCGGATGGTCGATCATGTTCCCGCCGCCCGAACCGCCACAGGAACAGGCCACCGGCGAAATCGAGGATCAGGGCACCAGCGCCCCGGCCGCCGGTGAACCGGTCGCCGATGCCCCGGCCGAAGACACGCCCGACGCGACCGGCGCCACGGGGGCGACCGAAACCATCGACGATCTCGACGAAGCGCCACGTGTGAGCATCGACACACCCAGCCTCGAGGGGTCGATTTCGCTTCTGGGTGGCCGGATCGACCAACTCTCGCTCAAGGATTACCGCGAGTCCCTCGACGACGACGCAGATATCGTGAGCCTGCTGTCCCCGTTCGGCAACGACAACGCCTTTTATGCGCTTTACGGCTGGGCTCCCGGGGCCGGCCTCGGGCCCGACGCGGTGCCGGGGCCGTCGACGCTCTGGACGCTCGAAAGCGGGCAGACGCTGAGCCCGCAAAACCCGGTCAAGCTGAGCTGGAGCAACGATGCGGGGCTGACCTTTCACCGCGAGATCGCGATTGACGACAAGTTCATGTTCACCGTCACTCAATCGGTCGAGAACACTGGCGAGTCGACGGTCGCACTGGCCCCCTATGGCGTTCTCGCCCGCCACGGCGAACCCGAGGACATGAAGAATTTCTTCATCCTGCACGAGGGAATCATCGGATTTGCCGACGACCAGCTTTCCGAGATCGACTATGACGACGTGAGCGATTACGCGTTCGATCCCGACGAAGGGGCCCGTGCCGATGTCACGCGCGTGCAGGACAGCGGCTGGCTGGGGTTCACCGATCACTACTGGATGGCGACGCTCATCCCCGACACCGGCGACGCGTTCAAATCGGTGGTGAAATACGACGAACGCCGGGACATCTATCAAACCGAAACCGTGCAACGCACGCGCCAGCTCGCGCCAGGCGATAGTGTCGATGTGCAGTCACGGCTCTTTGCCGGTGCCAAGGAATGGGCCACGATCCGCGCCTACGAGAACGAAGGCGGCGTCGTCAAGTTCCTCGATTCAATCGACTGGGGCTGGTTCTTCTTTCTCACCAAGCCGATTTTCGCGCTGCTGCATTGGCTCAACGTGGCGATCGGCAACATGGGCTGGGCGATCATCGGGCTGACCCTCGTGATCAAGCTGGTGCTCTTCCCGCTGGCCTACAAGTCCTATGCCTCCATGGCCAAGATGCGCGAACTTCAGCCGCAGATGGAGAAACTCAAGGAGCAATGCGGCGATGACCGCCAGAAGATGCAACAGGAGATGATGGCGCTCTACAAGCGCGAAAAGGTCAACCCGGCCTCGGGCTGCCTGCCGATCCTGCTGCAGATCCCGATCTTCTTTTCGCTCTACAAGGTGATCTTCGTCACGCTCGAGCTGCGCCACGCGCCCTGGATCGGCTGGATCCGCGACCTCTCGGCGCCCGACCCCAGCTCGATCATGAACCTTTTCGGCCTGCTGCCCTGGGACGCCCCCGAACCCGGCTCGATCCTCGCGCTGATATTCATCGGGGTGATGCCGATCACGCTCGGCGTGTCGATGTGGCTTCAGCAAAAGCTCAACCCCGCCCCGACCGATGCGACGCAAAAGATGATCTTTGCCTGGATGCCCTGGGTGTTCATGTTCATGCTGGGCAGCTTCGCCAGCGGGCTTGTGCTCTACTGGATCGCCAACAACGTGATCACCTTCATCCAGCAATATACGATCATGCGCAGCCATGGCTACAAACCCGACCTGTTCGGCAACATACGCGCGAGCTTTGCGCGCGGGGCGAAATCCGGGGATAAATGACTACGCAATTCGCCCGGATCCGGCGCCACCCGGTCAAGGCCCACGCGCGCGTCCTCACGGGCGAGCCCGTGACCGATGGCGATAGGTTCGAGGTGCTGCCATGAAACTGACCTTCCCCATCGCGGCCGAGCCCGATCCGCAGGCGCTCGAAAGGGGCCGCCTGCTCTTCGCAGGCGAAACCGCGTTCCTCAAGGGCGTGGTCGCGATGTCCGGCCTGCCCCCCGCCGACCGGATCGAGGTCTGTTTCGCGGGCCGCTCGAACGTGGGCAAATCAACGCTGATCAACGCGCTGACCGGGCGCAAGGGGCTGGCACGGGCTTCGAACACGCCCGGACGCACGCAGGAAATCAACTTCTTCACCGCCGGACCCGATCATTATCTCGTCGACCTGCCCGGATACGGCTATGCCAACGCGCCGCTGCCCGTGGTCGAGAAATGGCAGAAGCTTCTCAAGCAATATCTCTCGGGCCGCCAATCGCTGCGCCGCGCCTTCGTGCTGATCGACGCGCGTCACGGCATCAAGGACGTGGACGAAGAGATCATGAACCGGCTCGACACATCGGCGGTCACCTTCCAATGCGTCTTGACCAAATCCGACAAGCTCAAGGCGGGCGAGCGTGACCGGATCCTCGGCCAGGTGCGCGAGAGGCTCGCGAAACATCCCGCCGCCTTCCCCGAGATCGTGCTGACATCGGCCGAAAAGGGCGAAGGCATCGCAACCCTACGCGCCATCATCGCCGAACTGGTGTAACCCCAGACCCTTCATCTTGCCCGAAATACTCCGGGGAGTGTGAGGGGCTGGCCCCTCACGCCGGGTTCAGACATGCTGCCCGCCGTTGATCTCGATCTCCGTGCCCGAGATATAGCTGCTGGCATCCGAGCACAGGAAAAAGATCGTCTGGGCAACCTCTTCGGTCTGGCCGAGACGGCGCAGGGGGATCTGCTCGACGATCTTGTCGGTGCCGGGCGACAGGATCGCGGTTTCGATCTCGCCCGGGGCAATCGCGTTGACGCGCACGCCAAGCGGTCCGAAATCATGCGCCATCTCGCGGGTCAGTGCCTTGAGCGCCGCCTTCGAGGTGGCATAGGCCGCCCCGGCAAAGGGATGCACCCGGTAGCCCGCGATCGAGGTCACGTTCACGATCGCGCCCCGGGCCGCGGCCAGCTCGTCCTTGAGACCTCGCGCCAGCACCACCGAGGCGAAGAAATTGACGTGAAAGACATGCCCCCATGTCTTGAGATCGGTCTCGAGCGTGTTGAGCCGCTCGCCCTCTGACCCTTTCGGCGAAATGCCCGCATTGTTGACCAGGGCATCAAGCCGCCCGCCGAGTTTCTCGCGGATCACCTCGACCGCGCGGATCGTGTCATTGGGATCGGCAAGATCGATCTCGACATGGTTCTCGGCGCCGCCACCCCAGGGACATTCGGCCGGAAAGGGCTGGCGCGAACAGGTGATCACCCGCCAGCCTTCGGCGTTGAACCGGCGCACCGTGGCATGGCCAATCCCGCGACTCGCCCCGGTCAGAAGCATGGTTTTCTGCGTCATGGTCCCAATTCCTGTTGCTCGCTCGGCGCAACTCTATCAGTTCGTGCGGCTGCGGCAATGGGGCGGCGCGCCGCCCCGATTCCGGCCCGGCGCGCAAAGGCTTGGCACCGGTGCGCGAAACGCTTAATCAGGGGCGCCAAGGAAAGACACCGCGATGAGAAAGCAGACCATGAACCGCGACTGGATCGCCACCGCCCGGACCCTCTCCGAGGCCCTGCCCAACCTGCAACGCTATACCGGCGCGATCGTGGTGATCAAGCTGGGCGGCCACGCCATGGGCAGCGACGAGGGGATGGAGCTTTTCGCCCGCGACGTGGTGCTGATGCGGCAGGTCGGCGTCAACCCAGTGATCGTCCATGGCGGCGGTCCGATGATCAACGCCATGCTGGAAAAACTGGGGATCGTGAGCGAATTCATCGGCGGAAAGCGCGTGACCGATGACGCCACGATCGACGTGGTAGAAATGGTGCTGTCGGGCCGGGTGAACAAGCGCATCGTTCAGGCGATCAACGGCCAGGGCGGGCGCGCCGTGGGACTCTCGGGCAAGGATGCGGGGCTGATCACCTGCACGCCCACCGATCCGGCACTGGGCCATGTCGGCACACCGTCACAGGTCGACCCGGCGATCCTGCACACCATGTTCGAGGCGGGCATGATACCGGTCATCGCACCGCTGGGTGCAGGCGCGGCGGGCCAGACCTTCAACATCAACGGCGACACCGTGGCGGGGGCCATCGCCGCCGCGCTCAAGGCTGATCGGCTGCTCCTTCTGACCGATGTCGAGGGCGTCAAGAATGCCGAGGGCGAGGTTCTGACCGCGCTGTCGGCCGACCAGATCCGCGCGATGACCGCCGAGGGCACCATCGCGGGCGGCATGATCCCCAAGACCGAGACCGCGCTCAACGCGATCGAGGGCGGGGTGCGCGGCGTGGTCATCCTCGACGGTCGCGTGCCCAACGCGGTGCTTCTCGAACTCTACACCGAGCACGGGGCCGGCTCACTCATTCGTGCAAGCCTCTGAGGCAATCTGCGCCTTGCGCGCGCGTCAAACCCGCCTAGTTTGAGCGTATGGAAAACGAAGCCCTCATCCGCCTTGCCGTCTTTCTCGGCCTCTTCGCGCTCTTCGCCACGCTCGAGGCCTGGGCGCCGCGCCGCCCGCGCAGCCAGCCACGCCGCACGCGCTGGTTCACCAACTGGGCCATCGTCGTGATCGACACGCTGACCCTGCGGGCGCTGGCGCTGTTCATGCCGCTCCTGGCAGTGGGCGCGGCGATGGATGCGGGCGCGAACGGATGGGGCCTGTTCAACCATCTGGACTGGCCCGCCTGGGTCGAGATCACGCTGGCCGTGCTGATCCTCGATTTCGCGATCTGGGCCCAGCATCTCATCACCCACAAGGTGCCGATCCTGTGGCGGCTGCACCGGGTCCACCATGCGGACCGCGATTTCGACGTGACCACCGCGATCCGCTTTCACCCGGTCGAAATCGCGCTGTCGATGCTGCTCAAGATCGGGCTGGTTTATCTCCTCGGCCCCGCCGCATTGGCCGTGGTGCTGTTCGAGATCATCCTCAACGGCACCGCCATGTTCAACCACGCCAACCTGCGCCTGCCGCTCTGGCTCGACCGCTGGCTGCGGCTAGTGCTGGTCACGCCCGACATGCACCGGGTGCACCACTCCATCCACCGGCATGAGCATGACAGCAATTACGGCTTCTCACTCTCGATCTGGGACCGGATGTTTCGCACCTATATCGCCCAGCCCGGCGCGGGCCATGACGACATGACCATCGGCCTCGAATGGCAGGATGACCGCCCGTCAAAGCTGGGCTGGAGCCTGTGGCTGCCCTTCGGGCAAAAATGAACCCGCTGGACCCCGCCCCCGAAACCCGTGCGCTGGAAATCATGGGCGTTCTGCATGACGGGGCCGACACGGTTCTGTTGCTCGGTCCCCGCGAGCCGGGGTTCTGGGCGCATTTCACCGACCAGCCGGAGTATGCCGATGGCGCACCCGATCCGCTCGACCGCTGGTCCAAACGCGCCATCGGCGCGCGCGCCGCGGCCTGGGGCGGCGTGGCGGTCTTTCCCTCGGATGGCCCGCCCTATCCGCCGTTCCAGGATTGGGCGCAGCGCTCGGGGCGGGCTTTCGTGTCGCCGGTCGGGATGCTGGTGCATGAGAGCGCCGGGCTGATGATCAGCTTTCGCGGCGCGGTGCGGCTGCCCGGGCACCTGGCCCTGCCCGCCCGCGGCGTCAATCCCTGCCTGAATTGCAAGGACCAGCCCTGTCGCACGGCCTGCCCGGTCGGTGCGCTTTCGCCCGCGGGCTATGACGTGCCCACCTGCCGCACGTTCCTCGACAGCGCACCGGGGCAGGATTGCATGGAACGGGGCTGTGCCGCGCGTCGCGCTTGCCCCGTCAACCAGGACTATGGCAGGCTCGACGCGCAATCCGCCTTTCACATGAGGGCCTTTCATTGACCCGACGCCTGATCCTGATGCGCCACACCAAATCGAGCTGGGACGATCCCGCGCTGCCCGACCGCGACCGCCCGCTCAACACGCGCGGGATCCGGTCCGCGCGCGCACTGGGCAAGTGGCTGGCCGAGAAGGAGTATTTGCCCGATATCGTGCTTTGCTCCCCGGCCGTGCGCACACGCGAAACCTTGGAAGGGCTCAAGCTGGGCGTGGTGCCGGTGAAATACCCCAACGCGCTCTATCACGCCTCGACCGGGGTGATTCTCGACACGCTGCACCAGCACGGCGCGGGCAAATGCGTGCTCATGCTGACCCACAACCCCGGTTGCGCCGATTTTGCCGACCGGATCGTGACCGAGCCGCTCAAGAATGACGCATTTTTCGACTATCCCACCGGCGCGACGCTGGTGGTGGACCTGCCCGTCGAAAACTGGGAGGACGCCGTCTTTCACTCGGGCGAGGTGGTCGATTTCGTGATCCCGCGCGAATTGACCGACTGATCGCGCCTCACGCCTCCAGCGCCTGTCCTGCCCCGTTCGCACGCTCGCTGACACTTTCATGCAGCCGTTCGGTAGGGTCACGCCCGATCACCCTTGGCCTGCGGAGCAAGAAAAGCTTGCCCAGCCCATGCCACGTGCCCACCGCCGGCGCATGTGGATCGGTCGGGAAACCAGCGCGCCAGCCCTCGGGCAACACGACCTGCCGTTCCTCGAGTTTTTCCAACATCCACACCAGCGGGATATTGGCCAGCGGCCGGGCCGGTTCGTATCCGGCCAGATGGCCGCCGACATCACCATGCGCACCGGGGAACCAGACCTGCTCGATCCGGTCCGTCAGTTCCTCTGGCACCTCCCACATCTCGGGTGCAAAGACGCGCCGCGTCTCGTCACAAGCCAGCGCATGATACCCATGGCGCACGATCGCACCGGGCTGATGGTTGTGAAATTCATGCTCGGCGCCGGTCCATCTCCACAGCAGCGGCAGGCGCATGCCCAGCGCCTTGACCGTGTCCCAGACACCCAGCATCTCGATCTCGACCCAGTCATGGCAATGATGCGCCCGAAAGGCGCGCGCGCCGGCGCTGCCCGGCGGGTTGCGGTAATGGCGATAGGCAGTGATCACATTGCGCTCGGTCGCGCATTCCGCCCTCAGCAGCCCGATCCGGTCGATCACACCGGCCAGCGAGCGCACGGCAAAGGCCCCGCGCGAATAGCCCAGAAGGAAAATCCGGTCGCCCGGCCGATAGCGCGAGGCAAGATAGCCATAGGCGCGCCGGATCTGCCCGTTGATGCCATGCCCCATGGCCACCCCCCAGACCGAGCGCCATTCACTCCACTGCACCCCGGATTCGTAGAACACCGACATGCCGGTCCGCGACAAGAGCTTGTAGGTCAGCCCGGCATTCGATTCGCAGCCCGGAGCGAGCGAAGACATCGTGCCGTCGAGAATGATCACATGGTCGATCGGCCCACGGCGCATGCTCTTGGTGGTCTGGCGCCGCCCGAATCCGTGCCGGAACAACCCGGAGAATGTCTTAAGCCCTTGCCTCCACATCCTGCATCATCTTCCATACGCGTTCCGGCGTGAACGGCATGTCGGCCTGCCGCACACCCTTTTGCCACAGCGCGTCACCCACGGCATTGGCCACCGCCGCCATCGCGCCCACGGTCCCGGCCTCGCCACAGCCCTTCATCCCCATCGGGTTGGCGGTTGACGGCACCGGCTCGGTCGCGAATCCGATCATGGGAAGATCATCGGCTCTCGGAAGCGCGTAGTCCATGAAACTCGCCGTGAGAATCTGGCCGCTCTCGTCGTGCACGACCCGCTCCATCAGGGCCTGCCCCGCGCCCTGCGCGACCCCGCCATGCACCTGCCCCTCGGCCAGCATCGGGTTGATGAGATTGCCGAAATCATCCACCACGCGATATCGCACCAGGTCGGTCTTGCCGGTCTCGGGGTCTACCTCGACCTCGGCGATGTGGACGCCGTTGGGAAAGGACCGCCCCGGCAGCTTGGCGCGCTTTTCATGGCTCAGCAGCTCCGCCCGCCCCTCGGCACGGGCCATTTCCGCCGCCTCGATCAGGGTCGGCGTCAGGTTCGACCCCGGCGCGCGAAACCGCTCGTCATCGAATGACACATCGTCCGGCTGAACCCCCATCTTCTCGGCCAGGTAGGGTTTGAAGGCCGCGATCATCGCCTCGACCGTGGCCAACGTGGCGTGGGATTGGGTGGTGACAGACCGGGAGCCCCCGGTGCCACCACCCTGCGCGATAAGGTCACTGTCACCCTGCACAACCCTGATACGCTCCATCGGGATGCCGGTCTGATCGGACAGGAAGGCAGCATAGACCGTCTCGTGCCCCTGGCCGTTCGATTGCGTCCCGACGTAAATCGTCACCGTGCCGTCCTCTTCAAACACAACCTTCGCACCCTCGGAAGGATCGCCCAGAATGCTTTCGATATAGTAACACAGGCCCAGCCCGCGCAGTTTCCCCCGGCTTTCGCTCGCCGCGCGGCGCGCCTCGAACCCCGCGAGGTCGGCAAAATCCTCGCCCCGCGCCAGAACCCGGGCGAAATCGCCCACGTCGATGGTCTCGCCCGTAAGGCTGGCATAGGGGAATTTCTCGACCGCGATGAAGTTGCGCCGCCGCAGCTCCAGCGGATCGACATCAAGCTCGCGCGCCGCCCGGTCCATCAGACGTTCCAGAAGGTAAATCGCCTCGGGCCGCCCGGCCCCGCGATAGGCATCGACCGGGGTGGTGTTGGTGTACCAGGCCCGCGCGTTGAGCCATGCCGCCCCGATATCGTAAACCCCGGTCAGAACCCGCGAAAACAGCGTCGACTGGATGATCTGCCCGAACTGCGAGTTATAGGCGCCAAGGTTGCAATCGGTCTCGACCCGGTATCCCGTGATCCGCAGATCGGCGTCAAAGGCCAGCGCCGCGCGGTGGCGCAGGTCGCGCCCGCCCGCATCCGACACCATCGCCTCGCTGCGCGTCGACATCCAGCGCACCGGCCGGTTCAACATCCGCGCCGCCTGCGCCACCAGCACCTGCTCGGGATGCGGCTGACCCTTCATGCCGAATCCGCCGCCGGTGTCGGGGTTGGTGACCCGGATCATCTCCGCGTCCATCTCCAGAACCTCGGCCAGCACCCGCTTGGGCACCCACACGCCCTGCGCGTTGACGGCAAGATGCAGCCGCCCGTCCTCCATCTCGGCATAGGCGCCGCGCGGCTCCATCGAGGCGACGATGATGCGGTTGTCCTCGACCTCCATCTCGATCACATGCGCGGCGTCGGCAAAAGCCGCCTCGGTTGCTTCCCGGTCGCCGATGCCCCAGTCATAGGCGCGGTTGTCCGGCGCCTCCTCGTGCAGATCGGTCTCGCCCGGCCCGCGCGCCAGCATCGCGGGCAGATCCTCGATCTCGGGCAAGATCATCTCGGCCGCATCGCGCGCCGCCTCGGGGCTCTCGGCCACGATCATCGCGATCGGCTCACCCACGTATCGCACCCGCCCCTCGGCCAGAAGCGGCCGCTTGGGCGCGGCGCCGTCACTGCCATCGCGGTTCTTGACCGTCACCGCCGGCAGGCCGCGGGTCACCCCCGCTTCGGCCAACGCCGCGGCATCGAGCACGAGATGCACCCCCGGGACCGCCCGCGCCTCTTCGAGGTCAAGCGGCCCCAGCACACCGTGCGCCACGTCCGAGCGCAGGAAATGCACATGCAATGCCCCCTCGGGCGCGGCGTCATCGACATAGCGCCCCTCGCCGGTCAGAAACCGCAGGTCCTCGACCCGCCGCACCGATTGACTGCGTCCGAACTTTTCCATGGCTGCCTCCGCCTCATGTCTCGCGCGGCACACACTAGCGGCCAAGGGCCGACAGACAAGCAACCCTTGGTTCTTTCTTGGAAAAAATACTCAATAACGCAACGTTGCCCAAAAGCGCGGCGTGTCAGTCTCGCCCACCGGGTGCGGCAAGCGTCACCACCTCGCCCACGCCATAGCCGTTGAACCGCGTGGCAATGGCCAGCGAATAGGCCCCCATGCCCTCGATCAGGATGAAATCGCCCTCCTGCACATCCGCGGGCAGGTGCAGCGGCTCGGGCAGCCGGTCGAGGCTGTCACAGGTCGGCCCGAACCCCACGCGCGGGCGCGGCGCACCATCGCGGGGCCGCCCGTCGGGTGCCAGAACCCGCAGCCGCGTGTTCGGCCCGATATCGCGCAGCTCGGCCAGCCCGCCGTAAAGCCCGTCATTGAGAAACACCGATCCGTCCCCCCGAATCGCCTTGATCCGGAGCCCAAGGGTGAAACTTTCGGCCACCATCGCCCGCCCGGGCTCGCAAACGAGGGTCGGCTGCACATCGAAGGCGGCATCGACCATGCCACCAATCCGCGCGAAAATCGCCTCGAGGTCCGGCGCCGCCCCGTCGCGATGCGACGCGAACCCGCCCCCCACGTTGAGCCGGGCAAGCTGCACACCCGCTTGCCGCGCCACATCCGCCGCCGCCGCGATATAGGCGGCCCAGGCTTCGGGATCGGCGCATTGCGTGCCGGGATGAAAACAGATCGCGGGTTGAAACCCGCGCCGCGCCACCTCGGCCAGGAGCGCGGCCGCCGGGCCGGGCGCCAGACCGAACTTGTCACCGAAATCGTAATGCGCACCCTTCACCGGCAGGGCAAGCCGCACCGACACTTCCTCGCCCGCGAAACGCGGTGCGCCCAGCTTGTCGAGCTCGCCCGGGCAATCGACCGACCACGAGGATACGCCCGCGCGCATTCCCGCCGCCACCTCGTCGCGCGACCGCACCGGGTTGTTGTAATGCAGCGCCGCGCCCGTATCCGCATCGCACACCAGCGCGATCTCGGCGGGGCTGGCGACGTCGAACCCGGTCACGCCCGAGGCCACGAGATTGTCCAGAACCGCGCGCGACGGATTGGCCTTGACCGCATAGGTCACCACCCCCGGAAAGCCGCGCAGAAATCGCCGCGCCGTGGCGCCCAGCCGCGCAGGATCAAAGAACATCACCGGTTGGTCGGGCCGGGTGCGGGCCAGGTACATGGCCGGATCGCTATGGGAAGCCTGTGGATACATCGCGTGCCTCATGGGTTGTTTTCACCCATCATGCGCAGGCTCCGGCCCGAAATCGCCCGTCAATCCGGCGGGATTGACTCTTTCTTTCGTCAGATCGACAGTATCACCATGCAAACCGACGAAACAGACGAAGCCCTGCTTGCGCTTTTGGCCGACAACGCCCGCCTGCCGGTGGCCACGCTCGCGCGCCGCCTCGGAATCGCGCGCACCACCGTCCAGGCCCGGCTCGACCGGCTGGAAAATTCCGGCGTGATCGCGGGTTACACCCTGCGCCGCGGGCACGAGGCCCGTCCGATGATCCGCGCAACGGCGCTCATCATGATCGAGCCGCGCCGCCAGCCCGAGGTGCTCGCCCGGCTCAGATCACTGCCCGCGGTGATCGAGGTGCATACCACCTCCGGGCGGTTCGACCTCATCGCCACCCTGACCGCCACAACCACCGAAGAGCTTGACGACACGCTCGACCGCATCGCCGAGGCCAAGGGCGTGCGCGGCTCGGAAAGCCTCGTCCACCTCTCGACCAAGATCGACCGGCGGCGGTAGGGTAACATGCCAGGTGGTGGGTATGCGCCCGCCTTCACACCATTGGCGTGCCTGCGCATGGAGGAGGAAGCCGCGCCATCGACGGGCCGCGGCGCGGCGATCCGAAGGTCGCGCTTTGCAGTTTATGCCCGCGACATCTTCCTCGCTTGCAGTCGTGCACTTTCATCACACCAATCGCCGGGCCGGCGATGGCGCGGCGATGGCGCGGCGGGGCTGCGCCCCTTGTTCCGCGCACGTACATTCCCTCGCCAGAGGGAACAAACCCGACAGAGTGGAGTTACCCTATCGCGGGTCGATCGGCCCCAGGTCGAAGGCCAGCTCGCGCTCGATCGCACAGGCCACGTCAAGGCAGATCACGTCATCCATCCGGTCGCCCACCACCTGCACCCCGAGCGGGATCGGTGACGCGTCCAGCGTGCGCACCGTCGCCGCTGGCAGGCCGAGCAGGTTGATCACATGCATGAAGCGCTGCGCCTTCATGATCTCGGGCACGCTCTCGGGCTCCTCGAAATCCTGGTCCGCGCGCATCGGCGGCTGGCCCGAGACCGGCATGATCAACGCATCGACATAATCGAACATCCGCGCCCATTCGCGCAGAATGGTCAGCCGCCGTGCCTGCGCCTGCAAAAGCCCCGCCACGTCCTGCGGCGGGTAAAGCTCCAGCATCGTGTCAACCAGCCCGTTGACGGCCTTCGACCCCATCTTGCGGATACCCTCCAGCATCATCACCTCGATCTCGGTATCGAGCAGAAGCCCCCATGTCTGCGCGGCCTCGGCGGCCATCGGCGGCGTGACCTCGACCGGTTCATAACCCGCCTGTTTCGCCGCGCCCAACGCGGCCTCGACCGCGCGGGCGACATTTGCGTCCACCCCGTCACCGAACGGATCGACGCACCAGCCGACCCGCCGCGGGCCGTCATCGCGCGCGCGCCCGCTGTCGGGTGCGGCATTCCAGAGCGGATCATCCGACGAGCGCCGCCGCAACACGTCATAGGAGAGGCGCACATCGCCCATGCTGCGGGCGATCATGCCCTGCACGCTCATCGACTGCAGGAGCGGCGGGCGCTCGGCCGGGGCCGAGGGGTTGAACGCGGGCACCCGCCCCATCGACGGGCGCAACGTCGCGCCGCCCACGCAATAGGCCGGGTAGCGCAGGCTGCCGCCAAGGTCGTTGCCATGGCCCATCACGCCCATGCCACAGGCCACCGCCGACGAGGCCCCGCCCGACGAGCCGCCCGAGGTCAACCCCTTGTCCCAGGGGTTGAGCGTTCGCCCCCAGATCGGGTTCGACGTAAAGAAGCGCAGGCTGAATTCCGGCGTCGATGTCCGCCCGATCACCACGGCACCGCCCGCGCGCAGGTTGCGCACCACCGGCGCGTCGCGTTCGCAGATCGCCTCGTTCAGCGCCGGGACGCCGTTGGGGTTGGTGCGCCCCTCGAAATCGACATTGGTCTTGACCGTCACCGGCAAGCCCCAGAGCGCGGGCAATTCCTTGGGGCGGTTGGCATCCATCGCCTCGGCCTGTTCCATCGCCGCCTCGTCCAGCGGATCGACCACCGCGCGCAGCCCCGGCTCGCATTCCGCCACCCGGTCCAGATGCGCGCGCGTCACCTCGGCCACCTTCACATCGCCCCTGGCCAGCGCCTTCGCGGTCGCGGTTGCACTCCACTTGATGATCTCGTCCATGTCGCTCTCCCTTCGTCTCCGGCACAGCAAAGCACGCCCGTCCCGCGCAGGTAAACGCTTTCCCGCCGCACGGGCAAGGAAACGCCGCGGCACGCTCGGCGTCCGCCCGCCCGGTCCGCTCCGGACGCAAAAAGCACCCTTCCCGCTTTCCCTTTGCGCCCTCATTGGATAGAGGATGCCGAAACCGCACCCGGATCAAGCAGGACCATTCATCATGGCAATGGACAAGACATTCAACGCGGCCGAGGCCGAAGCCCGCATCTACCAGGCATGGGAAAAGGCCGGCGCCTTCAAGGCGGGCGCCAACGCCTCGCGCGAGGAAACCTTCTGCATCATGATTCCGCCGCCCAACGTGACCGGCGCGCTGCATGTGGGACACGCCTTCAACAACACGTTGCAGGACGTCCTGATCCGCTGGCACCGGATGCGCGGCTTCGACACGCTCTGGCAACCCGGACAGGACCATGCCGGCATCGCCACGCAGCTCCAGGTCGAAAAGATGCTGGCGCAAACCCAGCAACCCGGCCGCCGCGAACTGGGGCGCCAGAAATTCCTCGAAAAGGTCTGGGAATGGAAGGGCCAGTACGGCTCGACCATCATCGACCAATTGAAACGCCTCGGCTGTTCCTGCGACTGGTCGCGCAACGCCTTTACCATGGCCGGCGCCCCGGGCGATCCGCGCATCGGGCACGAGAATTCCCCGGATTTTCACGACGCCGTCATCAAGGTCTTCGTCGAGATGTACAACCAGGGCTACATCTATCGCGGCAAGCGGCTGGTGAACTGGGATCCGCATTTCGAAACCGCGATTTCCGACCTCGAGGTCGAGAATATCGAAACCCCGGGCCACATGTGGCATTTCAAATACCCGCTCGCCGGGGGCGAAACCTATACCTATGTGGAAAAGGACGAGGACGGAAACACCATCCTTGAGGAGGAACGCGACTACATCTCCATCGCCACCACCCGCCCCGAAACCATGCTGGGCGATGGCGCGGTGGCGGTTCACCCCTCGGACACGCGCTATGCCCCCATCGTGGGCAAGCTTTGCGAGATTCCCGTCGGACCCAAGGAACACCGCCGCCAGATCCCGATCATCACCGACGAGTATCCCGACCCCGATTTCGGCTCGGGCGCGGTCAAGATCACCGGCGCGCATGATTTCAACGATTATGCCGTTGCCAAGCGCAGCGGTATACCCTGTTACCGCCTGATGGACACCAAGGGCCACATGCGCGCCGATGGTCGCGCTTACGCCGACGAGGCCGCGGCGGCACAGGATTATGCCCGCGGCACCCCCTTTACCGAGACCGAGATCGACGCGATCAACCTCGTGCCCGACCACCTGCGCGGCCTCGACCGGTTCGAGGCCCGCGAAAAGGTGGTCGAGGAAATCACCGCCGAGGGCCTCGCCGTTATGACCCGCGCCGACGATCCGCGGCTTGGCACCACCGCCCTCAAACCCGGCGCCGAGGGCGCCGAGGAAATCGTGCCGCTGGTCGAATCGAAACCCATCATGCAGCCCTTCGGCGACCGCTCCCAGGTGGTGATCGAACCGATGCTCACCGATCAATGGTTCGTCGATGCCGCACGGGTCGTCGGCCCCGCCCTCGACGCGGTGCGCGAGGGGCGCACGAAAATCATCCCCGAAGCGGGCGAGAAAACCTATTACCACTGGCTCGAGAACATCGAGCCCTGGTGCATCAGCCGCCAACTGTGGTGGGGCCACCAGATCCCGGTCTGGTACGGGCTTGACCTTGCGTCGCACGGGTTCAGGGACGACGAGGGCGACGGCGCGCTCGACCTTGTCGAGATGTCGCTCTTCCTGTCGCGCCAGCACCTGCTCCTGGGCGAGGAACGCCATCACGCGGCGCCCGATTTCGAGCATGTCAAGGTCGGCTTCCAGGACGTGCTTGCCGCCCTGCCCACCCCGCTCAACCACATGCGCATCATCGAGGTCGCGGACCGCGCCAGCGCCATTCACGAAATGGCCGAAGGCTTTGCCGAATACGAGGCGACGCAGGATCCGACGAAACTGGTCTACCCGCTCTGGCGCGACGCGGACGTGCTCGACACCTGGTTCTCCTCCGGCCTCTGGCCCATCGGCACGCTGGGCTGGCCCGACGACACCGAGGAGTTGCGCAAGTATTTCCCCACCGATGTGCTCGTCACCGGCTTCGACATCCTGTTCTTCTGGGTCGCCCGGATGATGATGATGCAGCTCGCCGTGGTCGGGCGCGAGCCCTTCCACACCGTCTACCTGCATCAACTGGTCCGCGACGAGAAGGGCCAGAAGATGTCCAAGACCCGCGGCAACGTGGTCGATCCGCTCGAAATCGTGGCCGAATACGGTGCCGACGCGCTGCGCTTCACCATGGCGCAGATGGCCGCGATCGGCGGTGTGCTCAAGCTCTCGACCGACCGGATCAAGGGCTATCGCAATTTCGGCACCAAGATCTGGAACGCCGTGCGCTTTGCCGAGATGAACGGCGTTTACGAGATCCCCGCCCCCGACGGCATCCCCACCCCTGAGGCCACGGTCAACCGGTGGATCGTGGGCGAGGTCGCGCGCACCCGTGAAACCGTCGATGCGGCCCTGGCCGAGTATCGCTTCAACGATGCGGCCAACGCGCTCTATGTCTTCACCTGGGGCAAGCTCTGCGACTGGTATCTGGAATTTTCCAAACCCCTCCTGCAAGGCGAGGACAGCGCCGCACGCGATGAAACCCGCGCCACCATGCGCTGGGTGATCGACCAGACGCTGATCCTGCTGCACCCGATCATGCCCTTCATCACCGAGGAGCTTTGGCAACAAACCGCCGAACGCGACGGCCAGCTCATGCTCACCGACTGGCCCGAATACGGCACCGACCTGATCGACCCAGCCGCCGACCGTGAAATGAACTGGGTGATCGCGCTGATCGAGGAAATCCGCAGCGCCCGCCAACAGATGCACGTGCCCGCCGGTCTGCACCTGCCGATGCTGCAACGCACGCTCGACGAGGCAGGCCGCGCTGCATGGGCGCGCAACGAGGTCATGATCAAGCGCCTCGCCCGCATCGAAACCCTGACCGAGGCGGCGGATTTCCCCAAGGGCACCGTCACGATTCCCGTCGAGGGCGGCGAGTTCGGCCTGCCGCTCGCCGACATCATCGACGTGGACGCGGAAAAGGCCCGCCTGCAAAAGACGCTCGACAAGCTCGCGAAAGAGATCGGCGGACTCAAGGGGCGGCTCGACAACCCAAAATTCGCCGAGAACGCCCCCGAAGAGGTGGTCGAGGAAGCCCGCGACAACCTCCGCGCACGGCAGGAGGAAGAGGCCACCCTCAAATCCGCCATGCAGCGGCTTGCGGAACTGGACTGACTTCGGGCTTCATCTTGCCGAAAATACTCCACGGGGGTCCGGGGGTGTGAAACCCCCGGTCCTGCCCGGCGGCTCACCCACCGCACGGTGCGTTAACCGGATTCCGCGCACCCGGCGCCGCCAACAGGGGGTGCACGGATGGCAGCCGGACAGCAGCCGGGACTCACCCCCCTGTATTGGGGGCGAAAACCCGCGTTAACCCCACCGCGCGGTCAGGTGAATTTCGGGGCGCGCTTTTGCATGTTGGCCGCGATCACCTCCATCTGGTGCGGCTTGCCGATAAGGTCCGCCTGCTCCCGGCTCTCGGCCATCAGAACCGCATCCTCGCCCTCATCCCCCTCGGCCACGGCGATCAAACGCTTGGCCGCCCGTATCGCGCTGGGGCTCTTTTTCGCAATCAATTCAGCTATTTGCCGCGCCCGCACCAGCGGATCGTCGGCGATCTCGCTGACCATTCCCCAGCCCAGCGCCTGATCCGCCGACACTTCCTCGGCCGTGTAGGTCAGCCGCCGGATCACGTCCGAACGCATCAGCTTCGGCATCAGCACCATGCCCCCCATATCCGGCACCAGCCCCCATTTCATCTCCATCACGGAAAGCCGAGTCTCCGGATGCGCCACCCGAAGATCCGCCCCCAGCGCCAGCTGCAACCCGGCCCCGAAAACCACCCCGTGCAGGCTCGCGATCACCGGCACCGGCACCCGGCGCCAGACCATTGCAACCTCCTGATAAAGATTGGTATTCTTTCCGGCGCGCCGCGGCATCACCACCGCTTCCGGGTCGCCTCCGGCCAGGGCCGCGAAACTCGCCACATCGAGCCCGGCACAGAACGCCCGCCCCTCGCCCGACAGCACCACGGCGCGGATATCGGCCCTGTCACACAGCGCCTCGCCCGCCGCCACGATCGCCTCGGCCATCTCGGTATCGACCCCGTTCATCTTGTGCCCCCGGGTCAGCGTCACATGGGCGATGTGATCCATTATTTCCGTTGTCACGCGTGCCATCGGCATTTCTCCCTTGGTCTGGGCCAAGATTGCCGCGTCATCGCAGCGCTGAGAACCCCTGACCCTGCGGCACACCCCATCAAGGCTTTGCTAACACGTTGGCTCCATAATCGGTCCAACACGGGGGCGCATTCGCCATCTTGCCGTGCCCCACGCATCCGGGTTAACTCGCGCCATGACACATGGACCGCGCCTGACCCGCCTTGCCCAAACCCTGCCCGCCACGGTGCCCTTCGTCGGCCCCGAGGCACAGGAACGCGCCCGTGGCGCGGCCTTCGCCGCCCGCATCGGCGCCAATGAAAACGTTTTCGGCCCCTCGCCCAAGGCAATCAAGGCCATGCAGCGCGCCGCCAGCGAGATCTGGATGTACGGCGACCCCGAAAGCCATGACCTGCGCGCCGCACTTGCCCGCCACCACGGTATGCAGCCCGAAAACATCATGGTCGGCGAAGGCATCGACGGGCTGCTGGGCTATCTTGCCCGGCTCACCATCGAACCCGGCGACCGCGTCGTGACCTCAGATGGCGCCTATCCCACCTTCAACTACCACGTCGCCGGCTTCGGTGGCGAGCTGATCAAGCTCCCCTATCGCGACGACCGCGAAGACCTGCCCGCCCTGCTGGAAAAGGCCGCCGAGACAGAGGCGAAACTGGTCTATTTCGCCAATCCCGACAACCCGATGGGCACCTGGACCGAAGCCGCCGAAATCGAGGCTGCCCTCGATTCGATACCCGAGGGCACGCTCTTGATCCTCGATGAGGCCTATGTCGAATTCGCCCCCGCCGGGATCGCGTCCATGATCGACATCGACGATCCACGCGTCATAAGGATGCGCACCTTTTCAAAGGCTTACGGCATGGCCGGTGCGCGCGTGGGCTATGCGATGGGAGCCGCTCCCCTCATCAATGCGTTCAACAAGATCCGTAATCATTTCGGCATGAACCGCGCCGCGCAGGCCGGCGCGCTGGCTGCACTCGACGATCCGCAATACCTCGCCAAGGCCATTGCCGACGTGGCCCATGCCCGTGAAGAGATCACCCGCATCGCCGCCGAGAACGGGCTCGTCGCGCTGCCTTCGGCCGCCAATTTCGTGGCCGTCGATTGCGGCGGCGACGGCGCCTTTGCCAAGTCCGTTCTGGATCAACTCGTCGCCCGTGGCATCTTCGTGCGCATGCCCTTCGCCGCGCCGGGCAACCGTTGCATCCGCATCAGCTGTGGCCGGCCCGCCGACCTGGCCCTTCTGGAAAAAAACCTGCCCGAGGCCCTCGCCGCCGCCCGTGCCTGACGCGATCTTTACCGTCTGTTCGTCTTTTCCGCGCTTAACTGCCCGGGAGAGGAACCGTCATGCAAGACAGCACCCACCGCGCAGCACCGGACCACACCAGTCCCGCACTCGTCCTGGCGCTGGTGAATCTCTTGTGGTCCTTCTTGCTGATCTGGGTCAGTTTCGGCCTGCCCGCCGTGCTGGTTCTTGCGGTATTGCTGAACTATCTGATTTCCCGCCTCGGCCATTGTCGCATGCGACAGGCTCGCGAGCCGAAGAACTGACACTCGTCTCTTTCTTGGGAAAAATACTCGAATCTTTGCCCCCCACACGCAGGACAAGGCCCAGCTTCAGCCCTCCACCCGGGCCAATTCTGCTGCCGCCGCCTCAAGCGCCCCGCTGCCCCGGGGAATGTCCAGCGCCGCGAATGCCGCCTCGACCCCGCCCAGCAAGCCCATGATCATCTGCGCATTCACATGCCCCATATGGCCCATCCGGAAAAAACCCTCGCCCTTCTCGTCTCCCGGCTCCGACATCCCCAGGCCAATGCCCAGCGTCAGACCGGCATGCTCCTCAACCCAGCGGCGCAGGCGCGGCCCGTGGGGCAGACCGATGCGCAACGCGGTGACCGCGTGCGAGCGATACGCGCGGTCCCGGATGTTGAGGGTGAGAGGCCCTTCCTGCCCCCACGTCTCGCAGGCCGCCCAGATCGCGCGGGCGTTGCGCGCATGCCGGGACCAGATTGCCTCGATTCCCTCTTCGCGAATCATGTCCAGCGCCTCGCGCAGCGCGAAAAGGTGGTGCGTCGGGGCGGTGCCGCCGAAATACTGGTAATAGATCTCGGGGTTGGCTCGCGGCCCCCAATCCCAATATCGGCTGACCCGCTTAACCCGCGCCCGCGTCGCGTCCGCACGGTCATTGAAGAAAACGAAAGCCAGCCCCGGCGGCACCATCAGCCCTTTCTGGCTTCCGGTAACGGCCACGTCGACGCCCCAGGCATCCATCTCGAACCGGTCGCAGCCCATTGAAGCGATGCAATCAGCCATCAGGATCGCGTCATGCCCCGCCGCGTCGATCGCTCCGCGCAACCCGGCCATGTCGTTGCGGACGCTTGACGATGTATCCACATGGGTTGCGATCACCGCCTTGATCCGCCCGTCACGATCACCACGCAGCGCCTCTTCCACCCGGTTCGGGTCGAGCGGGCGGGCATGCCCGAAATCTATCATCTCGACCTCGGCGCCCAGGCCTTCGGCCATGTCGGCCCAACCATGGCCAAAGCGACCCGTCGCTGGCATCAGCACACGGTCGCCCGGGTTGAGCACATTGGCCAGTGCCGCCTCCCAAGCGCCATGTCCGTTCGAAACATAAATTGCCGCGTGGCCCTCGGTCCGCGCCACGTATTTCAGATCGGGGAGGAGCGTGGCCGTCATCTCGTGCAGCGCACCCTCATATATGTTCGGCGCCGGACGGTGCATCGCCCTGAGCACCCTGTCGGGCATCACCGAAGGTCCCGGAATGGCAAGGTATTCACGACCACCAGTGTCTGACATCTTGGGGCTCTCCTGATATTTCGCGCGACATTAGCCGCTGCCCGACCGGCGTCAATCCCGTTCCGGCGTGGTGACAGCCTGCCTTGCCACATCGCGGCCCCTTGTCTACATGGGGCCTGATCAGGGCCGATACCCGGCCAATGAATGAACGGAATGCCGCGCATGACGCCGATCGCAAAATTCCACACCTGGCGGCGAAACCTGCGCGATGATCTCAAGGTCAGTTCGCTCGCCACGCCCGAGGATAGACGCAAGGCCAGACAGTACATGCTCTGGTTCGATCATGAGATCGTGCGTATTCCCTGGGCCAACTTTGGGCAGGTCGCACCCGGCGTCTACCGGTCCAACCAACCGACACGCGCGCGGCTCGAGAATTACGCGGCGCGCGGTATCAAGACGATCCTGTTCCTGCGCGCCGCGTCCCCTATCCCGCCATATCTCTTCGCGCGAGAAAACTGCGAGGCGCTCGGCCTCACACTGGTCGAGCGGAGCCTCTCTGCCCGCTCGGCGCCCAAACGCGAAAGGGTCATGGATCTGATCGCGACCTTTCCAACGCTGGAAAAACCGTTTCTGATGCATTGCAAATCCGGCGCCGACCGGGCCAGCCTCGCCTCGGTGATCTGGCTTCTGTCCCAGGAAGGGGCGAGCGTTGCGCAAGCCCGCAAGATGCTCAGCCCCCGGTTCATCCATTTCAAATGGACGAGAACCGGCATTCTTGACTATTTCCTCGACACATACGAGGCACGTAACGCCCGCACGCCGATCCGCTTCGCCGACTGGGTGGCCACGGAATATGACCCTGCCGCACTTCAGGCGGGCTTCGACGACAAGGTGCCACCGGCATGAGCGCGCCTGCCCCGCAACACGACCCTGCCGCGCCCGGCAGCCCCCGCAGCCGGGAACTGGTCACATGGATCTGGCGCGATTTCCTGCGCAGACATTGGATCGTGATCCTTCTCGCCTTTTGCTTCATGGCCCTCGAAGGCGCGATGCAAGGGGCGCTCGCCCTCATGATGCGACCCATGTTCGACGACGTCTTTGTTGCCGGTGAACAGGGCGCGCTCATATGGGTCGGTCTCGGGGTGATGGGCATTTTTCTAATCCGCGCACTGGCCGGACTCGGCCAGAAAACCGCCCTGTCCTATATCGCCCAGAATGTCGCCGCAGACATGCGCTGCAATCTCCTCGATGGAATCATGACGCAGGACGGAGGCTTTCACCAATCCCACCCGCCCGGTTTCCTGATCCAGCGGGTGCAGACCGACGTGACCACCGTCAACAACGTCTGGCCCAAACTCATGACCGGGCTGGGACGTGACCTCATTTCGCTTGTCGTGCTGATCGGGGTCGCGCTCTCGGTCGACTGGAAATGGACGCTCGTGGCGATGGTCGGCGCGCCTCTGCTGATCGCGCCAAGCCAGCTTGTGCAACGTTTCGTTCGCGCACGCGCGCGCGAAGCCCGCGATCTGGGAGCAAGGCTTGCCACGCGACTGGACGAAGTCTTTCACGGGATCATCCCGGTGAAACTGAACCGCCTCGAAACCTATCAATCCAACCGCTACAAGTCGCTCTCGCGCGATCTCATTCGCACCGAGGTCCGTACCACAGCAGGCTCTGCGGCCATCCCCGGTCTTGTCGATGTCATGGCCGGGATCGGATTCTTCGGCGTGCTCTACTACGGCGGGCGCGAAATCATCGAGGGTCAGAAAACGGTTGGTGAGTTCATGTCATTCTTCACCGCTATCGGCCTGGCCTTCGAACCGTTGCGCCGCATTGGCGCCATGGCAGGGCTGTGGCAAGTGGCGGCCTCGGGGCTGGAGCGGGTCAAAGATCTCTATGACGCCGAACCGACGCTCGTCTCTCCCAGCAACCCGGTCCCCCCACCCACAGGGGTGCCCGGAATCACGCTGTCTGACGTCCATCTGGCCTATGGCGACACCACGGTTCTGTGTGGGCTTGACCTGATCGCGGAGCCGGGCAAGACCACCGCGCTTGTCGGGGCGTCCGGCGCAGGAAAGTCAACCGTGTTCAACATTCTCACCCGGCTTGTCGATCCGCAGAAGGGCAAGGTCCGGATCGGCAATGTCGATGCCTCGGCCATGACCCTTGGCGACCTGCGCGATCTTTTCTCGGTGGTCAGCCAGGATGCGGCACTGTTCGACGAAACACTGCGCGAAAACATCCTGCTAGGCCGCACCGACGTCTCCGACGCACAGCTCGACAAGGTGCTCAGGGCCGCCCATGTCACCGATTTCCTGCCAAAGCTGGCCCAGGGGCTCGACGCGCAGGTCGGACCACGTGGCTCCAACCTCTCGGGCGGTCAGCGCCAGCGCGTGGCGATTGCCCGCGCGCTCTTGCGCGATACGCCCATCCTGCTGCTGGACGAGGCGACATCGGCCCTTGATGCCGAGTCCGAGAAGGTGGTCCAGGAAGCGCTTGAAAAGCTCTCCAAGGGGCGTACCACGATCGTCATCGCTCACCGGCTCTCGACGGTGCGCGACGCCGACCGGATCGTGGTGATGGACCGGGGCCGCGTCGTCGATCAGGGCACGCATGAGGAACTGCTTGCCCGCGGGGGTCTCTATGCCAGGCTTCACGCGCTCCAGTTCAAGACCGACGGCCCCACCGCCGACAGCGTTGCGCAGGCCAGGCTGGCCAAATCGAACGCGGGAAACAGCACCCCCTCCGAAGCGCCGCGTGGACTGATCTGGCGCCTGGCAAGACTCTTCTCGCCCTGACACCTGTTCAGGGACCTTTCGACACATATATTCAATGGGCGAACGGACAGGAGACGAAACCATGACCCGTGCGATCTATCGTATCACCGGACCAGACAGGGAAGCGTTTCTCCAGGGACTCGTGACCAATGACGTGGCAAAGCTCGCAGATGGCATCGTTTATGCCGCCTTTCTCACACCACAAGGGAAATACATCGCCGACTTCTTCCTGATTCCGGCGGACGATACCGTGCTTCTCGACATCGACGCCTCGATCGCCGCACCGACGATCCAGCGGCTTTCGATGTATCGCCTGCGCGCCGATGTGCAGATCGAGGAAACCGCCTTGCACCTTCACAGGGGGTCCGGCACCCCCCCGCCAGATGGATTCGCCGATCCGCGGCACCCCGACATGGGCTGGCGGGCGTATCGCGACACGCCGCAAGCAGATGATGAAATCGACTGGACCGCCCTTCGCGTCGCTCATTGCATCCCCGAAACCGGGATCGAACTCACTCCGGATACGTTCATTCTGGAGGCCGGATTCGAACGGTTGAGCGGCGTCGATTTCCACAAGGGCTGCTATGTCGGGCAAGAAGTGACCGCCCGGATGAAACACAAGACCCAGTTACGCAAGGGCCTTGCCCGTGTGCACCTTTCAGGTCCGGCAAAACCCGGCACGCCGCTCACTGGCGACGGCAAACCCGCCGGAGAGCTTCACAGCGTCGCGGGCGATCAGGCGATTGCCTACCTGCGCTTTGATCGGGCGGGCAACGGGCTCATGGCGGGTGACGTTGCGGTTACCTGGGAAAAAGACTGAGACTAGCTACACCAAAACAGGACCGGATCGCACCGGCCACGGTTGGCGCCCGGAAGCATTTCATCGCAACGGCCTGAGCTTCAGGCCCGTTCGGAATATTCCATCGTCTCGGTGTTGATGATGATCGCTTCGCCCTGACCGACAAAAGGCGGCACCATCACCTTCACGCCATTGTCGAGGATCGCAGGCTTGAAACTGTTGGCCGCGGTCTGCCCTTTCACCACCGGCTCCGTCTCGGCGATCTTGCATGTCACCTTTTGCGGCAAGGTGGCGTTCAACGCCTCGTTTTCATAGAATTCAACCTGGATGGTCATCCCATCCTGAAGGAACGGTCGGCGCTCCCCCAATATCTCGGCCGGAAGTTCGATCTGATCATAGGTTTCGGCATCCATGAAGACGAGCATTCCGTCGCTTTCGTAAAGGAATTGCTGGTCCTTCTGTTCAAGCCGCACCCGCTCGACCTTGTCGGCACTGCGAAAGCGTTCATTGAGCTTGGAACCGTTGCGCAGGTTTCGCATCTCGACCTGGGCAAATGCGCCGCCCTTGCCGGGCTTCACATGGTCGACTTTCACGGCCGCCCAAAGGCCACCGTTGTGCTCGAGGACATTTCCCGGGCGGATCTCGTTTCCGTTGATCTTTGGCATTGTGTCAAAACCGTTGCAAAAGGTTGATCTGTGTTTGGCCGCACCTATATCTGGGGCCAGTGCAAAGGGCAAGGTGACGAAATATCGTGTAGTATACACAGATGCCATGCATATTTGACATGGAAGGTATGCAGCTGCGGCCTATCCGAATCGAGAAAAACCCGTCATAAGGGGCTTCACGCCGAAATTGCAAGACCAATAAAAAAGGACGAAACATGAAGGATTTCGTTGACGGCACGGCCTTCAATAACGAACAAGGCAACCGTGCACGTAAACTGTTTGCAGCCGTTGTGCTGGCTGCTCTGGATGACGCGATTGCCGATGACAAGAAATACGGCAACGGCCCTGAGCAAATCGCCCGCTGGGCCCGCTCGCGCGATGGCCGCGAGGTGTTGAGCTGTGCCGGAATCGACCCCAATGAACGCGTTGTGAAGGGCCTTATGGAGTTCGTATCCAAGGGTGTGCGCACGTCAGTCGCCCTCTCGCGTGAAGAAAGCGAACGCCGCAATGCCGCTGCCGAACAGGCCGAGGCGGCCTGAACCGCGCCGAAAAATTGACTTCGAGATTTTGAAGCCGGCTTTCGCAGACAAGCGAGGGCCGGTTTTCATTTTGCAAGGTCGTTCAAGAAGCCCCGCAGTGCTGCCTTCGTGTCAGTCCAACTCGTGCGCCGCAAGTGCACGGTGGATTTCTCGGCGGACAAGCTTGCGAACATTGCGGGTAATCCGTTCGCCCAAGGTTCCCTGAAGCTCCTGGCGCACGATATCAGCGACCATTTCACGTAGCATTTCTTCGTCGATCAATGTCGCGTCTGCTCCGAAAAGGTCTACATCCTCATCGATCGGTTCGTCTTGGTCCGATGCATCGGAGTCACCCGTGTCTGGCTCCGCATTCGCAGGTTGCGGCTGATTATCTTCCAGCGCTTCGCGCGAGAATTCCTCACGCGCCACTCTTGCCGGATCCTGTGTGGTCTCATCAGCTCTGGATACGTGTTCGAAAACCGGCTCGGGCCCGGCTCCAACATCATCCGCGTCACCCATGACAAGCTCGGCCTCTTCGACTTCACCCATCCGATCCTCTTGCCAAACATGATCGGGTGAGTCGGTGCCGTCCTTGAGATCCTCAAAATGATCTTCCCAGGCAAGCGGTTCGACCGGCGTGCCTGCATAGGCGTCCTCGCGGTCGTCGCCATCAGGCTCCCAGTCGCCTTCCTGTTGCGCGACCACAGCTTCCAATTCGGTGATCCTCTGTTTAAGGCTCTCGCCTGCTTCTGCGGCACGCGCAGCCGGGTCGCCCGCGTTGGCGCCGACCGGTTCGGGCCCATGCCGATCATCGGATTCTTGCGAAAGCGCTTTATCCATGGCCCCGTCGAGCGCATGCCTGACAACGCTTTCAAGAGCCGCGGCCAATGCCTGACCTCCCTCCGTTGATGCGTCGTCCTCTTGACCTGTCGCCGACTCTTGCAATGCAGTTTCATCAAGGCGATCAGACGCATCCGACTCCACGGCACTTCCCGAGGCGGGCGCATCGGCGACCTCCGGATCAGGCACACGCAAAGCCGGGGTCAGGACGAGCATGTCATCCTGCGCTTTCTTCCCAGCAGACGCCGACGAACCCTTTTCCGTGTCCAACTGGCGTTCAGACTCATTTCGCTCGCTCGGACGCGTTTCCACGTTGCGGCCATTTTCGGACACCAGCCGCCGGATGGATGACAGGACGTCCTCGATTTCAACGTTTGTCACGGGATCATTCATACGATCATACCACTCTGCCTCACCGGAGATTGTAGCGCGGCGGAAAGATTCCCACAACAGATAGGGCGCGCATTAGGCGTCTGCCACTATTTCTTACCCAAGGAGCGCAAAACCTTGTCAAGTTGCCGACCCTGACGCGAGTTGTTGGTCGGAGCGTCCTTCACCAGGTTGTAATAGGCCGTCGGGTCGTAACGCGGCACCGAAAGGTTCAGCCTCTCAACGGTGAGATACCCCATAGCCGAAAGCAGATTATAGGCAGCAACATGCTCGTCCACCATCGCCGAGGCCCGGTTGGTCTGCGCATCGAGCAATTCCTGCTCGGCATCCAGCACATCCAGCGTAGTGCGCGCGCCCAGCGTCGCCTCTTCACGAACCCCGCGAAACGCCTCACGCGCCGCCCGGACTTGGCGTTCGCTGGCGTCCCGGCTGGCTCGGGCGACCCGAAGCCCCGCCCAAGCATTGCCGACGGCCAACGCAATATCGTGACGTACGACATGCAACCCCGCACGCGCCTGATCTCGCTGCGCCATCGCCTGCCTGGTCAGCGCACTCAATTGCCCGCCCTGGTAGATCGGGCCGCCAATCTCGACCCCGACACTGCCACCATTTGAAAACCCATTGTCATCGAGGCTTTGGGTCAAACCGTAGCGCCCGGTCAATCTGACCCGCGGTTTCGTGGCTGCCTCGGCCGCCAGGATCGCGAGTTCCGCCGCTGTTACCTCGTGTTGCACCTTGAGCATTTCGGGATGGGTCCGCAGCGCCACCGACTTGGCCGCTTCCACTGACTCCGCAGTCGCCGGCACACGGCCAAGATCGCTCAAGGAGCCGGGCTTGCGACCGACCGCTGCGCGAAATTCCTCGTTAGCCTGCGCCAGTTGCCCCTCAGCTGCCGACAAGGCGGCGCGTGCCCCGGCAAGGCGGGCCTCGGCCAGTGACACATCGGTGCGAGTCACTTCTCCAACCTCGAAGCGATCGCGTGCTGCCCGGAGCTGTTCTGTGATCACGCGGACATTGTTCTGTCGCAGTTGCACGAACTCATTCTGCCGCTGGACCTCCAGGTACGCGGTCGCAGCGCGTAAAAGCACCCGTTGTTCCGCCGATATGAGCGCCTGGCGCGTCGCCAGAACGGATTCTTTCTGGACGTCGATACCAATCTTGCTGCGCCCGAAATCGTACAGCAACAGCTCCGCCGCCAGACCGATCGTCGCTTCCGTGTCAGATGATGACCGCGATGCAGCCATGGCACCGGGGGTAAAGCTACGGCCGCGCGAATGGGTCACATCCGCCGACCAGTTGAGAATGGGTCTGAGCGCGGAAACCGCGATCGCCACATCCTCGTCGGCGGCCCTCAGCAATGCGCGGTTTTGCTCGATCAAGCCGTTATGTTGATAGGCCGCCGCCATCGAGTCAATCACCGTTGTTTCGGCATAGGACGCCAAAGGCACGGCAAGAGCAAATGCCGTCGCAGCCACGAGACGCGTCAGGAGTCGTCGTTTCAGCCCAATCCAGATCATGCCGACATCGCCTCAACTTCCTTCAACCGATTGCCCTTTCAGAGGGCAAAAGCCACATGTTTCTCAAAACCAGGCAACACCGGCGCTCCCGCGTCGAACGCAACCCGCCAGTTCATCCGACCATCGAGCTTGTATCCGATTCGCACTTGCCCGGTCCCAAATTCGCCATCGAACAGTACTGCCATCCGCCCGCCGTCCTTGAGTTGATCAATCAATCCGTCCGGAAGGCAAGCCACCGCTCCCTCGAGGAGAATTACATCATAGGGTCCGTGCTGGGCTGCTCCCTCAGTCAAGGGCCCCTCGTGCATCACCACATTGTCAGCACCAGCCTCGACAAGGTTCGATTGCGCCTCCTTTGCAAGGGGCTTCTGCTCTTCAACGGCCACGACCGCCTCGGCCATGCGTGCGAGCACCGCTGACGAATACCCCAGCCCGGCCCCGATATCGAGTACAAGCTCATCACGCTGGATGTCCAAGGCATCCAGCATTTTCGCCAACGTCCGCGGGTCAAGGATGACCCGGTTTTTGCCAATCTCGATATGCTCGCCCATATAGGCCAATTCACGCTTGTCGAGCGGGACGAACATTTCGCGCGGGACAGATAGCAGGGCGTCGATAATCGGGTATTTCGTGACGTCCGACGGTCGAACCTGTGTGTCCACCATCATCGTGCGGCGCATGGCGAAATCTGTCATCTTCTGAGCCTGTCGATAGCTGTCGGAATCCTGTTCCCGTGTTCTGACACATCTACGGCGTGCCGGCAATCTCTGCTGCACCAATCACGACAACATAGGTCACTAGCCTTACCCGCAACCGCGCCATGCGCGGGCAACCAACATCCTCTTTCTATCGCTCAAATCCCTTACGCGACATCTGGACAAGCCAGACAAAAACCGCGATAAGACCGGCCTAGCACCACGGCTGGCGAGTTGGCGGAGTGGTGACGCAGCGGATTGCAAATCCGTGTACACCGGTTCGATTCCGGTACTCGCCTCCATTTGTTTTCAAGGGATTAGCAAATTTTCTCTTGGTCCGAGATCGTGTTCAGGAAAAAGTTCAGATAGTCCGCTTTTACTCCAAACCGGTTTGGCCGTGAACATTGCCGGGCCATCGGGAAGCCTTGCGGTGGTCCTGTCGTCGATCGCGCGCCCTCTGACACATCTTTCAGGCGTAGTGTAGATTTCTCTGTAAGCTCTGAAAGGCAATCAGGCCTTCGCCGCATTTTGCCGCACCCGCCACTGCGAAAGCGGACACAGCGCTGGCGTTTCGACAATCGGGCGCAGCGTCGGGCTCAAACGCGAGCGGCAAGCCGCTCTTAAATCTCCAAGTCGCCACAAAGAGGTTGCCACGCGCGAAGCTCACGCCGCCATTTTGCCCTGCAAGAATGCAAGTCCCAAGAAGTGCGCGAGCGCCGCCATGCGCGTAACACAGGGCCAGATTCAGATCGGACAAGAATGGCAGGAATTTCTATCTGCTGCATTGTAGACGGTCCGGGCTATTGCAGACCCGTGGTTGCCCTATCAACCCGTATTCGAGCGTTCAGCGACCGACCATTGGAGCGCAGAACGCTTGATCCGACTGCATTATTGGGCAATGGTGAAAGCAGGAGAAGCGCTGTTTGGGCAATGACGCGTCAATCTGTTGACAGTGATGGCGTGTCATTTGCGATAGAGTGATGGTGTCATCCCGTCTGACCGGATGCCCTGGGGTGGAGGTAAGGTCTATGATTGTCGCCAAACGGGCAGAGGCGGTCGGAGTGGTCGGCTTCCATATCGATGCTAACGGCAATGGACCGATGCACGCGGTGTCGATCACCAATCCCAACGGATCCTGGGACAAGCATTGCATGCAGCTGAACCGGATCAAGCCCAATACCAAGGTGAAGAATACCACGTTGGCTTACGAGACCGTTTCGATCAATTGGCTTGAGGATGACAATCCAAATGTCGCGGCAAACTGCATCGACCGACATCTGGAGAAAAGGGGCGAACAGACTGCCATCATCTGGGAGCCGGACGACCCCAAGGACGCGACGCTACACATTTCTTGCAAGGCATTGCATGCGCAATCCTGCAAGATGGCCAAAATCCTCAAGTCGATGGACGTGGGGCGTGGCGGCCGGGTGGTGACGAGGACCGCCGCCTGAGAGACAACTCGCGCCGGGATGGTCCCGGTCGGGTTCGATTAAGACACTTGACCAAAGGGAGGAAATGATTTGGCACTCACGGAGCAAGAAAAAGAATCGGCCAGAGCATATTGGAAAACCAATGTGCGCATCATTCTTATCAGCCTGGTAATCTGGGCCCTCGTCTCGTTCGGCTTCGGTATCCTGCTGCGACCGATGCTTGCGGGGATTTCCATCGGCGGGACCGACCTGGGGTTCTGGTTCGCACAGCAGGGATCTATCTTGGTGTTCCTGGCGCTGATCTTCTTCTACGCTTGGCGGATGAACAAGCTTGATGCCGAACACGGCGTTGGTGAAGAATAGAGAGGGGCAGGGACAGATGGATCAGTTTACAATCAACCTATTGTTCGTGGGCGCGAGTTTCGCGCTCTACATCGGCATCGCCGTCTGGGCACGCGCAGGCTCGACCAGTGAATTCTACGCTGCCGGTCGCGGGGTTCATCCCGTCACCAACGGTATGGCCACCGCCGCGGACTGGATGTCGGCCGCATCCTTCATCTCGATGGCCGGCCTCATCGCCTTCACCGGCTATGACAACTCGTCCTTCCTGATGGGCTGGACCGGTGGTTATGTGCTGCTGGCGCTGCTGCTTGCGCCATATTTGCGCAAGTTCGGCAAATTCACGGTCAGCGAGTTCATCGGTGACCGGTTCTACAGTCCGACCGCGCGCCTGATCGCGGTGATCTGCCTGATCGTCGCGTCTCTGACCTACGTGATCGGCCAGATGACTGGTGTCGGAGTGGCCTTCGGCCGGTTCCTGGAGGTCAGCAACACGCTCGGCCTCTTGATCGGGGCTGTGGTTGTTTTTGCCTATGCGGTCTTTGGCGGGATGAAGGGCGTGACCTACACCCAGGTCGCACAGTATGTCGTGCTGATTACCGCCTACACGATCCCGGCGGTTTTCATCTCGCTGCAAGTGACCGGCAACCCGCTTCCGATGTTCGGCCTGTTCAGTGAACACACGGCCAGCGGGCAGCCACTGCTCGAACGGCTTGACCAGATCGTAGATGAGCTGGGCTTCAACGAGTATACCGTGCATCACGGAGATACGCTGAACATGGTACTCTTCACCCTGTCGCTGATGATCGGCACGGCAGGTCTGCCGCATGTCATCATGCGCTTCTTCACGGTGCCGCGTGTGGCCGATGCGCGCTGGTCCGCCGGCTGGGCGCTGGTCTTCATCGCACTTCTTTACCTGACGGCTCCGGCCGTGGGAGCGATGGCACGGCTCAACATTACCGAACTGATGTGGCCGGAAGGCACCGACGGCCAGGCCGTCTCGGTCGAACAGATTGCGGACGATCCCGAGTACGACTGGATGGCGACGTGGCAGACGACCGGCCTTCTCGGCTGGGAGGACAAGAACGGTGACGGTCGCATCCAGTACTACAACGATGCCGACGCAGACATGCAAGCACGGGCCGAAGAAGAAGGCTGGGAAGGCAATGAGCTGACCAACTTCAACAATGACATCCTCGTTCTGGCCAACCCGGAGATCGCCAACCTGCCGGGCTGGGTGATCGGTCTGGTGGCTGCAGGGGGCATCGCTGCCGCACTTTCCACTGCCGCGGGGCTGTTGCTCGCAATTTCGTCGGCGGTCAGTCACGACCTGGTGAAGGGGCGCTTCAAGCCGGATATCTCGGAAAAGGGAGAGCTTCTGTCGGCGCGGATCGCGATGGCCGGGTCCATCGTCCTTGCCTCGTATCTGGGCCTCAATCCGCCGGGCTTTGCTGCGGAGACCGTCGCGCTTGCCTTTGGCATCGCTGCGGCGTCGATCTTTCCCGCGCTGATGATGGGCATCTTTACCAAGGTGAACAACCACGGCGCTGTGGCGGGTATGTTGACCGGCCTGATCGTCACGCTGGTCTACATCTTCCTGCACAAGGGCTGGTTGTTCGTTCCTGATACGAACAGCTTCACGGATGCCGACCCGCTTCTCGGAACTGTCAAATCCACAGCCTTCGGTGCGGTGGGTGCGATGCTCAACTTCATCGTTGCCTTTACCGTGTCCAAGATGACAACGCCGATCCCGCAGGAGGTCGACGACCTGGTCGAAAGCGTGCGCGTGCCGAAAGGCGCGGCGGCAGCTGCGGCCGACCACTGAGAAAGACAGGCAGGGGCGGCGCATGCTGCCCCTGCCCGCACTGGCGCCCACTGGTATTTTTGGCAGGAATCGGGTGCATTTGATTGACTTCACTCACCAGATCCAGGCGGAGCCGACCGGCATGAGCGATGCGGACCCCAGTTTGATCGAGACACTGTGTCGTCATGCACCGTTCGATGATCTGTCCGAGGATTTGCGTGCGCGCATCGCTCCCGACCTTCGACTAATCGAGATCGGCGCGGACGAGATGCTTGCCCGCAAAGGCGACACGCTGGACGGGCTCTACCTGATCGAAAACGGCGGTTTTGACATGCGGGCAGGCGCACATGACCTGGTTGCGCATCGTGGCCCCGGCGAGATCATGGGCGAGCGTGGCCTGCTGCGCGATGGGAAGGCACAGCTTGACGTTCGGTCGACCGAGGCCGCGCGCCTGATTCTGGTTCCCAAGGCGCATTTCAACACACTGATGGCGCGCAGCGGCACCGTGGCCCGCTGGTTCGCACGTGCCCGACCCAACGATCCGGACGAGACTGGGCCCAATGCCATTGGGCTGACGGCGCTGCAAGTGTCGGACCTGATGTCGAAAAAGCCGATCACCTGCACGGCCGATGCGACGATTTCAGATGTGGCACGGCTGATGCGCGACCACGGCATCTCTTCGGTGGTGGTGATGGCAAATGACAGCCTTGCCGGCATCGTCACCGTTCGAGACTTGACGCACAAGGTGCTGGCCGAGGATATGGACGGCACGGTCTCGGTCGGTCAGGTGATGACCCCCGATCCTGTTACCATTTCACCGGACAGTCTCGGCCTCGACGCGCTCATGAAACTGGCTGATCTAGGCGTCAATCACCTGCCAGTGGCCAAGGATGAACGCGTCGTGGGCATGATCGGAAGGACCGATCTCTTCCGTCAACAGGCCGCAACGGCCAGTCACATGGTTGCCGATATCGCAGGCGCACAATCAGCGCAGGACATGGCGCATGTAATGGAGCGCGTGCCGGGGCTTCTGGCACAGCTTGTGCAGGCCGGCGTCAAGCCCGGTTCAATCACCCGGCGGATCACCGACATCACCGATGCCATCACCCGCCGCCTTTTGACGCTGGCCGAGGAAAAGCTTGGCCCGCCGCCGGTCTCCTATCTCTGGGCAGCCTGCGGTAGCCAGGGCCGGCGCGAGCAGACCGGCATCAGCGACCAGGACAATTGCCTAATCCTCGACGACGCCTTCCGCCCCGAGCATGACGCCTATTTCGCTGAGATGGCGCGGTTCGTCAGTGACGGACTGGACACTTGCGGCTTCTTCTACTGCCCCGGTGACATGATGGCGACAAATCCGCGCTGGCGTCAGCCCCGCGGAGTGTGGCGAAACTATTTCGACCGTTGGATCAGGCAGCCCGACAACGAGGCGCAGATGCTGGCCTCCGTGATGTTCGATCTGCGCCCCATCGCGGGAGAGTTCGCACTTTTCGAGAACCTCGAGCAGGAGGTTCTGGCGACTGCGAAGAGGAACTCGATTTTCGTAGCGCACATGATCTCGAACTCGCTCAAGCATACCGTTCCGCTCGGTTTCTTTCGCGGCTTCACACTGATCCGATCGGGCGAGAACCGAAACACTATCGACCTCAAGGCTTCCGGTGTCATCCCGGTGGTCGATCTGGGGCGGATCTATGCGCTTCTGGGGTCACTCACAGCCTCGGGCACCCGCGACCGGATCGAGGGCGCGAGAAAGACGGGGGTGATCTCGGAAAGTGGCGCGCGGGACCTGCTTGATGCCTACGACCTGATCGCCGAGACCCGGCTGCGCCACCAGGCGGGGCAGGTTGCGCGTGGTGAAGAGCCGGATAATTTCATGAACCCTGCCGAGATGTCGGATCTGGAGCGCAATCACTTGCGCGATGCCTTCATGGTGGTCAAGACGATGCAATCTGCCATCGGGCAATCCAGGGGGGCACGCGAGTAGATCATGTTTTTCGAGCTTGTCGCGACATTCGCTGCGGGGATCGCGGCCGCTGGTCTGGCGCTCATAGCCGGGCATCTCAGTCGTGGGCGCCTACCGCGCTGGTTCGCGTCGGTGGCGGCGGGCGCGGCGATGCTGGGTTATGCGATCTGGTCGGAATACACTTGGGCCGCACGCACGGTGGACGGGCTGCCCGACGGGGTCGAGGTACTCAGAACCGTCGAAGAAGCACGCTTCTGGAAGCCCTGGACCCATGTGGTGCCGCAAACCACACGGATCATGGCGCTGGACCGTCAAGGGGTCCAGACCAAGGCGGACGCCCAAGGAATCCTGCTTGCGGACGTATATTTGTTTGCGCGATGGACGCCGCCCGCGAAACGCCCGCAACTGGTGGATTGCGACGGGCGCGCGCGCGCCGATGTGAGTACCGCTGCACTGGCAGACCCGGACAAGGCCAATTGGAGGAGTGTGGACGGCGATGATCCGTTGATCGAGGCGCTGTGCCAGTCGTGACACAGCTTGGCATGACCGGGAGAGGAGGCCCGCAATGTCGCAAAAGACCGTTCTGCTTGTCGAGGACGAGGATAACATCGCGCTTGCGCTCACCCATCTGATCGGGCGCGCGGGCTTTCGCCTCCGCCGCGAAGCAACGGGAAACGCCGCGCTCGCCGCCCTGCGCGAGGACCCGCCCGACCTGGTCGTACTCGACGTGATGCTGCCGGAACGATCGGGCTACGAGATATGCGAGATCATTCGCCGCGATCCCGATCTCTCGGGAATCAAGGTGCTGATGATCACCGCGGGCGCTGGTGACGTGGCGCGCCGCAAGGGATTGGCTGTGGGTGCCGACGCCTTCATGACCAAACCCTTTGCCACGGCCGATCTGACCGCGCGCATCACCCAGATGTTGGGAGAGGGCAGCGATGATTGAACGTCTGTCGAGGCGTCTGGGGCTGCGGCTCCGGTTCGCGCTTTTCTTCGCAGCGCTCGGCTTGGGGGGCACTGCGCTTATCGGTACGGGGCTCTGGATTGGCCACGCGCGCAGCGGCGGACCGATTGACGGCTTCGTGATCGCGGGCGTACTTGGTGGACTCGGTGTGCTGGGCCTGTCGGTGTGGATTGGGCTTCTTTTCGACGAAAACGTCGCCAAGCCAATCCTCGCACTCGCATCGGACCTGACGACCCGTGCGCGCGCCGATGTAGATCTGGATGTCGATGAGAGCCAGGCTAGGCATCTCGGTGCGCTCGCACCCGCCGCCAACGCCATCAACACCGCCCTTTCGGAGGCCCGCGCCGCTCGGCAAAGGGCGATCGCGCGGGAGACCGCCCGCATCGCCCGCGAAAAGGCGCTTTTCGAAGCGCTGTTTCGGGACCTGGGCGAGGGCGCAGTGGTCGCCACGCCAGACAATCGCGTAATGCTTTACAACCGTATGGCGCAGGATCTTCTGGGCGATATCGGGCTGGACCGCCCGCTTTCGGCCTTTCTGCGTCCTGAGCCGATCACTGACGCGCTGTCACGCATGCAGAAGGCACGCGTGCGCGGCGAGGTCACGGCCGAGACCTTTCTCGCTGCCTCGGCCGATGGCGCGCGGTTCATGCTGGGCCGCGTGAGCCCGATCCTTTCAGACGAGGAACTGTCGGGCCATGTCCTGATCTTTCAAGACGCAACCGAGGAACTCAGCACACATGCCAAGCACGACCACCTTTTCACGGCGCTGATGGAGGGCGTCCGGCGGCCTGCCGGGACCATCGGCGCGTTGCTTGAGTTGACGGATTCGGACGAGGATCTGACACCCGAGACCCGTGAACGGGTGCGGCAGGGAATCAAGGACGAGGTTGCACGCCTCTTTGCTTGTGTCGACGACATGGGCAAGCGTCACGCCATGATAAAATCACGCCGCTGGCCCATGTCACCAGTCGCTGCGAACCACATCTTCGACGGCATCAGCGCGGGTGCCGACACGCCGCTCAGGATCATCCGCAGCGAGGCAATGCTCAGCTGTGACGGGTTCGCGGTCATCACACTGCTGCGCATTCTGGTCGGGCATCTGTTTGAGCAAGGCACCCGCGACGCTCTGACCCTTTACGTTGAGGAAGACGCCGCCGAGACGCGCCTGATCCTTGGCTGGCAGGGAGAGCCTGTGACCGACGGCCAGCTTACAGAATTGCTGTGCAACCCACTCTCGCCCGCCTATGGAGAATATTCCGGCCGCGATGCATTGAACGCACATCAGACCGACCTGTGGTCCGAACCGGAGGATGGCGGCTACCGGATCGTGCTGCCGCTCGCCTCGGCAAACCCGCCCCTGACCCCCTGCGATGCCCGGCCCGAGTTCTACGATTTCAACCTGCCGGAGGCGCCCAAAGGCGATATGTCCAACACGCCATTGTCGGAGCTGAGCTTCGTGGTCTTCGACACTGAAACCACGGGGCTGTCGCCGCGCGGCGGCGACGAGATCGTTCAGATCGCCGGGCTGCGGATCGTCAACGGGCGCATCCTGCATGGCGAAACTTTCGAAACCCTGGTCAATCCCGGCCGGTCGATTCCGGCGGCCTCGACACGGGTGCATCACATCACCGAAGAGATGGTGGCGGATGCGCCCAGCATCGCCGAAGCTGGGCGACGTTTTCACGATTTTTGCAAGGGCGCGGTGCTTGTGGCCCATAATGCACCCTTCGATCTGGCCTTCCTTCGACTGAAGGAGAACGTGATCGGGCGGCGGTTCGACAACCCGGTGCTGTGCACAGTGCTGATGTCGGCGGGGCTATTCGATCACAGCGGGCAGCACACGCTTGATGCGCTCTGTGACCGGTTCGGCGTGCATATCCCCCCCGAGGCGCGGCACACCGCCATGGGTGACGCCGTGGCCACTGCCGAGGTCTTCGTCCGCATGTTGGGGCTGCTGGAGGCAAAAGGCGTCACCACGCTCGGCGCGGCAATCGCTGAAGAAGGCCGCATGACGAAGATCCGCAAGGCGCAGGCCTACTGACAGCCGGTCCGCCCCGGATCTTCTACCGGGTTTTGGCGAGATTTTTCCGGCTTCGATGAGCTTGACGGGCTGGTGCCCCTCGATTCCATCAGCGTGATCGGGCCCTTGTTGCCAATCACGCCGTGTGGACATGCCTCGCTTCAGCATCTACGCACCGCCACCCTTTACAACTACTTCACCGATTTCGGCTTGTCGCAAATCGCGGTCAGCGCCGACAGTTTCACCATACACGGCGAGCCGCTGCGCGATCGCGATCGGCTAGTCTGGACCGTCAATTTGAGGTCGGCAGTCTAGCTGGTGCTATTGCTCCGGCCCCAAAACGTGCGTCAGGCCCGCTTGATCAAGCGTATCAGGAAAAGCACGATCACCGCGCCAATGGTGGCGTGGATGATGGCACCTGCAATGCCGCTGCCGATGCTCAGACCCAGCCTCGGCAAAACGAGACCAGCCACAAAGGCGCCGACGATCCCGATCACGATATTGCCGAGAAGGCCGTAACCGTAGCCCTTGACGAGCAGCCCCGCAAGCCAACCGGCCACGGCACCTACGAGAATTATAACGAGCAGACTTTCGAGAGCCATTTTGGATCCTTCCCATTGTACGTCCATTCATCCGAATACATCGAATGCGTATTGCTGCAAGAACACCGCATCATGCGGATTAGTACCTGTGAACCCCGCAATGTCTCGCATGTTACCGAACACCTGGACAGCAAATTCGCTGCAATCCTGAGCTGTGGTCTTGCGCCCTCAATGGAACAACCGATGAAACTGAAGCTCGACATCGATCCCGACATCGTCGCGGTGATGGCCGCCAAGGTAGCAGCCGGGGAACGCGCTGTCACGGCCGCCATTCACGAGGCCGGGACCGGGTTGAAGACTGCGTGGCGGTTTCAGATCACCAGCGCAGGGCTGGGACCCCGGCTCGCCAACTCGATCCGAAGCCAGACCTATCCCAAGGCTGGCGAGAGCCTCGCTGCCGCGGCGCTGTTCTGCTCCAAGGCGCCAATCATCGTGGGCGCGCGAGATACGGAGCCGCTGATCCGCTCGAAGAACGGGCTCTGGCTGGTGATCCACTGCCGGCGGCTGGCAAGGCCCTGCACGGCGGCAGGATTAGGCCCGGAGAGTGGGAGCGACGACGCCGTCTGTGCCTGCGCTTCGTCTATTGGCGGACGGGCCGAGCCTGCTGGTGGCGGAAGGACGGCTGAACACGAAAGGGCAGACGGTCGTGTCGCGCTTCAAGATCGGGCGTGGCAAGGTCACGACACGAGCTGACATTCAACAGGACTGTGCGTGCACGTCACAACTGTTGTCACAGTGACGGAAGCAAGAAACGCGACATCCTCGCCGAACCCATCCGCGAGCTAGCCAAGCTGGTCGACACAATTCCCGATGTGTTCGACTTTGGGGGGTGAATATGCACGAACTGGACCAACACGGCGTTCGGCGGCCACCGACAGTGGTTTCTGTGCCCGCCCTGTGACTGGCGCTGCGCCATCATCAGTCGCAAAACCGTCAGACCGCTTTGGGGCCGTCACGTATGCATGGACGGATATTGTCTGGGTGAGCGCATGTCGTCACATGATTGGCAGTTGCACAAGACCCTCAAGATCCGAGAATGTATGGGACAGAAACCGGCGGTATGGGTTTTTGTTGGTTTATGGCTGTTCTAGCACGCAGAATATTCTATGACAGGCATAGCGTGGACTTGGAAAAACCATGGATCTTGATGTGACTGACCGCGACATTCCTACTTCTGGCCTGATCGTGATTGGACCGCCCTTGGCTGATGGTGCACTTGATGACCTGCTGGCGAGTGCCAAAGGACAGGTGGTTCTGGTCGAACCCGACCCCTCTCGGGCACTGCGGCTCCGGGCTCTAGAGGGAGTGCGGGTGATTGACGCGGCGATTGGGCAGAAGGCCGGACAGAATTCACTGGTGCAATTCAATTTTCCTGGACTGCGCAGCCTGTTTGCCCCGACAGCGGCCTTGAAGGAGGCCTTGCCGGGCCTTCGCGAAGTAGGACGCATGACAGTCGCGGTGATGACGCCCGCGGAACTGGCCCAAGAGCTGGAGGATCTGACAGGCCCCCTGGCGCTGCATGTCAATGCACCCGGGGCCGAGATGACGATCCTGGAAGGACTGGCTGCGCATGGGTTCCTGGCACGGGTTGCCCACTTGCAGCTGCGCTGTGGTACCGTGCCGATGGTCGAGGGCGCCGCGTCGCGCGCCGTCCTGCAAGACTGGGTTCTGAAACAGGGTTTTACCCTCACGGGTAATAGCTCCGACGATCCTGACTGGGCAGAGCTTGATTTTCATGTCGATCTGGTGGCGCGCGCCCTGGACGAAACCCGTGCCGAACTGGCTACTTCAATAGAGACCGGCAAGAAACAGCAAACGCAGATCGCGGCCTTGGAAAAGGATTTGTCTGATAGCCGGGCGGCTCTGAAATCGCGCGAGGCGGATTTGGCGAAAGCCAATGACGAGCGCGATACGGCGCGTGGACAGGCGGAAAACCGTAGCAAGCGGATCGCCGAGCTGGAGAACACGGTGAACAAGGCGCAGGAAGACACGCAGCAGGCCAAGTCGGATCTCGGGGTGGCGCTTCGGATGCAGATGCTGGCGCAATCGGATTTGCAGGAATTGCAGGTACGATTCCGCGAAGTTGAAAAAGCCCGCGCATCGCAGCAAGCTTTGTTGGAAAAGCTGACACCAAGATTGCAGCAGGCCGCCCATCAACTTCAGCAGTTGCATCTTGCCGAGAACAATCTGGATGTCCCAGACCCTGCGGCCATCGACGACCAAGGCCCGACCGATGAGTCGGCAAAGCCCCCAAAGGCCAAACCCACTCCCAAAGCCCCTCGGAAAGCACAGACAAAAACAACCCGCAAACCGAGCAAGAAGACCGGTTCCAGATGAACGACCCGTCCAGCCCGAAATACCTGCAAGCCAGTCTGAACGAAACCTTGGAGATGCTGCACGACTATGCGGTTAACCACCCGGAAACTCTGTCCGACGTTGCACCGCTGCCCAGCCTGCTGTCCCAGTGCGAGGCGCTTTGCGAGGCTGCGCCGCCATCCACGCCGGTGCGTTCGATCCACCACTTGGCCTGTTCCGGCGGCACGCTGATCAGTAAATGCCTAGCCACAATGCCCAATGTCACCTTGCTAAGCGAGATTGATCCTCTCAGCCGAATGCAGATGAACGCGCGGCACAAACGGTCGTTTATGCCTACCGACCTGATTCATGCAGCGCGCGTCGCCTTGCGACCTATAGATGACGATACGGCTCTGGCGATGTTTCGTGCGGCTCTGGCGGAATTGCACGGTGCGCTGAATGAATCCGGTCGGCACCTACTGTTACGCGATCACGCCCATTCCCACTTCTGCTCGGACACAGCCCCGCCAGAACGGCCCACACTGCATGAAATTCTGGCGCAGACCGATCCTGTACTGTCGGTGGTCACGGTGCGCCACCCGTTGGATTGCTATCTGTCGCTGATAAAGAATGGTTGGCAGACCTTCAGCCCCTTCACGCTTGAGGAATACGCCAGGCGTCACATGGCTTTTCTTGATCGGCATCGGGATTTGCCGTTGTTTCGGTATGAAGAATTCGTGGCCGATCCCGATGGGCAACTGGAAAAGATCTGTGCCGAACTTGCATTATCGTTCATGCCCGGAGCCGAGTCACTGATACAGATTGTGGACATCTCAGGTGATAGCGGCAGAAGTTCAGCTTACATATCACCCCGAACACGGCGCGAGATCTCAGAAGAGATCGAGGCCGAGATCGATGAAAGCCCTTTCTATGCAAAGCTGTGCGCGCGTCTGGGCTATGCCTTGCGAGACGAGCCAATCATATGCCGACAAATAGTCTCTTGATCGACCGCATTGGCATCGTAATGCGCCAAGAGGTAGAGGCGTAAATTTCATCGATCTGGCTTTGCAAACGCTCGTTTTCCGCTAGCGCCGCTTCAGTTCCATCCAGTGATTGGCGCGCTCGATTTAACGACCTCTCCAGCTCGGTGACCTTCTTTTCATGTTTCTCGAGCAGCGCTGTCCGGTCGGCGTTCAGCCTGGTGACTTCGTCTGCCCTGGATTTCAGCGCCGCCTCCAGTTCGCTGACCTTCTTTTCATGTGTCTCGACCAGCGCCTTCCGGTCGGCGTTCAGCCTGATGACTTCGTCCACCCTGGATTTCAGCGCCGCCTCCAGTTCGCTGACCTGGTGATTTAGCAGGACGGCGGTTCTGCTCTGCTTTTCTTCCGCTGTCTGAGCGGTATCGCGCTCTTTTATAAGGTTCGCGATTTCTTGACCTTGGGAGTTCAGCGCACTGATTTTTTTGGCCAGAGATCCTTCGGCCGAACCCAACGCTTTTCTTGTCTCCTCCAGCGATTCCGACGTTTCGTGCAACGTCTTTTCCAACTGGGCGACTTGGCCATTCAGATCAACAACCTGGCTACCAAATTCCGTGTGTGCAGAGTTCCAGCGTCCAAGCAGGGTCTCAAGACTGCTTTCCGGATCATCCACCGAGAGATTAACCGGTGAGACGGGTGGAACAATGCTTCGCGCCAGAAGTTCTTCGATCATGTCACGCGTGACACTGTCACGCCCGGCGGAAAGTGCAGCCAGTGCAACAAAGAACGGATCAGGTGGAGAAACGGCAGTTGAGAGTCCGGGCAGCTTGGTCTTGGCAAACCGTTCAGATAACTGTTCGGAAAGGATTACGGCCTCTGCCGAATCTTGTGTGGTCCCGCAAAGTGCAATGCGCCGACCACTTTTACGGCAAAGTGCAAGATGCTCCTGGGCGACCGCCCTCCACTGAGCCAATGCTTTATTCAAAGGACGTCCTGATTCAAGAAGATGGGCTATGACCGTCGATGGATCTTCATAGATAATTATCCCTTGAGTGCCACTGCGTTCGAGGTGCCCGGCCAGTTCCGAGACACCAACGGGCATTTGGGTGCCACTGCCGTCCGGTCCAAGCAAATGAGCCGCAAATCCGAAGGCTTCGGATTCTGCGTCACCGGGCACACTACGCATGCTTTCCATCTAAATCCTCAAGGTTGCTCTTGGCGCGTGGGGGCACACCTCTGTCATTGGTGATATCGGCAAGGTGGCGGGGCGTCAATTAACCGCGTGTCGCGTCGTCATCCGAAGATAAGGAGTGTGCGGTGGATGACCAATGGTAGGAGCACTGCAAGGGTAAAGGTATGGCAAATGGATCGAATCCGCCGGTGGAACCCACGCATCTACGCCGGCTCTGCCGACGAAACCAGAAAAGCCGATGTCCCGAGCTCCTAGGCATATTTCTGGCCCAATTGCGGCACGTTGACCAATTTCGTAGCTTTCTCGTCAGCCTGTTCCAAAGCGCGGCTTTTTTCCAGCATTCTTTTGTAGAGTGCGATGTGGCGGGCTGCGGCGGTATCAGGATCATTGTGTGCCCGCGCATGCAGATGGCCGCGTAATCCGCGCAAGCGTATCTTGTCAGGGTCCAATCCGTTCAATGCCCAAACCAACCCTTCAGCGAAATCCTTGGCATCCCCGTATCTGGCGATGAACCCGGTATCCTTGTGGTGGATCATCTCGGGCACGTTGCCCACCGGAAACGCAACCACAGGGGTGCCCGACAGCAGCGACTCAGCCACCGTCAGCGGCGCGTTGTCCTCGCGCGACGGAAAGGCGAAAACATCAGCCGCCGCATAGATCAGCGACAGCTTCGTTTCATCCGGCACATGGCCCATGTTGTGGCCCTTGACACCCAGATCCAGGCTTGCCGACCCGAAGAAAACCCCCTCGACATCCCTCGCCTGCCCCATGTCGCGTAGATGCCCGATTGCTTCAGCGAGAATATCCCCCCCCTTGCGGCGATTTTTCAGGCTGTCGGCGCCGAACACGACCAGCTTCTTGTCCAGCGGCAGGCTAAGTTTCTGACGCGCCACAAGCTTGTTCGTGGGTGTGAAGCGATCCACCGGAAAGGCATTGGGAATCACATGCACAGGCCGGTCGCCGAAGAGCGTGCTGTCCCGGGCGCGGTCGGCCAGCCATTGCGACGGGCAAATCACATGCAGGTTCTTGATCTTGGCATACGCCGCGCGCTTCTTCTGCCATGCCTTGTGCGCCAGGTCCGAGCCCTTCTCGAGCAGCGGACAATCGCGACAATCCTCGCGGTAGTTCTCACACCCTTCCGAATAATGGCAACCGCCGGTAAAGGCGTTCATGTCCGCCAGGGTCCATGCCACCGGTTTATCCGCCAACACGTCCGTGTGATCATAATCGAAGATCCCGGAAACCCAGTGCATGTGCACGATGTCGGCGCCGTCGAAAACGGGCCTGAGGTCACGGAAGTCGACGATGGTGCCGGTTTTTGAGAACATTTCACGAGCTTTCAATTCCGGCTGCTCTTGACGGGTGAGTACGCTCGCCTGGCGCCAGGCAGCACGCAGATCCATGCCTTCGACCGGTGCTGAGAGCGGGACTTGGTGGACATGCGGTTTATCGGTTTTCTTCAAAAGGCAGTGGATCTGTGCATCTACACCGTGGCGACGCAACGCCTCGACCCTGCGATGGCTGCCAAGCCCAGCGCCGCCGTGATCCTGGGTCGAAAACGTGGCGATGTGCAGCGGTTCCGCTACGTCGAAGGCCGCTTCGAGGGGCAAGGTCTGCAACACAGTTTTGAAGTATTGTCGAACCTGTGGTAATTTGGCCGAACCGGAGCCGGGATAGCCAGCTGTTCTCAATGCCCGGCCCAGTTTCTGATCGAAAGCCTGCTTTTCCTCGTCCGATAGCGTCTCGGTCAGGTTCTGGAAGAATGCTGGGCTCCAGAACCGGAACAGCAAGTGTTCGCCGGCCTCCCGAAATCCCGCATCGCGCAGCACGCTCCAGGCGCGGATGCGCCATTCCAGGGCATCCATGAACTTGCGGAAGTTGAACGTGTTCATGGCGCTGTTGGGGTTGGCGCGGTAGTGATAGACCAGCGCGTCGGTGACACTGATCGATTGCGCCTGCACGACAGCGTTGACGATGAAAATGCTGTCCTGCCCCATCTTGAGGTCTTCAGGGTACTTCACACGCTTGGCAAATTCCGCCCGGTAGAGATAGGACCAGTGGCCTTCGGTGTTCTTGAGATAATCTGGCGACTGCGCCAGCGTCGTGTTGACGATATGCGCCGCGCCCTCCTTGAGCCCCTTGCGCTCCTTGCGAGCTTTGCTTTGACCCAGCAGAAGCTGTTCGTGAATATAGGCGCCGCGGGTCATGTCGCTGCCGTAGCGTTCGGCAAGCGCATGGATCTTTTCCAGAGCGCCCGGCGGCAGCGTGTCGTCGGGATCGAGATGGAAGATATACTGCCCCCGGGCGGCGCGGATCCCGGCGTTGCGGCTGGCGCCGTGGCCGATGTTCTTCTCGTTCATCATGGGAACGACGCGGGCGTCCTTGCGAGCATATTCGTCGATAATCGCCTGCGACCCGTCCGGGCTGCGGTCGTTGATGCAGAGCAACTCGATCTCCTGTAGGCTCTGGCTCAGGGCGCTGTCGATGCAGCGCCGCAAGGTCTCTTCCGCGTTGTAGACGGGCAGGATGACGCTGATCTTGGGGCGCGGCGCGGGGGGGGCGAACTCCACCGCCCGGATCTCCCTGGCCGCCGCCGCGGTGTCGCCCTCCAGGAGGCGCTGGAGGAATCTCCGGCGGTGGGCCGGTGCCTTGGGGTTCATGCGTTCGATGCCGGCTTCAGCGCAGGCGGTTCGCAGGGCCTCTCCCAAGCGCGTGAGGCGCGCTTCGTCGGGGGTTTCCCGGAAGTTGCTGATGAACTGGTCGTGCCAGGGGAGATGGGCATAGACATTGAGGAAGCGTTGGCCGATTTTCTCCAGCCACGCGTTCCTCAGCATGTGGAAAGCCCTCCGGCGCCATTCGAGAACGTCCAGATACTTCTGGAAATTGAAGACGTTCATCGCCGATTTCGGGTTCTCCAGATAATTGTAGACCACATTGGGAATGACGGTGATGGAATCCGCAGCGGTCAGCGCGGAGACTAGGAAAATGGCGTCTTGGCCCATCTTGAGGTCTTCCGGATAGGGCACGCGTCGCGCCAGATCCGCATCGTAGAGATAGGCCCAGTGCCCTTCCGGCATCTGGACGATCTCCGGCACATCCGCCGCCTTGGCGTTTACCACCGTCCGGTTATGCCCCAGCGGCAGCATGACCTTGGGTTCGTAATCGCCCGAACCGTGGTGGAACTGCTTGCGCAGATAGGCGCCGCGCACCAGTTCCGACTTGTAGCGGTCGGCGGTGCGATACAGCGTTTCGAGCGCCTGCGGCGGCAGCGTGTCGTCCGGGTCGACATGGAAGATATAGCTGCCCCTAGCGGCCCCGATGCCGCGGTTGCGCGTCGCGCCCAGGCCGATGTTCCTGTCGTTCTTCAGCAGACGCACCCTGTCGTCGCGTTCGGCATATTCGTCCAGAATCGCCTGTGAGCCGTCGGGTGTGCAGTCGTTCACGCAGATCAGTTCGAAATCGGAGAAGCTCTGTGCCAGGATGCTGTCCAGACAGTCCCGCAGCGTGTCCTGGGCATCGTAGACGGCCAGGATGACGCTGATGCCGGGCCGGTCCTGCCGCCGGGCGGCGTGCACGCGTTCCAGATCGGCAGCGCCGTGGTCGCGCCATTGCGGCCGCCCCCGGCCCGCCAGCCCGTTACGCGCGTTGTCGCGGACATAGCAGCGAATGGCGGCGCGCAGCCGCGGATCCAGGTCCGGGCGCTCGGCCAGATGCATCAGCTGTGCGCCGGTATGGTTGAAACGGTCGATCAGCAGGTCGATCTCGGGGTCCGCGAGGGCGGGGAAATACTTGTGCAGAACCTGCCGCCGTTCGCGCAGCACGCCGTCGGTGTCGACATGGGACACGCCGCTCTGGCGGAAGAACAGCAGCGCGCGGGGGTACTCGTAAACCGTGCAGCCGGCCTCGAACAGGCGGATGGTGAAATCGTAATCCGAGATGATCCGGAAGCGGGTGTCGTAGCCGCCGACCCGGTCATAGATCGTGGCCGGGATCAGCATGGTTTCGTGCCGCAGCGGCATCCTGAGATAGGACGAGGCGTCATAGGGCATCGAGCGCATGACATCGGTGGGCTCGTTTCGCGCGTTTACGTGGCGGGCCCATCCAGCGGTGATATCGCAGCCGCTGTAAGTCTTGGCCAGCACGAGATCCTCGACGGCATGGCGCGCGAACCAGTCATCCGAATTCAAGACCAGGATATACTCGCCCTGCGCCAGTTCCAGCCCCTTGTTCATCGCGTAATAAAGGCCCTTGTCGGGCTCGGAGACGTAATAGTCGATCAGGTCCTCATGGGCCTTGATGATATCCACCGTCCCGTCGGTCGAGGCCCCGTCGACCACCACGTATTCGATATTGTCGTAGGTCTGGTTGCGCACCGAGCGGAAGGTCTGCTCGAGCGTCTTGGCCGAGTTGAAGCAGACCGTGATGATCGTGATCAGCGGCGCACCGGGACGGCTTTCGCGGGTCTCCCCGCGCAGCCGCTTTCCCCCCTCGGCCTGACGCTTGCCCGTCAGGTCAGGATAGCGGGTGTGCGTTCCGACGAATTTCTTCATCTCGCCTCCTTGACGCCCTGGATTTCCGAAAACCGTTTCAATTCATCTCGCAGGGGCTGAGAGAGCTTGGGGAGAATTGTTTCCAGCTGCTCCATGAAACCGGGCGAGAAAAGTTGGCTTTCCGCGGGCGGGGTCGCCTCGGGCTTGCGGTAGGCGATACCGTAATGCTCTTCGAGAAAGGCCATGTCGTCTTCCACGACGCTCCAGAGCGTGTCGATATCCTCGGCGCTCAGGAAATCCGCCTTCGCGCCCTTGAGGCCATAGAGTAACTCGCGTTCCTCGTCAGAAACGTGCACGCGTGTTTTCCGGTTCACGAGTCGCTTTTCGCCGGAGTGTCGCGGCCCCTCGTAGAGCCAGGACAGGAAATGGACGATCTCGGCGGCAATACTTTCGTTCTTGCGGATTGGTGTAATGCCGGCCGTGTCGATGCCCGCCGTCACGCAAAAGTCAGTGACGATGTCGCCGGTTTCCTCCAGCGCCGCCTCGAACGACCGGACGGTAAGCGCCTCGGCGCCGAACACGGCGGCGTAATCCGCGATTATCGCGGCATAGCGCTTGCCGCCACCGCTCAAGTGGCGCGTTTTAGCATCTTCGAACGTCACGCGTGCCCGCTTCACGTTGCCTTGGATACCGCTTTGCGCGCGAGAAATGGGATGACGGGTGTAGAAAATCACATTATAGTTGCTTGGTTCCATCAAGCTATCAGTGAATTGTTTGAGTTTATGAATGCTCCTGCGTGGCAAAACGCAGGCCTCTTCTCCCGAAAGAATAATGGATTCAATATCGGTCGTTGCCAGCTCTTCCGCTAATGCGCTCTGCCTTGTTTCAGCGCGTTTCCGGAGCTCTGAGCGCGTCAACCCGCGAAGATTGCTGGTGGCGTTTTCCGGACTAGGATGAAACATATCCTTAAAAAATGCGGAATGATTCTCTGGCAGGCTTGATGGGTAGAGCACGCCACGCGACCGCAGCAGGTCGCGATGCGCCGCCAGCGTGGCCTGGATACTGCTGGTGCCGGTCTTATGGCGACCGATATGGAGCGTGATAGTCGCGTTACTAGCGTGTGGCATTCTCTTTCCTTTGTAAGGCATTCAGATGCTTTGACTTTGCAAGAACCGTTTCATTTCTTCCTGCAAGGAAGATGAAAGGAACAGTGTGGCGGCGTCGAGCTGCTCCATGAAACCTGGTGCGAAAAGTTGGCTTTCCGCGGGGGGCGTCGCGTCGGGCTTGCGGTAGGCGATACCGTAATGCTCTTCGAGAAAGGCCATGTCGTCTTCCACGACGCTCCAGAGCGTGTCGATATCTTCGGCAGTCAGGAAATCGGCCTTCGCGCCCTTGAGACCGAAGAGCAGCTTGCGTTCCTTCGCCGAGATGGGCACCCGTGTTTTCCGGTTCTTGATCAGTTTTTGGCCTGGGGCTTCGCCGGAGCGCCGCGGCCCCTCGTAGAGCCAGGACAGGAAATGGACGATCTCGGCGGCGATGCTGTCGTTCTGCCGGATCGGGGTGATCCCGGCCGTGTCGATGCCCGCTGTCACGCAAAAGTCGGTGACGATGTCGCCGGTTTCCTCCAGCGCCGCCTCGAACGACCGGACAGTGATCGCATCTGCTCCGAACACGGTGGCGTAATCCTCGATGATCGCGGCATTCCGTTTGCCGCCGCCTCGAAGGTGGCGGGCCTTTGCGTCTTCGAATGTAAGTCCGTCGCCCCTGACGTTCTGCTGGATGCCGCTGAGTGCCCGCGAGACGGGATGGCGGACATATACGATGATATTGCAAAAGCTTGATGAAAACAGATCGTCTGTGAACGCCTTGAGGTTGCGAATGCCCTTGGGAGGCAAGAAGCACGCATCTTCACCAGAGAAAACAACCGTTTCTGGATTGGTGGCTGAAACTTCTTCCTTGATCCCGGCCACGTCATTCTTCGCGCGCTCCCTAAGTGCCGCGCGTGTCATGTTCTGTCTGTTGTATGGGAGGCTTTCGGGGCCAGGATAAAATGCATCCTTGAAAAACCTCGTGTGGTTCACAGGCAGGCTGGCCGGGTAGAGGATATCGCGCGACCGCAGAAGATCGCGATGTGCCGCCAGCGTGGCCTGGATACTGCTGGTGCCGGTCTTGTGGCGACCGATATGGAGATGCACAGTCTTGCTGCTCATGTCTTTTCCCTGTTCCTCGCCTGCCCAGCGGCAGGGCCGTAATGCTTGTTGTGCAAAAACTCTCGTATGGGTGCCACTCCTTCTTGGAACAGATTGTTGTTCCCTTCAAGCACGGCAGGCCCTTTGATGATCCTTCTTCGAATGATCTGCGCGGGGCCGCCGGAGTTTGCCTCTTCTTTGGCATTGGCTTGTCTGGTGCGGACCTGATGGCCTTGAATGTGAGAGTCTGCGGTCACTATCCCTTGACGCCCTGGCCGCGGGCATAGACATCGTCGTAGCGGATGATGTCATCCTCGCCGAGATAGGTCCCGGTCTGCACCTCGATCAGCACCATGTTCACCTTGCCGGGGTTTTCCATCCGGTGCACGGCGCCCAGCGGGATGAACACCGACTGGTTCTCGCTGACCAGTTTCACCTCCTCGTCGATCGTCACCCGCGCGGTCCCCTCCACCACGATCCAGTGTTCGGCGCGGTGATGGTGGCTTTGCAGGCTGAGCGCCGCGCCGGGATGCACGACGATGCGTTTCACCTGGAACCGCCCACCCACCACGAGGCTCTCGAACCAGCCCCAGGGCCGGTAGTCGCGCGGCAGGGTTTCGGCCTGCACCGCCCCTTCGGCCTTGAGCGCGGCCACCGCCTTCTTCACATCCTGCGCGCGGTCCTTGTGGGCCACCAGAACCGCGTCGGGCATCGCCACGGCAATGATGTCGGTCAGGCCAATTCCCACCAGGTGCTGATGGCTTTCCTCGGCTCGCAGTAGAGTGCCGTGACAGTCGATCGCCGTCGCCGGGCCGGCGGTGACGACGCCGCTGGCATCCGGTTCGCTTTCGCGCCACACCGCGTCCCACCCCCCCAGATCGGACCAGGCCCCGCCATAGGGCATCACCGACAGGTTGTCGGCCTTTTCCATCACCGCGTAATCGAGCGAGATGTCCTCCAGCGCGTCCCATGGCTCCGGGGCCAGCCGGGTAAACCCCAGGTCGGTCTCGGCCATGTCGAGCGCGGCGCGCACGCCGGCCAGGGTTTCGGGCGCGTGGCGTTCGAATGCCGCGATGAGCGCATCGGTGGACAGCAGGAAGATCCCTGCGTTCCAAAGGTGCTGGCCACCATCCAGCATGGTCTGGGCGGTGGCGGCGTCGGGCTTTTCCACGAATGCTTTGAGCGGTTGTGCCTTGGGTGTGAAGTCGGGCGCTGCGCTCAGTTCCAGCCAGCCATAGCCGGTTTCGGCACGGTCGGGTCGAATGCCGAAGGTCACCAGTTGCCCGGCCTTGGCGGTGGGGGCGGCGGCGATCACGGCCGCACGAAAGTCCGCCGCATCGGGGATCACGTGATCGGACGGAGCCACCAGCATCAATACCCCGGGTGACGTGGCCGCCAGTTTGAGCGCACCGGCCAGAACGGCGGGGGCGGTATTGCGCCCCCGGGGCTCGATCAGAATCGCGGCAGGAGCGATTTCCACATTGGCCAACTGTTCGGTCACGATAAATCGAAAATCGGCGCCGGTGATCACGATGGGCGCGTTGAACCCCTCACCCGACAGGCGCCGCGCCGAGGCCTGGAACAGGCTTTCCTCTCCGGTGATGCGCGCGAACTGCTTGGGATAGCTCTTGCGCGACAGGGGCCAGAGGCGGGTGCCGGAACCACCGGAAAGAAGAAGGGGCGTAATCATTTCGGCAAATCCTTTTTATTCTTCCAAGCACTTGAGGCGGGTCGAAGTCTCGAAGGGGTTTGGTTTCATCGGGTTAACCCTCTGAGTTATTTTGCGCGAAGGGTATCGGAGTCCTGTTTCAGGAACCAGTCATAGGTGGAGCGAAGACCCTCTTCCAGTCCGATCCCCGCGCGCCAACCCATTCGTGCCAGGCGCGACAGGTCCATCAACTTGCGCATAGTGCCGTCGGGTTTGCTCGGGTCGCTGGTGATGCGACCCCGAAACCCGGTAACAGCAGCCACCATCTGTGCAAGCTCCATGATCGACACGTCGGTGCCCGACCCGACGTTGATATGGCTCAACATCGGCGCGGTGTTGGCTTCATAGGTGGTTTTGTCGAGGCCCAGAACGAAGAGCGAGGCCTCGGCCATGTCATCAACATGGAGAAATTCGCGTCGGGGCTTGCCCGTTCCCCAGATCGTCACCTCATCCAGCCCATCACGGGCCGCCTCGTGAAAACGGCGGATCAGGGCGGGCAGGACATGGGAGTTCTCCGGGTGGAAATTGTCGCCAGGCCCATAAAGGTTTGTCGGCATGACCGAACGGTAATCGGTGCCATGCTGTCGGTTGTAACTTTCGCACAGCTTGATCCCGGCGATCTTGGCGACGGCATAGGGCTCGTTGGTCGGTTCCAGTGTGCCGGTCAGCAAAGCATCTTCACGCATCGGCTGCGGTACATCCCGCGGGTAGATGCAGGACGATCCCAATTGCAAGAGGCGCGTCACCCCGGCGGCAAAAGCCTGATGGATAACGTTGCATTCGATCATCAGGTTTTCATAAATGAAATCGGCTGGATATGTGTTGTTGGCATGGATCCCGCCCACCTTCGCGGCGGCCAGGATCACCACATCCGGGCATTCCGCCTGCATGAACCCCCGCACCGCGGTCTGATCGGTCAGGTCAAGCTCTGACGAGGTGGGAGTGATCAGTTCGATATCCTCGCCCGCCGCCCGCTGCGCCTCCAGTCGGCGTCGTATGGCCCCGCCCACCATTCCGCGGTGCCCGGCGATGTAGATACGCTGCATTTCGTTTTCCCGTTATGCATTTATGCTTTGATCCATCGGGATCATTTTTTACTTTCGGCGTCGTTGCAACCCCAAGATGCGTCCAGTCTTCGCAGAAGCTCCATATCTTCGGCGGCAAAATCCTCAACAATACCACGCAGGGTAGTGTCGGCCAGAATCTGATGTCGCAACCCACTGGTGTCGGCACTTTCGTTCAGAACTGGAATTCGGGGGTCAGGAATTGGCAACCCCCAGCGCGCGGAAACCCGTGCGAAATCCGTCGCTAGCGTTTCAAAGCGCAGCGTCGCATCGGGAAACCGGAGGCGTCCGTCAACGCGAAGGAACGATGCGATGCTGGGACTCTTTCGCATCAGTGCGAGAAAATCAGCTTCGTCCCAAGTCGGCTTGCACCCCAACCATCGGTGGGGCGAGAAATAAAGCGATATCAGGCGCTCGAACGGCGGGCGCAGGGTGATCAACACCCGAAAGTCGCCAAGCGCAACGCCGAGTCTGGACGCGTAATCGGCAAGGGTCGCGTGCTTGTGGGGCGTCAGCGCGCTGCGGATGCCAAAGCGATGCACCCCATCTTGCGCGGCACCAGTCACCTTCACGTCATCCGACAGCGGCAAAAGCACCGTCTGGATGGCATTGCCCCCGGTCTTGGGCGCATTAAGAAAGATCAGTCGATGCGCGGTCGAGATCATGGCCGTTCACGCATAAAGGCCGGTGAGCCGGCGGGTTCTCGCAAAGGCTGCGGCGATGGTCGCGCGCTGCGTCTCGGTGACCTCGTCGATCCGGACTAGCTCAGGCTCCCTGTAGTCACTCTTGGCGCGGGCGGTCAGTTCAAAGCCGGGCAGGCCAAGCTCTTCTGCGAGCTTTGGCAGATCATCCTGAAGTGTTTCATAACGAAGGACACGGTCAACCAATAACTCATCATTATCGGTGTATTTCCCTAGATCGACAGGGAAGCGACCGGCGCGGCAGTAGCCGTCCCAGTCGAGCGTATACTGCCTCTCGGGATTGTGGAGCGAGGAGTTGCGAAGCATGTGGAAATGGCTGATGCATTTGTCGACAGGTTCGCGCTCGACGCAAAAGCGAAACATTTGATCGAACCTGTCCCGTCCCAGATGCTCGCGGATAGCTGCCGCGCGCATGTGATTGTAGTAGCGACCCTCTTCATGGTTGCGCGGCCGGTGCCCGGCAAAGGCAGGCAGAATCGGCGTCACGATCGCGTCCTCTTCGATCCGTTTGGCGAGTTCGATTTCGATACTGGTGCCGGCGGTTTTCGTCGTCTTTATGAAAACGAAATTGTACCGGAAACTGATGATCGCCATCGCCCCTGTATCACCCGTTTTCCAGGCTGACCGGAAGGTCCATCCCGTGTTCCTTCAAAAGCGCATGGCGACGGGCGGTTTTCAAGTCTTCCGCTACCATCTCAGCACACATCTGCTGTGTGGTGATCTCGGGGGTCCAGCCCAGTTTGGCTTTTGCCCTGGACGGGTCACCCAGCAGAGTTTCAACCTCCGCCGGGCGGAAGTAGCGCGGATCGATCTGCACAATCACGTCGCCCGGTTTGACCGCCGGGGCCTTGTCGCCCTCGACCGTTTGGACGATCCCCCTTTCATTCAGCCCCTCGCCCTCGAAGCGTAGTGTGACCCCAAGCTCGGCGGCGCTCCATGTGATGAAGTCGCGCACCGAATACTGCGCACCGGTGGCAATCACGAAATCCTCAGGAACTTCCTGCTGCAGCATCATCCACTGCATGCGCACATAATCTTTCGCATGGCCCCAGTCGCGCAGGGCGTCGATATTGCCCATGTAGAGGCAGCTTTCCAGTCCCTGCGCGATATTGGCCAGGCCGCGGGTGATCTTGCGGGTCACGAAAGTCTCGCCGCGTCGCGGGCTTTCGTGGTTGAACAGGATTCCATTGCACGCATAGATCCCGTAGGCTTCACGGTAATTCACCGTGATCCAATAGGCATAGAGCTTGGCCACCGCATAGGGACTGCGTGGATGAAAGGGCGTCGTCTCGCGTTGCGGGATCTCCTGGACCAGGCCGTAGAGTTCCGAAGTCGACGCTTGGTAAAACCGTGTCTTCTTCTCCAGTCCCAGAAATCGGATCGCTTCGAGGAGGCGAAGCGCACCCATGGCGTCCACGTCGGCGGTATATTCCGGCGCCTCGAAGCTGACGGCAACGTGGGATTGCGCCCCGAGATTGTACACCTCGTCGGGCTGCACTTCGCTGAGGATGCGCGTCAGGTTCGAACTGTCGGTCAGATCACCGTAGTGCAGCTTGAACTTGGCGTTATTGCTGTGCGGATCCTCATAGATGTGATCCACACGTTGCGTGTTGAAGGATGAAGCCCGGCGCTTGATGCCATGCACTTCGTAGCCCTTTTGAAGAAGAAACTCGGCCAGGTAAGAGCCGTCTTGACCAGTAATCCCGGTAATGAGGGCTGTGCGGGTCATGTTAACTCCAAATCTCCAAATCTCCAAATCAAATGATGAGCGCATTGATTTCATCTGAGAGTCAAGTATTCGGGTTTGCCCAACATGTCCAGCAGAGCTCGGGAAAATGAACCGCGCCGGGTTTGCCGCAGGCTCCAAATCGAGGACGGATTGGAGCCATGGAAAAAGACAACCGAGCGAACCGCTATTCACCTGAGACACGCGCGGGAGCCGTGCGGATGGTGTGAGCGCTGCAGGCCGATGTCACCCGTATCTGTGGGTGGCGATTTCTGAATGTAGGATCAGCTAGCGGAAGCTAAATTCTCGGATACCCCCGTGCATTCCATCTTGCCGGAGTGGGGTCTCTTCGACGGGCGGCGCAACTACGAACTCCAATTGGCCAATGTCCATGTTTTCGATGAAAGGAGCAAAGGCAACGACCCGGTCCTGGATAGCCGGCATCGGCGCGGAAAATATCACCGGCATTCCGGTCTCGCGTGTTGCACTGTTCCATGTCTGCGCAAATTGCTCCACGGGGCCAAGGGTCAATGAATAGGAACTGAGGAAGTGGAGCTCTCTGCGAACGCTATCAAGCGTAGGCATATAGACGCCACGACGAACGTAAATTTCGTCAAGAGAACTTGGGCCATCGGATCCAAGATGATCGATATACTGGGGCATGAAAGAATCTAAGAGTCCCCTATTGGCCTCGAAAATTACGGCCATCTCTCTGGGGGAGAGAAGAGGCGGAACGCTATCGTCGACTGACTTGATGACGAACCGGCCCGCATGAGTTGGATGGCACAAAAGATCGTAGTCGCGGATGGATGCCTTGATTGCGCGCATCTCCGGCGAGCTTTGTCGCCGCGCAATCCCATCGACCCATGACTGAGCAAAACTGGTGACAAAGGCATCGAGTTTCTCGACTGGCACGTCCTTGCTCAAAACATAGTCTCTAAATTCAGCGGCCCAATTTTCGTGGTGGTATTGAAAAAACTCGTAAGCTCTGGCGCTTAGTTCGTCTGCCGCCATGGCTTTCTTTCCAACACTGAACTTAGCTCGTTCAACACGAGCATTTCCGGTACTATCTTCAAAAAGCCGGTTTCGTACCATAGGGTCGTTCAGGTTTTGTGGAAGGGTTGAATAGCGCAGCAGCTCGCCCGGCTCCCAGTTTTGGAGAAATAGGTCGTATTCGTCTAGGTCGCTCACGGCCGTTCTCCCTTTGGTTGATTATGCCATTTTCTTCTACTTCCGCGCACTTCGCCCACTGACGCAACCGCCAACTTGGATCGAATCTAACCTCAGAACTCTGATAGACCGCTTGAACTAATATGCCCACCTTCCGCGAAACCATCCTCACCGCGCTGCACGCGCGGCTCTCGGCGCTGCCCGCGACCGCCCTGCGCGGGGAGGTGCTGCCCGAGCGTGTCCCGGCCGAGGGGCTGCTGATCCTGCGGGACGGGGAACCCGGTGAGCCGGAGGTGACGCTCTCGCCACTCGCGTATCACTACCAGCACCGCGCCGAGATCGAGCCGGTGGTCCAAGGCACGGGACGTGACGCCGATTTCGACGCGCTGATCACGAGCATCGGAGCGGCTCTCGCCGCCGACCGCACGCAGGGCGGGCTCTGCGACTGGGTTGAGGCGGAAGCGCCACGACCCGTCGATCTGCCGGTTGAGGGCGCAGCCACGCTGAAGGCCGCCGTAATCCCGGTCGTCCTGCACTATTCCACAGCCGACCAGCTGGCCTGATCCCGACAACCCGAGGAGAACACCATGGCACGTGCGCAAGGCGCGCGGGCGCAGATGGCGCTTGCGTTCGAGACGACCTATGGAACGCTGCCCGCCAGCGGCTTCACGAAGATGCCCTTCGCCAGCACCTCGCTGGGGGCGGAGCAGCCGCTGCTGAACTCGGAGCTGCTAGGCTATGGCCGCGATCCGCTGGCACCGATCAAGGACGCGGTCACGGCCGATGGCGACGTTGTCGTGCCGCTCGACGCCGAGGCGTTCGGCTTCTGGCTGAAGGCGGCCTTCGGCGCCCCCACGACCACGGGCGTCGAGGCACCGTACAGCCACGAGTTCCAGTCCGGCTCCTGGACGCTGCCCAGCATGTCGATCGAGACCGGCATGCCGGAGGTGCCGCGCTATGCGATGTACTCGGGCTGGCGCGACACCGCCTATGTGGTCTTCGAGGAGCTGGACCTCAGCCCCTTCGGCAACCGCATTCCGCAGCTCTCCTTCGAGGTGTTCGCACCCGTAGCCGATCCGGACACCGCCGAGGGGCTGACGCAGGCCGTCACCATGATCCCGGCCTCGGGCGAGTTCACCTACGCAACCCAAGCGATCCGCAAGGGTGGCAGCGGCGCTCAGCCGCACCCTGAAAGGTGGTGGCGCGGCCGGAGTGGCGACCGTCGGAGCCGCCGGTGTCGAGGGCGTGCAGGACATTCTGGCCGAGACCCAATCCGCGATCCTGCCGCTTGTGCCCTACCTCGACACGCTCCGGTGGGTGTTCATTGGCGTGGCCCTGATCGGTATCGCGGTCGCGATCCATGCCCGG
>LJSU01000015.1 GCA_001314705.1 Rhodobacteraceae bacterium HLUCCO07
GCGTTTCAGGTTTCAACGGAATCGAAAACGCGCTGCCTCTCCCTTCGGTCGAACGCGCGTTTCGATCCATTTGTTTTCGTGTAAACCTGAAAAGCTCTAAATCGGAGACGGTTTGACGACGGGCGCGCGGCCGCCCGGGTGGGCGCGGAACGCGCCCGCCTTGGGGCGGGCGGACGCGTGCCCGTCGCTGGCGCGACGGGCGGGTGACTCCGAGCATGCGCGATGCGCTTTAACTCTTTGGTCATGAAAAAGGTCGTGAAAAATTCATGCGCGGGACTGCAAGACCGCGCGCCCGCAACGGGCAAGCCATTGTTTTCATTGAATCCGGGCATCTGCGCGCGGCCCGAAGCGGGCAGACATGCAAGCAACGGTTAAGACCGGGGCGGGGGGGTGACATCCGGCTGCCGCCCGGCTGCCACCCGGCTGCCGGCGGATGCGCCTCGGGGCCGGCGCGCGGTGTTAACCTGTCAAAGCGTCGCCTCGACCGCCGCGACCACCTGATCGACGGTCGCGTTGAGCAGGGTTTCGTCCTCGCACTCGGCCATGACCCGGATGAGCGGTTCGGTTCCCGATTTGCGGATCAGAAGCCGCCCCCGGACCCCGAGCCGCGCCTCGGCATCGGAAATGGCTTTCTGCACGCTGTCCTCGGTCAGCGGCAGCTGGCCGGGCTTGAACCGCACGTTCTTGAGAAGCTGCGGCACCTTTTCGAAATTCTTCACCAGGTCCGAGGCACGATGCCCGGTGCGCACCATCTCGGCCAGGAATTGCAGCCCCGCCATCAACCCGTCACCCGTTGTGGCGTAGTCGGTCATCACGATATGGCCCGATTGCTCGCCGCCGAGATTGAAGCCACCCGCGCGCATCCGCTCGACCACGTAGCGATCGCCGACCGCGGTGCGTTCGAGCCGCAGCCCGCGGTCGGCAAGAAACCGTTCAAGCCCGAGATTGGACATCACCGTGGCGACCAGCGCCCCGCCCTTGAGCCTCCCCTCCTCGGCCCAGCGGGCGGCGAGAAGCGCCATGATCTGGTCACCGTCGGCCGGGGCGCCGGTTTCGTCGATCAGGATGACCCGATCGGCATCGCCATCGAGGCAGATGCCCAGGTCTGCACCGTGCGAGATCACGGTTTCGGAGGCGATGCGCGGCTTGGTCGAGCCGCAATCCTGGTTGATGTTGAACCCGTCGGGGGAAACACCGATGGGGATGACCTCGGCGCCCAGCTCCCAGAGCACCTCGGGCGCGGTGCGGTGGGCGGCACCGTTGGCGCAATCGACCACCACCTTGATCCCGTCGAGGCGCTGGCCCGCGGGAAAGGTGGATTTCACCCGTTCGGCATAGCGGAAGCGGCCGTCGTCGATCCGCTTGGCGCGGCCGATATTGCGGGCCTGCACCGGCTCGACACCTTTTTCGATGAGCGCCTCGATCTCGGTCTCGGCCTCGTCTGACAGCTTGAACCCGTCGGGGCCAAAGAACTTGATGCCGTTATCGACGGCCGGGTTGTGCGAGGCCGAGATCATCACGCCCAGATCGGCACGCATCGAATGGGTCAGCAGACCGACGGCGGGGGTGGGCACGGGGCCGAGCAGCAGCACGTTCATCCCGGTCGAGGTCAGCCCGGCGGTAAGCGCGTTCTCGAACATGTAGCCCGAAAGCCGCGTGTCCTTGCCGATCACGACGCGGTGGGCGACGGATTTGTCCTGCCGGAAATAGCGGCCCACGGCGGCCCCGATCCTGAGCGCCATTTCCGCGGTCATGGGATGCGTGTTGGCGGTGCCGCGCACGCCGTCGGTGCCGAAAAGCTTGCGTGTCATGGTTGTCCTTGCGTGACGGCGCGCCAGAGGGACAGCGCCTGTGCGGTTTCGCTTACATCATGAACGCGCAGGATTTGCACCCCCTGCGCAACGGCGGCCAGTGCCACGGCGATCGAGCCGGGGGCGCGATCGGCGGCCTCGGGCGCACGGCCCAGGCGGCCGATGAACCCCTTGCGCGAAGCACCGAGCAGGATCGGGCAGCCCAGCCCGTGAAACAGAGAGATGCCGTTCAGAAGCGCGAGGTTATGCTCCAGCGCCTTGCCGAAACCGATGCCCGGATCGACGATGATACGCGCGCGGGGGATGCCCAGCCCTTCGAGCGCCCCGACCCGATCCGAGAGCCAGTCATAGACATCGAGGAGGACGTCGTCATAGCGCGGATCGTCCTGCATGGTTTCGGGATCGCCCTGCGCATGCATGATGCAGACCGGCAGGCCCTGCGCGGCGCAGAACGGCGCCAGCAGCGGATCGAAGGTGAGGCCAGCCACGTCGTTGACGAGCGCAGCCCCCGCGGCATGGGCGGCGCGGGCCACGGTTTCCTTTCGGGTGTCGATCGAGATGGGCGTCGTGATCTGGGAGGCAACAGCGCGGATCACCGGTTCGGTGCGCGCGATTTCCACCGCGACGGGGATCTCCCTGGCGCCCGGGCGGGTGCTTTCGCCGCCGATGTCAAGAATGTCGGCCCCCGCTTCGGCCATCCCGAGCGCGTGGCGCAGCGCGGGTGCGAATCCGTCGAAGGCGCCACCGTCGGAAAAGCTGTCGGGGGTCACGTTGAGGATACCCATGAGGCGCGGGGTGTCCATGGACAGCCCGCAGATCGGCCGACGCAGCGCCGTGAGCCGGGCGCGCATGTCATCGCCGAGCGTGGAAGCGGGCCGGATCTCGGACGGGCCATCGCGGCGCAGCGCCTCGACATGGGTGAACCAGCAGGCCCCGCCCGCAAGGGGCAGCGCATCATCGGGCCGCGCGGGGCCGGTCTGGACGAGAGGGCGGAAATAGGCGTTCATGGCAACGAAATGCGCGATTGCAGCACGATTGGCAAGCTTCAGAGCCGCGTCGCATCCGCGGGCACGCTCCGACCGGGCAGGTCGGCAGGCGTTTCCGGCAGGGATTCGCCGATGGCGAGAAACGCGGCCGCCTCCATCGTGCGCGCGAACCAGAGCGCCAGCGCCACCGCGTCGCCACCCTTGGCCGAAGGACCGTCAACCGCGTCGAGCACGATCTTGGAGGGGGCCCAGACGCTGATCTGGCCCTGCTTCATCGCCCAGTCGAGCTCGGTCCGGGTTTCGACCACGACGCAGCGCGGATCGCGCGCGGCCAGCACCCAGGCATTCTGTTCGATGGCCAGCAGGTCGATGCGCCGTTGCGTCATCGCGTGGCCGGTGCGGGGCACGGCGAGGTCGGACGGGCCGACGCAAAGCAGCACCGGGTGTTCGCCTGCTTCAAGCTGGTCAAGCCATGCGGATAGATGCGGCGCGGCGATGGCCGCGTTCGACAGGAACACGACCTGCGGATGCGGCCGATCCCCCGGCTCGGGCGGGGCGGTGAACAGGGCCGGGTCGCCCTTCGAGCGCACGATCTCGACCCCCAGCGCGCCGGGGCCACGGTCGAGTTTCTCGACCCGCACGAAGACGCGCTCGGCCTGGGGTTCGAACAGGATGCGCTCGGCAATGCGTTCGGCCAGCGTTTCGAGCAGGTTGAGCCGTTCGGCGGCCAGTTCGGTGGCAATTGCCTCGGTCACCTTGTCATAGCTCAGGATGCGATCGACATCATCGTCGATCAGGCTGTCGAGCGGGCAGACCTCGACCACGATGTTGAACTGCACGCGCTGGGTCTTGCCGCGCTCGGACTGGAAAGCGCCGATTTCGACCTCGACCACGTGATCGCGCAGCGATATCCGGTCATACGGTTGGGCTCCGCCGGTGGCCCGGGACCGCGCGTCGGGATGGGCGAAGGCGAGTTTGATTTCGTTGCTCATGGCCTGAGCCCTCCGGGGCGGCAGCTTGGAGTTCGGGTATCGGAGGCCAGTCTAGCCGTGCCGGGCGCGCATAACAGGGTGAGGCGCGGCAAGAAACCCGCGATTTGCGGCATGCCCGCCGCGATGCCGAAGCTGCGGCGATCCGATGTCCAGGGGGCGGGTGACGCAAGCGGTCAGTTTTGCGAAAGGCGTGTCGGCTGGCGATAGAAGTGATGAAACCCGATCGTGGCCGTGCGCGGAAACGTGCGCGCCCAGCGCGGATTGACAGCCTTGGTGTGGTAGTGGGTCGCCCCCTTGGTCAGCACACGCGGCGCACCATCGACCATCGCCTTGGCGATCTTCCCGACACGGTTGAATGCGCCCTGCTCGTTGATCACCTCTTTCTTGCCGTCGCAGGTATAGGAGAACTGGCAGGCATGTTTGCGGCCCGTGCCCTGTCCGATCACGTTACAGATCGTGTCGGGGTAATCCGGGTTGTCGACACGGTTCATGATCACCTCGGCCACCGCGAACTGGCCCTTGACGGTCTCGCCGCGGGCTTCGAAGTAAAGCGCCTCGGCGAGGCATTGCCATTCCGGTCCACCCTTCACACGCGGCTGCGAGGCGAGCCAGTCGGTGGAGTAGAGCGGCAAATCGTTGGAAACGGGATCGAGCAGCGCCCTTGCCTGATCCGAGGTAAGCGACGCGAGGGCGCGCTTTTCCTTGGTCAAAAGCTGTTTGACCGTGGTGTCGGCAACAGCGGGTGCAGCGGCGAACAACGCCACGAAAAAGGCAGGCAGCAAAGACATTTCGGACATCCCCAGGTGGCAAACTTGAACAAGCACATGAACTTGGATTCGTAACCGACGGTTATTTAGTCAAGTTTTCCCCGAACGTCCAGTTTGGTCACTTTTCGCGACGTGGCGCAGTGTTGCCAAACTGTCCCACCTGTTATGGGCACCTGCACGATATTGCCGACGATGGGGCGCCTGCTACCCGATCTTGTCGCGCACGGCGATCTGTGCCGCGGCAAGCCGCGCGACGGGCACCCGGAACGGAGAGCAGGAAACATAGTCGAATCCGGCCGCGCGGCAGAAGTCGATTGATTCGGGGCTGCCGCCATGTTCGCCGCAGATCGAGAGCACCAGGTCGGGATGCGCCGCGCGGCCGCGTTCGGCGGCAAGGCGCAGAAGTTCCCCCACGCCCTCCTGATCGAGGGTGTGAAACGGGTCCTCGGGGAAGACACCCTGTTGCACATAGGTCGACATGAACCGGCCCGCGTCATCGCGCGACAGGCCATAGGTCATCTGGGTCAGATCGTTGGTGCCGAAGCTGAGAAAGGCGCAATGCGGCGCGATATCGCCCGCGCGCAACGCCGCGCGGGGCGTTTCGACCATGACCCCGATGCGATAGTCGAAATCCTGCCCGGTCTCGTTGCGCACCGCGGCCGCGATGGCGTCGATATGGGTCTTGACCAGCTCGACCTCGCGCTTGGCGGAAACCAGCGGGATCATGATCTCCGGCACCACCGGGGCGCCGTCGCGGCTCGCCTCGATCGTGGCTTCGAAGATGGCACGGGCCTGCATGTCGTAGATCTCGGGCACGGTGATCCCGAGGCGCACGCCGCGCATGCCCAGCATGGGATTGTATTCGCCCAGCGCCTCGACCCGGCGGGTCACGTCCGACAGCGGCAGGTCGAGCGCATCGGCCAGTTCGCGGTGGCCGGCGCGATCATGCGGCAGGAATTCATGCAGCGGCGGGTCGAGCAGGCGGATACAGACCGGCTGCCCCTGCATGATGTGAAAGAGTTCGGTGAAATCGGCGCGTTGCATCGGCAAGAGCCGTTCCAGCGCCGCGCGCCTGTCCTGCGCGGTGTTGGCAAAGATCATCTCGCGCATGACGATCAGGCGGTCGGTCTCGAAAAACATGTGCTCGGTCCGGCACAGCCCGATCCCTTCGGCCTTGAAATTGCGCGCGGTGAGCGCGTCGGCGGGCGTGTCGGCATTGGCGCGCACGGCGATGTCGCGCTCGGCATCGGCCCATCCCATGAGCGTCTGGAACGTGTCGTCCTGCGCCGATTCCAGGAGCGGCGCAGCCCCGGCGAGGATCTCGCCCGAGGTGCCATCGACGGTGATCACGTCGCCCGCGCGCAACACGCGCCCATCCGGGGCGGTGAGCGTTTTCTTGCGCAGGTGAAAGCGCAATTCCGATGCGCCGACGACACAGGGCAGACCCAGCCCGCGCCCGATCACCGCCGCATGTGACGTCATGCCCCCGCGTTCGGTCAGCACCGCGACGGCGGCATGCATGCCGCGGATGTCCTCGGGCGAGGTTTCGCGGCGCACGAGGATGCAAGGCTCATCGCGCGAGGCGCTGGCCTGGGCCTCGGAGGCGGAAAAGACGATCCGGCCGGTCGCGGCCCCCGGGCTGGCCGCGATTCCGCGGGCCAGACGATCGCGCGGCGCGTTGGGATCGACCTGCCGGTGCAGAAGCTCGCTCAACATGCGCGGATCGACACGCATCAGCGCCTCTTGCGGCGGGATGACCCCGTCCTCGGCCAGTTGCACGGCGATGCGCACCGCGGCACGGGTCGAACGCGGCACGCGCACCCCGTCGAGCAGCCAGACCTTGCCGTTCTCGATGGTGAACTCGGCCTGCATCTCGGCGCGCAGCTTGACGCGCATGAGCTTGGTATACTCGATGAGATCGGCAAAGGCCTGCGGCGCCAGTTCTTCGAGGGAGGGGCCGCGGGGATCACGTTCAAGATAGAGCGACGCCTCGCCTTCGAGCGCGTCACGGCCCTGGCTTTGCGAGAGGTAACGACCGGTGATCTGGGGCAGTCCGGTTGCGCTGCTGACAAGCTGGATCACGCCCGAGCCGGATTCGCCCTGCCCCACGCCAAGGACCATTTCCTGCACCACGAGGCCCAGCCCCGCATCAACGGGCGCGCCCTTGGCCTGGCGCAGGAGTCGCGCGGTCGTGCCCTCCCAGGCGCGGGCCATGGAGCGAAGGACGGCGGCAAGCTGGACCGACGCGTCCTGGGGAAACGCCTCTTCGGCCTCGTCCTCATAGGCATCCAGCGCCTCGGCGAGCCCCTCGGAGCCGGTCTGGGTGATGCTTTCAAACGTATCGGGGTCGAGGCGTGCGACATGGATTGCATAGGCCTGCACGAAGCGCAGATAGAGCGTGGCCGCGGCCTCGCGACCCAGGCGCTCGGCGAAATCGGCATAGACCGCATCGTTCATGCCGATATTGAGCACCGCGCCCGGCCCGCCCCAATCGGGGTCTTCCGACGAGGGGCGCACGCACAGGAGGGCGGTGTCGCCGAACGGGGCGAGCAATTCGTCCATGTCGGGCATCTGCCCCGCGGCGATCCGGTGGACCGCGTCGAAGGAAAGCGCCACGGTGCGCGGCACCGGCAGATCGAGCCGCACCAGGCGTTGCAGGCATTTCGCCCGCCCGCCATGGGTCGCGGTCGCAACCGGTGCGGTGGGGGTGATCAGGGTGATATGGGGATCGTCTTGCTGCAACGCGGCATCCTTTGCTTTGGGGCGCAGAATACGCGCACATGAGGGTCAGGCAAGCAAAAGCTTGAACCCCGCCGCGGTCGCGCCCATGGTCGGGCAGAGCGATCAGCGAGTGAGGAAGGAAACAGGAATGGGCATGGTTCACGTCTTCGCGGTCATCACCGCCAAACCCGGGCAGCGCGGCGCGGTGCTGGAAAAGTTCCGCGCCAACGTGCCGGCGGTCGAGGCCGAGGACGGCTGCATCGAGTATCGCGCGGTGGTGGATGCCGAGGATGCCGGAGGCTTCCAGGCGCCGCTTGGCCCCGACACGTTCGCGGTGGTCGAGAAATGGCAGAGCATGGCGGCGCTGCAGGCCCATGCAGCGGCCCCGCACATGAAAGCCTATGGCGCGGCGGTGAAGGACATGCTGGCCGACCGGGCGGTTCACGTCCTGCGCGACGCCTGAGGCCGTTTGGGTCGGGTGCGTGGGGAAGGTTCTGAACAGAGGGCATGCGGCCGCCCGAGGTGGGCGCGGATGCGCCCGCCTGTGGGGCGGGCGGGCGCATGCCCGGACCGCAAGCGGTCCGGGCGAAAACGATGCGGTCGGCAAGACAATCTCGCGGTGGCTCCGCCTCAGCCCTGGATGCGGGTGAGATCGGCGACCGAGAGGCAGAGCGCGCGAATGCGGCTCAGCAGGTTGAGGCGGTTGCGGCGCAGCACCTCGTTCTCGGCATTGACCTGCACCGCCTCGAAAAACGCGTCCGTGGGCGCGCGCAGCCGGGCCATGGCGGCCATGGCGGCGGCGAAATCCTCGGATTTCAGGGCCGCGGCGATCTCGGGCTCGGCATTGTCGAGCGCGGCGAAGAGGGCCTTTTCCTCGGGCGTCTCGGCGAATTTGACATCCGCGCCAAAGGAATATTCCACCCCGTCCTTTTCCTCGGCCTGGGTGAGGATGTTGTTGGCGCGCTTGAAGCCCTGGAGCAGGTTGTCGCCGTCGTCGGTCTTGAGGAAATCGGCCAGCGCCTCGGCGCGCTTGACCAGAAGGGTGAGATCGTCATTGCCCTCCATCGCAAGGCAGGCGTCGATCACGTCATGGCGGATGCCCTCGTCGCGCAGGTGGACCTTGAGGCGATCGTGGAGGAAGGCGAGGAGGTCGGCAGCGCGACCAGAAATGCCCGGATGATCGGGGGCAACGCCGTCGCCACTTGTAGGCTCTGTTGCGAGCGCGAGATACAGATCAGCGCCGGTTCCGTCGCCTCGATCCTCGTCAAAAGCCTCTTTCAATGGAATTTGTCCTGCGTCATCCGTAATACTTGAATAGACGGCAGACAGATTCTTTCTTAGCGCTTTCGGAGCCAACTGAGAAAAATCAATCCGCAACCCATTCCCCAGCACCAACCGGATCACCCCCAGCGCGGCGCGGCGCAGGGCGTAGGGGTCTTTCGAGCCGGTGGGTTTCTCGTCGATGGCCCAGAAGCCGGTCAGCGTGTCGATCTTGTCGGCGAGCGCCACGGCGACGCTCACGGGGTTTGTGGGCACCGCATCGCCCGGCCCGAGCGGTTTGTAATGCTCTTCGCAGGCTTCGGGCACGCCGTCGTCATGGCCTGCGGCCTGCGCATAATAGCGGCCCATCACGCCCTGCAATTCGGGGAATTCGCCGACCATTTCGGATTGCAGGTCGGCCTTGGCGACGCGCGCGGCCTCGGCGGCGAGGTCGGGCTTGGCGCCGACCATGGGGGCGATTTCGCGGGCCAGCGCCTCGATGCGCCTGATGCGGTCGGCCTGGCTCCCCAGCTTGTTGTGGAAGGTCACGTCCGAGAGCCCGGCGGCCATGCCCTCAAAACCTTTTTCGCGGATGGTGCGCAGGTCGTTTTCCCAGAAGAATTTCGCATCCGAGAGCCGCGCGGCCAGCACCTTTTGGTTGCCCGCGAGGATGGTCGCGCCATGATCCGGCGTCTCGATATTGGCGACGGTGATGAAGCGTTCGATGCGGCCCGTTTTGGGGTTGCGCACCGAGAAGAATTTCTGGTGTTCCTTCATCGAGGTTTGCAGCACCTCGGGCGGCAGGTCGAGGAAATCGGCGCCGATCTCGCCCATCAGCACGACGGGCCATTCGACGAGGCCCGCCACCTCGGCCAGAAGGCCGCGATCCTCGACCAGTTCCAGCCCGGAGGCGAAGGCGCGGTTTTGCGCGTCCTGCAGGATGTGGTCGGCGCGTTCGCCCGCGTCGAGAATGACATGGGCGCGCTTGAGTTTCGCGGCGTAGTCGTCGAAGCCCGTTACCGCGAAGGGTTCGCCGCCCATGAAGCGATGGCCGCGCGTGGTGTCGCCGGCGGTGATGCCGTCCAGCTCGAAGGGGACGATCTCGGCGCCCTCCTCGGTGCTGAGAATGCACAGGATCGAATGCAGCGGGCGGACCCAGCGCAGGCTGCCCGCGCCCCAGCGCATCGACTTGGGCCAGGGGAAATTGCGGATCGTGTCTTCGAGCACCTCGGCCACGATGGCGGCAGCCGGTCGGCCCGGCTTCTCGATACTGGCGAAATAGACCGCGCCCTTGGGGGTGTCGCGCGTCTCAAGCTGATCCCGGGTAAGGCCCGCGCCGCGCAGGAAGCCCTCGATCGCCTTGTCGGGGGCGTCGGTGCGGGGGCCCTTGCGCTCCTCTCGGATCGTGGGGCTTTCGGCGAGCAGATCCTCGATGGCGAGGGTGAGGCGGCGCGGCGTGGAAAAGGCGCGCGCCCCGCCATAGGTCAGCCCCGCCTCGACGAGGCCGTCGGTCATGCGCTTTTGCAGATCCTGCGCCGCGCGGGCCTGCATCCGCGCGGGGATCTCCTCGGAGAAAAGCTCGATCAGGAGGTTGGGCATGTCAGTTGCCTTCCGGTTTCGGGGGGCAGTCTTGGGGGGCGGGGCGGCCGTCGAACACCACTTCGCCGCAATGGTTGATCTGGTGCCAGACAAAGCCGCGCCCGTCGGGCATGATGGCGACGACCCGGTCGATGCCGTATTCGATGTTGGCGGTGCCCATGAAGGCATGCGCCGTGCCGGCTTCGAGCGCGGCGCCGACTTCGCTCGCGTCGAAGCACGAGAACCAGCGCGGGGCGACGAGCGGTTCGGGGTTGTCGTAGGTCTCATAGCTCGCGCGCAAGCCATCGAGATCCTGGGTCGTGGCGAAACAGGCGCGGTAGCGAATGGGCGAGCTGTCGGCGTTGATCGCGCGGAAGTCCTCGTAGGCGATGGGTTCGGGCGTCCCGGTGGCCGAGGCCGTGAGCATCACGTCATCGGTGCCGGAGGGGGTCACCTCTTCGTAGAAGGCGTAAACCTGGAGGTAATAGATCGCCGCACCCGCGATGAGCGAGATGATGACGATGAATCCTGCGATGATCTTGCCGCTCATGGCGCGGGATACCCCCCGGCCTCGGTCTGCACGAAGGCGTCGGCGCATTTGCGGGCGAGCGCGCGCACGCGGCCGATATAGGCCTGCCGTTCGGTGACGGAAATGACCCCGCGGGCGTCGAGCAGATTGAAGATATGCGACGCCTTGATGCACTGGTCATAGGCCGGGTGGGCCATGACGATGCGCTTGCCGGTCTTGGGGTCGTCATGCGGCTGCGACAGGATCGCCTCGCATTCGGCCTCGGCCTCCTGGAAATGGCGCAAGAGGACATCGGTATCGGCCACGTCGAAATTCCAGCGCGAATATTCCTCTTCGGTCTGGCGGAACACGTCGCCATAGGAGAGCGGTATGCGTGCGTTTGGGTCGTTGAAGGGCATGTCCATCACATGGTCGATGCCCAGCACATACATGGCCAGCCGTTCGAGGCCATAGGTCAGTTCGCCCGAGACGGGGTGGCAGTCATGGCCGCCAACCTGTTGAAAATACGTGAATTGCGACACTTCCATGCCGTCGCACCAGACCTCCCACCCGAGGCCCCATGCGCCGAGGGTGGGAGATTCCCAATCGTCCTCGACAAAGCGGATGTCGTGCAGGGCCATGTCGATGCCGATGGCCCCGAGAGAGCCGAGATAGAGATCCTGAAGGTCCGGCGGGCTGGGTTTGATCAGCACCTGGTACTGGTAATAATGCTGGAGCCGGTTGGGGTTCTCGCCATAGCGCCCGTCGGTGGGGCGGCGCGAGGGCTGGACATAGGCCGCGGCCCAGGGGCGCGTGCCAAGGCTGCGCAGCGTGGTCGCGGGGTGAAAGGTGCCGGCGCCCACCTCCATGTCATAGGGTTGCATCATGGCGCAGCCCTGTTCGGCCCAGTAGGATTGAAGCCGCAGGATGATTTCCTGAAAACTGCGGGGTTTGACCGGTCGGGACGTCATTGAAATGCCTCTTTCATGCGCCTGCGTCGCGCCTCGGATCGCGTTCGCGCCCTGCTTAATCGGGGGGGGCGGAAGGGTCAATTGCAGGCTCGCGCATATTTTGGATGCGCAGGGCGCGGGATTTGGTAAAACACGCCAAGGAACAAGGCGAGAGCGGACGGGGCAAAGGCATTATTTCCACCATGATCAGACAGTTTCACGCGGTTTTCATCATCCTTTTTCTTCTCGCCCGCCCGCTTGCGGCACAACAGGATGTCGCATGGGTTCAAATCGAGGCGAAGCGCAGCCTTGCCGAGGTACAAGAGCGCATCAGGGCCTATGACGCGCGCCTGCCGGACGTGAACGGGTTTGTGCTGGGGGGTGGCTGGTATGGCATCGTACTCGGCCCCTATACCGAGGATGACGCCGAACGCGTGCTGCGGGTCTACCGTGCCGAAGGCGAGATTCCGCGTGACAGTTTCATCACCCGGACCATGAGATTTCGTCAACAATTCTGGCCGGTTGGCGCGAATTTTCTGAACCTGCCCGAACTCGCGGAACCCGAGGAAGAGATCGAGGCGCAAGCCGCCGAGACCGAGCCTGAACCCCGGCTCCGGACGATCGACGAGACCCCGGCCGAGGCGCGCCGGAGCGAGGCCGCATTGAGCCGGGACGAGCGCATGGAGCTTCAGGAGATGCTGAAATGGGCCGGGGTTTACACCGCGGCGATCGACGGCGCGTTCGGGCCCGGCACGCGTGGCGCGATGGCCGCATGGCAGCGCGACAATGGCTATGAGCCGACCGGCATCCTGACCACGATGCAGCGGGACGAACTCGAACGGCAATACAATGCCATTCTCGACGGTCTCGACCTCGAGCTGGTGCGCGAGGACACCGCGGGGATCGAAATGGCGATTCCGACGGGCGTGGTGGCGTTTACCGCCTACAGGCCGCCATTCGTGCATTTCGACGCCACCGGCGAGCTTGACGCAAAAGTGTTGATGATTTCTCAACCGGGCGACCAGAACACGCTGTTCGGCCTTTACGACATCATGCAGACGCTTGAAATCGTGCCCGAGACGGGACCGCGCGAGCGTGACGGCGACAGCTTTGTCCTGACCGGGCAGGATGACCGCATCACGAGCCATACCGAAGCGCGCTTGCAGGGCGGCGAGATCAAGGGGTTCACCCTGGTCTGGCCGCGCGGGGACGAGGAGCGCCGAACGCGGCTTCTGGATGAGATGCGCGAGAGTTTCCGCCGTTTGGAAGGCGTGATGAGTCCGGCAGAAGGTGTTGAAACGGAACAGAATATCGACCTTGTATCGGGGCTGGAGATCCGCCGGCCAAGCCTGTCGCGTTCAGGCTTTTTCGTCGATGGGCGGGGGACGGTCGTGACCACGGTGCAAGCGGTGGAGGGGTGCGAGAAGATCACCTTCGACAACCGCCACGAGGCGGAGCTCCTTGGTCTTGACGAGGAACGGGGCATCGCGGTGCTGCGCGCCCGGGAATCGCTGGCCCCGGCGCGGGTGGCGGCGCTGCGCGAGGGCGATCCGCGGCTGCAATCGGAGGTGGCCGTATCGGGATTCTCTTACGAAGGGCGACTGGGCGCGCCAACGCTGACATTTGGAACGCTGAGCGATATCAAGGGCTTGCAAGACGAACCCGAGCTCAAGCGGCTGGCGCTGAGCGCGCTTCCGGGGGATTCGGGGGGGCCGGTGATGGATACCAAGGGGGCGGTCTTCGGGATGCTTTTGCCACCGTCCGAGGATGCGCGCAAACTGCCCGGGGACGTGCATTTCGCGGCCGATGCGGCCACCATCCGCCGGATTCTTCAAGACCTTGGAATCACGGCACAATCCGACGGTGGCGGTGATGACCTGACGCCCGAGGCACTGACCGATCACGCCGCCGGGATGACGGTTCTGGTCAATTGCTGGTAAGCACCGCTGAGATCAGCGCACGGTTGGGTTAACGCCATTTGCCTGCCGGAAATCCGGGGGGTGATTCCCGGCTGCCGCCCGGCTGACATGCGTGCACCGCCGCGTTGCAGCGAAACCGGGGCTGGAAAGGGTTAACGCGGCGTGCGTGCGGTCGAGCTCTTTCGCCCGGGTCGCTTGCGGCCCCGGGCACCGCCCTCACAGCGTCATGCGGATCAGCGTGGGCCGGTCAGCGGCGAGCGCCTCCAGCACGGCCTGTTGCAGGTCGGCGGGGGTTTCGGGGGCACAGGCATGGGCGCCATAGGCACGCGCCAGGGCGAGGAAATCGGGGTTGCGCGCCACCACCGCGTTGGGCGCGATCTGGGAGGCGGTCATGCTGTCCTCGATCTCCTTGAGCTTGCCGTTGTCCCACAGCAGGATCGGCAGGGGCAGGCCCAGTTCGACCGCGGTGCCGAGTTCCTGCAACGTGTATTGGAAGCCGTAATCCCCGGCGATGGCGAGGGTGGGCAGGTTTGGGCGCGCCACCGCCCCGCCGATCGCGGCGGGCAACGCATAGCCCAGCGTGCCAAAGCCGAACGGGTGATGCCAGTGACCGGGGCGCGACATGTCCCAGACCTCCTGTGCGACATAGGCGAACTGGGTCATGTCGGAATAGATCATCGCATCGGCGGGCAGCACGGCGCGCAACGCATCGCAGAGCGGCACGATTCCGGGGCGCTCGGCATCGGCCTCGGCGCGCCAGCGGGCGCGGGCGGCGGCGACCTCCTCGGCGGTCCAGTCGCTTTGGCGCGGCTCCCTGCCCTCTTGCGCCTCGGCCAGCGCGGCGAGGAAATCGGCCGCATCGCAGGCGACATGCAAATCGGCGCGCTGCCCGTCCGAGAGGCTTTCGGGGTCGAGATCGACGCGCAGCATCGGCGCGTCATGGCCAAGGCTCTCGCGCCAGAGATCGACCTCGGCCAGTTCGGTGCCGATGGCGATGACCGCATCGGCCGACGCGATCACGGCGGCGCTTTCAGGCCGCGCCAGGGTCGCGCCGAAATTGAGCGGATCATCCACGGCGGCGATGCCGCGCCCGGCCTGGGTGCAGAAGCTGGCGGCGCCCTGGGACCTGAGCACCGCGCGGGCGCTGTCGGCACCGCCCCGCGCCCCGCCACCGAGAATGAAGAGCGGGCGGCGCGCGTGGTCGAGCAGATCCCGCGCTTTGGCCAGCCCCGTGGGCGTCACGCCGGGGGTGCGTGTGGCGGCCATGGCAGGCAGCGCGGGCGGGGCCGGCGCTTCGAGCAGGGGAATGGGCAGTTGCAGGTGCTTGGGCCGGGGGCGCGCGGCGGTGAACTCGGCCAGCGCGCGGTCGATCAGGTCATAGGCGGCGCGCGGGCTGCGCGCCTCTTCGGACCAGTCGCAAACGGTGGCGGCGGCGGCGCGTTGGTCGCGCATCTGGTGAAGCTGGCCGCGACAGGCGGCGGTTTCGGCAAGGCAGGAGGAGATCACCAGCATCGGCACGCTGTCGGAATATGCCTGCCCCATCGGTGTCATGATGTTGGTCAGCCCCGGCCCGGTGATGACATAGGCCACGCCCGGTTTGCCGGTGGCCCGGGCATAGCCATCGGCCATGAAGCCCGCGCCCTGTTCGTGGCGGGCGAGGACATGGGTGATCCCGGCCTCTTCGATGCCGCGATAAAGCTCGACGTTATGGACGCCGGGAATACCGAAGATCGTATCGACCCCGCGGGATTTCAGCATATGCGAGATTTGGGCTCCAAGCGGGCGGTCGGTCATCAGGCTCTCCAGAATTGAACAGTCAACAGGACATAGACGGTCATGAGTTCCAGCCGCCCGAGAAACATGCCGAAGATCAGGATCCACTTGGCAGTATCATTCAGCGGCGCGAAATTTCCCGCGGGGCCGATGATGTCGCCCAGACCCGGGCCGATATTGGCGATGGCCGTCGCCGCACCGGAGACCGAGGTGACGAAATCGAGACCGGTGAGCGACAACGCGACCGCCAGAAGCCCCAGCGTGACGATGAAGAAGACGAAAAAGCTCATCACCGAATTGAGCACATCATCGGTGACGCGGCGCCCCTCGAAATGCGGGTCGAACACGCCATGGGGATATATCGTGCGCCTGAGCTGGGCGCGGATCGAGGAAAACAGGATCTGGTAGCGGAACACCTTGACCGAGCAGGTGGTCGAGGCGGAACAGCCGCCGATCAGGCCGACGAAGAAGAAGAGCGTGACGAGGAAGGCGCCCCACGCCATGTAGTCGACCGAGGCATATCCCGTGCCAGACAGGATCGAAACGATGTTGAACAGCGCCTCGCGGAATGCCTGTTCATGGTGTTGCGGGAAAACCGTTGTGAGAACGATCGTCGTGACCCCCACAAGCACGGCAATGATCGACAGGAAAGTTCGCACCTGGGTATCGCGAAACAGCGGTGTGGAATGGCCGTTGAGCATCTGCACGTAGCGCACGAAAGGCAGCGCCGCGAGGATCATGAAGAGCGTCGCGGCATATTCATGCGGGCCGGAGAAGACCCCGAAGGAGGCGTCGTAATTGGCGAAACCGCCGGTCGAAAGCGTGGTCAGCGCATGCACCGTGGCGTCGAATGCATTCATCCCGAGCAGGAGGTAGGTCAGCATGCATGCCATGGTAAGACCGACATAGATGACCGAGATCTGCCGCGCGATGGCGGTCGCACGGGGCAGGATCTTGCCCATCGTGTCGAACGCCTCGGAGCGGAAGACCTGCATCCCGCCGACCCGCAATTCGGGCAGGAACACCATGGCGACGACGATGATCCCGATCCCGCCCAGCCATTGCAGGATGCCGCGCCAGAGCAGGATGCCCTTGGGCAGGTCGTCAAGCCCCGAGATGACCGTCGAACCCGTGGTGGTCAGGCCCGACATCGCCTCGAAGAACGCATCGGTAAAGCCCAGCCCCGTCGCCCCCAGCATGAGCGGCAGCGCGCCAAAGACCGGCAGGGCCAGCCACACCCCCGAGGTGAGCAGGAAGGTCTGCTGGGTGGTCAGCCCCTCGCGCACGCCATTGCGGCAGGCGAGCGCCACGAGCGTACCGACGAGGATCGTCAGCACGGCAGCCTCGGCAAAGGCCGGCCAGTGACCGCGCCCTTCGGCCAGATCGACCAGGAGCGGCGGGACCATGAACAGGCCGAGCGTGGCCACCAGGAGGCCGATCACATATCCAACGGGGCGCATGTCGATCATGCGCAGAGCGTTGGGAGTTTCCGCGCGCGCTGTCAAGCGGGATCGGAGCGCCTCACCGGCGCGGCGCGGAGCGGCTCAGACGTAGTAGAGATCGCGGAAGACGTGACGCACGATGTCCTCGCGTTTGAGGCCCATCTGCGCCAGTTCGGCATCGGAGCGGGCTTCGAGCGCGTCGATCCGGTCGCGGCGCGAGCGAACATGGGAATAGGCTTCAAGCCTGCCCATGAGGGATGTCAGCCAGCGGCCCACGCCTGTGCGGACGCTATCGGCGATCGAGATTTGAGATGTGATATCAGCCATTTTGGAAACCTTTCCTGAAGTCGGTCAGATCGTGGTTTCCTCCCTGCTCATCAAGATAGGGGATAAATGGGTCAGCACCACTGACAAATATGCAACCCGGACTCCCGCCCCCTGCATGAGCCTTGGGCACCGCCAGGACGGTTTTCGCCGAAAGATCGGGCACGCGCTCTTGCGCGCCGGGTGTTCAGCCGACGTGGAAGAGCGTGGTGAAGAGCTTCGGGTCGAGGCTCGCGCTTTCGAACAATTCGCCCTCGGTCAGGATCGAGACGGCATCGTGGGAATGCAGCGATTCCTGGTGGCTGGCGACAACGCGGAAATCACCGATGCGCGGGTCGTTTTCCAGTTGCTGGGCGAAGAGCCGGGCTGCATCCTCTACGAAGATCGGATTGGCGGCATTGAGCTCGGCAAAGGCCTGCTCGTCCTCGCGTTTGACCATCACTTGCGTTTCGGTCGGCACCGCAGCGCGGGCCAGGTCGATGAGATCCTCGAACCACAGGCATTTCGCCGTGTCCCGCACCTCGACCGAGAGCCGCGCCACCGAGCGTTGCGAATGCGGCGTGGCCAGTTGCCCGCGCGCGGAGCGGGCATGTTCGGAAAGTTCGAGCGAACAGGGGCAGGTCGAGGAATAGACATAGTCGAGATGGATGATCTTGCGCCGCACCCCCGCCTGCTCGACGAGTTCGAGCGCGATGTCGTAATACTGATAGCCCGTGAGGCCGGAGCGCAGGCTTTGCACCTTCGTCGGGAAGGAAAGGCGCATCTGGATGCGGGCGTCGAAGCTTTCGAGATCGGACTTGTAATCGTCGAGCGCGGCCTCGATCACCTCGAAGCTGAAGGTCTTGTCGGCATGGACATAGAAGCTGCGCATGATGCGGCTCATGTTGATGCCTTTTTTGCCGGCTTCGAGGCTGACGCTGCCGGTCACGGAGGTTTCCAGCGTCAGATCGCCGTTGTCACGGGTGTGAAACTGGATCGGCAGGCGGAAATTCGAGATGCCGACATGCTGGATCACGCGCCTGGCGCCGCGGATGAGGCTGGCCGGGCCATTCTGGAGATCGGGCAGCGTCGCCTTGTAGGCGGGCGAAACGATGAAGCCTTCGGGATAGTCGCGCGAAAACTCGGGGTATTCCGCGCCGGGGATCAGGCGGGCAAGCGCGGGATCGAGCTCGGCCCGTTCCGCGGGGCTGGCCTGTTCGGCCCATTGGCGCAGACGGGCGAGCGCGGTTTCGGCTTCGTCGCGCGTGGGTGCCTTGTCGATATCGGGCGTGATCTTGTTCATGTGCCTGCCCCCCTATGGGCCGATGCTGCCAGTTGCAATGTAGTGCCGACACGGCAAAATTGCCAATGCTTATGCCGGGGTATACGCGAGGGGGCGGGCATGGATCAGTTTTTTGCGCCCCTGCCGCAAGGGAATGCGACGCGGCAACGGCGGAGCCTTGAGTATTTCCGGCAAGATGAAGGACCGGGCAGGCCCGGTGTCAGGCCCGGTCGAGCGCGCCCATCACGTCGGCGACGAGGTCGTCGGGGTCTTCGAGCCCCACGGAGAACCGGATCAGGCCCGGCGTGATGCCGAGCGCCGCGCGCTGATCATCGGTGAGGCGCTGATGCGTGGTCGTCGCCGGGTGGGTGGCGATGGATTTCGCGTCACCGAGGTTGTTCGAGATCACCGCGATTTCAAGCGCGTTGAGGAAACGGAAGGCCGCCGCCTGCCCGCCCTTGAGGTCGAGCGAGACCACGGTGCCGCCCTGTCCCGTCTGGGCGCGGACCAGGTCGTGTTGCGGGTGGCTGGCCAGGCCGGGAAAGAGGATGCGGGCCAGCTTGGCATGGCCTTCGAGCGCCTCGGCCAGTTTCAGGGCGCTGGCGGCCTGTGCGCGCACCCGCAGGTCGATGGTTTCCAGCCCCTTGAGCATGATCCAGGCGGTAAAGGGCGACATCGCGCCGCCGGTATGTTTCATGTAGGGTTCGACCGTCTTGCGGATGAAATCGCGCGTGCCGAGCACCACGCCGCCCAGCGCGCGGCCCTGCCCGTCGATATGCTTGGTCGCGGAATAGACCACCACGTCGGCGCCGAGCGCGATGGCGCGGGAAAAGACCGGGGTGGCAAAGACGTTGTCGACAATGACCAGCGCGCCGTTTTCGTGCGCGATGTCGGCCACCGCGCGGATGTCGATCACTTCGAGTGTCGGGTTGGCGGTGGACTCGAAAAAGACGGCGCGGGTGCCGGGGCGGATGGCGGTGCGCCACTGGCCCGGATCGGTGCCGTCGACGAATGTCACCTCGACCCCGAAACGGGGCAACAGGTCTTCGAGGATGTAAAGGCAGGAGCCGAAGAGCGCGCGGGCGGCAACAACGTGATCGCCGGCCTTGAGGCAGGACATGAGCGCGGCATTGACGGCGGCCATGCCGGAGGCGGTGGCAAAGGCATCCTCGGCCCCTTCGAGCCGGGCGATCCGCTCTTCGAACATCGCCACGGTGGGGTTGCCGTAGCGGGCATAGATGAATTCGTCGGCACCGGCCTCGACAAAGCGGGCCTCGGCGGCTTCGGCGCTCTCGTAGACGAACCCCTGGGTGAGGAAAATCGCCTCGCTCACCTCGCCATATTGCGAGCGGCGGGTGCCGCCATGCACCAGTGCGGTTCGGGCATTCCATTTGTCGCTCATCACGCGCTCCTTTCGGGGGCGGACCCCCATGAAAAAACCCCCGGTCGCGGTCATGCGACGGGGGGCAGCCCTGCGATGACCTCTTTAGCGGCATGTTTAACGTGGCCCGCAATCCGGTAACAAATCGCCACGGGGTGCGTTTAATCGCGGGACGCTCGCGCGTCAATTCGATTCGTGGCGCCCTGGTAACGTCATGGATTTGTAATCCATGTTTCACGCGGGTTTCATGGGGCTGCGCGATAGCAGACCCACAAGATGTTGTGGGAGCAGGTCGGATGCCTGTGATCCGGGTGAATTCTGCCGATGCGGGGCTGGTGCTGCATCGCGCCGAGGGATCGGCAGAGGCCGCGCTGGCCCGGGCCGCGCGGGACAGCACCGGGCCGGTGATCGTGATGGTGCACGGATTCAGTTTCCGGCCCGGATACGGGGCACATTGCCCGCATGCGCATATCCTGGCGATGGAGGACGGCCCGAGCTGGAAGGCGAAAAGCTGGCCCCGGGGGCTGGGATTCGGCAGCGGCACGGCGGATGAGGGGCTTGGCCTTGCCTTCGGCTGGGAGGCGCGCGGCACGATCTGGGATGCCTATCGCCGGGCCGCGCTTGCCGGGCGGGCACTGGCGCGCGCGTTGCGGGTGATCCGCGCGGCGGCGCCGGGACGGACGGTGCATGCGATCGGTCACAGCCTTGGGGCGCGGGTGGTCATGCGGGCCATGGCGCAGCTTGAGCCGGGCACGGTCGGGCGGGCGATATTGCTCAACCCGGCCGAGTTTCGCAGCGCGGCCGAGGCGGCGCTGGCGCGGGGCGCGGGCCGGCGAGCCGACCTCATCGCGGTCACGGGGCGCGAGAATGCCGGTTTCGACATGATGCTGGAACGGCTGGTCGGCCCGGTGCAGCGGCGGCGTTTGAAACCCGGTGACCGGGTGCTGGGGCGCGTGCCGCTCGATGGGCCGAGACGGGTGACGCTGCGCCTCGACCAGCAGGACGTGGTCGAGCGGCTGGCGGCGCTGGGTCATCCGCTGGGAGAGACGCGGCCGGCAGTCTGTCACTGGTCGCCCTATCTGCGCCGGGGTGCCTTGCCGCTCTATGCGACGCTGATGCGGCAGGCCGACGCGATCCCGCTCGACGCGCTGCGGGTGGCCGCGCCCGAGCCGCCCCGGGGCGCGGCGGTCACGTGGCGGCCGTCGCTCGCGCTCTTGCCAATGGGGCGAAATGCGCCATCATGACGCCCGATAAGGGAGTTGTGCCATGACCGAACCTGTCGAGCTTTATTTCTGGCCCACGCCGAACGGGTGGAAAGCCTCCATCGCGCTGGAGGAGATGGGGCTGCCTTACGCGGTGAAGCTGGTCAATATCGGCAAGGGCGCGCAGTTCGCGCCGGAATTCCTGGCGATTTCGCCCAACAACCGGATGCCGGCGATCGTCGATCCCGAAGGGCCGGGGGGCGCGCCGGTCTCGGTGTTCGAATCCGGCGCGATCCTGATGTACCTGGCGCGCAAGACGGGGCGGTTCTACGGGTCATCCGAGCGCGAGCGGATCGCGGTCGAGGAATGGCTGATGTGGCAGATGGGCGGTGTCGGGCCGATGGCGGGGCAAGCGCATCATTTCCTCAAATATGCGCCGGTGATGGACCCGCCGCAGGTGCTTCCCTATGCGCAGGACCGCTATCGCGGCGAAGTGGCACGGCTCTACAAGGTGCTCGATACGCGGCTGGCGGAGAACGAATACGTTGCGGGCGATTTCTATTCGATCGCCGACATGGCGATCTGGCCCTGGGCGTCGCTCTGGGAGGGGCAGCAGCAGACATTGGACGACAAGCCGCATTTCGCCCGCTGGCTGGAGGCGGTGGGCAGCCGTCCGGGGGTCAAGGCGGGCCGGGCGCTTCACGCCGAGCTGCGCCAGACCCCGCAGGAGAACAAGGAGAGCCACGGAGTTCTCTTCGGTCCGAAGGGATGAGGGGGAGAAGGGCGTGCTTTCCTTGATCGAAGTCACCGCCGCCCGGAACGGCGGCAAAGCCGCCCGGGCAGCACAGGGCCGCCCCGACGGCCCGGTGCTTTGGATGAGGCGCGCATGGCTTCGAGCTGGGAAAGACGTTGCTGGATCAAGTGCGCGACGCCAATGGTATGAGCACCGGGCCGCGGCCCTGTGCGGCCCTGTCGTTTGGCATCGGTTGAATCCGACCTGGTGCAACATGCGATAGAGCGCCATCGAGCGGCAGACCTGCGACTCAGGCTTGCGAATCCTCGTCACCCTCGCCGGTGCCGTGATCGCGGAAAAGGCCGCCCTGGGTCATGAAGAAGATGAAGATCGCGGCGGTGAGGCCGAAGGTCTTGAAATTGACCCAGGCGGCTTCGGACATCAGGCGCCAGACCAGTTCGTTGGCAATGGCGAGGCCGAAGAAGAAGAACATCAACCGGCGGGTGAGGATGATCCAGCCCTCGTGGGTGAGGGGCACCATCGTGTCCATCACCACCCGCAGGAGCGATTTGCCACGCAGGAGACCGAAACCGAGGATGCCGCCAAAAACGAGATAGAGGATCGTCGGCTTCATCTTGATGAAGCGCGGATCGTTGAGCCAGACCGTGAGCCCGCCGAAGATCACCACCAGCACCAGCGTGAAGAGTTGCATCCGGCTGAGATGGCCGGTGAGTTTCCACAGGATTCCGGTGCTCAACATCATCAGCGGCACGAACCCCGCCGTCACCAGGATGAATCCGGAATAGTCGGTGCCCGCGATGGTAAAAACATGATCCTTGAGCCAGAGATAGGCGACGAAAAAGGCCAGAACCGGGCCCAGTTCGAGGGCCATTTTCAGCATCGGGTTGATTTCTCGCGGCTCTGCCATGGGTGTGTCGCTCCTATCCACCCAACTCAACTATCACGGCTCCGGCGGCGATCAAGGCCATAAGGGCGATTCGACGCGGGCCGGTCCTTTCGCCCAGCATAAGCCAGGCGATGAGGGCGGCGAAAACGGTCGAGGTTTCGCGCAGCACCGCCGCCTGCCCGACCTTGTCGAGTCGCGTGGCCATCATGATCGAGCCGAAGCTGGCAAAGGCGATGAGCCCGCCCAGCACGCCCATGCGCAAGAGAGGCGCCAGCGGTGGTGGCGAGAGCATCGCGCGGTAGCGCAGCCCGGCAATCACCGGAAAGGTCAGCCCGTCGATGAAGAAGAGCCAGGCAAGGAAGGTGAACGGGTCGGCCGTGGCGCGGATACCGTATGCATCCCACGTGGTATAGAGGGCCACGAAAAGCCCGGTCACCACCGCCAGTCCGAGTGCCAACGGCATGGTGTCGCGATCGAGCGTGATCGTGCGCAGGTTATAAAGCGCAAGCCCGTAGATACCGGCAAGGAGCGTCGCCACCCCCGCCCATTGCACCGCGTTGAAGACCTCGCCGAAGAGCAGCCACGCGCCGAACACGGTGAAAAGCGGGCCGGTGCCGCGCACCACCGGGTAAACGACCGTGTAGGCGCCCTTGGAATAGGCCTGGGCCTGCAGGAGCTTGTAGACGGTGTGGATCACGTAGGCGGCGGCGAAGATCGGCCACATGTGCGGCTCGGGCCAGGGCACGACGAAAAGCGCGAAGGGGGCTGCCATCAGGCCATAGGCACCGTCGATCGACCCGCGCGAGAGCCACGGATCATAGCGCCCCTTTTGCAGCGCGCCGAAGATCGCGTGCAGGAGCGCCGCGCTCAGTGCCAGGAAGGTGGCAAGCTGCTTGCCCGCCGCGGTGCCTTCCAGGGAGATGAGCCAGTCGCTCATGCGCGACCCGCGCCGCGTATTCCCATACGAGATGAAGGAAGGATCGAGAGGTCGGGCACGAAGATCATGCCTTGCGTTCGAGCCCGGTCAGGGCGGCGGCAAACTCTTCGGGATCGAAGGGGGCGAGGTCGTCGATCTGTTCGCCCACCCCGATGGCATGGATCGGCAGGCCGAACTTATCCGCCAGCGCGACCAGCACGCCGCCCTTGGCGGTGCCGTCGAGCTTGGTCATCACGAGGCCGCTCACATCGGCGATCTGGCGGAACACCTCGACCTGGTTGAGGGCGTTCTGGCCGGTGGTGGCGTCGAGCACCAGGAGCGTGTTGTGCGGCGCGGTCGGGTCGAGCTTGCGCAGGACGCGGACGATCTTGGCCAGTTCCTCCATCAGGTCCTTGCGGTTCTGGAGCCGCCCGGCGGTGTCGATCATCAGCAGATCGGCCCCGTCGGCACGCGCCCTGGAAAGCGCGTCATAGGCAAGGCTTGCCGGGTCGGAGCCTTCGGGCGCGGTGAGCACCGGCACGCCGGCGCGCGCGCCCCAGACCTGCAACTGTTCGACCGCCGCGGCGCGGAACGTGTCGCCCGCGGCGATGATCACGCTCTTGCCCGCGGCCTTGAACTGCGCGGCCAGCTTGCCGATGGTTGTGGTCTTGCCCGAGCCGTTCACGCCAACCACCAGCACCACCTGCGGCGTGTCGGGATAGAGCGGCATCGGGCGGGCGACCGCGTCCATCACGCGGGCGATCTCGGCGGCAAGAAGCTCCTTGATTTCCTGCGTCGAGACCCGCGTGCCAAAGCGGCCCTCGGCCATGTTGGCGGTGACGCGCAGCGCGGTATCGACGCCCATGTCCGAGGCGATGAGAAGCTCCTCGATCTGTTCGAGCATGTCATCGTCGAGCACCCGCCGGGTGACGGTTTTGCGTTCACGACGCAGAAGACGCGAGAGAAAGCCGGGCCGCCGTTCGGTCGGATCGGTCGTCACGGACCCGGAAAGCTCGTCCGGGCCGGGTTCGGGGATTTCGAGCGGTGCCGGTCCGGGTGCGGGATCGAGGGGTTGCGGAGACTCCTCGGGGCTGTCGTTCGGTGACTCCTCGGGGGCGGGATCGGGGAGCGGGTCCCCGCCCGGGGGAATTTCCTCCGGCCCGGGTTCGGGGTCGCCCTCGGGCTCTTCGTCGGGGGCGGGCTGGCCGGGCTCGTCCGGTGCCGGGACCGGTTCGGGTTCGGGCGTGGGTTCAGGCAGGGGCTCGGGTTCGACCTGTGGCGGCGCGGGGAATTCCTCGGGCGCGGGGGATGGTGCCGGGTCTTCGAACGGTGGCTGTTCGGGCGGGGCCGGTTCATCGTCGGGGCTCGGCTCGGGCTCGGGCTCGGCTTGCGGCTCGGGCTCGGTCGGCTCCTCGGGGGCCGGTTCGGGGAAGGGATCGGGCTCCGGTTCGGGTTCGTCTTCTGGCGCGGGCTCCGGTTCGGGTTTGGCATCGGGCTTTGTTTCCGGGTCGGGTTTCCTGTCCGGGTCCGGTTGCTCGTCGGGGGTTTCGACCTCGATCTCTTCCTCGACGCCCCCGTCCTCGACGATCGCATCCAGACCCTCTTCGAGCCTGGAAGAGGATTTGAACAGGCGATCCTTGAGTTTTCGGAAAAACGACATTGGGAGACTCCGGCTTTTCCTCCCAGTTAATACGCCTTGACCGGAAGGAAAAGGCGCCATTGCGACCTGCGGGCCAGGGCACGGGTCCGGTTCCGGCCGAAATTGCCCGGTTGAAGGGCGCTTCGGCACGCGCGATCACCCGACCGGGGTCAGCCGAACGGGGGCGATTGCGCGTGGATGCGGGCGGTTCTATCCTCTATCCCTGAGCGCGGCGCATGGTGAGAGGGAAACCCGATGCAGATGAGCCTTTTTGCCCTGGCCACGCTGTTGCCGGTGGGTCTGATCCTGCTGGCGGCGGGACTTGGTGGAGTTTGGGGGTGGGTGACGCTGGTCTACATGACCGGGTTGACGGCGGCGCTTGACCGTTACGTCCCGCGGCTCTTGCCGGAGCGCGCGGAAGGGGCCGAGTTTCCCGCGGGCAAGGGGCTGTCGGTGGGGCTGGGCCTTGCGCATTTCGCGGTGCTGGGGGCCGTGCCTGCGGCGGTGGCCTGGGGCAATCATGGCTGGGCCAGTGCGGTGGTCACGGTGATCGCGGCGGCGCTCTGGCTGGGGCAGGTCAGCCACCCGAACGCGCATGAGCTCATTCACCGCGCTGCCCGCATGCCCCGGCTGTTGGGGCGCTGGGTCTATGTCTCGATGCTCTTTGGGCATCATGCCTCGGCCCATGTCCTGGTGCATCATGCCCATGTCGGCACCGAAGCCGACCCAAATTCGGCGCGGCGGGGCCAGGGGTTCTGGCGCTTTGCGCCGCGCGCCTGGGCGGGGTCGTTCATGGCCGGCTTGCGCGCCGAAAGCACGCGCCGCAGGCGGGTGGGCAAGCCGTGGATCGGGCACCCCTATGTTCAGTATGTCGGCGGTGCGGCGGGTTTCGTGCTCGCATCGGCGCTGATTTTCGGGGCCAGGGGGCTGGCGGCGTTCCTGATCCTTGCGCTTTACGCGCAGTTGCAGATCCTGCTGGCGGATTACGTGCAGCATTACGGGCTGCGGCGAAGACACGGGGCGGACGGGCGGCCCGAGCCGGTGAGCGACGCGCATAGCTGGAACACGCCGCACTGGTTTTCCTCGGCCCTGATGGTCAACGCACCGCGCCATTCCGACCACCATCTGCACCCGAGCCGGCCCTATCCGGGGCTGCGCCTGCGCGAGACCATGCCGATGCTGCCCCATGCGCTTCCGGTGATGGCGGTGATCGCGCTTGTCCCGCCGCTCTGGCACCGGGTCATGCGGCGCGCACTTTCACGGATTGGGCAAAGCGGTTAGGGTGCGACCCATGAGGTGGCTTTTCATTCTGTTCTTCGGGCTGTGGGGCAGCATCGCCGGGGCTGGCGAGCCGCTGGATGCCGACGCGTTCGACGCGCTGACCCGGGGCAAGACGTTTTACTATGGCGAGGACGGGCAGCCCTATGGCGCCGAGGAATACCTCGACGGTCGGCGGGTGCGATGGTCGTTTCTGGATGGTCGTTGCATGGAGGGGCATTGGTACGAGGCCGATGGAATGATCTGTTTCGTCTACGAGGATACGCCCGAACCGCATTGCTGGGTGTTCGAACAGGACGACGGCGGGCTGAACGCGCGGTTCATGGGCCAACCGGGGGCGACCGAGCTTTTCGAGATGCAGCAGACGCGCCAACCCTTGCAATGCGAGGGGCCGGAAGTGGGTGTTTGACGCAGCGGTCTCGGGTTGAAGTGTTGATGGGTTTGGAGCAAGTCAGGTTCGCCCAGCCCCTGGCGAGAGGGCAGCACAGGGCCGCGGTCGGGTGCTCCTTGCGCCTGCGTCGTGCAATTTATCCCGAAACGTCAGAACAGGCTGCCCTGTTCGGGTGGCTTGCCGGGCTTGCGCGCCTTCGACGTGGTGCCACCGCCGATTTTCAGCCGTCCGTCCTGGAACTCGATTTCGAGCGCGCCGGCCCTTTCGGCGGCGGATTTCGTGGTGAGCACCCCCGCCTCGCCGCGCACCACGGCATAGCCGCGTTTGAGCGTGGCCTTGTAGCCCAGCGTCTCGTGCAGCCGGTCCAGCGCGTCGAGACGGCGGCGCGTCTCGGCGATGCGGCGCTGGCCCGCCTCGGCAACCCGCCGGGCAAGCGATTGCAGCCCTTCGCTTTTGCGCGCGATGTCGCGGGTGATCGGCGTGAGGGTCAACCGGTCGGCGCGGTGGCCCAGCGCATCGCGTCGGGCGCGGATGGTCTGAAGCAGCCCGGCGGGAAGGCGCGGAGCAAGCGCGGCCAGATGCCGCCGTTCCTGCCCGATCTGGCGGCGCAGCGTGGACGGGCGCAGCCCGCCCGCCGCCTCGGAGAGACGCACCTTGCGGCGTTGCACCCCGGTGATGAGCGCCGCCGGAAGCCGCTCACCCGCGCGGTCGAGCCGTTGCGCGGCACCTTCGGTCAGGGTTTGCGGCCGGGGCAGGGCGCGCGCCAGATCGCGCAGGCGCTGGCCGCGCGCGGCGATGCCCTGTCCCGCCGCATGGGACATGCGCGCGCCCTGCCCCTCGACCCAGGCGAGAAGGTCGAGCCGCACCGGCACGGCCAGCTCGGCCGCCGCGGTGGGGGTCGGCGCGCGCTTGTCGGAAACGAAGTCGATCAACGTGGTGTCGGTCTCGTGGCCCACCGCCGAAATGAGCGGGATGTCCGACGCGGCGGCGGCGCGGGCGACCACTTCCTCGTTGAAGCCCCAGAGATCCTCGATGCTGCCCCCGCCGCGCGCCACGATAAGAAGGTCGGGCCGCGGGATGCGCCCACCGGGCTCAAGCGCGTTGAAGCCGCGGATCGCGTTGGCCACCTCGGGCGCGCATTTCTCGCCCTGCACCGCCACGGGCCAGATCAGCACCTTGCGCGGAAAGCGGTCGCGCAACCGGTGCAGGATGTCGCGGATCACCGCGCCCGAGGGCGAGGTCACGACCCCGATCACCTCGGGCAGGTAAGGCAGTTTGCGTTTGCGCTCGGGCGCGAAGAGCCCCTCGGCGGCAAGCGCGGCCTTGCGCTTTTCCAGCATCGCCATGAGCGCGCCCAGCCCCGCCGGTTTCAGATCCTCGATCACGATCTGGTAGCGCGACTGCCCGCCGAAGGTGGTGATGCGGCCGGTCGCCACCATCTCCATGCCTTCCTCGGGCTGGACCGAGAGGCGCGCGGCCACCCCTTTCCAGATCACGCCCGACAGGACCGATCGGTCATCCTTGAGGTCGAGATAGACATGGCCCGAGCGCGGGCGCGACACGCGGCCGATCTCGCCACGGATGCGGACATGGCCGAACTCGCCCTCGATCACGCGCTTGATCGCGTTCGAGAACTCCGAGACGGTGAACTCGGGTTCGTTCTTGCCCGGGGATGGGTCGTCGATCAGGTCGGACATTCGGCCTCGCTTGTGTCTTGTCGCGTCCGACCTTAGAACGCCGCCCAGCAAAGGCCAAGCGGAAGGGCAGCCCATGAACATCCTCATTCTCGGCGGCGGCGGGCGGGAACATGCGCTCGCCTGGGCGGTGATGCAGAACCCCAAATGCGACAAGCTCATCGTGGCGCCGGGCAATGCGGGCATCGCCCAGATCGCGGAATGCGCGCGGCTCGACATCATGGACCCGGGGGCCGTCGCCACCTTCGCCGAGCAGAACGCCATTGATTTCGTGATCGTCGGCCCCGAGGCACCACTGGCCGCGGGGGTGGCCGACCGGTTGCGCGCGGCGGGGATCTCGGTCTTCGGCCCCTCGGCGGCGGCGGCACGACTGGAAGCCTCGAAGAGCTTTACCAAGGAAATCTGCGACGCTGCGGGCGCGCCGACGGCGGGCTATGCCCATTTCACCGATCACGCGGCGGCGCGGGCCCATGTCAAAGAGCACGGGGCGCCGATCGTGATCAAGGCCGACGGGCTGGCCGCGGGCAAGGGCGTTGTCGTGGCCGAAACCGTCGATCAGGCGCTGGAGGCGCTCGACGACATGTTCGGCGGCGCATTCGGAGAGGCCGGGGCCGAGGTGGTGATCGAGGAATTCATGGAGGGCGAGGAGGCATCGTTCTTCGTCCTGTGCGATGGCGAGGACGCGCTGCCCATCGGCACGGCGCAGGACCACAAGCGGGTGGGCGAAGGCGACACCGGCCCCAATACCGGCGGGATGGGCGCCTATTCCCCCGCCCCGGTGCTGACCGACGCGGTGGCGCAGAAGACCATGGACGAGATCGTCTATCCGACGCTGAAGGAAATGGCGCGGCGCGGCACGCCCTACCAGGGGGTGCTTTACGTGGGGTTGATGATCCGCGACGGGCAGCCCCGACTGGTGGAATACAACGTGCGCTTCGGTGACCCGGAGTGCCAGGCTCTGATGATGCGCCTCGGCGCACAGGTCTTTGACCTGATGCAGGCGGCCGCGGAGGGGCGCCTTTCGGACTGTTCGGTCAACTGGGCCGACGATCACGCGATGACGGTGGTGATGGCGGCAGAAGGCTATCCCGGCGCTTATGAAAAGGGCAGCGTGATCGGCGGGCTCGAGGATTGTCCCGAGGATTCGTTCCAGATGGTGTTTCACGCGGGCACGGCGCGAGAGCGAGGCCAGTTCGTGGCCAATGGCGGGCGGGTTCTGAACATCACCGCGCGCGGCGCGAGCTTGCAGGAGGCGCGAGATCGGGCCTATGCGATGGTCGACAGGATCGACTGGCCCCAAGGGTTCTGCCGCCGCGATATCGGCTGGCGGGCGTTGTGAGGGGCCGGGGCCTGTTGTGCGGCAGCGTCAGTCGAGTTCGGTCCAGGGCCATGGCTTGACGTTGGAGCCCGTCATGTAGCGGGCGGCCTTGGCCATCCAGACCCCGAGACCGGTGCCGAATTCGGCAATGTTGGGATTCGGCTTGCCCTTGCTCAGCAACATGATCACGATCTGGATCACGGTCAGAACGCCAAGCACAGTATGGCTGACGCTGAGCATCATCGCGATCAGGATCGAATATAGAATGCGCAGCGGGATCGAATCCGGTTGTTCGGGCTCGAACTGTTCGCCATGCAGGCGACCGGAGAGTTTGTCTTCGGCGTCCAAGTGCGGCTCCATCGGCTGACGAGGTCTGGTCTGCGCACAGATATACCACAAGCGCGGGCCAAGATCATCGCCAAACCGGGCCGCACGGCCCGCGCCACCGTCTGTCAGAGCGCGATAATGTCTTCCAGGTGACCGGGCAGATCGGCCAGCGGCAGTTTGGTGAGATCCTTGTCGAGATCGGCAAGGAGCACGGATTTGAGCTTCTCGGACATCTCGTCGCGCAGCGCACCCAGCATCGCGGGCGGCGCCGCGATAAGCAAGCGGTCATACCCGCCCGCTTCGAACGCCTCGGTCGTGACCTCAAGGACATGGGTCGCGAAATCTTCGCGTTTCTGGCGCCGTTCCGAGGTGGGACGCTCGAATTCGTGTCCTGCCATCCCGGGCGCGGCCCGCTGTTGGCCCGGCGCATCGGCATAGCGCCGCGAGATATCGTCGAATTCCTCGATGGTCCGCACGGCGATTTCGTCCACCCCCTTGCCCACGCCGGCATTGGCGCAAAGCCGCAAACGGGATTCACTGGCCAGAAGTATGAGCGTCTTGACGGGTTTCATCGGTGTGTCCTTTCGTCGGATATCCAAAGGCCTAGAGCGACCGGATATGATCTGTCAAACCAGTCATATGTCAGTCGGCAAAGCGCGTTGCCGAGCACGGCAGCAATCTGCCCACGGCCCGAGGGATCAGGCGGCGGGCGCCATGCCCCGCTCGGCAGCCAGTTCGCGCATCCGTTCTTGCAGTTTCTCGAATGCCCGCACCTCGATCTGGCGGATACGTTCGCGGCTTACATTGTACTGGCCCGACAGGTCTTCGAGCGTGACCGCTTCGTCGCTCAGCCGGCGTTGGGTCAGGATGTCGCGCTCGCGCTCATTGAGCACGTCCATCGCGACCGCCAGCAATTCGCGTCGCGCCTCAAGCTCGTCGCGCGCCTCGTAGTCCGAGGCCTGGTCGGCGGATTCATCCTCGAGCCAGTCCTGCCACTGCATCGTGCCTTCGCCTTCCTGACCCACGGTCGCGTTGAGCGAGGCATCGCCGCCCGACAGGCGCCGGTTCATCGAGATCACCTCGTCCTCGGTCACGCCGAGATCATGGGCGATCTTCTTGACGTTCTCGGGGCGCATGTCGCCGTCTTCGAGCGCGCCGATCCGGGCCTTGGCCTTGCGCAGGTTGAAAAAGAGCTTCTTCTGCGCGCTGGTGGTGCCCAGCTTCACCAGGCTCCAGGAGCGCAGGATATATTCCTGGATCGAGGCGCGGATCCACCACATCGCATAGGTTGCGAGGCGAAAGCCGCGTTCTGGGTCAAAGCGTTTGACCGCCTGCATGAGGCCGACATTGGCCTCGGAGATCACCTCGGCCTGGGGCAGGCCATATCCGCGATAACCCATCGCGATCTTGGCCGCGAGGCGCAGATGCGAAGTGACCATCTTGTGCGCGGCCTCGGTATCCTGATCCTCGACCCAGCGCTTGGCCAGCATGTATTCCTCTTCCGGCTCCAGAAGCGGAAACTTCCGGATTTCCTGCATGTAGCGGTTCAGCCCGCCTTCGGGGGTGGGGACCGGGAGATTTGCATAGTTGCTCATGATTCGATTGTCCCTTCCGATGTTTATCGACTTAACATAGAGTTAAGTATTGATTTAGAATGATTCAAGACCATGGTCTGGAAGCGTTACGAAAACACTAGGGTATTCGGCAGCCGGTTGCATCCCATATGTCAGACTTCTCACGCTGTCGTGCACATCACTGATCCAGATACTGCCGACCGGCACGGTTGGATCAGTTTTTGCCGGGTGCGTTCGATGCCTGCACGGCCCCGCGCAGCGCGTCGATAAGCCGGGCCATGTCCATCGGCAGGGGCGAGGTGAATTGCATCTGGTCGCCGGTCACGGGATGGACGAACCCCAACGTGGCCGCATGCAGCGCCTGGCGCGGGAAATCACGCGCCGCAGCCAGCCCGGCAGGGGACAAGGCGCGCAAGGGCAGCTTGCGCCGCCCGCCATAGACCGGATCACCCACCAGGCCGTGGCCGGCATGGGCCATGTGCACACGGATCTGGTGCGTGCGGCCGGTTTCCAGCCAGCATTCGACCAGCGCCAGCGCCGGCGGCGTGCCGAAGCTCTCCAGAACGCGCGCGCGGGTCACGGCGTGCCGGCCACCGTCGAACAACACCGCCTGGCGCTGGCGGTCATGCTTGTGACGGGCCAGGCCGCTGGTGACCTTCATGATGTTGCCGGTCTCGAAACTCACGCCGCGGGTGCCGCGCAGGCGCGGATCGCTGGCCTCGGGGACGCCGTGGACGATGGCGAGGTAATGCCGGATGACGCTGTGTTTCTCGAATTGCGCGGCCAGCCCCTGATGCGCGCGGTCGGACTTGGCCACCACCAGCAGGCCCGAGGTGTCCTTGTCGATGCGGTGCACGATGCCGGGCCGGGCCACGCCTCCCACCCCCGAAAGCGTCGCGCCGCAGTGATGCAGGAGCGCATTCACCAGCGTGCCCTGCGGCGTGCCGGGCGCGGGATGCACGACCATGCCGGCGGGCTTGTCGATCACGATCAGTTCGGCATCCTCGTGGACCAAGTTCAGCGGGATGTCCTCGGGGCCGATATGGCTTTCGCCGGGCTCTTCCAGCGTGATCTCGACCCGGTCGCCCTCGGCCACGCGTGCCTTGGGATTGTCGGCCACGTCACCGTTGACGCGCACCGCCCCCCCGGCCAGCAGCCGCGCAAGGCGCGAGCGTGACAGCGACGCCGCCTCTGGCACATCGCGCGAAAGCGCCTTATCAAGGCGGTTGGGCGGATCGGCCGCGATGGCAAAGCAGAGACGGGTTTCAGCCAATGGATGACACTCCCCAGGCGGTGGATACGCGGACGCTGAAATTCCTGCGCGTCCTGGTCACGGTCCTGACCGCGACGATGATCGTGGGTGTTCTAGTCATCATCACGCTCCTTGTCATCAGGCTCCAGACCAGCCCTCCGCCCCTGCCCGAACGGATCACCCTGCCCGAGGGTGCGAAGGCAGTGGCCTTTACCCAGTCCGAAACATGGTATGGCGTGGTGACCGAGGATGACCGCATCCTGATCTACAGCCCCGACACCGGTGCTCTGGTTCAGGAGATCGAGATCACGACCGGGGAATGATGGTACCGCCTCCCTGGCTTGAACAGGGGACCTCTGGATCCACAATCCAGCGCTCTAACCAACTGAGCTAAGGCGGCACTGGGGGGCGATTTAGCTTTGTGCGGGCCCAAATGCAAGGGGGTTATGGCCCGTTGCGCGGAATCGGATCACCCTGCCCGACCCTTGTCTCTTTCTTGGCAAAAATACTCATGTTCCCACCCTCCGGGATCGCATGACGGGGTCGGTACGGCCCCTTGCCCCGGCACGGGCGGCGGCGGGTGGGTGGGCGGGGCCGCCCGTGCCGGGGCAAGCCCGGAATGTCGCCTAGAGGTCGATTTCCCATTCCTGCTCGACCAGGTCGACACCGAAGGCGCGCACGGGTTTCGACGAAACGCGGCGCCAGCCGGTGCGGGCATAAAGGACACAGGCCGCGCGGTGGCTTTCATGGGTCCAGAGCCGCATCTGCCGATAGCCCCGGTCGCGCGCATAAGCCATGCAGGTGTCGAGCAGATGGCGCCCGAGCCCCCTGCCCCGCGCCTCGGGCAAAAGAAGGAAAAGCCGCAGTTTCGCGGTCGTTTCATCCTGCCGCACACAGAAGATCGAGCCCAGCCTTTGCCCACCCTCTTCGGCGATCCAGCCACGTTCGCAGGCGGGATCCTGGCCGCGGATGAAATCGGCCAGGATCTCGGCCACGAGCGCCGCGAAAGTCCGGTCAAAGCCCTCGTCGCGCGCATAAAGCACGCCGTGCTGCTCGACCAGCCAATCGGCGTCGCCGGTCTCGAAATCTCGCAGGATCACGTCGTTCATGGGGGCCGAGATTGCGCCCGCGGGTCTTGCATCGCAAGGGCAAACTCGCTAGCTGCAAACGTCGCATCCCGAAGCGACAACATCACGAGGGCACCGCCATGGGCATCAACGACGAACGCGACATCGAGGCAAATCTGCAGATCGGCCCGACCGACACGGGCATGGTGCGGCTCTTCGTCGAGGCGGGCAGCACAGAGATCCCGATGGATTTCGAACCCGAAGAAGCCGAGGAGATCGCCGAGGAAATCATGGCCGCCGCCCGCGCGGCCCGGGCACGCAAGAAGTAGGAGCCGGCGCGCGGCTCACACCCGCGGATCGCGCAATCCCTGCAACCGGCGTGCCGCCTGTCTGGCGAATCGCAGGGTGAGCGCCTTGCGCCGGGCGGGGGGCAGCTTCTCTTCGGGGCCCATGCGGATCAGTTCGGCACTGTAGGCATCGGCGATGATCAGCCCGGTGTCATCGGGCAAGAGCTCGGTCGGGAAATCCACGTCCACCGCCCAGAAATAGCGGTCGCACCATTCCAGGTAGCCGTTCCATTTCCGGTCCGAAGTGAAATCGACGCGGCTCGACTTGCATTCGATCACCCAGATCTCGCCCCTGGGGCCAAGTGCCATCACGTCGACGCGCTTGCCACGCTCGGGCGTGAATTCCTCGATCGTCGCGAAATCGTGGCTCCAGAGATGACGGCACACGCCGCGCGCGAGAAGCTGGCCGGGCTGAAGCGGATCGGTAAGCAACGGATCGGTCATGCGCAAACTATGAACAAAAGATGAACACGAAGCAAGCCCGGTCAGGAACTGCCGGTCAGGCAGGTGATGGGATTTGCCCCTTGCCGAGCGCCCCCGTGGCACCTAGGTAGGAGTTGGCGGTTCTGCCCCTCTCGTGACACGGTTGCATTCCGGTGGCCTTAAATACTTCCGAGGGAGCTGGCTCTGTCGTGGTCCTGGCCTCGTTACCTGGCGCCCACCTGTGCAAACAGGTCCTCGGGAATGAGATAACCCCACGGTCCGGGTGGTTCCGCCGCTTTTCCCACCCCCAAACGAAAAACGCACCCCGAGGGGTGCGTTTTCGCAAGTCGAACGATCCGGTTCGTCAGTTGCGGCGCGGCTTGCCCGCCGGCACGCGCACCAGCACCGGCTCGCGTTCGGGCGGCGTGACCCGTTCGCGCAGGCCGCCACCGGGACCGTCGTCATCGTCATCCTTCATCCGCATGACCGCGATGCCGAACTGAACACCGGCAAAGATGACTCCGTTGGAGATCCACAGGATCAGCACGGCGAGCCAGCCCATGTCGGAATGAGTCACGAGGTGCCACAGGTTGGCGATATTGAAATAAAGCAGCATCACGACGAAACCCGCCGCGATGGCAAAGCCGATCAATACGTTGATGATATACATCCGGATAAGTTTCGGCATGAAATGCCCCTTTCCTTTTCTTCAGTCAAAGGTAGCCGATATTGGAACATCTTCAAGGGCCATGGGCGCACGCGGCAGTAAACGGCCAATATGACGCGGCTATCACGCAGCCGACATTCACGAAACCCTAGCCGAGCGTGACCGGCTGCACCCACCAGCCGGGATGAGCCGCACGAATCACCTCTGCTGCGGCGCCCGCCTCGCCACCGGTGTCGTAGATCGCGAACACCGTCGCGCCCGAGCCGGACATGCGCACCAGATGCGCCCCTGCCGTGGCGCGCAGCGCGTCGAGCGCGATGCCGACAAGCGGCGAAAGCGCGCGCGCCGGGACTTCGAGATCGTTGCGCATGGTCGCAAGCCAACCGGCCATGGCGCGCGGGGTCGCAAAGCGCGGCAGGCTCTCGGGCATGGGCGGGTTGTCGTGGTGTTCAAGCCCGGCAAAGACCCGAGCGGTGGACAATTCGACACCCGGATTGACCAGAAGCGCCGGCAACGCCGGAGCGCCGTCATATGGGGTGAGCCGCTCCCCCACACCGCGCATCCGCACCGCGCGCCCGAAAAGGCAGGCCGGCACATCCGCGCCCAGCCGCTCCGCGTCATCGGGCAGAGCCTGCCCGGACAGCGCGGCAAGGGCCCGCAACGCGGCCGCGGCATCCGACGATCCGCCCCCGATGCCCGCCGCGGCCGGAAGGTGTTTTTCCAGCGCGATCGCCGCGTTCACCCCCATATGCGCCGCCGCCCTGAGCGCGAGGTTGTCCCCGTCCAGCGGCACACCCGCCGTCATCGGCCCGGTGACGGTCAACACGGGCGCATCGGCCAATGCCACGCCGAGCCGGTCGCCCAGATCGGCGAACATCACCAGGCTGTCGAGCAGGTGATACCCATCCGCGCGCTGCCCGGTCACATGCAGGGTGAGGTTGATCTTTGCCGGCGCGAGCGCCTCGGCGACGCTCCGGCTGGCCTCACTCGCCATCGGCCACGCGCAGCGGCTTGGCACCTTCTTCCTCGAGGACCTGATCCAGCCCGACCTCGATCTTGCGGCGGATCCGGTCGGGATCGGCATCTTCGGTGGCATCGCCGTATTCGATGAAGGAAAGCGCGCGCCGCCACTGGAATTCTGCCTCGCGGAAACGCCCGACCGCCCAATAGACATCGCCCAGGTGGTCGTTCACGATGGGATCGACCGGCATCAACTCGATCGCGCGCTCCATGTGGCCCACCGCCTCGTCATAGCGGCCAAGCCGATAGAGCGCCCAGCCGAGGCTGTCGACGATATAGCCCGAGTCGGGCCGCTCGGCGACGGCCTCTTCGATCATGGCCAATGCCTCGTCGAGATTCTCGCGGCGTTCGACCAGCGAGTAGCCCAGGTAGTTGAGCACCTCGGGCCGCCCCGGGTTGAGTTCGAGCGCCTTGCGGAAATCGGCCTCGGCCGCAGGCCAGTCCTTGATCCGTTCGTGACAGATGCCGCGCGCATAATAGAGGAACCACTGGCTCTCGTCCTCCTGGGCAAACCCCTCCAACGCGCGATCATAGGCCGCCGCGGCCTCTTCATAGCGGTCGAGCGTGCGCATCAGGTCGCCCAGCGCGCTGTGAACCGCCGGCAGATCGCCATGGGTCTCGGACAGGCGGGTGAGAACCTCGATCGCGGCGTCGGGTTTTCCCGCACGGCGCAGCGTGTCGGCCCGGCCCAGTTCGGCGGCGTGAAACGCGCTGTGTTCCCGCGGCACCTTGCGGTAACTGTCGGCGGCCAGTTCATGCTGATCGAGGCTTTCCAGGATCTCCGCCGTCAGCAGGATTGCATCGACATGATCGGGGCGCAGGTATTCGGACAGGCGCGCGAACAGGATCGTGTCGTCGTCACGGGCCTCGCCCCGCAACGCCTCGGCCACGGCATGAAGCACCTCGGACATGCCGTCGCGCGGGCTCGACACGATATCGAAAGGCAGGGTTTCCCCCGCCTCGAGCGCATCGCGCATCGCGGAGAGTTCGGGATCGAGACCCTGACCGAAAACCTCGTCGAGAACGGCGATCGCATCGCCGTTGCGGTCAAGCTGGCTGAGCACCTGCACGCGTGCCATCACGCCGCGACGGGTCTGCATCGCCGATCCGGGGCCACTCTGGCCAAGAATCTCCTCGGCGCTTTCCAGGTCGCCCACCAGCGCCAGCGCAAGCGCCTTGTGATAAAGTGCGAAACTGCGCTGCCCGCGATCCTTGGCCACCTCGTCGAAGGCGACGACCGCATCGGCCATCGCCCCCTTGCCCAGATGCGCCCAACCCTTGATCAACCCGTCGACCAGCGGCCCGATGCCGCGCTCATCGGCGATCCGCTCGAGGATGTCGTCATACCGGTCGTTCGACGCCTCGTCCGCCAGGAGCACCATATGTGCAAGCTGACTGCGCAGTTCCTGCTCTTCCATCGAGCGCGCCACCGGCAGGGCACGATCGACCCGACCCAGCGACAGGTTGGCAAGCACGACCGACTCCATCAGTGACGGATTGCCCGGATCACGCGTGAGCGCCTGCGTATAGTAGAGCGCCGCATTCTCGAAATCGCCCAGGTACCGCGCCTGGCGCCCGGCAAGATAGGACCCCACCAACCCCTCGGCCACGGCGGGTGCCGCCCCGAGTTGCATGACAAGCGCCAGAGTTGCTGCCCATTTCGATACGGTCATTGATCGCCCAGCCTTTCGCCCGTGGAATTGCAGCGTCAGACTAACCGACCTTGCGCCAAACGCAATGCGGCGCATCCACGCCTTGGCAAAAGCCGCGGTAACTTTCGGGTGGGGTAGGCCGTCAGCATGGAAACGGGGCCGCGCGGGCCCCGTTCGTCAGTAACGCGGGTCACATGTTGGGATAATTCGGCCCGTCACCGCCCTGCGGCGTGACCCAGTTGATGTTCTGGCTGGGGTCCTTGATGTCGCAGGTCTTGCAATGCACGCAGTTCTGGAAATTGATCACGAATTCCTGCTTGCCGTCTTTCTCGACCACTTCGTAGACCCCGGCCGGGCAGTACAGCCGGGCCGGTTCGGCGTATTTCGGCACGTTGACCGAGATCGGCACCGACGGGTCCTTGAGGTGCAGGTGGCAGGGCTGGCTTTCCTCGTGGTTGGTCATCGAGAAGCTGACATTGGTCAGCCGGTCGAAGCTCAGTTTGCCATCGGGCTTGGGATATTCGATCGGCTTGTGCTTGTCGGCCGGTTCGGTCGCCTGCGCGTCGGTCTTGCCATGTTTCATGGTCCCGAAAAGCGAGAAACCGGCGGTGTTGCACCACATGTCGAAACCGCCCAGCGCAAGACTGGGCAGCAGGCCCCAGTTCGACCACATCGGCTTGACGTTGCGCACCTTCTTGAGGTCCTTGCCGATGGCGCCTTCGCGAACCTCCTGCTCGTACGCGGTGAGCTCGTCGCCCTCGCGGCCGGCCTGGATCGCGGCATGGGCGGCCTCGGCAGCCGCCTTGCCCGAGAGCATCGCGTTGTGATTGCCCTTGATCCGCGGAACATTGACCATGCCCACCGAACAGCCCAGCAGCGCAAGGCCGGGCACCACCATCTTGGGCATCGACTGGTATCCGCCCTCTGAAATGGCCCGCGCGCCATAGGCCACGCGCTTGCCGCCTTCCAGAAGCTCGGCCACCATCGGGTGATGCTTGAACCGCTGGAATTCCATGTAGGGGTAGAGATGCGGGTTGGCATAGTTCAGGTGGACCACGAAACCCACGTAAACCTGATTGTTATCAAGATGATAGATGAAAGACCCCCCACCCGCATTGCTGCCCAGCGGCCAACCCATCGTGTGGGTCACGGAACCTTCCTTGTGCTTGGCCGGGTCGATCTCCCAGATTTCTTTCATGCCGAGACCGAATTTCTGCGGCTCCTTTCCTTTCGAGAGGTCATATTTCGCCATCACCTCTTTCGCGAGGCTTCCGCGCACCCCCTCTGACAGGAACACGTATTTGCCATGCAGTTCCATGCCCGGCTCGGTATTCGGGCCGATGCTGCCATCGGGTTCCAGACCGAACACTCCGGCCACCACGCCCTTGATCCGGTCGCCGTCATAAACCAGTTCGGAACAAGCCATGCCCGGGAATATCTCGACGCCGAGTTCCTCGGCCTGCTCGGCCATCCAGCGGCAGACATTGCCCATCGAGACGATGTAATTGCCGTGGTTGTTCATCAGCGGCGGCATCGGCCAGTTGGGGATGCGGATTCCGCCGGCTTCACCCAGCATGTAGAAATTGTCTTCCTTCACCGGCACGTTGAGAGGCGCGCCCTTCTCCTTCCAGTCGGGTATCAGCGCATCGAGCCCGCAGGGGTCGAGCACCGCGCCCGACAGGATATGCGCACCGACCTCCGAACCCTTCTCGAGGACGACGACATCCAGATCGGGATCAAGCTGCTTGAGCCGGATCGCCGCGGACAGACCCGCCGGCCCCGCGCCGACGATCACCACGTCGTATTCCATCGCTTCGCGTTCGACATCGGCCATGTGCGGCTCCTCTTCTGAGTGGCAAAGACACTTCAGCGCTGGATACACGGGGGGGCCAAGTCGCGTCAATCGCGACAGGACGTCACCTCCCCGAGAAAGTGGTGCGGGCGTGCCGGCCCGACCGGTTGCGCGCGAGACCGACGTGACCTATTGCAATCAAAGCGCCATTGAAGGCAGTGTATTGGGAACGAACGGGGTAGGCGAGATCATCGTCGCCCCCATTTTAATGTGGAATGACGATCATGGAAAAAATCCCGATGACGCGCGCAGGGTTCGATGCCCTGCAGACCGAACTGAAGAAGCTCAAGTCCGAGGACCGCCCTGCCATCATCCGCGCCATCGCCGAGGCGCGCGAGCATGGCGACCTGAGCGAGAATGCCGAGTATCATTCCGCCAAGGAGAAACAGAGCTTCATCGAGGGCCGCATCAAGGAGCTTGAAGGCGTGATCAGCCTTGCCGACGTGATCGACCCCAAGAAACTCTCCGGCGCGATCAAGTTCGGCGCGACCGTCACGCTTGTCGACGAGGACACCGACGAGGAAAAGACCTATCAGATCGTCGGCGAATACGAGGCCGATATCGAGGCCGGCAAGCTCAACATCAAGTCGCCTATCGCCCGCGCCCTGATCGGCAAGGAAGAAGGCGACAGCGTCGAAGTGCGCACGCCGGGCGGTGAACGCAGCTATGAAGTGCTCAACATCGAATACGTCTGAGCACGCCTGAGAGGGCCCCGCGATGGCCGATCCGAACGAAAGCCGACCAACAACACCACTTGGCATCTATGACCGCGCAACACGCCCCGTCATAACCGGGATCGAGATCATCGCGCTGGTGCTTTCGGCGCTCTGGCTGATCGGGGCGGCCACGTTCTTTCTCGTGCTGGAAACGCCCGCACCCCGGACCCGGGAGCCGGAAACCGGCACGGACGGGCTGCGCTTTGTCATGACCATGCTGGCCGTCTTCATGCCGGTGGCGATGATCTGGGTTGCGGCCACGGCGGCGCGCGCATCACGGGTCATGCGCGAAGAAAGCCAGCGGCTTCAGGCGGCGATCGACGCGATCCGTCAGGCCTATGTCGCACAATCCCGGGGCGGTGGCGGGACGAGCGACGCCTCGGTCCAGAAGAAACTCGACGAGATCGCGGCGGCCCAGAAAAAGACCGAAACCGCCCTTGCGACATTTCACTCCTCGCGCGAGCGCCCGGCCCCGGCGCCGGCACGGGCAGCGGAACCGGCGCAGTCGAATCAGGCGGCGCTGCCGCTTGGCACGCGGGCCGAGGACATGGCGCCGCCGCTCGGGCGGGCCGATTTCATCCGGGCGCTGAACTTTCCCGAGACCGCCGAGGACACCGAAGGCTTCGCGGCCCTGCGCAAGGCGCTCAGGGACCGGCAGGCCAAGGAGCTCATTCAGGCCAGCCAGGACGTGCTGACCCTGCTCAGCCAGGACGGGATCTACATGGACGATCTGCGCCCCGACATGGCGCGCCCCGAGATCTGGCGCAGGTTCGCCGCCGGGGAACGCGGCCGCGCGGTGGCTGCCCTTGGCGGGGTGCGCGACCGGTCGTCGCTGGCACTGACAGCCGGACGGATGCGACAGGATCCCATTTTCCGCGATGCGGCGCATCATTTCCTGCGCAAGTTCGACCAGATGTTCGCCGGTTTCGCACAAGAGGCCAGCGACACGGAAATCTCGGATCTGGCCAACACCCGCACGGCACGGGCCTTCATGCTGCTGGGTCGGGTGGCCGGTACCTTCGACTGACCCCGCGCGCGGGGGCATGGTCGGGCGGCACCGGCCCCTTGCTTCATCCGACCTGGAACTCCCAGAGAGTGGGGGTGATCCCCTCGCTTGGCCACCCGATGACGAGGATCATGCGCAATCGGCCCCATCCATCACCGGCTTCTTTGCTCCGTCCCGAGCATTGCCCGCGCCGAGGCAAGATCATCGGGCGTATTGATGTTGAAGAAGGGATCGAACGGATGCGCCTCGAACATCGCCACGCGCGCGCCGCGCTCGTTGGCCCAGCGCATCACCCGGCGTGCGCCGCCCGTCAGCGCCGCGCGCAGATCGTCGCGCAAGCCCACCGGCCACAGGCCGAAGATCGGATGCCACCCCTCTGCCGTGGCCGCGATCACCGGGCAGGCGGATTTGCCCTGCCCCGCCTCGCCGAGCCGCGCCACCAGGTCGGGCGGAAAGAACGGCGTGTCCCCCGCAACCGTGACCACCGAGTGCGCATCGCGTCCCGCGGCCCAGTCCATCGCCGCAAGGATACCGGCGAGCGGGCCGGGAAAACCGGCCACGCTGTCGGGTATCACCGGAAGGTCGTAGGCCGCGAACCGCGCCGCATCGCCATTGGCGTTGAGCGCGACATCCGCCACCTGCGACCTGAGCCGCGCGAGCACGTGATCGAGAATCCGGCCCTCCCCCAGAGGCAAAAGCGTCTTGTCGCCGCCCCCCAGCCGCGTGGCCAGTCCACCGGCAAGGATCACACCGGGAATTGCTGCGGACGGGCGGATCACGTGGTTTCCTTCACAAGGCAACTGGTTTGCATCCCCGGCTCCGACAGGTTAGGCGGTTGGCAATCAACCTAGGGTCAAGCGATGCTGCCTGCCACCGATAAATCCGCCTTCTGGATGGGCGTGCGCGGCGCGGCGCCCTTCATCCTCGTTGTCGTGCCCTTTGCCATGCTGTTTGGCGTCGTGGCCACCGAGGCGGGGCTTAGCGTTGTGGAAACATTCATCTTTTCCACCACGGTCGTGGCCGGGGCCGCGCAGTTCACCGCGCTGCAACTCATGCAGGAGCAGGCGCCCACCCTGATCGTCCTGATCTCGGCGCTGGCGGTCAACCTTCGCCTGGCGATGTATTCCGCCGCGTTGACCCCGCACCTGGGCGCGGCGCCCTTCTGGACAAGGGTTTTCGTGGCCTATCTCACCGTCGATCAAAGCTATGCCTGCTCGGTCGCCGCGTATGAGCGCAACCCCGACTGGGACCTGCGTACCAAGCTGATCTTCTTTTTCGGCACCTGCGCGCCGGTCCTGCCGCTATGGATCCTCGCCTCGCTGGCCGGCGCACTGATCGGGCAGGCGATCCCGCCCGCCTTCGCGCTGGATTTCGCGGTGCCGATCACCTTCCTGGCGATCATCGCACCGATGCTGCGCACCCTCGCCCATGTCGCTGCGGCCTTCGTCGCGGTGATCCTCGCGCTGAGCTTCGCCTGGCTGCCCTTCAACCTGGGGCTGCTCGTGGGCGGGCTGGGCGGCATGATGACCGGCGCGCAGGTCGAAGTGATGCTGGAGCGGCGGCTGAAGAACCTGAAATCCGGTGAGGTGCGCTGATGGACCATGTCACCATCTGGATCGTGATTGCCGGGCTCGGCATCGGCAGCTTCTTCCTGCGCTTCGTCTTCCTCGGGGTAATCGGCAACCGGCCGCTGCCCGCCTGGATCCTGCGGCACCTGCGCTATACGGCAGTGGCGGTCATCCCGGCGCTGGTCGCGCCAATGGTGCTCTGGCCCGCGGCCACGGGCGAACAGTTCGATGCGCCACGCATGGCCGCGGCGTTCATGACCCTCGGGATCGGGCTGGCCACGAAAAACGTGCTGGCCGCGATCCTTCTGGGCGCGCTGACGCTCTATGCCGGGCTTTACATCGCCGGCTGAAGCGTTCCGCCAACGCCTGCGACGGGCACAAGCCGGAACGCAGCGCACCCTGTCAGCGTAAGAGCAGCAGCGCGGCGCCTGTGGCGATCGCATCATCCACCGCAACCACGAATGTCGACGGCGCGCGATTCGCCCAGCAGCGTGAAGCGAAGGCCCGACCGGTCGAGCGCGAAGGGTTGGCCCGTGTCACTCATCAACTCGAACCGCGCGGTGAGCGTGTCGCCCGCGCGCTCCATCTCCGGCTCGGAGACCCAGATCATCGGGTCGGCGGTTTCCAGCGCGGCGGTTTCCGTCTCGCCTATGGGCGGCAGGGTGAACCGCGCGGTCAGGATCAACCCGTCATCGCCGGGCGCGATGGCACACTCGTGATGGGAAAGTCCCGCCTCGTCTCCGCGCACGGGCCGATCGGCCAGCGCGGCCGCGATGGCGGGCACCGGGGGCGCATCGGCGCGCGCCTCCAGCGTGACGGCGTCGAGGTCGAGCTGGACCGGAACGCAGACATCCTGGCAGATGCCGATTTCGATATGGCCGGCCAGTTGCACGGGCCGCCCGGCGCGGTCGGGCGTGATCACGAGCGGCAGGATCACGTCACCCTCATAGCCGATGCTGCGCATGCCGTTCTGGTCGAACACCTCCGGCCGGGGCCATTCGATATCGAGCGCCCCGAGATTGCGCGAACCCGACCAGTCGAACACGGGCGGAATGCCAGCGTCGCCGGGTGCGCGCCAATAGGTTTTCCAACCCGTGGCAAGCCGGAATTCAAGCCCGGCCATGAGCGTGCCATCCGACATCTGCCAGCCGGGGACAAGACGCATGGAGACCATGTCGGCGTAGGGATTGGCGCGCAACGGCAGCGCGGCGAGACAAAGGGCACAAAGCAGGGCGGTCAGTCTGATCATGAGCGCAGTGATGCGCGGGGGCGCGGTAAAGAACAACTCACTTTCCGGCGAGAATCGGCGAATGTGGCGCAAATCCCGCGCTTGAACATCAGCCCGCGGAAGCGCATGTATGGTCCATGAACATGGCAAGCCAGGGTCAGACCGATGGCAGGCAGAATGCCGGGCGCTGACGACCTCGATATGGACCTGACCGGCACGCTCCTGATCGCGATGCCGGGGATGGGTGATCCACGGTTCGACAAATCCGTGGTATTCGTTTGCGCCCACTCCGACGAAGGGGCAATGGGTCTGATCGTGAACAAGCCCACAGACGACCTGCGGCTTTCGGCCCTGGTCGAGCAGCTTGAACTGGGCGATGGCGGATGTGCGCGCGACCTGCCGGTGTATTTCGGCGGACCGGTGGAACACGGTCGGGGATTCGTGCTGCATTCGGGCGATTACACCTCGCCGATCTCGACGCTGCGGGTGAATGACGATTTCGCCCTGACTGCGACGCTCGACATTCTCGAGGAGCTGGCCGCCGGGCGGGGGCCGATGCGGGCGATCATGGCGCTGGGCTATGCCGGCTGGGGGCCGGGGCAACTCGAAAGCGAGATCCTGGCCAATGGATGGCTCACTGCCGAAGCCGGGGCCGACCTGGTGTTCGACACCGCAGACGCCCGCAAGTGGAGCGCCGCGCTGCGCACGCTGGGCGTGGACCCGCTGAGCCTCTCGGCGGCGGCGGGTCGGGCCTGATCCAAATGTGCGCTTCCGCGCAAATTGTTTCCAGCATGTGGAGAGGTGACGCATCTCTCGGCGGGCCGGCCCCGTGGCCCGTGCCGGAACTTGAGTATTTTTCCCAAGAAAGAACAGCGGGTTCAGTCTCGCGGGGCCGCTGCACGGCGCAGCCGGTCGTTGATCGCGCGGCCAAGGCCGGTTTCGGGAATGGGTGACACGGCGATGGGCACGGTTCCGTCGTCGATCCGGTGCAGCATGGCGAAAAGATTGGCCGCGGCCTCGGTCAGATCACCCGAGGGCGAGAGGTTGAGATCGGCCTCGGCCACGGCGCCGAAGCCGAGCAGACGCTCGCCGGGACGTTTCCCGGTCGCGTTGAGGCGCACCGGCGCCGTTGGCGCGTAGTGTGAAGCCAACTGGCCCGGGGCGGTGACCTCCGGCCCCGACGTGGCCAGCGGGCAGCCCAGCGCCGCCTCGATTTCCTCGCTGGCAAGCCCGCCGGGGCGCAGCAGGCGCGGGGTGTCGTCGGTCAGGCCGACGATGGTGCTTTCCACCCCCACCGGGCAGGGGCCGCCATCGAGAATGGCCTCGATCCGGCCCGAGAGGCCGGCGGCGACATGATCGGCATTGGTCGGGCTGATCCGGCCCGAGGGGTTGGCCGAGGGCGCGGCCACCGGGCCGCCGAAGCGCCGCAGGAGCGCCCGCGCCAGCGGATGGGCGGGCACGCGCAGCGCAAGGCTGGGCAGGTCGGCGGTGACGAGCGGCGAGATCGGACTCCCGGGTAAAAGCGGCAGCACGAGGGTCAGCGGGCCGGGCCAGAACCGGGTGGCGAGTGTCTCGGCTTTGTCGGACCACGCGACGAACGCCCGCGCGGCCTGCGCCTCGGCCAGGTGCACGATCAGCGGGTTGAAGCGCGGCCGCCCCTTTGCGGCGAAGATCCGCGCCACCGCCCGGCCATTGCACGCATTCGCCCCCAGCCCGTAAACCGTTTCGGTGGGAAAGGCGACGAGCCCGCCCGCACCCAGGATGGCGGCAGCGCGGTCAAGCCCGCGATCATCGGCATCGAGGCGAAGGGTGGCAAGTTCGGTCATGGCATTGACGCCGCGTTTTGATATGTGAAGGCGCAAGTCTTGCTTTACGCTGGGCTGTGGGTCTGCATACAAGCGCCCGCATCCGAAGCCAAGCCGCCAGTCAAGGAGTTGAGTGATGCCCTATAGCGCGCCGATCGCCGATTATGCCTATATCTTCGACCATGTCGTCGGGTTTTCGCAAGTTGCTGAAACCGAACGGTTTTCCGAGGCCAGCCCCGACATGGTGACCGCGATCCTCGGTGAGGCCGGGCGCATGTGCGAGGACAAGCTCGCCCCGCTGCAGCGCGAGGGCGACCTGAACGGTGCCTATCTCGAAAACGGCGTGGTGCGCACCCCGCCAGGCTTTGCCGAAGGATATGCCGCGATCCGCGAGGGCGGCTGGCTGGGGATCTCGGCAGATCCCGAATATGGCGGGATGGGCCTTCCGATGGCGATGATGAGCGCCGTGAACGAAATGATGAGCGGCGCCTGCATGGCGCTTCAACTCAACCCGCTTCTGACCCAGGGCCAGATCGAGGCGCTGGAACATCATGCCAGCGACGAGATCAAGGCGCTGTACCTGCCCAAGCTGATCAGCGGCGAGTGGAACGGCACCATGAACCTGACCGAGCCGCAGGCCGGCTCGGACGTGGGCGCGCTCAGCACCCGTGCCGAGGCCAACGGCGACGGCACATACGCGATCACCGGGCAGAAGATCTATATCACCTGGGGCGACGGCGATTTCATGGAAAACGTCTGTCACCTGGTGCTCGCGCGGCTGCCCGACGGGGTGCCGGGGCCGAAGGGAATCAGCCTTTTCCTGGTGCCCAAGTATATCCCGGATGCGGATGGCAAGCCGGGCAAGGCCAACGCACTCAAGGTGGTCAGCCTCGAACACAAGCTGGGGGTGCATGGCAGCCCGACCTGCGTGATGCAATATGACGGCGCGACCGGCTGGATGGTGGGCCCCGAACATGGCGGCATGGCGGCGATGTTCACGATGATGAACAATGCCCGCCTTGGCGTCGGTGTCCAGGGGATCGGCGTGGCCGAGGCCGCCTATCAGCACGCGCTGGCCTATGCGCAGGACCGCAAGCAGGGCCGCACCCCGGTCAAGGACGGCAAGGGCACGATCATCGAACATGCCGATGTGCGCCGGATGCTGGCCACGATGAAGGCCGACATCTTTGCCGCGCGCGCCATCGGGCTGGCCTGTGCGGTGGCGATCGACATGGGCAATGCCACGGGCGACAAGGAATGGCAGGCACGCGGGGCCTTCCTCACTCCCATCGCCAAGGCGTTCGGCTCGGAAACCGGCATGCGCGTGGCCGAGCTGGGCGTGCAGGTGCATGGCGGCATGGGGTTCATCGAGGAAACCGGCGCCGCCCAGTTCAGCCGCGACGTGCGGGTCACGGCGATCTACGAGGGCACCAACGGCATCCAGGCAATGGACCTTGCCGGCCGCAAGCTCATGGACGGGGGCGAGGCGGGCTATGCGCTGATCGAGGAGATCGCCAAACAGGCCGAGGCCGCGCGACCGAAACAGCCGCGCATGGCCGGTGCCGTCTGGGACGCGGTCGAGGCCCTGCGCGAGGCGACCGAATGGATGGTGTCGCAGGGCGACGTCACCGAACGATTTGCCGGGGCGGTGCCGTTCCTCATGGGCTGGGCGCGGGTCCTGGGAGCGCATTACCACCTGCGCGCGGCCTGCGCCGAAGAGGGCGATGGCCCGCGCACGCGGCTGGCGCGCTTTTATATCCAGCGGCTTCTGCCCGAATACGCCGCGCAACTGGCCCACGCGACGCAGGGCGCAGGCGATCTCTATGCGCTCACCGACGACGATCTGGGGGCGGCATGATGGATGGCAGCGCCGGGCATCTGACCTATCCGTGGGAGACCCCGCCCGCCGAAGGCGAGGCGGTCGAGGTGGCCCCCGGTGTATTATGGCTGCGCCTGCCGCTGCCGATGGCGCTCGATCACGTCAATATCTATGCCCTGGACGAGGGCGACCACTGGACAATCATCGACGCCGGGATGAAAACCGGCCGCACCGAGGCGCTTTGGGAGCGGTTGCTCGACGGGCCGCTCGCGGGCAAGCCGGTGGGCCGGGTGATGCTGACCCATCACCATCCCGATCACGTCGGCATGGCGGGCTGGTTCGTCGCGCGCGGGGCCGAACTCTGGACCTCGCGCACGGCCTATCTCATGGCGCGGATGCTGATCCTCGACGTCGAGGAGCATCCGACCGCGCAGGCCGAGGCATTCTGGCGCGGCGCGGGCATGGATGCGGCCATGCTCGACAAGCGGATGCGCGAGCGGCCATTCAACTTCGCCGATATGTGCCATGACCTTCCGGTCGGCTACACCCGCGTGCAGCAGGGCGAGGTGATCCGCATGGGCGGGCGCGACTGGGATGTGCACATGGGCAATGGCCACGCGCCGGAGCATGTCACCCTCTGGAGCCGCGACGACAACCTGGTGATCGCGGGCGATCAGGTCATCAGTTCGATCAGCCCCAATATCGGCGTCTATCCGACCGAACCCGAGGCCGAGCCGCTGGGCGAGTGGATGGAAGCCTGCGAGCGCCTGGCGCAATATGCGCGCGCCGACCAACTGGTGCTGTCGGGGCACAAGCTGCCCTTTACCGGTCTGCCGCTGCGACTGCGCCAGTTGCTCGACAATCACCATGGCGCGCTCGCCCGGCTCGAGGCGCATCTGGGCCAGCCCCGGCTGGCCTCGGAGTGCTTTGCCCCGCTCTTCAAGCGCAGGATCGACGAAGGAATCTATGGTATGGCCCTTGTGGAAACGGTCGCGCATCTCAATCATCTTCTGCACGAGGGGCGCGTGACGCGCACCCGCCGCGCCGATGGGGCGTGGCTCTGGCAGCAAGGGGGGAACGACGATGCAGGACGAGATCAGGACATCGGCCGAAGCCTATGAAGACAGCGCGATTCCGCGCCGCCACGAGGTCCATGCCGACCCCGAAACCGAAGCGTGCAACGACGTGCCCGATGCGGTCAGGCAAAAGCCGCTCAAGCACAAAAGCCCCGCCGAATGGGCCTATGAGCGGCTGATCCTCTATATACAGAATTTCGAGGAACAGCTCGACAACGAGCACGAGGTCGCGATGGGCTTTACCGGCGGCGACACGGGCGTGATCCGGATCGAGGGGATGGGATTTTTCGACCCCGATATCGTGACCTTCTATGGGTCGGACGCCACCGGCACGCGCACCCAGTTGATCCAGCATGTCAGCCAGCTGAACGTGATGCTGCGCGCCCTGCCCCGGCAGGTCGATCGCGCCGTGCCGCGCCGCATCGGGTTTCGCCTGGCACAAGATCTCGACAAGGAAAACGAAACCGCCAAATCCGGTGACGAGCAAGGGTGACAGGCCCGCGCAAATCGTCTATTCACATCCGCAACATCAGTATCGGAGCGAAAAATGAGCGAACACAAGCACGGTGAAATGGACATCACGGTTCAGGAAAAGACCTTTGAAGGGTTCGTGAAGTTCATGACCTGGTCCGCTGTCGCGATCATTCTCCTTTTGCTTTTCATCGCTCTGGTGAATGCCTGATTTCGGGTTCTGGTTCTGATCTCCGAAAGGGGCATCGCCTGGTATGCGCAAGGTACTTGCGGCCCTGATCGGGCTTGTCCTTCTGGCGGGCTGCGCCGCCGACCCGGTCTGGGCACCCGAAGAGGCCGTGCAGGCGGCGCAATACCGCCATCCGGGTCCGCCACGCGTGACCCTGTTCACCATGGTCAGCAACGAAACCGGGGCGGGCGGGCATTCCTCGCTGATGATCAATGCCTCGCAGCGGGTCATCTGGGATCCGTCGGGCAGCTTCCATCACGACACGATCCCCGAGCGTAACGACCTGCTATACGGCATCACCCCGGCGGTGGCCGATGTCTACACGCGCTACCATGCCCGCAAGACATGGCATGTGATCATCCAGGAACTAGATGTCACGCCAGAGGCGGCCGAACGGGCGTTTGCGCTGGCGCAGGGTTATGGCGCCGTGCCCAACGCCTATTGTGCCCATTCGACGAGCGCGATCCTGCGCCAGTTGCCCGGGCTCGAAGGGATCCGCCAGACCATGTTGCCAGTCAAGCTCGCCGAGCAGATCCGCGAGGTGCCGGGCGTGCGCGAACGGGTGCTGCATGAATATGACAGCGACGACAATTCCCGCGTTCTCGAAGACTGGGACCCGGCGCGCTTTGCACTGTCGCAAAGCCCCGGTTGATCCCGCCGCCCCCGAAACCGGCGTCTGCCGACAGGCTCAGACCTCCTGCACCTCCACCACCCCCGGAAGGCTGCGGATCGCGCCCTTGATCTGTGGGTTCACCGGGAACTCGCGCCCTGTATCGACCTCGACCTCGCCGGGCAGTTCGGGATTCATCAGGCAGAACCGGATCGGCCCGCGCCCGGCGTTGCGGATCTTGTCCTGCGCGTCCGAGAGAACATCGGCCACCGCACGGATCGCGGCCTGATCCTCGACGAAAATCCTCAGGCCCACCGCCCCCGCATCGGCCACCACCGCGTCGATCGGCGCCACGGAGCGGCCCAGCAGCTTGAGCTGGTCGGCCTCCATCGTCGCCTCGGCGGTGATCACCACCTTCTCGCCGGTTTCCAGGAAATCGCGCGATTTCTCGAGCGTTTCCGAAAACAGCGTCACCTCGTAGGCGCCGCTCACGTCCGAAAGCTGAACGAAGGCAAAGCGGTTGCCGCGCGCCGACTTGCGCTCCTGCCGTCCCGCGACCACCCCGGCCAGCTTGGCCAGATGCGGCCCGGCCTCTGCCTTGGCGCTGACCTCGTCGAGGCTCATCACCCCCTTGCGCTTGAGCACCGCGGCGTAATCGTCAAGCGGATGCCCCGAAAGGTAGAAACCCACCGCGCGGAACTCCTCGCCCAATCGCTCGGCGGGCAGCCAGTCGCCCACCGGCGAAAGGCGCGGTTCGGGCAAATCGTCGCCCGCATCCCCGAACAGCGACACCTGGTTCGAGCTCTTTTGCTCGTGCACCGCGGCCGAATACCCCATCAGCGCCTCAAGCGACTCGAACACCCGGCGGCGGTTCTGGTCCAACTCGTCGAACGCCCCGGCCCGTGCCAGCATTTCAAGCGACCGCTTGCCCACCCGCTTGAGATCGACCCGCCGGGCGAAATCGAACAGGGTGGCAAAGGGCTTGTCCTGCCCGTCCACGCGCCGCGCGTCGGTGATGAGCCGCATCGCCTCGACCCCCACATTCTTGAGCGCGCCCAGCGCGTAATGCAGCACCTGCCCGCGCACGGTGAACATCGCCTCGGAGCGGTTCACGCAGGGCGGCAACCAGTCCAGCCGCAGCCCCTTTTTCACCTCTTCGAAATAGACGCCCAGCTTGTCGGTGAGGTGAATATCGCAATTCATCACCCCGGCCATGAACTCCACCGGGTGATTGGCCTTGAGCCACGCGGTCTGGTAACTGACCACCGCATAGGCCGCCGCGTGGGACTTGTTGAAGCCGTAGTTGGCGAACTTGTCCAAGAGGTTCCACACCTCGACGGCCTTGGCCTCGTCAATGCCGTTCTCCTTGGCGCCCGCGATGAACTTGGGCCGCTCGGCGTCCATCGCCGCCTGGATCTTCTTGCCCATCGCCCGGCGCAGCAGGTCGGCACCACCAAGGCTATAACCCGCCATCTCCTGCGCGATCTGCATCACCTGTTCCTGGTAAACGATGATGCCCTGGGTTTCATCCAGGATATGATCGATGCTGGGATGCAGCGTATCGCGCTCGGACAAGCCGTTCTTGACCTCGCAGAATTTCGGGATGTTTTCCATCGGACCGGGGCGATAGAGCGCCACCAGCGCGATGATGTCCTCGATGCAGTCGGGCTTCATCCGCTTGAGCGCGTCCATCATACCCGAGCTTTCCACCTGGAACACCGCCACGGTGCGGGCGCGGGCATAGAGGTCATAGGTCTTGGCGTCATCGAGCGGGATCTGCCCGATATCGTTCTCGGCCCCCGGGAAGGGCGCGTAGATGGTGCTGCCATCCGCCGCGACATGCAGGCTGCGCCCCTCACCGTGGATCAGGTCCACCGCGTTCTGGATCACGGTCAGGGTTTTCAGCCCCAGGAAGTCGAACTTCACCAGCCCCGCCTGCTCAACCCATTTCATGTTGAACTGCGTCGCCGGCATGTCCGAGCGCGGGTCCTGGTAAAGCGGCACCAGCTCGTCGAGCGGACGATCCCCGATCACCACCCCCGCCGCATGGGTCGAGGCGTTTCGCAAGAGCCCTTCGAGCTTCATCCCGTAATTCAGAAGCCGGTCCACGACTTCCTCGGCGCGCGCCGCCTCGCGCAGCCGGTCCTCCTGCGCCAGCGCCTGCTCGATCGACACCGGCTTGACGCCTTCGACCGGGATCATCTTCGAAAGCCGGTCAACCTGGCCATAGGGCATCTGCAACACCCGGCCCACGTCGCGCACCGCGGCCTTGGACAAGAGCGCGCCAAAGCTGATGATCTGCCCCACCTTGTCGCGGCCATAGGTCTCCTGCACATAGCGGATCACCTCTTCGCGGCGATCCATGCAGAAGTCGATGTCGAAATCGGGCATGCTGACCCGCTCGGGGTTGAGGAACCGCTCGAACAGAAGGCTATATCGCAACGGGTCGAGGTCGGTGATGGTCAGCGCATAAGCCACGAGGCTCCCCGCACCAGAGCCGCGCCCCGGCCCGACCGGGATGTCATGTTCCTTGGCCCATTTGATGAAATCGGCCACGATCAGGAAATAGCCGGGAAAGCCCATCCCCTCGATGATGCCCAGCTCGAATTCGAGCCGCTTTTCGTAGTCTTCCACCGGCGCCGCATGGGGAATGACCGCCAGCCGCGCGGCCAGCCCCTCCTTGGCCTGACGGCGCAGTTCCTCGACCTCGTCCTCGGCGAAACGCGGCAGGATCGGGTCGCGCCGATAGGCCATGAACGCGCAGCGCCGCGCGATTTCCACCGTGTTCTCGACCGCCTCGGGCAGATCGGCGAACAAGGTCACCATTTCCTGCGGGCTCTTGAAATAATGCTGCGGGGTCAGGCGGCGGCGCGGCTCGGACTGGTCGACATAGGCGCCCTCCGCGATACAGATCAGCGCATCATGCGCCTCGTACATCTCGCTTTGCGGGAAATAGGCGTCATTCGTCGCGACCAGTGGCAGATCCATGTCATAGGCCATCTCGACCAGGCCGCGCTCGGTCGCCCGCTCGGCCTGTGGAAGGCCGTTTTCGCCCGGGTGGCGCTGCAACTCGACATAAAGCCGGTCGCCGAACATCGCCGCAAGGCGCTCCATCAACGCCCGCGCCGCCGGATTCTGTCCGCCCTGCAACAGCCGTCCGACCGGCCCGTCGGGGCCCCCGGTCAGGCAGATCAGCCCGCCGGAATACCGCTCGAGCTCGTCCATCGTGACCTGCGCCAACCCGCCGTGCTTGTCCACGTAAAGGCAGGAATTGAGCTTCATCAGGTTCCCGTACCCGCCCTCGTTCTGCGCCAGCAGAACCACCGGCGCGGGCATCCGCGGCTTTTCCCCCGGCGCGGAGTCGACATAGGCCAGATCGACCTGGCACCCGATGATCGGCTGCACCCCCGCCCCGCTCAGCGTCACGGAAAACTCCAGCGCCGCGAACATGTTGTTGGTGTCGGTCAGCGCGACCGCGGGCATCTGCATCCTGTCGCACAGCCCCGGCAACGACTTGAGCCGCACCGCCCCTTCCAGAAGCGAATATTCGGAATGCACGCGAAGATGGATGAATCGGGGATCACTGCTCATGCCCCGAGACTACCCGCAGCACGGCGCATGCGAAAGCACCAACCCGGCAGAAAACGCCCCGGGGCGATCCACCTCACCCAGCCGGCTCTGCGACCAATCCGGTGATCCGCCCCCGCCAATAGGGGGCGAAGCCCTCGTCCCCGACATAACCGACCTCGGCGCGCAGGGGCACACGCCGTCCGCCGATCATGTCATAGTCGTGGAACCGCCCGTGCCAGTCGCGCAAGACGCTGCGCCCGTCCGGCCCGGTCGCCGGGCGGTCGCGTGCATTCATCTCGACGATGTCGCCGCCAGCATCCAACGTGAAACACACCACCGCGTCGCGTGGTGTCATGGCCAGCCACGCCTCGATCCGGCCATCTTCCAACACCCGCCACTGGACCGCACGGTTTGCCAGAACGGCGTCCGGCGCCCATGGCAATTCGGCAAGATAGCGCATCGCCTCGCCCCGATCCATCTCGCCGCCCTCCGCACGCGCCACCGGCACCGACCCCAAGAGCCGCGCCGCAAGCAGGCCGCGCCCCTCCACGTAGCTGTCGATCACCCGCAGGGTCACGAAAGGACCGCGCGCCTGCCACGCCTCCCAGACGAAACCGGGGGCCGCAACGCCGATCACCTGTCGCGCTGCAATCAGCTGCCACCCCTTGCCCGGGGCCAATGCCATCTCCGCCTCTTGCGTCAGCCGCACCGCGCGCGCCGCCGGCTCTTGCCCGCCCGTGCCTCGCAGGCCAAGCGCGGCAACCGCATCCGGAAGATCGTCGCGCATCCCGTCCGGTGCAGGCCCCGCCATGACCTGTCCGGCCAATGCCGCAGCCTGCTTGCGAAACCGCCACGCGGCCCACATCTGCAAACCGCCCAGCACCGCCAGCCCGCCAAGAACACCTGTCACCACCACCATCATGTCACGCCCCCCAACCGAGGAAACGGCAAGGCTGCCTCTTTCCCGTGCACCCTGTCAATTTGCATATGTTTATCGCCGCCCATCGAAAATATCACCTTGATTATCTACGCATCATTGAAAGAGTTTATGGGTGCCACGGCGAATCCCTGCTTGCACGAATCCGGACAAACCCGTTTTCTTATTGTCATAATCAGGGGGCGCAGGCCCGAAGAATGAAACAGACGCAGCCAGCGGCCGCCCCGGCGGCGCGCCAAGGGGAAACCGCGTGACAGGGACGTTGCTTTCGATTCAAGGTCTGACCAAGGCCTATCCCGGTGTCGTGGCCAACGATTCGGTCTCGTTCGACATAGGCACCGGCGAGATTCATGCGCTGCTGGGCGAGAACGGTGCGGGGAAATCCACCCTCGTCAAGATGATCTACGGCCTTGTCAAACCCGACAGCGGCACGATGGAAATGCGCGGTGCGCCCTATGCCCCGCCGGAACCGCGCTCGGCGCGCCTTGCGGGTGTCGCCATGGTGTTCCAGCATTTCTCGCTCTTCGACGCGCTTGACGTGTCCGAGAACATCGCGCTCGGCATGGAGAACCCGCCGCCGCTGCGCGACCTGGCCGCGCGCATCCGCACCGTCTCCGAGGAATACGGCCTGCCGCTCGACCCTTACCGCACCGTCGGCGGCCTTTCGGCCGGGGAACGCCAGCGGGTCGAAATCATCCGCTGCCTGCTGCAGGACCCCAAGCTCCTGATCATGGACGAACCGACCAGCGTCCTGACCCCGCAAGAGGTCGAGATCCTGTTCGAAACCCTCAACAAGCTGCGCCAGGAAGGCACCTCGATCCTCTATATCAGCCACAAGCTCGAAGAGATCCGCGCCCTTTGCGATACCGCCACGATCCTGCGGCTGGGCAAGAACGTGGGCACCTGCGACCCGCGCGAGAAGAGCGCGCGCCAAATGGCCGAGATGATGGTCGGCAGCGAATTGCAGACCCCGAAAGGGGCCGGAGCGACACCCGGCGAGGCGGTGCTCGATGTGTCAGGGCTCACGCTGCCTGCGCCCACCAAGTTCGGGACCGCGCTCAAGAACGTGCACCTGCGGCTGCACACCGGCGAGGTTCTGGGCATCGGCGGGGTCGCGGGAAACGGCCAGGACGAGCTGCTGGCCGCGCTTTCGGGCGAGATGCGCGCCGCCCGCGACGCGATCCGCCTCAAGGGGCAGGATATCGGCCATCTCGGCCCCACTGCGCGGCGCCGCCGCGGCCTGCTCGCCGCCCCCGAGGAGCGCCTCGGCCATGCCGCCGCCCCCGACATGAGCCTGACCGAGAACGCGCTTCTCACCGGCGCGGTGCGCGAAGGTCTCGCGACGAACGGCTTTCTCAGGTGGGGCAAGGCACGCAAGTTCGCCGAAAGGATCATCGAGACATTCGATGTCCGCACCCCAGGACCAGACAGCGTTGCGCGGTCGCTCTCGGGGGGTAACCTGCAGAAATTCGTCATCGGCCGCGAGGTGCTCCAGCGCCCCGAGGTCCTGGTGGTGAACCAGCCAACCTGGGGCGTCGACGCCTCGGCCGCCGCCGCGATCCGCCAGGCACTGCTCGATCTGGCGGGCGATGGCACCGCCGTTCTGGTGATCAGCCAGGATCTCGACGAACTCATGGAAGTGGCCGACCATTTCGCCGCGCTGAACGAGGGGCGGCTGACCGAGACACGGCGCACCGCGGATCTGACGATCGAGGAAATCGGCCTGATGATGGGCGGCGCCCATGACGGGATGGAGGTGGCGCATGTTGAAGCTTGAGAAACGCCCGCAACCCAGCCGGGTGTTCGCCTATCTCACGCCGGTCCTGGCCGTCATCGCCACCATGTTCGCGGGGGGGCTGCTGTTTGCCGCGCTGGGCAAGAACCCGGTCGAGGCGATCCGCACCATCTTCTGGGATCCGCTCTTTGGCGATTTCGCCGCCTATTATCGCCCGCAACTGCTGGTCAAGGGTGGCCCGCTCATCCTCATCGCGATCGGGCTGTCGCTGGGCTTTCGCGCCGGGATCTGGAACATCGGCGCGGAGGGGCAATACATCGTGGGCGCGCTTTGCGGCGCGGCGGTGGCGCTCGCCTTCTACCCGCTCGAGGCGTGGTATATCTTCCCGCTGATGGTGCTCGCGGGGGCATTGGGCGGGTTGGTCTGGGGCATGATCCCGGCGCTTCTCAAGGTGAAATTCGGCACCAACGAGATCCTGGTCTCGCTGATGCTGGTCTATGTGGCCGAGAACCTGCTCGCGGCGATGGCGCTGGGGCGGATGAAGAACCCCGAGGGCCGGGGCTTTCCCGGTTCGCGCAACCTCAAGGAATATCCCTCGGCCTTCAATGACGAGGTGTTCGTCGGCACGGGCATGCACTGGGGCGTGCTCACCGCCTTCCTGGCGGTGATCTTCGCCTATGTGCTGCTCAGCCGGCACATGCTGGGCTTCTCGATCCGCCTGAGTGGCGAGGCGCCGCGCGCCGCGCGCTTCTCGGGCGTCAACCCGGCGCGGATCGTGCTCTTCTGCCTCGGGATTTCCGGGCTGATGGCGGGCCTTGCAGGCATGTTCGAGGTCTCGGGCCCGTCGGGCCAGATCAGCATCGACTTCAACGTGGGCTATGGCTTTACCGCGATCATCGTGGCCTTTCTCGGGCGGCTGCATCCGGTGGGTATCCTTCTGGCCGGTCTGCTGATGGCGCTCACCTATATCGGTGGCGAGATCGCGCAGGGGAACCTCGGCCTGCCCTCGGCGGCGATCCAGCTTTTCCAGGGGATGCTGCTCTTCTTCCTGCTGGCGGTGGACATGTTGACCAATTACCGTATCAGCCTCGTCAAACGGGAGGCCACATGATGGACATGGATTCGATCACGCCGGCCCTGCTGCTGGCCTCGCTCATGGTGGCGGCCACGCCGATCCTGCTGGCCGGCATAGGCGAGCTGGTCGTCGAACGCGCCGGCGTTCTCAATCTCGGGGTCGAGGGGATGATGATCACCGGCGCGATCTTCGGGTTCGCGGTCACCATCGAAAGCGGCTCGCCGATGCTCGGCTTTGCCGCCGCGGCGGCGGGGGGCGCGGGGCTGGCGTTGCTCTTTGCCGCGCTCACCCAGCTCGCGCTGGCCAACCAGGTGGCCTCGGGCCTTGCGCTCACGCTTTTCGGGCTGGGGCTGTCATCACTCCTGGGCCAGGATTACGTAGGGCTGAAACCCGTCCAGCCCCCGGCCTTCAAGATCCCGCTCCTGTCGGATATTCCGTTTATCGGGCGTGTGTTCTTTTCGCATGACCTGATGGTCTATTTCGGTCTCGGACTGGTGGCCGCGGTCTGGTTCATGCTCAAGTACACGCGCGCCGGTCTGATCCTGCGCGCGGTGGGCGAAAACCACCATGCCGCCCATGCGCTGGGCTACAAGGTGGTGCGCATCCGTATCCTCGCGATCCTGTTCGGGGGCGCCTGTGCCGGGCTGGGCGGTGCCTATATCAGCCTCATACGCGTGCCCCAATGGACCGAAGGCATGACCTCGGGCGCGGGCTGGATCGCGCTGGCGCTCGTTGTCTTTGCAAGCTGGAAACCGGGCCGGGTGCTGCTCGGTGCCTGGCTTTTCGGCGGCGTGACCGTTCTGCAACTCAATTTGCAGGCCGCGGGGCTTGCCATTCCGGTCGAATATCTGTCCATGTCACCCTATCTGATCACCATCCTCGTGCTGGTCATCATGTCAGCGGACAAGAGCCGCGCCCCCGCGTCTCTTGGCCGTATATTCCACGCCTCGGGCTAACCGGCCCGGGGATGCTGCCAACTCGAACCAACAGGGAGTCACCAATCATGAAACTCACCCATATCCTTGCCAGTGCCGCCATGGCGCTTGGCCTTGCCACCGCGGCGGTGGCACAGGACAAGACCAAGGTCGGCTTCATCTATGTCGGGCCCGTCGGCGACGGCGGCTGGACCTATGAACACGACCAGGCCCGCAAGGCCGTGGTCGAGCATTTCGGCGACAAGGTCGAAACCGTCTATCAGGAAAGCGTGCCCGAGGGCGCCGACGCCGAACGCGCGATCAGCCAGATGGCGCTTCAGGGGGCGGACCTGATCTTTACCACCTCGTTCGGCTTCATGGATGCCACCGTCGACGTGGCCAAAAAATTCCCGGACGTGAAATTCGAACACGCCACCGGCTACAAGACCGCCGAGAACCTCTCGGTCTATTCCGCGCGCTTCTACGAGGGCCGCGCCATCCAGGGCCACATCGCCGGCAAGATGACAGAGTCGAACACCGTCGGTTATATCGCCTCCTTCCCGATCCCAGAGGTCATCCGCGGCATCAACTCGGCCTTCATTCACGCCCGCAAGGCTAACCCCGATGTCGAGTTCAAGATCATCTGGGCCTATACGTGGTTCGACCCGGCGAAAGAGGCCGACGCCGCCAAGGTCCTGATCGAACAGGGCGCCGACGTGATCCTGCAACACACCGATTCGACCGCCCCGCTCGCCGCCGCGGAGAAAGCGGGCAACGTGATCGGCTTCGGACAGGCATCCGACATGGCCGAATACAAGCCCAGCCCGCGCGTCTCTTCGATCATCGACGACTGGGCCCCCTACTACATCGACCGGGTTCAGGCGGTGATGGACGGCACATGGGAAACCAAGGACACATGGGACGGCATCGGCCCGGGCATGGTCGGCATCGGCGAGATCACCGACGCGGTTCCGGAAGATGTGAAGGAAGAGGCACTGGCCATGAAAGAGGCAATCGCCAGCGGCGAATACCACCCCTTCACCGGCCCGCTTAACAAGCAGGACGGCACGCCGTGGCTTGCCGAGGGCGAAGTGGCCGATGACGAGACGCTCCTGGGCATGGATTTCTATGTCGAGGGTCTGAGTAGCGAAATCCCGGATTGATCGACCTTTCCGCGACGACACGGGAAAAGGCCCTGCCCTCGCGCAGGGCCTTTTTCATTGCGCGAAGGGGCCGCCGAAACCGCCGAGGGCCAGCCCGGTCCGAACCCGCGGCCCTGAGGCTCCCGCGCATGTTCGGGCACGCCTCGCCCGAGCATCGCCCCCTGGCTTGCCCGCCTACCTTCCCAGATAGAACCCCTGGAACTCCTTCACTGTCGACAGGCTCAGCAGCGTTTTCATCTGCGTGACCGAGGGGAGTTCCGACAGCCGGTCACGATAGAGCTTCTCATAATCCTCGGTCGAGCGCGCGGCGACACGGATCAGGTAATCGAACTCGCCCGAGATCAGGTGACATTCGAGTACCTCGTCCATCTCGCGGATCGCCGCCTCGAAGGTGCGGATATTCTCCTTGCGCTGGGATTCGAGCTTGATCTCGATGAAGACCTGGAATTCGAGCCCCACCGCGCGCCGGTTGAGCCGGGCAGCGTAGTGCGAGATCTTGCCGTCGCTCTCAAGGTTCTTGACCCGCCTGTGACAGGCCGAAAGCGACAATCCGACCCGCTCGGAGAGGCGCGCCATCGAGATCTGCCCCTCACGCTGCAAGATGGAAAGTATCTTAGTATCAATCCGATCCATTGTAAATATTCCCAGTTTTCCTGATTTTCTTCGATTATTTTGCAAAATTTTTCGACTCTGATGCAAGCTTGGGATTTTTTCTTTCAACGATCTGCCTATTCTGAACCTGCGTCAAAACGGCGCAAGCAACCCCAAGGAACCCTCAAAGGAGGAAAAGATGAGCAATATCTTCGTCGTCGGCTACGACGACAGCGACGCGGCGCGCCGGGCGCTCGATTTCGCGGTATCCCGTGCCAAGGCACAGGACGGCGAGATCGTCGTTGCGCATGTACTGGAATGGTCACCCTATTCCTTTCTGACGCCAACCGAACTGGAAGAGCGGCACAAGCGCCGCCAGCAAGAGCTTGAGCGTGCCGAAACCGCGATCCTCGCGCCGGTGCTGGAAAAGCTGGAAAGCAGCGGCCTCAAGGCCAGGGGCGCGATGCGCTATGGCCAGATCGCCGACACCATCTGTGACATCGCACGCGAGGAAAAGGCCGAGCAGATCATCGTCGGGCGCCATGGCGAAGGCGGGCTGGCCCGGCGGGTCTTCGGGTCGGTTGCCGGCACCCTGACCCAGATCGCGCCGGTGCCCTGCACCATCGTGCCATAACCAAGTTCAACAGGGACAAAAAAACCATGATAACCAATCTCACCCGCGCCGTTTTCGGTGCCTTGGCCCTTACCGGCCTCGCCGCGCCCGCCGCGGCGCAATCCATCGACGAGACGGTCAACCGGATCTTTGCCGATTCCACCGGCTGGTTCGTCAGTCTCATCTTCTCCAATTTTCCTGGCACGTCCTTTCCCTGGATCGTGGGTTGGCTGGTGATCGGCGCCACGGTCTTCACGCTCTATTTCGGCTTTATTCAGTTTCGCGTGGCCCGCCATGCCATCGCCCTGGTCAAGGGCGACTATTCCGACCCCAACAATGCCGGCGAAGTGAGCCATTTCCAGGCGCTGGCGACGGCGCTTTCGGGCACGGTCGGGCTCGGCAATATCGCCGGTGTGGCAGTGGCCATCGGCATCGGCGGGCCGGGGGCCACGTTCTGGATGATCCTTGCGGGTCTGATGGGCATGGCATCGAAATTCACCGAATGCACGCTCGGTGTGAAATACCGTAACGAATATCCCGACGGGCGCGTTTCGGGCGGCCCGATGTATTACCTGACCAAGGGGTTTGCCGAACGCGGGCTGCCGGGGGGCAAGGTCCTCGCCGTGCTGTTCTCGATCTTCTGTATCCTTGGCGCGTTCGGTGGCGGCAACATGTTCCAGGCCAACCAGGCGCATCAGCAGATCACCGGCGTCGTGGGCCAGTATCCCGGCTGGATCACCGGCATCATCTTCGCGGGCGTTGTCTATGCGGTGATCATCGGCGGGATCAAGTCGATCGCCAAGGTCACCGAAAAGATCGTGCCGTTCATGGGCATCCTCTATGTCGGCACCGCGCTGATCATCATCGCGATGAACTATCACCTGATCGGCTGGGCGCTTGGCCAGATCTTCGCCGGGGCTTTCACCGGGCTCGGGGTCGCGGGCGGCATGGTCGGCGCGCTGATCCAGGGCTTCAAGCGGGCCGCGTTTTCCAACGAGGCCGGCGTCGGCTCGGCGGCGATCGCCCACTCGGCGGTCAAGACCAACGAGCCGATCACCGAAGGGTTCGTGTCGCTGCTTGAGCCGTTCATCGACACGGTCGTCGTCTGCACCATGACCGCGCTGGTGATCATCATCACGCAGCAACTGGTGACCGACCCGGATACCGGGCTCTACCTGCTCAACGAGGCGGGCACAGCCGTTCAGACCGTCGGCAACACCTCGGGCGTCGGCCTGACCTCGGCCGCCTTCGGCAGTACGATCAGCTGGTTCCCCTATGTGCTGGCGCTGGCCGTGGTGCTGTTTGCCTTCTCCACGATGATCACCTGGTCCTATTACGGCCTCAAGGCCTGGACCTTCCTCTTCGGCGAGGGCGAGACCAAGGAGCTGGTTTTCAAGGTGATCTTCTGCATCTTCGTGGTGATCGGGGCGGCGGCACAGCTTGGTCCGGTGATCGACTTCTCGGACGCGGCGATCTTTGCCATGGCGGTGGTCAACATCATCGGTCTCTATTTCCTGATGCCGATCGTCAAGCGCGAACTCGACAGCTATCTCGGCCGCCTGAAATCGGGCGAGATCAGGAAGTTCCAGTAACCTGCCCGACCGGGCAGCCCGAACCGAACGAAAGGGGCCGGCCAGACCGGCCCCTTTCCCTTTCGCCTCTTTCTCAGCGCCGATTTTCGTGGCAGGTTGAGCCCATGACGACGCTCACCTCACCCGACGGGACGCCGATTTCCCGTTTTGCCTTCGGCACAATGCAATTCGGCGGCGCGGCCGACGAACGCAACTCGGCCGCCATGTTCCGCGCCGCCCGGGGCGCCGGGATCACGCATTTCGATACCGCGCATGTCTATACCAACGGCAATTCCGAAAAGATCCTCGCCCCCCTCGTCAAGATGGAGCGCGAGGGTCTCGTGATCGCGACCAAGGTGGGCTATGCCGACGGCACCTCAGCCGCGAAACTGCGTGCCAATTTCGAGGTGTCGCTGGAACGGCTCGGGATGGAGATGGTCGATATTCTCTACCTGCACCGCCATGACGCGGAAACCCCGCTCAAGGATCAGCTCGAGGTGCTGGCCCGGCTCAGGGAGGAGGGGAAGATCCGCTATGTCGGCCTGTCGAATTTCGCCGCATGGCAGGTGATGAAGGCCGACGCGATCCTGCGCGACATGGGCCACGGGGTCGATATCGTCCAGCCGATGTACAACCTCGTCAAGCGCCAGGCCGAGGTCGAGATCCTGCCGATGTGCGCCGCACAAGGCATCGCCTGCGCACCCTATTCACCGCTGGGCGGCGGGCTGCTGACCGGGAAATACTCCGGCGATGACGCTGACAGGATCAAGGGCCGCCTGACCGAGGACCGGCGCTATGCCGCGCGCTACGCGCCCGATTTCATGCACGCCGCCGCGCGCGGGCTCAAGGAGATCGCCGAAGAGATCGGCACCCATCCCGCCACGCTTGCCGCCGCATGGGTGGCGCGCCACCCGGCCGCGCCCATGCCGATCCTCTCGGCCCGCTCGTCCGAGCAGCTTGCCCCCTCGCTCGCTGCCATCACGTTCGAGATGGATGACGCGCTTTATGCGCGGCTCTCGGCGCTCACGCCCGCGCCACCCCCCGCAACCGACCGGAACGAGGAAACATGACCGACATTCTCATCATCGGCGGCGGAATTGCGGGCCTTTCCGCCGGTGCCCGCCTTGCCCCGCATATGAATGTCACCGTGATCGAGGCCGAGGAGGCGCTAGCCTATCACGCCTCGGGCCGTTCCGCCGCCCTCTTCGAGCCGCATTACGGCCCGCCGACCACCGTGCAGCTCAGCCTTGCCAGCTCCGATTTCTACATCGGCGGCGACATGCGCTATTGCCGTCCGCGCGGCGTGCTCTTTCTCGCCCGTGCCGATGAGCGCGCGGCGTTCGAAAAGGATTGCGCGGTGATGGACCTCGAAGAGATCACCGTCGACGAGGCCCGCGCGCTGGTGCCCATCGTCAACCCCGATATGGTCGCCTTTGCCGCCCATGCCGACCGGGCGCATGACATCGACACCGACCTGCTCATCCAGGACTGCGCCCGCGAGATCAGGACCAATGGCGGCGCGATCCACCTCAGATCACGCGTGAGCCGCATCACCCGTCACGGCGAAACCTGGCAGGTCACGACCGAAAGCGGCGAGACCCACCAGGCGCCGCTCCTGCTCAACGCCGCCGGGCCGTGGGCCGGGCAGATCGCCGAGATGGCCGGGCTCTCGCCCATCGGCTTCACCCCCTGCCGCCGTTCGATGGCCCGCATCCCCGCCCCGGGCGGACATGACGTGTCGACCTGGCCGATGTTCTTTGGCACCGGGGAACGCTGGTATGCCAAGCCCGACGCGGGCCAGCTCATCGTCTCGCCCTCCGAGGAAGAGCCGAGCACACCGCATGACGCCTGGGCCGACGACATGGTGCTGGCCGAGGGGCTGGCGCGCTACGAGGAAATGGTGAGCGAACCCGTCACCCGCGTCACCGCGAACTGGGCCGGGCTTCGCACCTTTTCCCCCGACCGCAAGATGGTGCTGGGCCAGTCGCCCGAGCACCCCGCCTTCTTCTGGTCCGCGGGCCAGGGGGGTTACGGGTTCCAGACCGCCCCCGCGGTGAGCCAGCTTGTCGCCGACCTCGTGCTCGGGCACACACCCGCGCTCGCCCCCGATCTCGTCGCCGCGCTGTCTCCACGGCGTTTCGCGTGAGGCAAGCGACGGGTTTTCGAGTATTTTTCCCAAGAAAGAGACAAATGCGCCCATGCCTCGCCGCCTGAACCTGCCCGACAGCGCCGCCATCGCCAATGCCACCGACGGGGGCAAACTGGTGGCGCCCTCGGCCGCGCGCAATGCCGATGCGATCTGCGCCGTGATCGCCGATATTGGCCCCTCGGCGGGCCGCGCGCTCGAACTCGCAAGTGGCACAGGGCAACATGCCGTGGCGCTGGCGCAGGCATTGCCGGGGCTTGACTGGCAACCTTCCGAGATCGACGCGGCCCGCCGCGCCAGCATCGACGCCTATGTGGGCGAGGCCGGGTTGCCCAACCTCGCCCCCGCCATCGCGCTCGACGCCACCGCCCCCGGCTGGGGCGCGGCGCAGGCCGGTCAGGACCTGGTCGTCGTGGTGAACCTCTTGCATCTCATCTCCGAACCCGAGGCGCGGGTCCTGATCACCGAGGCCGCACAGGCGCTGGCGCCCGGCGGAATGCTCGCGATCTATGGCCCCTTCCTGCGCGACGGCGCGGCCACCTCCGAAGGCGACGCGCGGTTTCACGCCTCGCTCACCGCCCAGGATCCGGAAATCGGCTACAAGGACGACTGGGACGTGATCGACTGGCTCCAGGGCGCGTGGCTCGACATGGCGCACGTGGTCGAGATGCCCGCCAACAACCTGCTGCTGGCCGCGCGCAAGCCGGGCTGAGCGGCCCCGCCGCCTTCCGTTACGGAAACCACGCCACTTGACACGGATCAAGGCCGCGCGACCTGCGCCATGCTCTTTGCATCTTACCAACATGCAAGGAGCAGAATATGTCCTGGACAGACACGATCGCCGAAACCCGCAACAACCTGCGCGAACTGGGCAAGACCATTCCCGAGGCGACCAAGGGCTTTGCCGGGCTGTCGAAGGCGGTCAAGGAAAACGGGGCGCTGAGTTTCAAGGAAAAGGAATACGTGGCACTGGGCATCGCCGTGGCCACCCATTGCATGCCCTGCATCGCCTTTCACGTCGAGGCGCTGGTCAAGGCCGGCGCCACCCGTGACGAGGTGGCCGACGTTCTGGCCATGTGCATCCAGATGGCCGGGGGACCGGGGCTGATGGTCTCGGCCGAGGCACTGGCGATCTATGACGAGCTGTCCGCCGCCTGACACCTGGCAGACCGCCGGGGCCGGGTTTCCGCCCATTCGCGGCACGGGCGCACAAGGGGCTTGCCAAGCCGCGCCCGATAGGCTCCCATCGGGTAGAACCCGCACAGCATGTCATCCCCGGAGGCCCGCATGAGCAGACTCACCCGCCGCGGCGTCGCGCTCGGCCTGCCGATGCTGGCGCTTGCGGGCTGCGGCACGGGCCAGCCGGTGCCGGCAACCTCCGGCACGATGCGCGCGCCCGTCCTCGACCGGCCAAGTTTCGGCGACAGCAAACCCGTGAGTTTCATCGACCCGGCCCCCGACGGTTTCGCGGTCCACGGCATCGACGTGGCCCGGTTCCAGGGCGCGGTCGATTGGCCCGCGGCGCGCGCGGCGGGGGTCGGTTTCGCCTTCATCAAGGCGACCGAGGGCGGCGACCTGCGCGACCCGATGTTCGCCGACCACTGGCGCGGCGCGGGGCGCGCCGGGGTGCCGCGCGGGGCCTATCACTTCTATTATTTCTGCACCCCGCCCGAGGTGCAGGCGCGCTGGTTCATCCGCAACGTGCCGCGCACGCGCGGGATGCTGCCCCCGGTGCTCGACATGGAATGGAACCCGTTCTCACCCACATGCATCCTGCGCCCGCCAGGGGCCGAGGTGCGCAGGCAGGCGCGGATCTTCCTCGCGGCACTGGAACGTCACTACGGCCAGCGCCCGATCGTCTATACCACGCCGGAATTCTACCGGCAGACCGACCTCGGCCGCCTGGGCGAGGAATTCTGGCTCCGCGCCACCGCCGAGAACGTGAACCGGGTCTACCCCGGCCAGCCCTGGCGCTTCTGGCAATACACCGCCACCGGCATCGTCCCGGGGATCGAGGGCGCCACCGATCTCAACACGTTCAACGGCTCGGCGGCGGAGTGGCAGGCCTGGCTGGCATCACGGCGGGTGTGAGACGGGCGGTCACAGAACAGGCGAAGAAGCCCTTGCCCGGAACAGCGGCGAAGCCGCCCGGGCAGCGCCCAACCGCCCCCCGGGCGGGCGCTTTCGCAAAGCTCGACTGTCAATAGACGTTGAAAGATATGGAACGATAAAGTGCTTGCCAAAGAACGGTGGAAGCGCCCCCCGCAGTCGGTCGCTGCCCTCATGTCAAATGGCCCGCAATGGGCTCATTTGCCTATCTAGGCGTACCGCCCCAACCGCCAAGGGCCGAGAGCTACCCCCCGGCCCTTGCAACATCTGTCAAGGCTCCGCCCCTCACCCATCCACGCGGATATTGGCGTTGGTCGGGTCATAGGGGCTGTCCTCGACCACCTCGGCGGGCCAGAGCTTGTCCTGCATCCTGACCATGAGCTTCTGTCCCACCTTGGCCTGCTCCGGCTTCACATAGCCCATGCCGATGCTCTTGCCGAAGGCCACCGAATAGCCCCCCGATGTGAGACGACCCACCCGGGTCTCCCCGTCATAAAGCGCCTCGCGCCCCCAGGGGTCGGCGTCGTCCGGCCCGTCGATCAGGAGCGTCACGCATTTCGAGCGGATCCCCGTCGCCTCCATCGCCGCCTTGCCGTGGAACTCTTTCGAAAGGTCCACGAAACGCGGCAAATCGGCCTCGAGCGGCGTCGCATCACGGCCCAGCTCGTTGCCGAAGGCGCGATAGCTCTTCTCCTGGCGCAGCCAGTTCTGCGCCCGCGCGCCGACGAGTTTCAGCCCATGCTTCTCACCCGCGGCCAACAGAAGATCCCAGAGGTAATTCTGCATCTCGATGGGGTGATGCAGCTCCCAGCCCAACTCGCCGGTATAGGCCACGCGGATCGCGTTGACCGGGCACATGCCCAATTCGATCGGGCGGGCCGAAAGCCACGGGAACCGCTTGTTCGACAGCACCGTGTCGGGATCGGCGTCGCGGATCACCTCTTTCAGCACGTCCCGCGTTTTCGGCCCGGCGATGGCAAAGACGCCCCATTGCGTGGTCACGTCCTGGATCTCGATATAGCCGAATTCATCGGCCTTGTCCGCCGCCGCCTTGCGCAGGTAGTCGCCGTCATACTCGGTCCAGCCGCCCGAGGACACGCAGTAATACTCATGCTCCTTCATCCGCACGATGGTGTATTCCGTGCGCGTCGTGCCATGATCGGTGAGCGCATAGGTCAGGTTGATGCGTCCGACCTTGGGCAGCTTGTTGCAGGTGAACCAGTCGAGGAACGCGGTCGCCCCCGGCCCCTTGACCACGTGCTTGGTAAAGGCGGTGGCGTCGATGATCCCCACCCCCTCGCGGATCGCGCGGGCCTCGTCCACCGCGTATTGCCACCATCCGCCGCGGCGAAAGCTGCGCGCGTCGTGGTCGAAACTCTCGGGCGCATCGAGCGGGCCGTAATAGTTGGGCCGCTCCCAGCCGTTCACCCAGCCGAATTGCGCGCCCAGTGCCTTTTGCCGGTCATAGGCCGGGGCGGTGCGCAGCGGGCGGCAGGCCGGGCGTTCTTCATCCGGGTGGTGGAGGATATAGACGTGGTCATAGGCTTCCTCGTTCTTGCGCGCGGCGAACTCGGTGGTCATCCAGTTCGACGAGAACCGCTTGGGATCGAGGCTCGCCATGTCGATCTCGGCCTCGACCCCGACCATGAGCTGCGCAAGGTAATGCCCGGTGCCGCCCGCCGCGGTGATGCCGAAACTGAACCCCTCGGCCAGCCACATGTTGCGCAGCCCCGGCGCGGGCCCGACAAGCGGGTTGCCGTCGGGCGTGTAGCAGATCGGCCCGTTATAGTCGTCCTTGAGCCCCACCTCTTCCGTGCTGGGAATCCGGTGGATCATGCTCATGTATTCCTCTTCGATCCGCTCGAGATCGAGCGGGAAGAGATCGGCACGGAACGTGTCGGGCACGCCATATTCGAAGCGCGCGGGGGCGCCCCGCTCATAGGGGCCGAGAATCCAGCCGCCGCGCTCTTCGCGCACATACCATTTCGCATCCGCGTCGCGCAGCACCGGATGCTGCGGGTTGCCCGCCTCGCGCCATTTGACCAGTTCGGCATCCGGCTCGGTCACGATGAACTGATGCTCGACCGGGATCGCGGGCATCTTGATCCCCAGCATCCGGGCGGTGCGCTGGGCGTGGTTGCCGCTCGCGGTCACCACGTGCTCGGCGCTCACCACCACCTGCTCCTCTCCGGGCACAAGGTTGCCTCCCCGCTCGACCATTTTCGTCAGCGTCACGTCCCAGTGATCGCCCTTCCACTCGAACGCATCGGCCTGCCACTTGCGCTCGATGCTCACCCCGCGCTGCCGCGCGCCCTTGGCCATCGCCATGGTCAGGTCGGCCGGGTTGATATAGCCATCGGTGGGGTGATAGATCGCACCCTTCAGATCCTCGGTGCGCACCAGTGGCCAGCGATCCCTGATCTCGTCCGGCGTCATCCACTCATAGGGCACGCCACAGGTCTCGGCGGTCGCGGCATAGAGCATGTATTCATCCATCCGCTCCTGCGTCTGGGCCATGCGCAGGTTGCCGACGATGAAGAATCCGGGGTTGAGGCCGGTTTCCTCTTCCAGCGTCTTGTAGAACTCGACCGAATACTGGTGGATATGGGTGGTCGCATAGGACATGTTGAACAGCGGCAACAACCCCGCCGCGTGCCAGGTCGAGCCGCTGGTCAACTCGTCCCGCTCGATCAGCATCACGTCGGACCAGCCGGCCCGGGCGAGGTGATAGGCGATCGACGTGCCGACGGCTCCGCCGCCGACGACAAGGGCTTTGACTTGGGTTTTCATGATCTTCGACTCCCCGGGAATGCATTCATCCCCCGTATGGCCGAAACCACGGCGCCCGCGCATCATTCATCCGACCGCTGATCACATAAAAACGACCTGCCCCGGTTCCCGGCGGGTCAAGTGCCCTTCGAAGCGGCGCAGCGCCTCACTCCCCGATCGCGATCCCCTCGCGGCGCGGATCGGCCCCGCCGCTCAGCCCGTCGGCGCCCCGCGCGATCGCGTGCAGCCCGGAATTGAGCGGCGGCGTTTCGACATCGAACCCCATCTCCCGCAACGGCGCCTCAAGCGCCTCTGCCGCGCTTCCGCGCTCGACATCATATGTGCCGAACCGGTTGACCAGATGCGGCAGGGCCACGGCCTGCTGCACATCCATGCCCCAGTCGATATGCGCAATGATCGTCTTGGCCACGTAGCCGATGATCCGGCTGCCCCCGGGGCTGCCCACAACAAGCACCGGCGCACCATCCTTGAGCACGATGGTCGGCGCCATGGAGGACCGCGGCCGCTTGCCCGGCTCCACCCGGTTGGCCACCGGCACTCCGTCGCGATGGCTGCGAAACGAGAAATCGGTCAACTGGTTGTTGAGCAGGAACCCCGCCACCATCAGCCGCGATCCGAACGCGTTCTCGATGCTCGTCGTCATCGACAGCGCGTTGCCATGGGAATCGACGATCGAGATATGCGAGGTCGAGGGCCGCTCGACCGCGTCATCATCGGCCCAGTCGAGCGCATGGTCGAATTCCGGCTCACCGGGTTCGACCTCGCGCAATGCCGTGTCACCGCGCAAGAGCGCGGCCCGGCCCGCCATGTAATCGGCCTCCACCAGCCCCTTGACCGGTACCGGCACGAAATCGCTGTCGGCCATGTAGCGGCCCCGGTCGGCAAAGGCGAGACGGCTGGCATCGCCGATAAGCCCCCATGCCTCGGCGCTTTCCGGCCCCATCGCCGCAAGGTCGAAATCGGCCAGAATCCCAAGGGTTTGCCCTACGGTCAACCCGCCGGAACTGGGCGGACCCATGCCACAGACCTCGTGCCCGCGGTAAGGCACGCAAACGGGCGGGCGTTCGATCACCTCGTAGAGGCTCATGTCGATCTCGCTCAAGCGGCCCGGATTGCCTTCGGCGCCCTGCACCTTTTCAACGATCGCCTTGGCGATCTTGCCAACATAGACCTGTCGCGCCCCCTGCCCCGCGATGGCCCTCAGCGTGGCGGCATATTCGTGATTGCGCAGCAATTGCCCTTCGACCAGCGGCAACCCACCGGGAAGGAAATAGGACTGCGCCATCGGATCGCGCGCCAGCCGCGTTGCATCCGCAGCCACCAGCGCGGAAAGCCGCGGCGACACGATGAACCCCTCCTCGGCGAGGCGGATCGCATCGGAAAAGAGCCCCGCCCAATCCAGCTGTCCCCAGCGCGCATGGGCGTCCTGCATCAGCGCGGGCGTGCCCGGCACACCCACCGAACGCCCCCCCAAAACCGCCTCAAAGAAGTCCAGCGGCGCACCGTCCTGATCGAGAAACAGTGTCGGCCCGGCAGCGAGGGGCGCCTTTTCGCGCCCGTCGAGCGTGGTGGTCTCACCGCTCTCGCCATCGTGCCAGACGAGGAACGCACCACCCCCCAGCCCCGAGCTTTGCGGCTCGACCAGCCCCAGCACCGCCTGCACCGCGACCATCGCATCCGCCGCTGTCCCCCCTGCCGCCAGAACCTGCGCGCCCGCCTCTGCGGCATAGGGGTTGGCCACCGATACCATCCAGTCGCGTCCGGTGACCGGCGTTCCCGCATCCTTGGCAGCCTGCGCCCCGGCGCTCAACTCGCTGATCGCGGCCCGGCCCGTCTCGGTCGCGGCCTCCGGGGCAAACGCATCGGCCGCATCCTGCGCCCACGCCGGCAGAGCCGCCGCGCCGGCCCAGACCGTCATCGCAAGGACACCCGCCCAAAGGGCGCTGCCCCGGCCCTGCTCGCTCGCCTTCATCGTGCCCTTCCTCGTGCGCTTGTCATCCCCACTGCAGACTGCGCAAAAAAACGCCACTTTGGCAATCCACCAATCCCCGCCCACTGTCCCGGTCGCGGCGCCTGGTCGCCGGCGCACGCTGCGTTAATTGGTTGCGACCGATCTCCGTACCGTGGCGACTGTCATACGCTTGGCAGCCGGACAGCAGCCGGGAGTCACCCCCCTTATTTGGCGCCCGTTGCGGCGTTAACCTTTCGCCTCACAGCATCGAGGGCACCACCAGGTCGGGCGGGCGGTGACCGTCGTCGAAGGTCTTGATATTGATGATGACCTTCTCGCCCATCTCCAGCCGCCCCTCCTGCGTGGCGCTCGCCATGTGCGGGCTCAGCACCACGTTGGGCAGTTCGCGCAGCTTGGGGTTGACCTCGTGGCCATGCTCGAAAACGTCCAGCCCCGCACCGCCGATCTCGCCCGCCTCCAGCCGTCGGACAAGGGCGTTCTCGTCGATCACCTCGCCCCGCGACGTGTTGATGAGGACCGCATCTTTCTTGAGCAATTTCAATCGTCTGGCATTCATCAGGTGAAAGGTGCTCGGGGTGTGCGGGCAGTTGATGCTGATCACGTCCATCCGCGCCGCCATCTGGTCGAGGCTCTCCCAGTAGGTGGCCTCGTACTGCGCCTCGATTTCCTCGCGCAGCCGGCGGCGATTGTGGTAATGGATCTGCATGCCAAAGGCCCGCGCCCGCTGCGCGACCGCCTGCCCGATCCGCCCCATCCCGAGGATGCCCAGCCGCTTGCCATGCACCCGCTGCCCCAGGAGCGCGGTCGGCGCCCAACCCGCCCAGGCGCCCTCCTTCATCCGCGCCAGCCCCTCCGGAATCCGCCGCTTCACCGCCAGCATCAACGCCATCGTCATATCCGCCGTATCATCCGCCGAAACGCCGGGCGTATTGGACACCAGGATACCGCGCTGCCGGGCCGAAGCCACGTCGATATGATCCACCCCCGAGCCATAATTCGCAATAAGTTTCAGTTGGTTGCCTGCGCGTGCCAGCAGGTTCGCATCGATCTCGTCGGTGATCGTCGGCACCAGGATATCGGCGCTCTCCACCGCTTCCGTCAACTCCGCCCGCGTCATCGGAGTGTCATCGTCGCGCAGCCGCACATCGAAGAGTTCCTTCATCCGCGTCTCAACCACTTCGGGCAAACGTCGCGTTACGACAACACTCAGACGTCCAGTTGGCATATGGGTCCTCCCTTCGCTTTCCTTGGGCGCGCGTTACTGGCAAAGTGACGGATAGTCAGCCGAGGCACAAGAACCTCTTGGCGATTTCACGAGGAATATCAGGCAGTCCGATGCGCAGGGCCATTCTCTCTCTTTTGGTGCTCTTTCTATCCTCGGCTGGCCTCATGGCGAGCGAGACGCGCGGCGACGTCACCAATCTTCCCATTCCCCGCTTCGTGTCGACCAAGACCGAGGAAACCAATGTCCGGCGCGGCCCCTCGCTCACCCATCGCATCGACTGGGTGTTCCAGCGCAGGGGCATGCCGGTCGAAATCACCGCCGAACATGGCCACTGGCGGCGCGTCCGCGACCGGGACGGCGCGGGTGGATGGGTGCACTACTCACTTCTGTCCGGCATCCGCACCGTGATCGTTGAGGAAGACATGCTCGAAGTTTTCCTGACACCCGACCCCGAGGCCCCCGTGGGCGCCCATTTCGAAATGGGCGTGATCGCAAGGCTTGGGGAATGCAAGAACGCTTGGTGCCACGTTACCGCAGGCGGCCACAAGGGCTGGGCCCGCAAGAGCGCCTTGTGGGGGGTCACCTCCGACGAGACCGACGATTGAGCGTTATCCCGCACCAGCAGACACGGCAGCAAAAGACCGGGCTGGTGGAGAATGAAAAATATTGACCACGGCTCTTGCAAGCACGCTGATCCTTGCGTAATTACCACGCCACATTGGGGTGTAGCCAAGTGGTAAGGCAGCGGTTTTTGGTACCGTGTACCGTAGGTTCGAATCCTACCACCCCAGCCAGCGCTCTCTGGATCAAAGTAGCAAGCACCCGGAGCACCCGGTGGCGGGAAAATGCCCCCCAAAAGTGCCCCAGTTAGGTGACTGTAGCTCGCCACGGATTCTTGCAGTGTCTGACAGACATATTTGCAGCAGCGCGATTTTGGTATCCGGAGGTTATATGGGGCTTTGTTGCACAAATCGGCTAAGGGATTCACTGCATGAATCCAGCATGATAGCTGGATGGTATGAGCAGTTGGGCCCCTACGAAGTACAAGACCA
>LJSU01000022.1 GCA_001314705.1 Rhodobacteraceae bacterium HLUCCO07
GAGGAAGCGTGCGGCCGCCACCATCGGCCCCATCGTGTGGCTCGACGAGGGGCCGATGCCCACCTTGAAGATGTCGAAGACGGACAGGAACATCGCGCGCACCTCCGGTTGCGTCTCCCCATGCCCCATCAGGTGGGTCGGGGAGCGCCCGAATGCGACCATCCGCGAGGGATGGGCGCCGCCCCATCGCGGCGCGCATCCCTCGCGCCCCGCGTCCCTTGGCTCCGGATACGCACCGGCGCATCGGACCCGCCAGCCCGACGGCACTGCCCGTCGCCCCGGGCGCGGCAAAAGCCCGCTCGCAGACCGGTGCGCTTTGCGCTACGAGGCGGGCCACGCCACGAGGAGCCGCCCATGACCTCAGACCTCTCCCCCGTCGAGCGCGCCAAGTTCGTCGCCGCACGCGGGGCCGTCCGGCTGATCGAGACGGGAATGCGCGTCGGGCTCGGCACCGGATCGACGGCGGCGTGGATGGTGCGCCTGCTCGCCGAGCGGGTGCGGGAGGAGGGGCTCGACATCGTCAGCGTGCCCACCTCGACGCGCACCGCGGATCTCGCGCGCGAGCTGGGGCTGCGGGTCGTCTCGCTGGACGAGGCGCAGTGGCTCGACCTGACGATCGACGGCGCCGACGAGTTCGATGGCCGGCTCGATCTCATCAAGGGCGGGGGCGGGGCGCTCCTGCAGGAGAAGATCGTCGCCTGCGCCTCCGACGAGATGGTGGTGATCGCGGACGCAGCCAAGGAGGTCGAGACTCTCGGCGCCTTCCCGCTCCCGGTCGAGACGGTGCCCTTCGGCTGGCGCACGACGCAGGCGCTGATCGAGGAGGCGCTGGTCAGTCTCGACGTGGCGGGGGGCGATACCACGATCCGGATGAACGGCGAGGTGCCCTACATCACCGACGAGGGCAACTACATCCTCGATCTGCACTGCAAGCGGATCGGCAACGCCCGTCAGCTGGCGATGGTGCTCAACCAGATCCCCGGCGTTGTCGAGAACGGTCTCTTCGTCGACATCTGCGACCTCGTGATCGTCGGCCACGAGGACGGCTCGGTGACCGAGCGGCGCGCGGGCGAGGCGCGCGACCCCGACATGCTCGAGGGCAATCTCTTCGCCGACCCCGACTGAGCGCCCGCCGGGCGCGGCAACACAGGGACTGGGAATGGACTTCGACTACGACCTTTTCGTGATCGGCGGCGGCTCTGGCGGCGTGCGCGCGGCGCGCGTCGCCGCCGGGGAATGCGGGGCGAAGGTGGGCCTCGCCGAAGAAAGCCGCATGGGCGGCACCTGCGTCATCCGCGGCTGCGTGCCCAAGAAGCTGATGGTGTTCGCCTCCGAGTTCCGGCAGGCGGTGCACGAGGCCAACGAGTATGGCTGGCAGTTCCCCGAGCCGGACAGTTTCGACTGGCCCCGCTTCCGGGCCCGGCTGGAGGGAGAGCTCGACCGGCTCGAGGGCGTCTATCGCAACCTGCTCGACGGCTCGAAGGTCGAGGTGCATGACACCCGCGCCACCGTGGCCGACCCGCATACCGTGGCCCTCGGCGACGGGCGCACGGTGACGGCCAGGCACATCCTGATCGCCACCGGCGGCTGGCCCGAGCTGCCGCCCCTGCAGGGCGCCGCCGGCATCGGGATCACGTCGAACGAGGTGTTCCACCTCGACGAGCTGCCGAAGCGCCTGCTGATCGTGGGCGGGGGCTACATCGCCTGCGAGATGGCCTGCATCTTCAATGGGCTGGGCACGCAGGTGACGCAATACTACCGCGGCGCGCAGATCCTGCGGGGGTTCGACGGCGAGGCGCGCGGCCACATCGCCGAGCACATGGAGCGCCACGGCATCGACATCCATACCGGCACCAACGTGCTGGACATGAAGCGCACCGAGAGCGGCATCCGGGTCAAGTCGACCACCGGCCGGGAGGAGACGTTCGACCAGGTGCTCTTTGCGACCGGCCGCCGCCCCAACACCGCCGGCATGGGGCTCGAGGAGGCGGGCGTCACACTCGGCCGCCGCGGCGAGGTCGTGGTCGACGCCTACAGCCAGAC
>LJSU01000028.1 GCA_001314705.1 Rhodobacteraceae bacterium HLUCCO07
GCATCGCAACCAGATACGACAAGCTCGCCGTAAACTTCGCTTCTGCCGTGGCCATCGCTGCAACAATCATCTGGTGGACTTGATTGAGTCTCAACCCTAGGCCGTCACGCGGCGGTCCAATCCTCGCTTTGCATCTCGCGCAGCCGGCTCGCCGTGCGCTCGAACTCGAAACTGCCCGTCCCCTCGACATAAAGCATCTCGGGCTCGTCCGCCGCACTCGCAATGAGCCGCACACCGGCCTCGTAGAGCGCGTCGATCAGGGTAACGAAGCGCTTGGCCTCGTTGAAATTGCCGCGCCCAAGCCGCGGAATCTCCTCGAGGATCAGAACCTTGACCTCTTCGGCCAGCGCCAGGTAATCGGCGGGGCCCAGCGCGCGCCCGCACAGGTCGTGGAAATTCACCCGCGCGATCCCGTTGTGAAAGCGCGGCACTTCGACCTCGCGCCCGTTCACCTGCAGGATCAGCGGCTCGCTGCGCCCGCCGGTGAAATCCTGCCAAATCTCCTCGATCGCCCGGCGTGCCGCCGCGTCGGCCGGAGTGAAATAGGTGGGCTGGCCCTGCAAACGGTCCTGCCGGTAATCCGTGGGGCTGGCCAGTTCGCACACCTCCATGTTCACCTTGAGGAAATCTATGAACGGCAGGAAAAGCTGCCGGTTCAGCCCGTCCTTGTAAAGATCGTCCGGCACCCGGTTCGAGGTCGTGACCACCGCCACCCCGGCCCCGATCAACGCCTCGAAGAGCCGCCCCACGATCATCGCATCGGTGATGTCGGTGATCTGCATCTCGTCGAAGGCCAGGCAGCGCACCGAATCGATGACCGACTGCGCCGCGGGCTTCAGCGCGTCCTCGACACCCTGTTGGCGCGCCTCGTGCATCGCCGCGTGGATCTCCTGCATGAAGGCATGAAAATGCACCCGTCGCGCCGGGATATCGCCCAGGCAATCGACAAAGAGATCCATCAGCATCGACTTGCCGCGCCCGACCCCGCCCCACATGTAAAGTCCGCGGATCGGCTCCGGCTTGGGGCGCCCGAACCAGCCGGTCCTGACCGGTTTGGCCAGCGCCGCGCGCACCCGCTCGAGCGACGGCAATACCGCTTCCTGCGCCGGGTCGGACCGGATCTGGCCTTGTGCCACCCTCGCCTGGTATTCGCTTGTCACATCGCGCGTCATGCGCCACGTCTAACCCGGCTTTTCACCAAGGTATAGGCCCCGGAATGCTGCGCTCCCCCGCATATGCGGCGCCTGCCGTCCCGGTGGTGCAATGAGTATTTTCACCAAGAAAGAGCACCAGGCGCATGCCGATCCTCCCGGTCTCTTTCTTGGGAGAAATACACATGTCGCGGCCTTGTGCGTACGCAGGCGGTCGGGGAGGGGGCCGTTGCGTTAACCTCTCTGGCGGCCCGAGGACATGCCCGCGCAGGTCATACGCCTGGCAGCCGGGCAGCAGCCGGGAATCACCCCCCCTTTTCCGGCCTTGCAGCGGTGTTAACCGTTCATGTTACCAGCCGAATTGACGCCATCCCCGGAAAGGCTAAAGTCACACCGCGATCAGGAGAGTCTAGATGCCCAAATCCGCCCCCCTGATGACCCCCGTCCTTATGGTGGGATGTGTCATCATATTGATTTCATTTGCCATTCGGGCGAGTTTCGGCGTCTTTCAAATTCCCATCGCCGAAGAATTCGGCTGGGCCCGGGCCGAGTTTTCCATGGCCATCGCCCTCCAGAACCTGTTCTGGGGCATCGGTCAGCCCATTTTCGGCGCCATTGCCGAGAAGATCGGCGACCGCAAGGCCATCATCCTCGGCGCCCTCACCTATGCTTTGGGCCTTGTTCTGAGCGCTTTCGCGGTTTCGCCGACTGCCCATCAACTCTATGAAATCCTTGTCGGATTCGGCATCGCGGGTACCGGGTTCGGGGTCATCCTCGCGGTGGTGGGACGGGCCAGTTCCGATGCCAACCGCTCGATGTCGCTCGCGATTGCCACCGCTGCGGGATCGGCCGGGCAGGTGATCGGCGCCCCCACCGCCGAATGGCTTTTGACCTGGTTTCCCTGGCAAAGCGTTTTCCTGATCTTCGCCGCCACGATCCTCGCCGCCCTCATGGTCCTGCCGATGATGCGCGCGCCCCAACCCGCGAGCCGCGCCGAGTTGCAGGAGAGCATGGGGCAGATCCTTGGCAAGGCGTTCCGCGACCCGTCCTATACCCTTATTTTCCTGGGCTTTTTCTCCTGCGGCTATCAGCTCGCCTTCGTCACCGCGCATTTCCCCGCCTTCGTGACCGAGATGTGCGGCCCGATCGCGTCGGGCGGCATCCTGCACAACATGGGCATCACCACGACCTCGCGGCTGGGTGCCGCGGCCATCGCGCTTATCGGGCTGGCCAATATCGCAGGCACGCTCGTCGCCGGCTGGCTGGGCAACCGCTACTCGAAAAAATACCTTCTGGCAGGGATTTACACAGGCCGCACCCTCATTGCCGCCGCCTTCATCCTGACGCCGATGACCCCTGCCACGGTCCTGCTGTTCTCGGTCACGATGGGCGCGCTCTGGCTCGCCACGGTGCCGCTCACCTCGGGGCTGATCGCCCATCTTTACGGGTTGCGTTACATGGGCACGCTTTACGGCATCGTCTTCTTTTCGCACCAGCTGGGCAGTTTCCTGGGCGTCTGGCTGGGCGGACGGATGTATGACATTTACGGCAGCTACACCGCCGTCTGGTGGGTCGGTGTCGGCGTCGGCGCGTTCTCGGCCATCGTCCACCTCCCGGTCAAGGAGCGCCGCCTCGTCCCGGCGTAACCCGCCAAAACGCGGCGCGGGGTGTCATCCCGCCCGCCATGCATCAAGGATATAGCGGCTCGTCATCAGGTCGAGATGCGCACCGCCGCCATTCTTGAAGAGCGTGATCTCGTCCTCCGAGGTGCGGGTGAATTTCTCCATCTCGTAATAATCGGCCACCAGGTCCGCGCGCCGGATCGCGCCGGATTCCAGCGGAATCCTGATCTCGCCGATATGGCCGACCGTGGTGTCGAAACTGTCCACGAAGACCCGCGCGAGTTGCAGCGCGGCATCGTCCACCTCGCGCATGTCGGGGCGATAGGCGCCGATCAGGTCGATATGCTGACCGGGGCGGAACCACTCACCGCGAAGCAGGGGGTCGGTCGACATCGTGGCCGATGTCACGATATCGGCCTCGGCAACCGCGGCCTCCAGATCGTCGGCCACCCGCATCCCGGGATACTCGGCGGCCATCTTCTCGGCATTTTCCCGGGTTCGGTTCCAGACGGTGAATTCGGCCCCGGGAAAGCCCGCGCCGTAGGCTTCGCGCAGTGACCGGCCCACCGTGCCTGCCCCCACGATAAGCACCTTTCGGCTGTCCTTGCGCGCCAGTTTCGTCGCGGCGAGAAGGCTGTCGCCCGCGGTCTTCCACTTGGTCACGAGGTGGAAATCCACGATCGCCTCGAACCGCCCGTCGGCATCGTTGTAAAGGTTCACCGCGCCGCCGATCATCGGCTTGCCCTTGACCGGATTGCCCGGAAAGATCGTGGCGCTTTTCACCGCGATCCCCATCCCGTCGATCCATGCTGCCCGGCTCAAAAGCGTGTCGGGATCACGATAGAGAAACGTATCCCCGATCTCGGCCTTGGGCCGCTTGTGCCCCTCCTCGAAGGCCCGGGTCAGCCCCACCCAATCGAGCAGTTTCTCGCCCTCAACAAAAGGGATCATCGTCACGTCCATCGGCTCGCTCCCATTCCTGTTTCATCCAGACTAACGACCGGCACCGTGAGGTCAAACCCCTGCTCAGCGGCGGTATTTCGGCCCCTTGGTGGCCATGTCATCGTCGGATTCGGCCTCGCGCCACAGCAGGAACAGGCCCGAGCCCACGATCATCGCGATCCCCAGCCACGCGCTTGGTGCGGGCCATTCGCCAAAGATCGTCAGACCCCAGATCACCGCCATCGGCATGGCCACGTATTCGAACGGCGCGACAAAGGCCGCCTCGCTCATCCGGTAGGCTTGCGAGATGAAATAGCCGCCCGCCACGCTGGTCAGGCCAATTACCGTCAAAACCGCGTAATCCTCCACCGCAGGCACGCCCCAGGCGCGGGTGAGGAACTCCAGCGAGGGGTCGGCACTTCCCGCAAACCGCCCGTCACCGATGGCCAGGCCGAACGCCGCGCTGGTCACGATGAAGGTGAACTGGATATAGAATGCCATCGTCGCCGCGCTCTCGGTCGCGCCGATCTTGCGCGTGAGCGTGTGCAGCGTGGCATAAAGGATCGCCGCGAGAATCGGCAGGAGCGAAGCCAGTTGAAACGCCGAAGTGCCGGGCTTGACGATCACCATCACCCCCGCGAAGCCAAGGAAAACCGCCGTCCAGCGGCGCGGCCCCACATGCTCGCCCAGGAAGATCACCGAGAACACCGTGATGACCAGCGGCGAAATGAAGAAGATCGCCACGGCATCGGCAATCGGCAAGGCCGCCAGCCCAAGGAAAAACGACATGTTGGCCAGAACCACGCAAAGCCCGCGGATCAGGTGAATACCCGGGCGCCTGGTCTTCATCACCCGCCAGCCCCCGCTCAGCGGCATGATCACAAGCAGGAACACCACCGTCCCGATCAGCGACCGGATCAACACCACCTGGTGCAGCGCATAGTCGCCCGACAGGAACTTGATTCCCACATCGTTGACCGAAAAGCACATCACGGCAAAGGCCGCGCAAAGCGCACCGATCAGGTTGCCCCGTTTCATCGCAGCGGTTGCCATGGATTCCCTCTCGCGGTCAGCCCCGCGACAATGCCCGCAGGGTCGTTTCCAACGCGTCGAGAAAACGCGACCTGTCGGCCTTTGTAAACCCTTTGCCGCCGCCCTGGCGAAACGGATCCGCGGCGCGCAGATCGCTCATCAGGTCGCGCATCGCCAGCGCCTCGCGCACATTGGCCTGGGTCAGCCGCTCGCCATTGTGCTTGAGCACCACGGCCCCCGCCTCGACGCATTTCGCGGCCAGGGGAATGTCGCCGGTGATCACCACGTCGCCCGGCCCGGCGCGCTCGGCGATCCACATATCGGCAATATCCGGCCCCTCGGGCACGATCACCGTTTCGACCAGCGGGTTCTGCGACGGCCGCAAGCCGCCGTTCGACACGATGAACATGCGCAGCCCGTGACGGGTTGCCACCTTCTCCACCTCGGCCTTGACCGGGCAGGCATCGGCATCGACATAGATCACGCGCCCTTGCCCGCATTGTTTTTCTTCACCTTGTATTCCTCAGGGATAGGCATCCGGTTGAACGCGTCGAGCCCGGCGATCTTGTAGGCTTCGGCGAGGGTCGGATAGTTGAACGTGTTCTGCACGAAATAGTCCACCGTGCCCTTGAGGTTGAGAACAGCCTGCGCGATGTGGATCAACTCGGTTGCGCCTTCGCCCACGATCTGCACCCCCAGAACCCGCCGGGTTTTCAGGGAAAACAGCATCTTGAGCATACCGTGTTCCAGCCCCATGATATGGCCGCGGCTGGTCTCGCGAAACCGCGCGATGCCGACCTCGTAGGGAATGCCCCGCTCCTGCATCTCTTCTTCCGACATGCCGCAGGTCGAGATTTCGGGCACAGAATAGATGCCGTAAGGAAACCACGGGCTTTCGGGAAGCGTCGGTGTGTCGAGCGCATGGCACGCCGCCACCCGTCCCTGCTGAAGCGAGGTCGAGGCGAGGCTGGGATGCCCGATCACGTCCCCTGCGGCATAGATATGCGGCACGACGGTCTGATAGGTCTTGCGATCCACTTCGAGCCGCCCGCGATGGTCGGTCTCAACCCCCACCACGTCGAGGCCAAGCCGGTTCGTCGCCCCCATCCGCCCGGCCGCGAAGAGAAGCATTTCGGCGCGCACGTGGCGCCCGTTTTCAAGCGTGACCTCGACATGTTCGCCCGCATCCTCGATCGTTCCGATCGGCGATCCAAGCCGCAGATCGACCCCGTTCTCGCGGATCTGGTGGGTGAAATCCTCGATCAGCCGCTTGTCGATGAAATCGAGGAACGTGTCGCGTGGCTCGATCAGGGTCACGCGCACGTCGAGGGCTGCGAACATCGTGGCATATTCCACCCCGATCACCCCGGCCCCCACGACGACAAGGCTGCGCGGGATCTTGGCCAGTTCAAGAAATTCGTCGCTGTCGAGCACGCTGCGCCCGTTGAACGGCACGTTCTCGGGCCGAAAGGTTCTGGTGCCGGTCGCGATCAGGAACTTGTCGGCCGTCAGCCGCCGCACCTCGCCCGCCTCGGTCGCGACTTCGATTTCATGCGCGCCGACGAACCGTGCGAACCCGTTGAGCACATCGACATGGTTGCGGTTGAACTGGTGCTCCAGCACATCCACCTCGTGATCGAGCGTCATGTGCAGCCGCGCCTTGAGATCGCCCGCCCCGATATCCTCCTTCACACGATAGGACCGCCCGTAAAAGCTCCGTTCGCGCCAGCCCGACAGGTTCAGAACCGTCTCGCGCAGGGTCTTCGACGGGATCGTGCCGGTATGCACCGACACGCCGCCCAAGCGGTCCTTGCGATCGACGACCAGCACCCGGCGTTTCAGTTTTCCAGCCTGGATGGCCGCCGCACGGCCCGCCGGACCCGAACCGATGATGATCAGGTCATAATCGCGCATCTCACCGCGCATAAAGCGCCTCGGCATGGAAGGTCACGTGATCCTCCATGAAGGAAGAGACGAAGAAATAGCTGTGATCATATCCCGGTTGCAGCCGCATCACCGCCTGCTGGCGCCGTTCGGCCACCGCCTGTGCCAGGGCTTCGGGCTGCAAAAGGTCGATGAACTGGTCATCCGTGCCGGTGTCGATCAGCATCGGACCGTCGAACCCGTGCTCGCGCATCATCAGCGTCGCGTCATGGCGACGCCAATGGCCCTCGTCCGTGCCCAGATAGGCGCTGAGCTGCTTGCGGCCCCAGTCGCTGGCCGTGGGATGCGCGATTGGCGCGAAACCCGACACCGAGCGGAACCGCCCCGGCAGACCCATCGCCAGCGTGAGCGCGCCATGCCCGCCCATCGAATGGCCGGTGATCGCCTGCCGCTCCATGTCGAGCGCGAAATTGTCGCCCAGAAGCTGCGGCAATTCCTCGGCCACGTAATCCCACATCCGGTAATGCGGCGCCCACGGGCTTTCGGTCGCGTTCACGTAGAACCCCGCCCCCATGCCGAGGTCGTAGCTTTCGTCATCGGCCACCCCCTCGCCCCGCGGACTGGTGTCGGGAAAGACCAGCGCGATGCCCTGTTCGGCGGCCCATCCCTGTGCCCCGGCCTTCACCATCGCGTTCTCATGGGTGCAGGTCAGGCCCGAAAGATACCACAGCACCGGCACCGGCCCGTCCTGTGCCTCCTCCGGCAGGAAAAGGCCAAAGGTCATCGGGCAACCACAGGCCTCGGACCCGTGGGTATAGACTCCTTGCGTGCCGCCAAAGCACCTGTTTTCCGAAATCGTTTCCATCTTGCTCTCCCGTCCTGTTCAGGCTCGCGTCCGGCCGGGGGCCGGGCTCACCTATCCATGAATGTCGCTATTTCCGACAGTTGCTTTTTCCTCAGCGCCTTCTCCGGCACGGTTGCGTCATCCGCCGGATGCCCGACCGCCACGATCATGACCGGCTTTTCATGCGCGGGCCGGTCGCAGATGTCGGTCAGGAATTTCATCGGGTTGGGCGTATGCGTCAGCGCGGCAAGCCCCGCCCGGTGCAAGGCCGCGATCAGGAACCCGCTGGCGATGCCCACGCTTTCGGGAACATAGTAGTGCTTGAACCTCGTGCCATCCGGCCGCTCGCCCCAGCGCTGGGCGAACACCACGATCAACCACGGCGCCAGCTCAAGATGCGGTTTCGACACCCCTGTTCCGATGGGTTCTAGCGCGGCAAGCCATTCGTCGCCCGCGCCGCCGGCGTAGAACCGTGCCTCTTCTTCCTCCGCCGCCGTGCGGATTTTCGCCTTCACCCCCGGATCGGCAATCGCCACGAAATGCCACGGCTGATGGTTCGCCCCGCTCGGGGCCAGCCCGGCGGTCGCGATGCAATCCTCGATCACCGACCGCGCCACCGGCCGGGTCGAGAAATCGCGGATCGTGTGGCGCCGGGCCATCTCGGCCCGGAACGCCCCGGCCCGCGCGGCAATCTCGTCATCGGGGCGATCCACCCAATCGGGCAGCGGCAGCGGTCTGTAGTCCTCGGCCATTGCGGGCCTCCTCTCAGTATAGCTGCATCACCCATGCCATGATCGCCGACACGGTCAAGACGCTGAACGCGGTCGAAAACAGGATCGACGCCGACACCCGGTGCGGCGCGACCCCGTAATGCTGGGCCAGGATGAAAATGTTGCCCGCGACCGGCAGCGACGCACAGGCAATCATCACCGCCGCCGGATAGGGATCGAGCGGAAAGAGAAAGAGGGCCGAAAACGCGATGATAGCCGGGTGCAGCACCAGCTTGGCAAAGCTGAGCCAGCCCGCAACCACCATCCGCTCGGCCGACTTGCTGGCCAGCGACGCCCCGATCGCAAAGAGTGCCCCCGGCGTCGCTGCCGCGCCCAGAATGGTCACGAACTCCTCCAGCGGGGTCGGGATCGGTATGTCCAGCCCCGCCCATGTCAGCCCCAGAACGATCGACATGATCATCGGATTCTTGAGCAGCCCAAGCCCCACCGTGCGCAGGATTCCCAGCCGCATCCGCCCGTCGCGCCCCCCGGTGATCAGGATCACGACAAGCGAGCCGAACACGATCAGGTCCATCGAGAGGACAAGCATCACCGGCCCGATCGCCTCTTGCCCCATCAAGAGCGCAAGCATCGGCACACCCAGGAACCCGACATTGCCGATCACCGCGCATTGCGCCTCGATCGACGCCTCTTCGAGGCCCCGCCCGCGCAGGAACGCCACCGCCATCGCGATTCCGTAGACGAATCCGCTTCCCCACAGGTAAGCCGCGATGAACCGCCAGTCGATCAGCTCCGACAGGCTCAGGTTGGCCGAGAACCGGAACAGCATCGCCGACAGTGCGAAATAGAACACGAACTTGGTCAGGTAGGCGGTCGCTTCTTCCGTGAAAAACCGTGTTTTCCCGGCGCCATAGCCCACACCGATCAGCGCAAAGAACGGCAGGGTCTTTAGGAAGATGTCGAGCATGAAGGCCGTCCCGTGGCATTGTTGCGCTTGATCCGCGTGGATGGGCCTTAGCAAGTATTCGCGGGCTGCCCAAGGCCCTGTCTGGCCATGTTCGCGCAGGTGGCGGACATGCCAGGGCGTTTCGTGGGAAACGCCCGCTCTATACGCGCCCCCGCAACCGTTTTACTTCGCTGCGCTCCTTTTTCGCCTTGATCCGCCTCTCCTTCGAACCCTTTGTCGGTTTCGTGGGGATACGCCGCTTTGGTGCGACCAGCGCCTTTCCGATCAGCTCCGCCAGCCGCTCGCGTGCAATCTCGCGGTTGCGGGCCTGGTGGCGGGTTTCTTCGACCCGGATCACCACCGCGCCGTCGCCCGTCCATCGCCGCCCCGCCAGCCGCTTCAACCGCCGCTTCACCGCCTCGGGCAGATGGGGCGAGCGGGCGGCCTCGAAGCGCAGCTCGACTGCGGTTTCCACCTTGTTGACGTTCTGGCCGCCCGGGCCGGAGGAACGGCTGAACGTCTCGGTCAGTTCCCAGTCTTCGAGCCTGATCTGATCGTTGATGGTTAACGGCATTCTCGCGTTTCCGGCGGCAGCCGGGGGGTGCACGGATGTCAGCCGGATGTCACCCCCCGATTTCGGGGCGTTGCGTGCGAGCGTAAACGCCCCGCGCGCAATCGAAAAGGGCCGCTTCCACACGGGAAACGGCCCTTCGAGATTTAAGGAGGTGCTCTGGTTAGGCGAACACCAATCCGGGATCGTCACGACCCGAGGGCTGCCTCAGGTGATCCTCTCCCGCACTGTTCCAAAGCCTTTCTCCATGATCTCAATAGACACAAGAGCACCTCCTTTCTTTGGTTTCGGTTGACCTCAGATTGCCACAGGTTGTGGATAAGTCAAACGAAATCACGAGATACGGGGTGAAACTTGTGTGACAATGATGCGAAAAGGGGCAAGCGCGATCAGCGCGAGCGCCAGCTTGACCAGCCAGTCGGCAAAGGCCAGCGAGACCCAGAGCGGTGTTTCGGCGCCCAGCGTCATGAAGGGCGCCGTCTCCCAGGCCCAGCTCACCGCCGAATCGGCTGCCTCGCCGAACGAGATCGAGGCTGAGAAGGCGATGCTGAAGAAAAGCGCCGTATCCAGTGCCGACCCCACCAGCGTTGACACCAAGGGCGCCCGCCACCACGCGCCCCGGACGCGGTTAAATACAGCAACATCAGTAAGTTGCGCGACCAGAAACGCGGTGCCCGACGCCACCGCGACACGTAATGGCACGGCAGAATACTCGTAACCGTCGCCCTGCAACATGATCTGCGAGCCGATCAGCGAACAGATGACACCGGTCACGAAACCGGCCAGGACGACCCGCCGTGCGGGTCCGGGTCCATAGACCCGGTTCATGATGTCGGTGACGAGAAAGGCGAACGGATAGGTAAAGGCCCCCCAGGTCAGCAACCCGTCTAGAACGAGAAACTGAACGAGGATATTGGACGCCACGACAATGGTGGCCATGGCAAGAATACCGGGAAGGTGCGTGCGATTCATATCAGGTTAAGCCCGTTTTGACATGGTTGCGGCGACATGGTTCCCCCTCGCGGGAAACAGGTGGCGTTTACGGGGTTCACCGGCGAATGGCAAGCTCTGGCGGAACCCTGTATTCAACGATCTCGGTGTTTTGCAGGAAAAGGAAGTTGTCGTCGGAAATCATCGTCAGGCGGATATGACCATCCTTGTCGCGCCATGTGGCAATCCCTTCGAGATTGTCATGGCGCCCGACGGGTGAGCGGAATACCTCGTCATCTCTCCAGGTTCCGTCAGTTTCGGTCACGCGCCGCACGCGCGAGCGGAAGCCATATCCGGAAAAGGCCCGTTCCAGAACGTAAAGCGCACCATCAGGGCCAAAAGACGCGCCAGCGGGGACAAAGCCGCCGACGGGTTGCAACGTGGTGACGATCGACCATTCCGAACCCTCAAGGCGATAGACGGGAAAGGCCCGGTCATGCAGAAATCGCTCGGGAATGGCATGAAGCCGTCCCATCGCGTCCATGGCCAGCGCCTCGAGCCCGCCATTGCGTGGGAAAAGCCGAAAATCGGGATGGGCGGGCAAGCGAAGGATGGCGCCAGTGCGCTCAAGATGTATGGTGCGATGATTCTGCTCATACGAAATATAGAGCCCATTGCGCCCGGTCACGACGGCCTCCGCGTCATTCTTGCGCTTGCTGTCGGTTTGAGACGGGTTGATCGGGGCAAAATGATCGAGCCTGACGCGGGTGATCCGTTCACCGTCGCGGATCAGAACCCCGCGGGCAAGAAAACCACGATCCGTCACGGCAACGAAATCACGTCCGTTCGGCGCGATGTCGAGGCCCGAAAATCCACCGAATCCCGATAGTTCCTCCTGCCAGATATGGCTGGCCACATAGGTCTCGGGGAACGGCTTTCCGACCGAACCGGTGAGTGTCGAAATGACCAGAAGGATCGCACCTATGGCGATTGCAGGACGCCAGCGCATTGCCGAGCCAGATCAGCGAGAACATATTCCCGCGGTTTCGTCGGTTTCGGTGCATTCGGATCGGGTGGCGGCGGATCGAGGATGTTGTTGACCCATTCCTGGGCCTCGGCGCAGCCGTGACCCCGCGGTGGCGGGCTCTGGTTTTCGCAACCATGCATACCCCGCGGGCAGGCGAGTCGGACATGGAAATGATAGTGATGCCCCCACCAGGGCCGCACCTTGCGCAGCCATGCGCGGTTGCCGTGCTCATCCTTGCACATCTGCACCTTTGCTCCCGGAAAGACGAATATCCGCGCCACCCGGCGATCGGATGCGGCGGCCTTGATGATCTCGTGATGCGCGCGGGTCCAGTTCTGGTTCACAAACGCCCCGTTCGCACGCCGCAACGAGATCGAGGAGAGCGACTCCCGTTCCGCCCGGGACAGGTTGAGCCGTTGGGCAGGCAGCATCCAGAAATCCATGTCGAGGCCGATCTGGTGACTGCGATGCCCCGACAACATCGGCCCGCCACGCGGTTGGCTGATATCGCCGACATAGATCCCGTTCCACCCCGGCTGGCGGGCCGCGGCGCGGCTCAGGTCCTTTATGAAATCAATGGCTTCCGGGTGACCCCAGTTGCGGTTGCGCGACAGCCGCATCGCCTGCCAGGTGGGGCCGGTCTCGGGCAGTTGCACCCCGCCGGCAAGACAACCCTTGGCATATCCCCCGAAGGCAGCCGGAGAGTGCCGCGACGGCCCACTCTTGGATCCGAACAGCTGTTTGGCAAGCGGGTCCGCCGCCTGAGCGGGCATGGTGAAGCCAATCAACAGACCAATCACGAATGTGGCGAAACGGACCATGTTTCCTTGTCTCCCCTGGCGTTGACCCAGCGTAGCATGATCAGGCCGACCAGGAACAGCAGGATGATCGGCGCGATACCAAGTCGCGCGCTTTGGGTGATGGTCGTGGCAACACCGATAAGCGCGGGGGCCAGGAATGCCGTCGCCCGTCCCGACAGGCCATAGAGTCCGAAACTTTCTGTCGGTGCGATCGGGTCGGTGTGGCGTGCCATGAGCGTGCGGGAGGCCGCCTGCAACATGCCACCCATGCCGCCGATCAACACGCCACATCCAAAGAACACGATGTCCGGAAGGCTGGACCCCTCTGGCAGGGGAATGCCGAAAATCTGCTCTCTCGACATGCCCACGATGACCGTGCAGACAACGATAAGTGTCCAGATCGCCATGATGATCACGGGCTTGGGCCCCAAGCGCTTGTCGATCTTGCCGCCAATCCAACTGAACGCCGCCGCTGAAATCACGCCGACGATGCCGAAAACGCCGATCAGGGTCAGGTCCCAGTTCAGCACCAGCTTGGCGTAAACGCCGCCGAACCCGTAAAGGCCGTTCAAGGCGTCACGATAGAACATCGAGGACCCCAGGTAGGTCAGCAGGCTCAATCTGTGCCTGAGATTCGCAACGGATTTACGCAACAGCCTCATGGCGCCGGAAAAGCCGGCGTCGATGCGGGGTGTCCTGACGTCCCGGACCCACAGGAAATACGGGATCATGAACACCGCATACCAAAGCGCGGTCAAAGGTCCGACGATTCGTGTCCCCTCGCTCTCGGAGGCATCCAGCAGGCCAAGGGCCGGGTCGAGGCCGACCAGGGTCTTTCCGCTACCCTGCTCGACGAAGAAGACCAGCATGATGATCAGTGAGACGAGGCCGCCAAGGTATCCAAAGGCAAAGCCCGATCCCGAGATCTCGCCGACCTGCTGTTCGTCACCCAGTGAAGGAAGCTGCGAATTGATGAAAATAAGCGCATACTCGGCGCCGACGAAACCGACCCCGAACGCCACCAGCATCCACCACATGGTCGATCCGTCCGGCATCGTCCACCACAGCGCGGTGGACCCGATCACGTACATGATCGAAAACGCGATGATCCACGGCATGCGCCGACCCTGCGTATCGGCCAGCGCGCCCATGACCGGAGCGCCGATCCCGATGAGAATCCCGGTGATCGTCAGGCAAAGCGACCAGACACTTTGCGCGCGCGCGGCGGCGACCTCGGGGCCGAGGCCGTCGGCAAGAAAGTACTCGGCGGCGACCCCCGCAAAGAATGGCCCGAAGACGAATGTCACAAGAAGCGTATGATACGGCTGGCTTGCCCAGTCGAAAAACCACCATCCCCAGATGCGCTTGCGCGCTGAAATCTCGGCCATGCCCACCCCCGGTTCGACAGGTGAAGTTAGACCGTGAAACGGGCAATGTGGCAAGGTATTCCTGACCTTGACAGCCTGCTAATTTTCGTATGGGCCTTGTTCTTCAACAGGGCGTGACCTAGTTTCACAAGCGTGGCAAAGGAAAGGGTTTTTTCGGCATGATGGCGATCTATGGGCCGTTGGCGTTGATTCTGAACGTCGCATTCTTCATCCTGCTTGCCCATATCATCATGAGCTGGCTGATCAATTTCCAGGTCCTCAACCTGCATCAACCCTTCGTCGCCCAAGTATGGCATGGCCTCAACCGCCTGCTTGAACCGATTTACGACCCGATCCGGCGGATCCTGCCGGACACGCGCCCGCTCGATCTGGCGCCGCTTGTCGTGTTTATCATCATCATATCCCTGCGCGATTTCATTCTGCCCGAGCTTCTCTTGCGATGAACTGCTCCAGGTCGGGTCTTGTTCATCGCGCCCCGACATGTGAAACACCGGACAAGAGCAGTCTCATCAACACGGGCTTTCCATGTCAGGCGCTGATACGCTTCTGAGCGACGTTTTCGGCTTCGATGCCTTTCGTCCGGGCCAGCAAGAGATCGTCGAGGCGGTCGCGTCCGGTCGCGACGTTCTGGCCATCATGCCCACGGGTGGTGGCAAATCGCTTTGCTTTCAGTTGCCGGCATTGATGCGCGACGGGGTGACCGTTGTCATATCGCCGCTGATCGCGCTGATGCGGGATCAGGTGCGCGCCTTGCGCGAAGCGGGCGTCGAGGCGGGAGCACTGACCAGCGGCAACACCGAAGAGGAAACCGATGCCGTCTGGAACGCGTTGGACAGCAATCGGTTGAAGCTGCTCTACATCGCGCCTGAACGGCTTGCGGCAGGCTCCGCGCTTGGCATGTTGCGGCGGATCGACGTGGGCCTGATCGCGGTTGACGAGGCCCATTGCGTGAGCCAGTGGGGGCATGATTTCCGTCCTGACTACCTCAGGATCGGGGAATTGCGGCACGCACTGAACGTGCCGCTGGCCGCGTTCACGGCCACGGCCGATGCCGAAACCCGCGACGAGATCGTCGAAAGGCTGTTCGGTGGCAAGACCCCCGAGGTTTTCCTGCACGGGTTTGACCGGCCCAACATCCATCTCGCGTTCGCCGCCAAGGATGGCCCACGGCGACAGATCCTCGAATTCGTGGCGGCACGAAAGGGGCAGCCTGGCATCGTCTATTGCGGCACCCGGGCCAAGACCGAAGGTCTGGCGCAGGCATTGCGTGAGGCGGGGCATAATGCCTGTCACTATCATGGCGGGATGGAGGCCGAGGATCGCCGTATCGTCGAGACGCGGTTCGCCCGCGAGGACGGCCTTGTCGTGGTTGCGACCGTTGCCTTCGGGATGGGTGTGGACAAGCCCGATATCCGCTGGGTCGCCCATGCCGACCTTCCAAAGTCGATCGAAGCCTATTATCAGGAAATCGGCCGCGCCGGACGTGACGGTGCGCCTGCGGAAACGCTCACCCTTTTCGGCCCTGATGATATCCGTCTGCGCCGAACGCAGATCGACGAGGGCCTCGCCCCGCCGGAACGCCGCTCGGCCGATCATGGTCGGCTCAATGCCCTGCTTGGTCTCGCCGAGGCGATCGAATGTCGGCGAAAGACGCTGTTGTCCTATTTCGGCGAAGGCGCACCTGCCTGTGGACATTGCGATATCTGCGATGCCCCGGCCGAAACCTTTGATGCGACAACCGCGGTGCGCAAGGCGCTTTCCGCGGTTCTGCGAACGGAAGAACGGTATGGTGCGGGACATCTGGTCGATATTCTCCTGGGCAATGCCACGGAAAAGGTGCGCCAGCGCGGTCACGATGCGTTGCCGACCTTCGGCGTGGGCACGGAGTATTCGCGCCCTCAATGGCAGGCGATCTTTCGCCAGATGCTCGGTCACGACCTGCTGCGCCCTGACCCCGATCGGCATGGCGCGCTGCGCCTGACCGAGAAAGCCCTGCCGATCTTGCGTGGTGAAGAGAGCATAACACTCAGACAGGACAGCGTTCGAAAGCCCCCGGACAGGCCGGCGGTCAAGACATTGGTTTCGGACGAAGATGCACCGCTGCTTTCGGCGCTCAAGGCCAAACGCAGGGCCTTGGCCGAGGACGCAGGAGTGCCTGCCTACATCATCTTCAATGATCGTACCCTGATCGAGATGGCCGAAACGCGACCTGACTCTCTGGACGACATGGCGCGGATCGGCGGCGTCGGGGCGAAGAAGCTCGAGCGCTATGGAGTTGAATTCCTGTCGGTCATCCAGGGCGAAGCGACCCGGGTGCATCCGGCGCGGCGCGGGATTGCCGGGCGTGATGCGGGTCGCATCTACGACCGCCTGATGCAGGTGCAAAGCGAACTTGCTCGGGGCCGCAACGGGATCGAGAAGCCCATGACATGCTCGGCATCGCTTCTGGCACGTGTCGCGCAATTGCGCTCGGCCGATGCGCAGGCGATCGAGCGGATCCTGGGGCCAAAGCGCAGTGAACGATTTGGGGCGGCGTTTCTGGAAATCCTCTGCGAGGTGGATTAAGTCCCGGTTCTGGTTGCTTCATTGGGGTTGCAATATGCTTGTCATCGTCTCGCCTGCCAAACGACTGAATGAAAACACGGACCCGAAGTTCACGTTGACCCGGCCGATCTTCCAGGCCGAGGCTGAAACGCTGGCTTCGATCGCGCGCGAATTGGGCCCGGCAGACCTGCAAAGGCTCATGGGGATCAGCGAGAAGCTGGCTCTTCTCAACCGGGACAGGTTCAGGGATTTCGGGGCGATGCCGCGATCGGCGGCGGCCTTGATGTTCGACGGAGACACCTATGCCGGGCTCGAGGCCGCGTCGCTGGATCTCGATGAAATGGCCTGGGCGGCGGATCATCTTCGGATTCTGTCGGGGCTCTATGGCCTCTTGCGGCCAACCGACGAGATCGAACCCTACCGGCTCGAAATGGGAAGCAAACTCGCCAACCCGAAGGGAAAGACGCTCTATGACTTCTGGGGTGACCGCATTTCGCGGGCCTTGAATGATCAGGCCCGCGACATCGACACCGCGACGCTCGTGAACTGCGCCAGCCAGGAATACTTCGGCGCGGTCGACCGCGGCACGCTCGAACTGCGGGTGGTTGAACCCGTTTTCATGGAAATGCGTGCGGGCAAGCCCAGAATCGTGAGTTTCTATGCCAAGAAGGCACGTGGCGCGATGGCGCGCTTCATCGTTCAGAACCGGCTTGTCGATCCCGAGGATCTGAAGGATTTCAGCACCGGAGGGTATCGTTTCAACGCCGGGATGTCACAGGAGGATCGTTGGGTTTTCCTGCGCGATGAAGATTCTCAGGCGGGTGCCTGAACGTTTTCCGGGACGATCGCGCGCGCGTCATCCGGGCGATACTTGGCGATCATCGAGATGATCTCGACCTTGCGCAGCGGTTTGGTCAGGTAGTGATCGAGACCGGCAGCCAGGATGCCTTCGCGATCACCGTCCATGGCATGGGCCGTCAGGGCAACGATGGGAACGCGGGAAATGCCCTGCCCTTCGATCACACGGATTCTTTCGCTGGCTTCCTTGCCGTCCATCCGGGGCATCGAGATATCCATGAATATCAGGTCAGGGGCAAACTTCTGATAAAGCTCGACAGCTTCAATCCCGTTGCCCGCAAACTTCAAGTCAATGTCGAGTGATTTGAGCATCTTCTCGAAAACCAGCTGGTTGGTCTTGTTGTCCTCGGCGGCGAGTATCCGCATTGGCCGGGATTGCGCGCTCGGGGTCGATGCGACGGCTGAAGGTAGACGGTCAACCCGGGGGCGCTGCTCGGCCTCAAGGGCGGCGAGGTGTCGAAGCAGCATCCGCCTGGGCGTCGGTTTGGGCATCACGCCCCGGATAAGGGCGAAAGCCGGATCCTGTTCGGCGGCTCCCGGGTCCGAACTCGCCAGGATGATGGGCAAGTCATCCCGTCGTTCCTTCAGCAGACGGGCAAGTTCGAGCCCGTCCATGCCGGGCATATTGTGATCGGTCACGATCGCATCAAAGCTGTCGTCGAGCATTTCGAGCGCCTGCGGTCCGTTCTCGACGCAATGTACCTTGAGCCCGAAGGCTTCAATCTGCTTGCCCATGATCAGGCGGTTCACCTCCAGGTCATCAACAACCATGATTTTCTTCAGGTGCTCGGGCAAACCGAAAGGTTCTTCGGGGCCCGTGTCATCCGTCTCCAGTGCCAACCTGAACCCGAAACAGGAGCCGACCCCCTCTTCCGAGTCGACCCAGATCGTGCCCCCCATGAGTTTTATGAGCTTCTCGCTGATGGCCAGCCCGAGGCCGGTGCCCTCGAACTGCCGATTTCGCTCGTCTTCAACCTGGTTGAACTCGCCGAATATGTGTTCGACCTTCTCGGCGGCAATACCGATTCCCGTATCCTCGACGGTGATGTGAAGCTGGGTTTCGGTGCTGCCTTCATGTTGCATGCCGACGACGCGGACGAGGACATGCCCCTGGGGTGTGAATTTGACCGCGTTGCCCAATAGATTGGTCAGGACCTGCCGAATGCGACCGGGATCTCCCACGAACACCGTCGGGAGAAACACGTCATATTCGACAACGATCTCGATGCTCTTGTCACGGGCCACTGGCTGCAAGAGCAAGACAACCTCGTGAATACAGCGTTCAAGGTCGAACGGTTCAGGATGCAAAACCAGTTTCTCGGCTTCGATCTTGGAGTAGTCCAGAACATCGTTGATAATGACCAGAAGGGCCTCGCCCGAGTTCTTGATCGTATCGACATAGAGTTTTTGTTCCTCGTCAAGCGTCGTGTCACGAAGGAGTTCGGCCATGCCGACGACCCCGTTCATGGGCGTGCGGATCTCGTGACTCATGTTGGCAAGGAACGTGGATTTTGCCCGGTTCGCTGCCTCGGCCCGTTCGCGCGCCTTCTTCAGTTCCTTTTCATATCGCACGGTTTCCGTGATGTTCAGGGCAAGGCTGACGACGTCACCGCCGTGGCCTCGCTGATCGATCAGCTTGATGTACTGGCCGTTCCACAACCGGATCACCGTGGGAACGGGCGAAGGCGATTGCCAGCGCCTGGTCATCATGGCGCGCCAATCCGCGGGAGGGCTGTCGCCCGTATCGACAATACCCTCTTCCGTGATCAATTGCAGGATGCGAACATAGCTGACCCCTGGCCGGATCTCTTCCAGCCCGTCGAACACCGCGAGATAGGATTTGTTCGCAGCGATCATGAGGCTGTCGACGTCGAAGAAGGCAAAGCCGTCCTGAATGGTCTCGATCGAATGCCACAGTCGGCGCTCGGCAATCTCGACTTTCTCGTGGGCGACCGTCAGGTCGGATTTGACGCGCTGGTTCTCGTCGCGAACGGTTTGGACTTCAGCGCGGGTTTCGACGATCTCATCCGAGAGTTTGCGGGCATGAAGTCCAAGCTTGCGGTTGGCCGCAAACAACTCGGCTTGCTTTTGTTCGAGCAACCGCTCGGCGGCCAGCCTGAGACGCCGTTCCTCGGCGAGTTTGTTTGCCAGGCTCATTTCGAAACTCTCGGATTTCGCTCTCTCGGTCGCCGTGAGGTTCTGCCATTGTGGTGAATTTTTGCTTAAGCTGCACATGGGGGAATCGTTGCGCAAACGCATGGGTCGTGAGACGATCAATCCATTGCCGACGGAGGATTTCATGCGTTTTTTTCTGCCCTTGCTTTTGGCGTTGATCGGCCTGTCCGATATCGCAGTTGCACAGGATGTCATCCCCGAGCGTCGCCTTGTCGTTACAACAGACGTGGATTTTTACGGCTCCGACCTGCAGTCGATGTTCGATACCGACTTGGAATCGTGCCAGAAGGCCTGCCTTGCAGATCCACAATGTCGGGCCTTCACCTTCAACAAGCGCTCGAATGCCTGTTTTCCGAAATCACAGATCAGGGAGAGAAACCCCTACGATGGGGCAGTTTCCGGCGAGGTTCTGACGGTCGACCCGCGCATTGCCCAAGACGCCCCCGCCCGCGCGCAAGAGTTGGATTTCCTGCAGGAGCGCGATCTTGCGCGCGCCGTCGAACAGGCCAGCGGAATCGGACCGCTTCATCCCGGGGGACAATGGGACGTGGAAACCCTCCTGAAGTCGTCGGATGACCGTCGTCGGGCGGGTGACCCGCTCAACGCGATGCGCTGGATCGGGGCTGCGGTCGCGGTATCGGATGCCAGCGATCAGTGGGTTGAATACGGCAGGCTGTCACTGGCGATCGACAGTTCGAATGCGGGCGATATGCGCCAGCATGCCGAGCGCGCGTTTCTCGCGACCATCAACGGTTATCTGAGGGCCGGGACTGATGCTGAACGCGTCAATGCGCTTTCCGTGATGTCGGAAGCCTTGGAGCGCCTGGGGCGTGGTCGGGACATGATTCCGGCCCTGCGATTGGCCAAGGCAACCTCTGGACGGGAGGATCTCCTGGCCGCGCTGGACGACGCCATTGCAAAACACGGCTTCCGCATCACCGATCACGTGGTCGAAAGCGATCAGGCCGATCCCCGCATATGCGCCGAGTTTTCCGAACCGCTGATCAGGCCTGGGGCCGATTATGCCTCGTTTGTCCGCCTGCCGGATCAACGCATGGCGGTTGAAGCCGAAGGGAGCCGAATATGTGTTTCCGGCCTCGCGCATGGTCAGCGCTATACCTTGGTCTTTCGCGAAGGGTTGCCCGCGAAGAGTGGCGAGACGCTGGCCGAGGCTACCGAACTGTCTTTCTACGTGCGCGACCGTTCACCATCGGTGCGGTTCCCGGGCCGGGCCTACGTGCTTCCGAGAACCGGCGACGCGGCGGTGCCGGTCGAGACGGTGAACCTTGATGCGGTTGATCTGCGCTTGCGCCATGTCAGCGACCGCAGCGTGCTGCGCGCGATCCAGGAACAGTATTTCGGTCGCCCCCTGCCGCATTTTGCCGACAAGCGCTTTGCCGGGGAAATCGGTGACGAAGTCTGGACCGGCGTCGGAGAGGTGGGCAACGACCTCAACGCGGATGTCCTGACACGTCTGCCCGTCGGTGAAATCATTGAAGGGCTTCCTGCCGGGGTCTACGCATTGAGCGCATCTGTGCCGGGCGTAGACCGCCATGACGATCCGGGTGCGACCCAGTGGTTTGTCTTGTCCGATCTGGGCCTTGCGACGATGAGCGGCGATGACGGCCTGCATGTCTTTGTGCGTGGTCTCGGCGATGCCGAGTTGCGCGAGGGTGTCGAGGTGACTCTGGTTTCGCGTGCCAACAGGGTTCTGGCGGAAACGAGAACCGATACCCAGGGCCATGCCCGCTTTGAACCGGGCTTGACCCGTGGTCAGGGCGGCTCTGAACCGGCGCTGGTGACGGCCCGGGATGGCGAGGCGGACATGGCCTTCCTGTCCCTCTCTGATCCGGCTTTCGATCTTTCGGACCGCGGTGTGGAAGGTCGGGCACCGGGCGGACCGGTGGATGTGTTCCTTGCGACGGACCGTGGTGCGTATCGGGCGGGCGAGGTGATCCACGCGACAGTTCTGGCGCGTGACTCCGAGGTCGCTGCGATTGAACAGCTTCCATTGACCGCGATACTGACGCGCCCGGATGGCGTGGAGTATGCGCGGCATGTCTCGCAAACCGGTCTTGCGGGCGGTCATATTTTCGACATGCCCATCGGCACCAGCGTTCCGCGCGGTGTCTGGCGGTTGGAGGTCAAGGCGGACATGGCCAGGGACGCGCTCGCCAGCGAGACAATCCTGGTCGAGGATTTCCTGCCCGAGCGGATCGATTTCGAAATGTCTCTACCGGACGGTGGCTTGCGGCCCGGCGGAACCACGACATTGGACGTGGCGGCAAGATACCTCTACGGGGCGCCGGGCGCAGATTTGCCGCTCGAGGGGGACACGGTGCTGCGGGCCAGGCGGTCCCTGGACTCCATGCCGGGTTACGTGTTCGGGCGACACGACCGCGAGGCGTCAGCACGCCGCGGCTCTTTTCAGGGCGAAAGGACAGACGCCGAAGGCAACGCAAGGGTGCAGATCGGGCTGCCGGACGCCCCGGCGGATGACCGTATGCTCGAACTTGACGTGGTTGGTCGGGTGTCCGAGGGGTCTAGCCGACCGGTCGAGCGGCGCGTGACCCAGGCCGTGGAGCCTGCCGGTCCGGTGATCGGCCTCCGGTCGCTCTTCGATGAAGGTGTCGTGGCCGAGGGGACCGAGGCCGCTTTCGACGTGATCGCGCTGTCGCCTGCGCTCGAGCGGGTGCCGATGCAGGTGCGCTGGACGCTCAACCGGGTCGAGACGCGGTATCAATGGTACCAGGAATACGGCAACTGGAACTGGGAGCCCGTGACGACCCGCCAGGCAGTCAAGCGGGGCGAGGCGGTTTTGGGCGCGGAACCGGTGCAGGTTTCCGCCCCGGTCGAATGGGGGCGATATGAGCTTGTCGTCGAGCGGCTCGATGGCGGCTATGTCTCCAGCTCGCAGGATTTCCACGCGGGGTGGTACGCACCGGCGGATGTGACCAGGACCCCGGACATGCTGGAGCTTTCGCTCGACAAGCCCGGCTACAGGAGTGGAGACGTGGCGACCTTGCGTCTCGTGCCGCGCTATGCCGGCAAGGCGCTTGTCACGGTCATGTCGAACCACCTGATCGCGATGAAGACGGTCGATGTGAAAGAGGGTGAGAACCGCGTTTCGCTGGAAGTCACGGATGACTGGGGTGCCGGGGCGTATGTTTCGGCGACCGTGATCCGGCCCATGGATGTCGCGGCAGCGCAGAACCCGGCGCGGTCGATGGGCCTGTCCTATGCGCAGATCGATCCGGGCGAAAAGCGGCTGAGCGTCGAGATCGACGCGCCCGACACCTCCCAACCGCGTGAACCGCTGAATGCGGTGATCCGTGTGGATGGTGGTGAAGAGGACGAGATGGCCTACGTCACTGTTGCGGCCGTCGATGTCGGCATACTCAACCTGACCGGGTTCGAGAGCCCCGATCCGTCCGACCATTACTTTGGCCAGCAGCGGCTGGGCATGGATATCCGCGATGTTTATGGCCGGTTGATCGACGGGATGAACGGGGCCATGGGGGCCGTGCGCTCGGGGGGTGATGCCTCGGACGAGATGCGTATGCAGTCGCCCCCGCCGACGGATGAGCTTGTGGCCTTCTTCTCCGGGCCGGTCGAAGTCGGCCCGGATGGGACGGCAGACGTTTCTTTTGATATGCCGGAGTTCAACGGAACGGTGCGCCTAATGGCAGTGGCCTGGTCGAGAACCGGCGTCGGCCAGGGCGCAGCCGAGGTGCTTGTGCGCGATCCCGTGGTCGTCACCGCAAGCCTGCCGCGCTTCATGGCGCCCGGAGACGAGAGCCGGCTTTTGCTCGAACTTGCCCACGCCGACGGACCGGCCGGCCGCATGGGGCTTGATGTATCCGCCGAGGGCGTGATGCTCGACGCCGCGATTCCTTCCGGGGTGACGCTGGCCGATGGGGAAAAGACCAGCTTTTCGATTCCGGTTGTCGCAGACGCTGCAGGTGATCACAGTTTGCGCGTCGCCCTGACAACGCCGGATGGCCGGCAGCTCGTGAAGGCGCTGGCGCTGCCCGTTCGAGTGAACGACCCCGAAATCGCGCTCACACGGCGCTTTGTGCTCGGATCGGGCGAGACCTTCACGCTTGACGAGAATGTCTTTGCCGGAATGCGCTCCGGTACCGCCTCGGCAACCGTTTCGGCCGGCCCTCTGGCCAAGCTGAACGCGCCGGGCCTGCTTTCGGCACTTGACCGCTACCCTTATGGATGTTCCGAACAGGTGGCATCCGCCGCCATGCCGCTCCTGTATTTCGGCAAGGTGGCCACGGCCCTTGGCCATGCCGACCAAGGGCAGGTGCAAGAGCGCATAGACCAGTCCATCGCCAGGGTTCTGAGCCATCAGTCAAGCAACGGTTCATTCGGGCTGTGGCGTGCCGCGTCGGGAGATTTCTGGCTCGATGCCTATGTTTCGGATTTCCTGAGCCGCGCGCGGGCCGAAGGCCATGACGTGCCGCAGGCAGCCTTTCGCATGGCCATGGACAACCTGCGCAACCGGGTGAACTATGCCCCTGATTTCGACGAAGGCGGGGCCGACATCGCCTATGCGTTGATGGTTCTGGCCCGCGAAGGGGCCGCGGCGATGGCCGATCTGCGCTACTTCGCCGACGTCAAGGCCGAGGCGTTTTCCACGCCGCTTGCGGTTGCACAGCTTGGCGCGGCGCTGGCCATGTATGGCGACCAGACCCGTGCCGACGCGCTCTTCGCGCGGGCCGGGCGCATGATGCAATCGCGCCTGCAGGACGAGGCCGCGGTCTGGCGTGCGGATTACGGCAGCAATCTACGCGATGCCGCCGGGGTCCTGGGCCTTGCGGTCGAGGCGGGCAGCGAAGCGGTCGATCGCAGGCAACTGGCCGACCATGTCGCGCAGACGAGTCGCAGCTTCTCGACACAGGAAAGTGCGTGGTCCCTGCTGGCGGCAAAGGCGCTGGTCGACGATCCTTCCGTGTCCGGGCTGAATGTGAACGGATCGCCGCTCGATGACCCGTTCGTGCGCATGATCGAGGCAGAGGCGCGGGCGCAACCGCAGGCCATTCGCAACGAAAGCGATACACCGACCGATCTGACCCTGACCACCTTTGGCGTGCCCGAGGTGGCCCCGGAGGCGGGCGGCTACGGCTATCGTATCGAACGGGACTATTACACGATGGAGGGTGAACCGGTTCAGGATCTCACGGCCCGAATGGGCGAGCGTTTCGTTGCCGTGTTGCGCGTAACGCCGTTCGAGCGGGGCGAGGCGCGGCTCATGATCGACGATCCGCTGCCTGCCGGGTTCGAGATCGACAACCCCAACCTCCTGCGCTCGGGCGATATCCGGGCGCTGGACTGGCTTGATCCGCAAGAGGCCGAGCACGCGGAGTTCCGGTCCGATCGTTTCCTTGCCGCGGTCGACTGGCGCTCGGACAAGGCGTTCCAACTGGCCTATATCGTGCGCGCCGTCTCGCCCGGTGAGTTCCATCACCCGGCGGCACAGGCCGAGGACATGTATCGCCCGCACTATCGCGCACAGACCGCGGCAGGACGGCTGATCGTCTCGGAATGAAACGGGTCGCCTGCATCGCCGGACTGCTTGGCATTGTCGTGGCGATGGTCGTGGGCTGGACGCGGTTCGATCGCTGGATCGACACGACCGAACTGCCGCCGCTTGCGACCGAAACTTCCGTCGAGATGCGCGACCGGAACGGTGACCTGTTGCGGGTCTACACCGTGGATGAGGGGCGCTGGCGCATGGCAACCGGCGTCGCACAGGTTGACCCGCTTTATTCCGATATGCTGATCGCCTTTGAAGACAAGCGTTACTTCTCCCATTCCGGCGTTGATCCATGGGCCATGGTGCGGGCCACCGGGCAGGCGCTGTGGCATGGGCGGGTCGTTTCGGGTGCCTCGACCCTGACGATGCAGGTCGCGCGCCTGCTGGAGGACAGCGGCACGGGATCATGGGCCGGCAAGCTGCGCCAGATCCGCCTTGCACTTGCACTGGAACGCAAGTTGAGCAAACACGAGATCCTTGACCTTTACCTCACGCTCGCACCCTTCGGCGGCAACCTCGAAGGCGTGCGCGCGGCAAGCCTCTCCTGGTTCGGCAAGGAACCCCGGCGCCTGGCCCCGGATGAGGCGGCGCTCCTGGTGGCCTTGCCGCAATCGCCGGAAACCCGGAGGCCCGACCGCGACTGGCGCGCGGCAAGGGCGGGGCGCGACCGCGTGCTTGCGCGTGCGCATGATGCGGGCGTGATCCCGGGCGAGAGCTTGGAAAGTGCTCGGGCGGCCCCGGTGCCGCGCCAGCGCCAGCCTTTTCCTGCCCTCGCCCCGCACATGACGGACCGGGTGCGCGCCGCTTCCCCCTTGTCGATGCGGCATTATCTGAGTCTGGATCGCCACCTGCAGGAGGCACTGGAACGACTTGCCACCGCGCGACTGTCGGACCTGTCGCGGCATGTGTCGGTCGCGATCATGGTGGCCGACCACAGCAGCGGCGAAATCCTCGCGTCGGTCGGCTCGGCCAGCTACGGCAAGACATCGTCGCGGCAGGGATTCGTCGATATGACGCGGGCGGCGCGGTCGCCGGGATCCACCCTCAAACCACTGGTTTACGCCATGGCCTTCGACCTGGGGCTGGCCCATCCCGAGACGGTGATCGAGGATCGGCCGGTGGCCTTCGGTTCATATGCCCCGAGAAACTTCGACGGGCGTTTCCGGGGTGAGATCCGCGTGTCCGAGGCGCTTCGCCTGTCTCTCAATATCCCCGTGGTCCTGTTGATGAACGAGATTGGACCCGCCCGGTTCATGAGCGGATTGAAGCGCGCCGGTATCGGCCCCACCGTGACCGGAGGCAAGCCCGGGCTTGCCGTGGCATTGGGTGGTCTCGGCATTTCCCTGCATGAACTCGTCCAGCTGTTCGCGGGTCTCGCCCGCGGCGGTGAAGCCATTGAGCTGAGTTGGAAGCCGGACGAGTCACTGGCCCATGAACGCCCACGTTTCATCAGCCGCGCCGCCGCGTGGCATGTGGGAGATATCCTGTCGCAACTGACACCTTCGGAGGCCAAGGCGAACGGGCGGCTGGCCTTCAAGACAGGCACGTCATACGGCCACCGCGACGCATGGGCGGTGGGCTATGACGGTCGCCACGTGGCCGGGGTCTGGATCGGTCGGCCTGATGGCACGCCGGTTCCGGGCGCCTTTGGCGGCGATCTGGCGGCGCCGCTTCTGCTCGAGGTGTTCCAGCGCCTGAAACCCAAACTTGATCCGCTTCCACCCCCGCCGCCAGAGGCACTGATCCTGGGCAATTCCGACCTGCCTGCGCCGCTTCAAAGGTTTCGCGGGCGTCAAGCGGTATTCAGCGCGGAGGCCGATGCTCCGGTGCTGGCATTTCCGCCAGATGGCGTGCGGGTCGCGCTGGAGGAGGGCATGCCGCTTGTGGTCAAACTGCGCGACGGGGTGCCGCCCTTCGCGGTTCTGGCGGACGGGGCCCCGCAGGTCACCGGCCACTACCAGCGCGAGATCGCCTTGGAGCATGTCGGAAAGGGGTTCGTGACCCTGTCGGTGATCGACGCGCGCGGGCGGTCCGCGCGCGCCGTGGTCGAGGTCGATTAAAGCCGTTCGATGGCCAGCGCGATCCCCTGGCCGCCACCGATGCACATGGTGATCAGGGCCTTTGATCCGCCGATCCGCTCAAGCTCATAGAGCGCCTTGACCGTGATGATCGCGCCGGTTGCGCCGACCGGGTGGCCAAGCGCGATGGCGCCGCCATTGGGGTTCACCTTGGCCGGGTCGAGCCCCAGTTCCTTGTTCACGGCAAGGGCCTGCGCGGCGAAAGCCTCGTTCGACTCGATCACGTCGAAGTCGCCGATCTCAAGCCCGGTCCTGGCCAGAAGGTTCTTCACGGCGGGGATCGGGCCGATGCCCATCACCTCGGGCCGAACGCCGGCATGGGCATATCCCAGAACGCGCGCTTTGGGTTTGAGACCGGCCTTTTCCGCCGCGTCAGCGCGGGCGAGCACGACGGCGGCGGCACCGTCGTTGATGCCGCTGGCATTGCCTGCGGTCACGCTGCCGTCCTTGCGGAAGGCCGGGCGCAAGCCGGCAAGTCCTTCCTGCGTGGTGGAGGGCTTGGGGTGTTCGTCGGTGTCAAAGGCGACAGTGTCACGCTTGACCTTGACCCCTACCGGAACGATCTGGCTCTGGAAATGACCCGCCTCGATGGCCTTCGCGGCGCGTTGCTGGCTCTCCAGTGCAAAGGCATCCTGCTCTTCGCGCGAAATCTGATGCTCGCCGGCGACATTCTCGGCGGTGACGCCCATATGGCCCGTGCCGAACGGGCAGTTGAGCGCACCCAGCATCATGTCGAGCGTGCGGATATCCCCCATCTTGGCGCCCCATCGCTGGTCAGGCACGATGTAAGGTGCGCGACTCATCGCTTCGGCCCCACCGGCGAGACCGAAATCGGAATCGCCGAGCATCAGTGACTGCACCACCGAAACGATCGCCTGCGCACCCGAGCCGCACAGGCGGTTGACGTTCATCGCGGGTACCGTATCGGGAATTCCCGCATCGATTGCCGCCACGCGGCTGAGATACATGTCGCGCGGTTCGGTGTTGATCACATGGCCAAAGGCCACATGCCCGATCTGCGCACCATCGACGCCCGAACGTTCCAGCGCCGCCTTTGCCGCGATTGCCCCGGTCTGTGCGGGCGGTGTTCCGGCGAGCGCGCCGCCGAAGGTTCCGATGGCAGTGCGGGCGCCGTCGAGGATTACGATATCTGTCATGAGCCTATCCCGAAAAAAGTGACGTGTTTCCGCACGCAGCATACGCGCTGTGGCCAGCGAATGGCAGGGCTACGTTTCGTCATTTTGTCCCTTGTTTCCTGCCCAAAGGATCTTTGCGCGCATCGGGTCGGTAATTTCCGCACGCACACACCCGCGTGCCGCGGTGCGCTGCAGGGCCCGGTCTCAGAACTGATAGCGGTGCAGACTCGGGCCATGATCGCGCAGCCAGAGGCGCGGCGTGGAAAAATCCCCGTAAAGCCGCGCAACATGCTGCCAGAAACGTGGTGAATGGTTCATCTCGGCCAGATGCGCAACCTCGTGCGCGGCGACGTATTCCAGCACAGCATCCGGCGCCATGATCAGCCGCCAGGAATACATCAGCCCACCCCGCGAAGAACAGGATCCCCAGCGCGAGCGCGTGTCGCGCAGGGTAAGCCGTGTATAGGACAGGCCCAGCGCGGCAGCGTAGCGGTCGGATGCCTCGGCCAGGCGGTCGCGGGCGCTCTGCTTGAAAAACCCTTCGAGCCGGGCTGCCGCGCGATCGGGCGCACCGCCGACATGAACGCATTCCTGTCCGGCCCGGACCCCGCGTCCCGAACCGGGCAGAACCCGCAAGAGACGCCCGCGAAACGGCAGGTCACAACCGATTCCCACCGCCACCGCGTCATGGGTCCGGTCCAGCTGTTGGCGCAGCCAGTCCGCCTTCTCGTGGGCAAACGCGAGCGCCATGCCGTCGGGCGTGCCCTGCGGGCAGGTCAGCGTCACCCGCCCGTCCAGCGCCGACACCCGCAGCGAAATGCGCCGTGCCCGCCCCGAGCGCCGCAGCAAGAGTTCGACCGGCGGGTCGCCGGGGATGACATGCACGCTCATGACCGCGGTTTCGCCCGCTGCGCTGCGACCTTGATTTTCTGCATTCCCGAAAGTTCCTGAAAGCCTTTGACACCCTGCACATGTTATGGCAGTTGGCGCGGATCGTCGACAAGACAAGAGAGTTCAGAGGGATTGCCATGCCCAAGGAAGAATGGGGCGTCAAACGCGTCTGCCCGACCACCGGAAAGCGGTTTTACGACATGAACCGGAATCCCGTGGTCAGCCCCTATACCGGTGAGACCATCAATATCGAGACCGGCAAGCGCAGCCTGCTGTCCGCCGATTCCGAAGATGCCGTGACCAAGAAGACCAAGAGCAAAGAGAACGAACTGGAAGCGGATGTTCTCGATGAGGATGATGTCGAGGTCGATCTCGACGCGGATGTTCTCGAAGATGACGACGATGACGACAACGTGTCGCTCGACGAGATCGCCGATGTCGCGTCGGATGACGACGACTGACCTGCAACGCCGGTTGCATGTGATCGGAATGCGCCCTGCCAGGCAGCGGCGCATTTTCTGTTGTGCGAACCCTCGCGGGTCATCGCGGGCCAGCCACCCGCGAAAACCGCGATTTTCCGCTTGATCCCGCCCGGCGCTTTGCCTAGATAGCGGCGACAGTCCAGGCGGCTGGACTTTCGGGGCCTTAGCTCAGCTGGGAGAGCGCTTGCATGGCATGCAAGAGGTCAGGGGTTCGATCCCCCTAGGCTCCACCAATTCCCCGCGTCTCAAGACCCATCCTTGATTGTCCGTTCCCCCTGCGGCGTTCTCGCCTCGCCGGCACGCCACGTCCAGGCCGGTGCGGGACAGAAGCTGCCTGTCCTGGTGCATCCGTGTCATGGCGGCAATGGCTTGCCTTGGCGGGGGCCGGTCGCGTAACCAGTATGGGGCAGAGCCAGCAGCAGGGGCAGGACATGACACCGGAACACAGGAAGATTGCCTGCCAGACGCTTCTGCTGACGAGCGTGCCTGACGAAGAGGTCGACCGCATTCTCGGCGAATCGCACGTGACCCGGTTCGACCGCGGTCAGACGATTTTCCTTCAGGGCGAGACGGCGAACGCGATCTATATCGTGCTTGAAGGCTGGGTCAAACTCTACCGCATCGCGGCCAACGGGGCCGAGGCGGTCGTCGGGGTGTTTACCCGAGGCCGCAGCTTTGGCGAGGCGGTGGCGTTTCGCAAGGATGTCTATCCGGTCTCGGCCGAGGCGGTCACGTCCTGCACGCTGCTCCGCGTCGAGGCAGACAGCTATTTGCGCGGGGTGCGCAATTCGCCCGAGACGGCGATCGCGATGCTGTCCTCGACTTTCGCGCATCTGCATGGACTGGTGTCCCAGCTCGAGGCGCTCAAGGCGCGCACCGGGGCGCAGCGGGTGGCGGAATTCCTGTGCGAACTGGCACCGTGCGAAATCGGCAGCTGCGAGGTGACGCTGCCCTATGACAAGGTGTTGATTGCCGGGCGGCTGGGGATGAAGCCCGAAAGCCTGAGCCGCGCCTTTGCCAAGCTCAAGCCCGAGGGCGTGACCATCCAGCAGAACAAGGCCCGGATCGCGGATGTCGGGCGGCTGCGCGACTATGCCGAGGAAGATCCGGCCAACGCCTGGAGCCGCTGAGGCGCGACACCGGTCAGGGCAGGGGCGAGACGCCGATCACCGGCAGGTGCAGGTGCCACAGCACTGCCCAGCCCCCGAACGCCAGCGCGAGGCGGGTCGCCGAGGGCCTCGGCGAGGGGCGCCATCGCCCCGAAAGCAGTGCGGCAAAGGGCGGCAGGCCGGTGCGCCGCGCCGCGCGGTCGAACCCGTCCGCACCCATCTCGCGCCGGCGCCGCGCCTCGACGATCCACATGCCCAGCGCCGAGAACCCGGCGAACGTGCCGAACAGGATCACATGCGCGAGATCGCCATTGGCCCACAGATGTGCGAGCGACCACAGCAAGAGCGCCCAGAGCAGCGGCTGCCGGGTCAGCCCGGCAATGCCGGGGCGGTCGGGGTCGAACCCGCCCGCGCGCCCCTCGAAGGCAAAGGGGTTGGGCGCGGCGATACCGAAAGTGCCCAGCGCAACAACCAGCGGCATAACCAGGTTCACCGCCCAGCGCGCTGCCTCTGTCTGGTCCCAAAGCGGCACGAAGGGTGCGCGCGCCGCGGCGAAGATTACCCAGAAGAGGAGCGCCGTCGAGGCGAGGCTGAACAGCACGGTATAGCCACGCGCGCCCAGCGTGCGCACCAGCCCGTCCTTCACCCCGAGCGCGGCGGGGATGCGGTGCGACGCCATGAAAAGCGCCATGGCAAGTGCGAATTCGATCCATCCCATCGGTCCCTGCCTTTCTTCGGGTATCGGCAACTCCCTTATGCGCAACCACCGCAGGCGGGTCTTAACGAAAGTCAAGGCGTGTGACGCCCGGGCGCTGTTCACATTCCCGTGCCTCACCAGCGCAACGGAGAACACCCATGAGATTCCGTAACCTGCAGGCCACACGCGCGCTGCTTTCCGGCACAGCCATGGCTGTCGGACTGCTTGCGACAGCTGTCGTGGCACAAGAGAAAAATGCCCATGGCGATGGCCCCGCCGCCGCTTACGAACCGTCCATGACAACCCTGGGCCAGATCCAGGTGGAAATTCCCGGTCGCAAGGAAGGTGATCCGGTGATGACCGGCGAAGAATTCCAGCGCGGCACCACGATCTATTTCGAACGCTGCGCGGGCTGCCACGGCGTCTTGCGCAAGGGCGCGACCGGCAAGGCATTGACGCCCGACCTGACCCGGGAAAACGGGTATGACTACCTGCACAGCATCATCACCTACGGCTCGCCCGCGGGGATGCCGAACTGGGGCACCTCGGGTGACATGAGCGAGGCGGATGTCGACCTCATGGCGCGTTACCTGCTCCTCGAGCCGCCCGCGCCGCCCGAGTTCGGGATGCCCGAGATGCGCGAGACGTGGAACGTGCTGATCGCGCCCGAGGACCGGCCCACCGAGAAGATGAACGATATCGACATCGAGAACCTCATGTCGGTCACGCTGCGAGACTCGGGTGAAATCGCCCTGATCGACGGCAACACATATGAGATCCGCGAGATCATCGAGACCGGCTATGCCGTTCATATCAGCCGCATGTCGGCCTCGGGCCGCTATCTTCTGGTGATCGGGCGCGACGCCAAGGTGAACATGATCGACCTCTGGATGGAAAAACCGCAGACCGTCGCCGAGATCAAGATCGGAATGGAGGCGCGTTCGATCGAGACCTCGAAGATGGAAGGCTGGGAAGACCGGTTCGCCATCGCCGGGGCCTACTGGCCGCCGCAATACGTCATCATGGACGGCGACACGCTCGAACCCAAGAAGATCGTGTCTACCCGTGGCAACATCTATGATGAGCAGACCTATCACCCCGAGCCGCGCGTGGCCGCGATCCTGGCCAGTCACTATCGGCCCGAATTCATCGTCAACGTCAAGGAAACCGGGAAGATCCTGCTGGTCGATTATACCGACCTCAAGAACCTGAAAACCACCGAGATCGAGGCCGAACGCTTCCTTCACGATGGCGGGCTGGACAGCACGCGCCGGTATTTCATCACCGCCGCGAACGCGCGCAACAAGCTCGTCGTGATCGACACCAAGGAAGGCAAGCTCGTCGCGATCACCGATACCGAGGGGCTGACGCCCCATCCCGGGCGCGGTGCGAACTTTGTGCATCCCGATCACGGGCCGGTCTGGGCCACCTCGCACCTGGGTGACGACAGCGTGGCACTGATCGGCACCGACCCCGAGGGCAACCCCGACAAGGCATGGACCATCGTCGAGACGTTCTATGCCCTGGGGGGCGGGTCGCTCTTCATCAAGACGCACCCGAACTCGGAAAACCTCTATGTCGATGCGACACTGAACCCGGACCCCGAGATCTCGGGATCGGTCGCGGTGTTCAAGATCAACGACATGAAGGCAGGCGAAGATCCCGAATACATCACCCTGCCGGTTGGTGAATGGGCCGGTATTCCCGATGGCCAGCCCCGGGCGGTGCAGCCCGAATTCAACAAGCAGGGCACCGAGGTCTGGTTCAGTCTCTGGAATGCCAAGGACAAGGTGTCGGCCATCGTGGTTGTCGATGACAAGACGCTCGAGTTGAAAAAGGTGATCAAGGACGAGCGCCTGATCACACCCACGGGCAAGTTCAACGTCTATAACACGCAAAAAGACATCTACTGATGTTTGGGGCCGGGGCGCCGCGGGGCCCCGGCCATTCCCGTTCGACAAGCGAAAGAGCCAGTCATGAAAGATCTCAGCCACGGCCGTGTGTTGCTTGTAGGGGCCGGACCGGGCGACCCGGAGCTTTTGACCGTCAAGGCGCTCAACGCGATCATGGTCGCCGACGTGGTGGTATTCGACCGCCTGGTCAGCCCCGAAATCATGGCGCTGATCCCCGATACCACACGGCGGATCGACGTCGGCAAATCCCCCAGGTGCCACAAGCTGCCGCAGGATGACATCAACGCGCTCCTCGTGGCGCTGGCCAGCGAGGGGCAGATGGTGGTCCGGCTCAAGGGTGGCGATCCGCTGATCTTTGGCCGGGGCAGCGAAGAGGCCGCGGTGCTGCGCGCCGCCGGCATCGACTGCGCCTGTATCCCCGGCATCACCTCGGCGCAGGGGGCGTCATCCGCGACCGGCGTGCCGCTCACCCACCGCGGGCTGGCAACGGGCGTGCGCTATGTCACCGGGCACCGGGCCCGCGACGCGCGGCTCGATCTCGACTGGCAAAGCCTTGCCTGCGAGGACACCACGCTGGTCTTTTACATGAGCGCGATGAACATCGCCGAAATCTCGTTCGAACTGATGCGCCACGGCCTGCCCGCCACGACCCCGGTGCTGTGCGTGGCCTCGGCCACTACCCCGCGCGAGACGCGCATCCCCTCGACCCTTGGCGGGATTGCCGCCGATGTCGCCACGCACTGCCCCGAAGCGCCGGTGCTCTTCATCATCGGGCGGGTCGTCTCGCTTTATGGCGCACAGCCCGAGGCGGCGACGCTCAGGGTGCCAAGCCATGCCTGATCCCCGCGCGCTCCTTGCCGCGCTCGTCCTGGCGACGGGCGCCGGGGCCGCCGAAATCGCCGTTTCGGAGGACGAAGCGGCATGGCTCGAACACCTCGTCATCCAGGATTGCGGTTCCTGCCACGGGCTCACCTTCAGGGGCGGGCTGGGCAGCCCGCTGACCCCCGGGGCGCTGGCCCATCACGACGGGCCGGAAACGCTGGCCCATATCATTCTCGACGGCATTCCCGACACGGCGATGCCGCCATGGCGTGCGCTCCTGAGCGAGGAACAGGCGCTCTGGATCGCCCGCTACCTGATGGACCCCGATACCCGCGACAAGGAGTAGCCATGTCCCGTCTTCTCGTCCTTTTCTCCTTTGTCCTGCTGTTCGCCGCCGGAAAATCCATCGCCGAACCGGCGACACCCACCGGCGCGCTGGGCGTGGTGATCGAACGTGCCACCGGGTCGGTCCTGATCGTCGACCGGATGCAGCACAAGGCCATCGACCGGATCGAGGGGCTGGGCGACCTGTCTCACGCCTCGGTGAATTTCTCGCCCGACGAACGCTTTGCTTACGTCTTTGGCCGCGATGGCGGGCTGACCAAGATCGACCTCCTGGAACGCCGCATCGCCAAGCGCATCATCCAGGGCGGCAATTCCATCGGCGGGGCCATTTCCGACGATGGCGCGCTGGTCGCGGTGTCGAATTACGAACCCGGCGGCATTCGCGTCTTCGATGCCGACACGCTCGACATGGTGGCCGACATCCCGGCACGGTCGAAAACCGTGGGCCTTGTCGAACTGCCTGCGCGGCGCTTTGCCTGGGCGCAGTGGGACAGCGGCGATGCCTTCATGGCCGATCTTTCCAGCGCCGAGCCGGTCGTCACGCGGCTCGGCGCGACCGGTGCCAATCCCTATGACGCGGTGCTGTCGGGCGACGGGCGGCATTTCGTCGTGGGCCTCTTCGGCGAAAAGGGCCTCACCCTTTTCGACATGTGGGAGGAGGCGCCCGCGCCCGTCCGCTTCCTGTCGGACTATGGCAAGGAGGGCGAGGACATGCCGGTCTACAAGATGCCCCACCTTCAGGGCTGGGCCGTGACCGAAGGGCAATTCGCCCTTCCCGCCGTGGGCCTGCACGAGGTGCTCTGGGTCAACCGCGACACCCTCGACGAGACCGCCCGCACCAAGACCCACGGCCAGCCGATCTTCGTGCTGTCGCAACCGGCCAGCCCCTATGCCTGGGTCAATTTCGCGATGCCGCATAACGACACGCTCCAGGTGATCGACAGCCGCAGCCACGAGGTCGTCGAAACCCTCAAGCCCGGCGCGGCGGTGCTGCACATGGAGTTCAGCCCCCGCGGGCACGAGGTCTGGGTCTCGTCGCGGGACGACAACAGGATCATCATCTATGACACCCACCGCCGCGAGGTGAAGGCCGAGATCCCGGCGCAAAGCCCCTCGGGCATCTTCTTCACCGCCCGCGCCCACCGAACGGGGCTCTGAGAGATGGCACCGAAGATCGACCCCACAGACGCACGCCTCTTGCAGGAGTATCAGCGCGATTTGCCGCTGGTGCGCGCGCCCTTTGCAACCATCGCCGCCGATCTGGGCCTTGAAGAGGGCGATGTGATCGTCCGCCTGCGCCGCCTGCAGGACGAGGGCAAGATTTCCCGCGTCGGTGCCACGGTGCGCCCCAACACCGCCGGGGCCTCGACTCTGGCCGCGCTCGCGGTGCCCGATGCAGGGCTGGAAGAGGTGGCAAGGATGGTGAGCCAAGAGCCCTGCGTCAACCATGCCTATCACCGCGAAAACCGCTGGAACCTGTGGTTCGTCGCCACCGCGGCGGACCGGCTCGAACTGTCGGAAACACTCGCCCGGATCGGGCGGCGCAGCGGGCTCCGGGTCCTCGACCTGCCGCTGGTGCGGGCCTTCAACATCGACCTCGGCTTTCGCCTCAACGGGCCGCGTCACTCGCTGGGCGTTGCGGACGCGCCCGATCTTGGCGCGCTGCGCGAGGCTGACCGCCCGCTCTTGCAGGCGCTGTCGCAGGGGCTGGAACTCTGCCCCGCGCCCTTTGCCGCGCTGGGGCGCGACCTCGGCATGGGCGAGGCGCAGGTGATTGCCCGCATCCATGCGCTATTGCGCGCGGGCATCCTCACCCGTATCGGCGTGATCGTGCGGCACCGCGCGCTGGGATGGTCCTCGAACGCGATGGTGGCCTTCGAGGTGCCCGACAACCGGATCGAGGCGGCGGGCCGGGCGCTCACCCGGCATCCGGGCGTCACGCTGTGCTACCAGCGCCGCACGGCCATGGGTCTCTGGCCCTATGGTCTTTTCTGCATGATCCACGCGCGCAGCCGCTCCGAGGCGCTGGGCATCCTTGACGGCGCCCGCGCCTTGCCCGACCTTCGGGGAACACGACATCAGGTCATGTTCTCGCTGCGCTGCTTCAAACAGACCGGCGCGCGATTGACCCGGCAGGAGGACGCAGCATGAGTGACAGGACCATACGCGCCGTTATCGTCGCACATGGCAGCCCCTCGGACCCCGACCCGCAGGAGCGCGCCATGCAGGCGCTGGCCGCATCCGTCGCGCGGCACCTGCCCGGCGCGGATGTGACGGGCGTGACGCTGGCCAGCGCGGACCGGTTCGAGACGGCACTGGACCGTGCCGCAGAAGGGCAGGGGGCGCCCCTCGTCTATCCCTTTTTCATGGCGCGCGGATGGTTCACCGAAACCTTCCTGCGCCGCCGCACGGGCGATCGGCCCGCCTGGCAAATGGCACCGTTCGGGCTCGAACCCGGACTCGTCGGACTGGCGGCCGGCACCCTGCGCAATACGCTGACCCAAAAGGCATGGGCGGCGGGCGATACCACCCTGTTTCTTGCTGCCCATGGCAGCCGCTCGAACCCCGCCAGCCGCGACAGCGCCCTGCGCATCGCCCCGGCCATCGCCGAGGCGGCGGGGCTGGCCCGGGTCAGGGTGGGGTTCGTCGAAGAGGCCCCCTTTCTGGCCGAGGCCGCCCGTGACCTGGGCCAGGCGATCTGCCTGCCGTTCTTTGCCCTGTCGGCCAGTCATGTCGTGGAGGACATCCCCGAGGCGCTGGCCGAGGCGCGGTTCGGCGGGCCGGTCCTGCCGCCCTTCATCGAGCATCCGGGTGTGGATCGCGTGATCGCGGCAAGCCTTGACCGGGCGGCACGGGAAAGGCGGGCGGCATGAGTCTTCACAGCACCAAGGGGTTTCTCGGGCTCTGCGCCTGGCTTTACCCCTTCACCGCCGCGGCGGTGGCGATCAACCTTTTCCTGTTGTTCCTGATGCTTCAGGCGCTGGGCGTGCCCGCCATGCCTCCAATGGTCGCGGTGATCGTCTCCATTCCGCTCGGCATCCCGGCCACATGGGCCGCCGCACGCTGGGTGCGAAGCCTCATCGACGAGGCCGAACGCCGCCCCGGGAAAACGCGCGATACGCCCTAACCCCCGAACGCAAGCGCCCGGCCCAGCGTGATCTCCTGCGGCGAAATCCGGCAGTCGAAGGCCATCACCTCGACCCCTGCCGCCCGTGCGCGTTCCAGCCCCGCGGCATAGTCGGGGTCGATATCGCCCGCGATGCCGACGGCCGCGCAATCGGTGCGCTGGACGAGGTAGAGCATCACCGCCCGCGCGCCCGCCTGCGCCACCTTCGACAACTCTTCGAGATGCCGCAGGCCCCGCGCCGTGCGCGCGTCGGGAAACTCGGCCAGCCCCGCCGCGCGGCAAAGCGTCACCGACTTGACCTCGACATAGATGTCCGGCCCCGCGCCCGAGAGCAGGAAATCGACGCGGCTCTTCTCGCCGTATTTCACCTCCGGTCGCACCACCGGCGCCTTGAGCCCCGGCACCTCGCCCGCCATCAGCGCCGATTTCAGCGCCCGGTTCGGCACCGATGTGTCGACCCCGGTGAAATGCCCGTTCTCGTGATCCACGAGCCGCCAGCCGTATTTGAGCTTTTTCTTCGGATCGTCATTCGGTTCGACCCAGATCTTCGTGCCTTCCTCGGCCAGCCCCATCATGCTCCCCGGATTGGCGCAATGCGCCGTGACCTCGCGCCCGTCCGCCAGCCTGATGTCGGCCAGGAACCGCTTGTAGCGCCGGATCAGCCGGGCCGGTTCAAGAGGGGTTTGAAAGCGCATGGGCTTGGCCCTATACCGACCCCATGCATCGTTCAAGTGCGCCACGCGAAGGAGGCCCCATGCCCAACCCAACTGCCGCCATGCTCGTCATCGGGGATGAGATCCTCTCGGGGCGCACCCGCGACGCCAACATGCACCACCTCGCAGGTGCATTGAACAAGATCGGCATCGACCTCAAGGAGGTGCGCGTGGTCTCCGACGAGGCCCCGGCCATCACGGCCGCGGTCAAGGCGCTCAGCGCCGGGTTCGACCATCTCTTCACCTCGGGCGGGATCGGGCCCACCCATGACGACATCACTGCCGATTGCGTCGCCGCCGCGTTCGACCTTCCCATCGACATCCGCGACGATGCCCGCGCCGTGCTTCAGGCCCATTACGAGCGCACCGGGACCGAGCTGAACGAGGCGCGCCTGCGCATGGCCCGCATCCCCGAGGGGGCGACCCTCATCGACAACCCGATCTCGGCGGCACCCGGTTTCACCATCGGAAACACCCATGTCATGGCCGGTGTGCCACAGATATTCGAGGCGATGGTGGCCAGCGTGCTGCCCACCCTCACCGGCGGCGCGCCGCTCCTGAGCCAGAGCCTGCGCGTCGAGCGGGGCGAGGGCGACATCGCCGGCCCCCTGCGCAAGCTGGCCGAAGAGTTTCCCGATCTCTCCTTCGGCTCCTATCCCTATTCCCATTCCGGGGCCTTCGGCGCGCATATCGTGATCCGCGGCCATGATGGCGCCCGGCTCGACGCGGCGATGCAGGCGCTTTCAAGGCTGTTCCCCGATGCCGCTTCCTGACGCAGAGACGCTTTACCGCGTCACCGACGGCACATGGCCCGCCGCGCACTATTCCGAAACCGATGCCTTTACCTTCCGCGAAGGGCAGGGCGGCGGCCAGCGGGTCAGCGCCACCACCGCCAAACGCCCCGTCACCGTGGACGAACTGGCCGAGGCCGAGGCCACCATGCGCAGCATGGGCCAGCCCTGCCTCTTCATGATCCGCGCAGGCCAGGACGCGCTCGATGCCCAGCTTGCGGCCCGCGGCTATGACGTGGTCGATCCGGTCAATCTCTATGCCACGCCGCTCGAGAGCCTGACCGGTGAGCCCGTGCCCCCCGTAACCGCCATCCCGGTCTGGGAGCCGCTGGCGATCATGCACGACATCTGGGCAAAGGGCGGGATCGGGCCGGCGCGGATCGCCGTGATGCACCGCGCCGCGGACCCCAAGACCTCGATCATCGCGCGCTGGAACGACCATCCCGGCGGCGTCGCCTTCGTCGCCATTCACGAGCGGATCGCCATGGTCCACGCGCTTGAACTGCTGGCCCATCAGCGCGGGCAGGGGCTTGGAAAATGGGTGATGCGCCGCGCCGCGTTCTGGGCCGCGCGCCACGGCGCCACCCACATCTCGGCCGCCTGCACCCAAGCCAACGCTGCGGCAAATGCGCTCTATGCTTCCCTTGGAATGACCCTTGTGGGACAGTATCACTATCGCAAACGGAAAGGCTGAACATGAGCAAGGACCAACCCACCGCCCTCGATCTGCCGATGGTCGATCCGCTGCCCGAGAAAACGCAGAAATATTTCGACATCTGCCAGGACAAGCTGGGCCTCGTGCCGAACGTTCTGAAATCCTATGCCTTCGACATCGACAAGCTCAACGCCTTCACCGCGCTCTACAACGACCTGATGCTGGGCGAGTCGGGCCTGTCGAAGCTCGAACGCGAGATGATCGCGGTCGCGGTCTCCTCGATCAACAAGTGTTTCTACTGCCTCACCGCGCATGGCCAGGCGGTGCGGGCCCTGTCGGGCGACCCGATCCTGGGCGAGATGATGGTGATGAACTGGCGCGTGGCCGATCTAGACGACCGCCAATACGCGATGCTCGAATTCGCCGAGATGATGACCGTCGCGAGCCACAAGATCGAAGAGAAACACCGCGCCCGGCTGCGCGAGGTCGGGTTCAGCGACCGCGACATCTGGGACATCGCCAATGTCGCCGGGTTCTACAACATGACCAACCGCGTGGCCTCGGCCACAGACATGCGGCCGAATGACGAATATCACGCGCAAGCGCGCTGACCCGGGTCGGGTCCTTGCCCTGGTCCTGACACTGGGCCTTGCCCTCGTTCTTGTCGGGGGCGCGGCGCGGGCCGTCGACCTTGCCGTGCCGTCCAATGCGCAGCTGACCCTCGAACGGATCAGCGCACGGGACAGTTATGGCGTGGCGACCGGCCCGGCTCTCGATGGCCGTGTACCCACGACCGCCGCCGAAGGCCAGGTGGCGCGCCGGTCCTGGAGGATCGACGCGCAGGGGCTGAGCACGCTGCAATTGATGGCGCCGCTGCGCGATCAACTGGTCGATGCCGGTTACGAGATCCTCTTTGAATGTGCCGCGGCCGATTGTGGCGGGTTCGATTTCCGCTTCGCGCTCGAGGTGATTCCCGCGCCGGACATGCATGTCGACCTGTTCGATTTCCGCTATCTCGCCGCAAGGCATGACGATCGCGACGGAAGGGTGAGCCATGCCGTGCTGCTGACCAGCCGAACCGAGACAGCGGGTTTCGTGCAGGTGGTCCAGATCGTGCCCGCAGATGAGGAGACGCCGCAAAGCGCGGGCGGCGACCGGCCGGCCCTGGGGCCGGGGGACAGCGCGGCGCCGGAAGAAGGCGACACGCCGCTGCCAGTCGCGGTCGCGCTTGAACGCAATGGCCATGCGGTTCTGTCGGACCTCGCCTTCGAAACCGGCTCGTCCAACCTCGGGCCGGGAGAATTCGCCTCGCTCGCGGCGCTTGCCGACTATCTTCTCGCCGATCCCGACCGAAGGATCGCGCTGGTTGGACATACCGATGCGGTGGGCGGCCTCGACGGCAACATCGCGCTGTCGAAACGGCGCGCGGCCTCGGTACTTGAACGTCTTGCCACGGATCTCGGGGTGCCCCGATCCCAGATGGAGGCCGAAGGCGTGGGTTATCTCGCGCCGTTCACCACCAACCTGAGCCCCGAAGGCCGCGAGATCAACCGCCGGGTCGAGGCGGTGCTGCTCAATACCGAATGATTGCGCCGCGGCTTCGCCGCGTCGCGGCGGGGCCTCGCTTCGCTCGGCCCGGGCGAAACCGGGCGATCGGGCCCGGATATCCATCGTTCGGCATGCATGAAGGACGGTGCGGATGAGTATTTTTGCCAAGAAAGAACCCATGCTGCCCTGTGCCAGCGCACGGTGCGTTTACCGCTTCGGGGCCAGCCCAGGCGGTAGCGTGGCGGTGCACGCCCGGCAGCCGGGCCGCAGCCGCAGGTCACCCCGTGGTTTCGTGACCATGTTGCGGCGTTAACCCCGCCGGGCGCCGGGTCAGGGGAATCGCAATGAAAAATTGGCTCCGAACGGGTCCGGAGCCAATCGAGGTGGGGGCCGGCACAGGGATGCGGCCCCTTGGGGAAAGGCGAGGTCTACCAGTCGCTCGGGCCCTTTTCGGCGAAGGCATGGACCAGAAAGTCGATGAAGGCGCGGACCTTGGGCTGGGTGAAACGGCCCGGCGGATAGACCGCGTAGATGCCCTGGGTCTCGATCGGCAGATCGGGAATCACGTCCTCGACCAGCCCCTGTTTCATCGCACCGGCATAGAGAAAGCTGGGAAGATAGGCGATACCGAGGCCGGAAATCGCCGCGTTCAGAAGGCTTTGCCCGTCATTCACGCTCAGCCAGCCGGCGGTGCGGATCTGGCGCTTTTCGCCCGATGGTGCGGTGATCTTCCACACGTTTCCCGCCGATTGGTTCGAGTAGTGCAGCAGCTTGTGTTCGTTCAGATCGTCGATCCGTTCCGGGCGGCCATAGCGCTCGAAATACTCGGGGCTGGCGATCATCCGCCGGGTGGTTTCGGTCAGCTTGCGCGCGCGCAGGGTCGAATCCTCGAGCTCGCCGATGCGAATCGCCATGTCGAATCCTTCCGAGATCAGTTCGACGTAACGGTTGTTCAACACCATATTAACCGTGATGTCGGGAAAATCGGCCAGGAAATCACCCAGGATCGGGCTCAGATGATTCACCCCGAAATCGGTCGCGACGGAAATCCGCAACAGGCCCGAAGGGTCCGACTGCATCGAGGAGACCAGCGCATCCGCCTCGCCCGCGTCGTTCAGCACGCGCCGCGCGCGGTCGTAATAGGCCAGCCCGATTTCCGTCGGGCTCACACGGCGCGTGGTCCGGTTCAGGAGCCGCGCACCCAACCGCGCTTCGAGCGAGGAGACATGTTTCGAGACGGCGGATTTCGAGATTCCCATCTTCTTGGCGGCATCGGTGAACCCCCCCTGGTCCACGACTGTCGCGAAGGCTTCCATTTCAGTCAGACGGTCCATGCTCGATCCCTCGGTGTATTCTTGGTCAGTCCCCGGTATGGCCGTGGAATGGGGCAGAATACGGGCGCGGATGCGATAATATCGGGGATTTGCGGCGGATCGTTGAGGAGGCGGAAACAGGGAAACAGAAGTTTCGTAAGCTCTCGCCCCGACTAGTCCTCGTTGATGTCACGGTCCCAGATGCGGGTCTGACCCTTGCGCACGCCCACGACCTTGCGCATCACCAGCCAGGCCAAGAGCGAGAATATCGCGAACATCAGGACCATCATGGAAAGCGAGCCGCCGAGCCATGCGGCCACCCCGCCGCCCCAGAGCAGCAGGACCCCGATTACCGCTGCGCCAACGGCAAAGCCGAGGAACACGTAACCCGGCGCCAGAACCTCGAGAATGGCCAGGACGATCGCCCCGGCCATCCATACCCACCAGACATCCCAGCCCATCACTTGCCCCCTTTGAGCATCCGGAAGGCATCGGTAAAGGCATCGACCGCGTTCGCAGGCAGGATGACGGTCTGCTGGCCTTCGCCGGCCGCCACACTGGCCAGCGCCTCGACCTGCTTGAGTGCCACGTTGTATTGCGCCGCCTCCATGCCGTTATCCTGGATCGCCGCGGCCACCGCGCTGGTGGCATAGGCTTCGGCATCGGCGGTGATGCGCCGCGCCTTGGCGGCCTGTTCGGCGGCGTAAAGCTCGGCATCGGCCTGAAGCTCGACCGCGCGGCGCTTGCCCTCGGCCTCCATCACCACCGCGCGCCGGGCGCGCTCGGCATTGAGCTGCTGCAGCATGGCCTGTCGCGTCGCCTCGTCGAGATTGACATCAAGGATCTCGGCGCGCGTCACCTCGATCCCCCAGCTATCCACCGCGTCCTCGACATTGGACTTGATCTCGGCGATGAGTTCCGAACGGTTCGACTGCACCTCGTCGAGCTCCATCCGCCCGATCGCGGCCCGCACGATCCCCGCCACGGTGGTCGCGATCGCGCCATCGACATCGCGGATGCGGTACACCGTCTTTTCCGGCTCGATGATGCGATAGAACACGCTGGTTTCCACCTGCACCAGCACGTTGTCCGAGGTGATCGCATCCTGCATCGCATCCGGCAATTGCCGCTCGAGGATCGAAATCTTGTGCCGAACCTGGTCAAGAAACGGCACGATGAAGTTGATCCCCGGCCCAAGCACCGCGCGCAGCCGCCCGAACCGTTCGACCACGTGCTTTTCCGATTGCGGCACGATCCGCACCCCCAGAAGGATGCACAGGATGATGAAACCGGCGAGCAGCAGCCAGACAAGTCCGCTGCCCTGGGATTCGGCCAGGATCTGATCGGGGTTCATGAGAAACATCCTTTTCCAACAACGAAAACCTGCCCTGATAATGCGGTTTTGGGACGGAAAGGAAAGCCCAGGCGCATCAGCGGAACAATTTTGCGGATGTGCTCGCCTCTGGCGCGGCGCAGCGAAGGGGCGTATCCTGCTTTCCATGCCCGCGCTTTGCCGTTCCTGCCTGCACAGTTTTGACCAAGGGCCGCGCTGCCCGGCCTGCCACAGCCCGCATGTGCGCGCCCATCCCGAGCTTTTCACGCTCTCGATCGCGCATATGGATTGCGATGCCTTCTATGCCTCGGTCGAGAAACGCGACAATCCCGACCTTGCCTCCAAACCCGTGATCATCGGCGGCGGGCGGCGCGGCGTGGTCTCGACCGCCTGTTACATCGCCCGCATCCGTGGCGTGAAATCGGCCATGCCCATGTTCCAGGCGCTGAAGCTCTGCCCCGATGCGGTGGTGCTCCCGCCCCGGATGAAACTTTATGCCCAAGTTTCGCGCGAGATCCGCAAGATGATGGAGGACTTGACCCCCGCGATCGAGCCGCTCTCGCTCGACGAGGCGTTTCTCGATCTGACCGGCACCGCGCGGCTGCACGGGCATCCCCCGGCGGTGATGCTGGCGCGGCTGGTCCGGCGGATGAAGGACGAGCTGGGCGTGACCGGCTCGATCGGGCTCTCGCACAACAAGTTCCTGGCCAAGATTGCCTCGGACCTCGACAAGCCGAGCGGGTTTTCGGTGATCGGCAAGGCGGAAACCGCTGCCTTTCTGCATGACAAGCCGGTGCGGATGATCTGGGGCGTGGGGCAGGCGATGCAGGCGCAACTGGACAAGGCGGGGATTCACCGCTTTTCCGACCTGCTCAGATGGGACAAGCGTGACCTGCATGCCCGGTTCGGCGCGATCGGCGACCGGCTCTATCACCTTGCGCGCGGCGAGGACCGGCGCCGCGTCTCCGCCAATGCGCCGGTCAAGTCGATCTCGAACGAGACCACGTTCTTCGAGGATACCTCGGACCCCGACCTGCTCGACGGGCATATCTGGCGGCTGGCCGAGAATGTCTCGGACCGGGCGAAGGCGCGGGCGCTTGCAGGGCGGGTGGTGACACTCAAGCTCAAGCGCGCCAACCACACGTCCCTCACCCGCCGGGTGAGCCTGCGCGACGGCACGCAGATGGCCGACAGGATCTATCGCACTGCAAGGGCACTGTTCGAGGCGGTGGGGGACCAGGGGCCGTACCGGCTGATCGGGGTGGGGATTTCCGATCTTGTCGCGGAGGCCGAGGCCGACCGGGCGCCCGACCTGCTCGATCCCGGCGCGGCCCGGCGCAGCGGGGCGGAACGGGCCAGCGATGCCATTCGTGCGCGCTTTGGCCCCGGTGCGATCCGCAAGGGGCGGTCGCTGCGCTGAGCGAGGGTTTGCGCCGTGGCTGCGCCACGTCGCGGCGGGGCCTCGCTGCGCTCGGCCCGGGCAGCGTGACCCCGGCAGGCGCCCCCGGTGATGTCTGAAGAATGAGTATTTTTCCCAAGAAAGAGACAGGGGTGCTTTTGCAGGGGAGCCGCTATCTTTGCTCTATCGGCACATAGGCACGGGTGTCCGGGCCGTTGTAAAGCGTGAGCGGGCGGATCAGGATGTTCTGGCGCTGCTGTTCGATGCACTGGATGACCCAGCCGGGCATGCGCCCGATGGCAAAGATCGGCACGTAGAGATCCATCGGGATGCCGTGCAACTGGTAGATCACGCCGGAATAGAAATCCACATTCACGTTGAGGCCGTGACGGGCATAGGGCTTCATCGCCTCGACCACGGCTTGCAGGATCTCATACCATTCCGGCGCGCCCATTTCCTCGCCCAGCTTGCGCACACCGTCGCGCATGTGCCGCGCGCGGGGGTCTTCGGCACGATAGACCCGGTGGCCGAAGCCTGTCACCGCTTCGCGGTTGGCGCGCTTCTGCTTGACATAGGCGGCGGCGTTCTCGGGTTTGCCGATCTCGTGAACCATCTTCATCACGTCCTCGGCAGCACCGCCATGGGCCGGGCCGGCGAGGGTGGAAAGCGCGGTGACGATGGCGCCATGCAGGTTGGCCTCGGTCCCCACGGTGACGCGGGCGGCAAAGCTTGACGCGTTGGAGCCGTGCTCGGCGTGCAGGATGAAATCGACATCGGCGAGGCGGGCGGCGTCGGCGCTGGGCTTCTCGCCCTTGAGCATCCAGAGCCAGTTGGCGGCATGGCCAAGGTCGGCATCGGGTGGCGTGGGGGCGCGGCCATTGCGGATTGCTTCGTGTGCGGCGATGATGATCGGCACCTGTGACGTCAGGCGGATGCCGTTGTCGACAAAGGCATCCTCGCCGGTTTCGCGGCTGGCCGGTTCAAGCGCGGCCAGTGCCGACACGGCGGTGCGCAGCACGTCCATCGGGTGGCCATCCTTGCAGGCGGTGATGATCTCGTGGATTTCGGGAGGGAGGGTGCGGGCAGTCTTGAGCCGGGCGTCGAAATCGGCCAGTTCCCGCGCGTTGGGCAATTCGCCATGGATCAGCAGATAAGCGACCTCTTCGAACGTGGACTGCGTGGCCAGATCGTGGATCGAATAGCCGCGATAGGTCAACTCACCCTTGGCCCCGTCGATATGACTCACCCCGGAGCGTTCGAAATAGACCCCCTTGAGGCCGCGATTGATCTTGACGGTGTCTGTCATTGTGGTCTCCTTTCGGGAAACGAGGGGGCAGTCATGGCATTCATGGATCGCATGTACGAGCGCGCACGCGGCAGCGGGGCAAAGCTGGTCTTTCCCGAGCTGGACGAGCCGCGGGTGGCCAAGGCCGCGGCGCAGCTCGGGGCCGAGGGGCTGTGCGAGCCGTTGGCGCTTTCGGATGTGTCCGAGGCGCAGGTGGCCGCCCTTGTCGCGGCGCGCGGCATGAAAAAGGCGATGGCAAGGCGGCTTCTGGCCAAGCCCCTGTATCGCGCGGCGGCGATGGTCGCGGCGGGCGAGGCCGACGGCATGATCGCGGGCGCCGATGCGCCGACGCGGCGCGTGATCGAGGCTGCAGCGATGGCGATCGGCCCGGCCGAGGGGATCGCGGTGCCGTCGTCGTTCTTCGTGATGCTGTTCCCCGACGGGCGGGAGATGGTGTTCGCCGATTGCGCGGTGAACGTGGCCCCCGATGCCGCGCAACTGGCGGATATCGCGCTTGCCTCGGCGCGGTCGGGCGAAGCCCTTCTCGGGGCTGCGCGGGTGGCGCTGCTGTCCTTTTCCACCGGCACGAGCGGGGCCGGGGACAGCGTGGAAATCGTGCGCGAGGCGGCGGAACGGGCCGGTTTCCCGGGGCCGGTGCAGGCTGATGCGGCGCTGAACCCGCAGATCGCGGCGAAAAAGGGCGCCGGGACGGGCGATGCCAACGTGCTGATCTTTCCCGATCTCGATGCGGGAAACATTGCATACAAGCTCTGCCAGGAACTGGCGGGCGCGCAGGCGCTGGGGCCGTTCCTGCAAGGCTTCCGCCGCCCGGTCTGCGACCTGAGCCGGGGCGCGCGGGTCGAGGATATCGTGGCCTCGGCGGTGGTCACGGTGGCGATGGGCTGACGCCCGCCTTCCGGGGCGGAAAACGGGCGCGGCTCACGCAGTCGCATCGCCTCAGACCTGTTGCTGGCGCATGTCCGCCGGGTCGATCCCGGCCACCACGTTGGGCTTGGTCATCGCGTCGCGGCGGAACGGCTCGCCGAGTTCCTGGTTGAGCAGCACCTCGATCAGCGTGGTCTTGCCGGCCATCTGGTCCTTGATTGCCCGGTCAAGCGCATCGGTCAACTCGTCCATTGTACGCGCAACGACGCCTTGCAGGCCGCACGCCTTGGCGATGCCGGCATAGCTGACCTCTTCATCAAGCTCGGTGCCGACGAAATTGTCATCATACCAAAGGGTCGAGTTGCGCTTTTCCGCGCCCCACTGGTAATTGCGGAACACGATCTGCGTGACAGCCGGCCATTCCTTGCGCCCGATCGCGGTCAGTTCCGTGACCGCGATGCCGAACGCCCCGTCACCGGCAAAGCCCACGACCGGCACATCCGGGCAGCCGATCTTGGCGCCGACGATGGCGGGCAAGCCGTAGCCACAGGGGCCGAACAACCCGGGGGCGAGGTATTTGCGCCCTTCCTCGAAGCTCGGATAGGCATTGCCGATCGCACAGTTGTTGCCGATATCGCTCGAGATGATCGCCTCGCGCGGCAGCGCCGCCTGGATCGCGCGCCAGGCCATGCGCGGGCTCATCCAGTCGGGTTTCGCATTGCGCGCGCGCTCGTTCCAGGTGGTGCCGGGGTCGTCCTCTTCGTGGTCCATGCCGGAAAGTTGCTGTGCCCAGGCCGATTTGCTCTGAGCGATCAGCGCCTTGCGCTCTTCGCGCCCGGAATCGCCTGCCCCCTCCGAAAGCCCGTCGAGGATCTGTTCGGCCACCTGTTTCGCATCGCCCACGATGCCCACGCTCACCTTCTTGGTGAGGCCGATCCGGTCGGGATTGATATCGACCTGGATGATCTTGGCGTCCCTGGGCCAATAGTCGATGCCATAGCCCGGCAGGGTCGAGAACGGGTTGAGTCGCGTGCCAAGCGCCAGCACCACGTCGGCCTTGGCAATGAGGTCCATCGCGGCCTTGGAACCATTGTAACCCAGCGGACCTGCAAAGAGCGGGTGCGAGCCGGGGAAGGCGTCGTTGTGTTGATAGCCCACACAGACCGGCGCATCGAGCCGCTCGGCCAGTTTCATCGACGCCGGGATCGCCCCGGCCAGCACCACGCCTGCACCGTTGAGGATGACGGGAAACCTTGCCTCGGAGAGAAGTTTCGCCGCCTCCGAAAGCGCCTCGACCCCGCCCCGTGGGCGTTCGAACTCGACGATCTCGGGCAATTCGATGTCAATCACCTTGGTCCAGAAATCGCGCGGCAGGTTGATCTGCGCGGGGGCCGAGGCACGGCGCGCGTTCAGGATCACGCGGTTGAGGACTTCGGCCACGCGACTGGGGTCGCGGACCTCTTCCTGGTAGGCGACCATGTCCTCGAAGAGTTTCATCTGCTCGACTTCCTGGAACCCGCCCTGGCCGATGGTCTTGTTGGCGGCTTGCGGCGTCACCAGCAAAAGCGGCGTGTGGTTCCAGTAGGCGGTTTTCACGGCGGTGACGAAATTGGTGATGCCGGGGCCGTTCTGGGCGATCATCATCGACATCCTGCCCGATGCGCGGGTATAGCCATCGGCCATCATCCCGCCCGAGCCTTCATGCGCGCAATCCCAGAAGGTAATGCCCGCGCGGGGGAAGAGATCGGAGATCGGCATGAAGGCCGAGCCGATGATGCCAAAGGCGTGTTCGATCCCATGGCGCTGGAGCACTTTGACAAAGGCTTCCTCGGTGGTCATTTTCATCTGTTTTCGTCCTTTGATCGGAAATTCGAGTCGGTCGGGATTACAGTGAAAATACGGGGCGATGCGATTCCGTGTTAGGGCCAGTTAGATGGCCGCTCCAGGTCCAGACTGGGGCGCGATCGCGGCGGCGATCAGCGCCAGCCCGGCATCGATCCGGTCTTCGGGAATCGAGGAATAGGCCAGCCGGTAATGGCTCTGCCCGTCTGCGAATTCGGCAAAGAACGGCTGGCCGGGCTCGATCAGCACGCCCTCGGGCTTGAGGCGTTCCGCCAGCGCCGCGCTGTCGATCCCGTCGGGCGCGCGCATCCAGAAGGACGAGCCGCCAAAGACGCCGCGCCCCGATACCTGCAACCCGTGGCGTGCGATGGCGGCGCTCATCACCTCGTGGCGGCGTCTGAGCGTGTCACCCATGCGCCGGATCAGGCTGTCGTAATGGCCAAGGCTGAGGAAATAGGCCGCCGTGCGCTGGATATGGCCGGGTACATGACGGATGACACTGGCGCGCAGCGCGCGGGCTTCGCGGATGAACGGCGCGGCGCCCACGAGATAGCCAAGCCGCAGCCCCGGGAACAGCGATTTCGAGAACGAGCCGACATAGATCACGCGCCCGTCCCGGTCGAGCGACTTGAGCGCGGGCGAAGGCCGCGCGAGGAAGGACATCTCGAATTCGTAATCATCCTCGACGATGAGCGCGTCCATCTCGCGGGCCCGTTTCAGCAGGGCCTGCCGCCGGTCCAGCGGCATGGTCGCATTGGTCGGGCACTGGTGGCTGGGCGTGGTAAAGATCACGTCGGTGCGCGCGGGGATTGTCTCGGGTGGCAGCCCGTCCGCATCTACGGGAACAGGTGTCACCCGGCACCGCGACTGGGTCAGGATATCGCGCAGCGCCGGATAGCATGGATCCTCGATCGCTGCCCGCCTGCGCTGTGTCAGGAGTACCTGCGCAGCGAGCCACAGCGCGTTCTGCGCTCCCATGGTGACAAGGATCTCGTCCGGCCCGGCCATGATCCCCCGGCGCGGCAGGGTATGGCGCGCGATGAAATCGACGAGCTGCGGATCGTCCTGATCGTAATAATCCGAAGTGAGCGCCGCGAAATCCTTTTGCCCCAGCGCCTGCAACGCGCATTGCCGCCAGCTGGCGTGGTCAAAGAGCGTCGGGTCGGTCTGGCCATAGACAAAGGGATAGCGATAGGACGACCAGTCCTGCGGCTTGACCGGCGTGACCCCGCCCGAGAACCGCTGGCCCAGCGCGCGCGACCAGTCGATGCTGTCCTGTCGCGGCGGTGGGGGCGGGAAATCGGGTGGCTCGGGCGCGGTATCCGAGACGAAATAGCCCGACCGCCCGCGCGCGGCGAGGTAATCGCTCGCCACGAGCTCGGTATAGGCGGCGGTGACGGTGATCCGCGCCACGCCCAGATGCGCGGCCAACCGGCGCGACGAGGGCAGTTTCTCACCCCTCCGGAACCGCCCCGACAGAATGCCCTCGGCCACGATCCGCTGGATCTGGGATTGCAACGTGCCCTGTGCCGTCGGGTCGAGAAAGAAGGTGTCCACTGAAATCGTCATGGGCACACAGGCTAGACTGGACCGGGGCGCATGGCAATCTGGACTTATAGGCCGCCCGGCGGAAAACCGGTGTCACCGGCCCGATCGCCAAGACCGGAACCAGCGGCGCAACCCTCCGCGCTTCTCGTCGATGCGATCGCTCACCTCATCCCAGCCTTGCTCGGCATCCTCGACCGCCGGATCGATCATCCGTTCGCGGAATTGGCGCCACGCCGCGCGGATGAAGGCGAAACCGATGATCACGAAGATCAGGAAGAAGATGTTGAACCACGGGATCACGGTCACATCGGGCGAGTCCACCGGCCGGATCGCCACCGCGTTGGGAAAGGTTGACAGCAATTCGTTGCGCCAGCCGTAATGCGTCATCACTGCCCATTCGGGGTCTTCCTTCCTGGATTTCAGATCATCCGCCTCGGTCTGCAGGTTCGCGGTGTCGAACTTGAAATAGAAGGGCCAGGACCAGCCTGTGTCCTCGTTGCGATAGACCATCGTTTCTTCGCCGCCGGTCCGGTAGAAGCCGAGCAACCATGTCTTTTTCCGGATCGTCTGGATGAATTGCACATCGCGGTTGGCGAGGTTTGCCGACTGGTCATCGGGCTGCGCCCAGAAGATCCGCGTCCAGTCGCCCAGGTCCTGCCGTTCCTGGTAGGTGTTCACCACGCGCACCATGTCATGCTGGGGCAGCGTGTAATGGGCCAGCGCGAAAAGGGCCGACCAAAGCACGATGCGGAACGTCCATTTCACATAGGTCATCATGGGCGGTGCCCCCTTTCTCAATTCACCATGTAGATCGTCACGGCGGCCGCGACCGCCGGCACGATATAAACCAGCACGATAAGCTTGCGCCTGAGCCCGGTCTCATAGGCGCGCATTCCGTCCTCGATATAGGCCCTGCGTGCCTCTTCGTCACCGCCATCTGGATGGTCCGCATCCCAGCTTTCTTCGAGCTTCTCGCGCCGGACCGAGCGTGAATAGATCGACACCACGACATAGATCACGCTGAGCGCGAGAAATCCGAAGATCACCAGCCGGATCAACCCCCCCATGGTCCGCTCCTTTTCCCGGCGGTTGCCCCGCGCACCGCGCCCCACGGTCCGACCCGTGCGATCATGTCCTCCTGCGGCACCGCGCCGTCATCGTCAAGCGGCGCGTCATGCCCGAAAAGCGCCTCGCGCGCCCCGGCCTTGTCAACGAGGTATTCCCGTTCGAGGAAATCGGCGACATAGCTCTTCTTGGTCTCGCTCCAGCCTGCATAGAGGCGATAGAACAGCTCCTTGTGACAGATGAAAAGCTGGCGCACATCCTTTGGGGCCAACTCGGCCAGTAACTGGTTCACGAGGTCACGGTCGGGATGGTCGCTCGCCCGCAACGTATAGAAATAGGCCGGGTCGTCGCTGTCGATCACCGGCCATTTGCCCCGGTTCTCGGCCCAGTTCACCAAGGCGTTCAGCGTGTGGTATTCCCGCGGCAACCGCTCGGCATTCCGCCGTGCCAGCGCCCTGATGTCAGCCCGGGTCGCCCCGCTCAGGTCAACCCCCGCTTCCTGCGCCGCATCGACGACGATGAAATCCATCTTCTGGCGCAGGATCGCCGCCGCATCGACACCGCGTGCCTTCACGATCGGCTCGACCAGGTCATTGGCTTGCAGGAACCGCGCGATCTGCGACCGGTCCCGCGCGACAAGGGATGCCTTGATCGGGATCGTCTCCGGGTCGATCCGCTCGCCCATCGAGATCAGCGCCGGATGCGTTCCCCCGCGAAACAGGTAGAGCCCGCCGAAATGCGCGGTCCAGAAATTCTCCTGCTGAAATTCCATCCGCTCAAGCTGCACGGGGTTGCGTGTCACGTCGCCCGTTTCCTGCGCCAGCCCGATCATCTCGGCGATGAGCACATCGTCGAACCAGGCGTCCTCCTCGGTCTTGAACCGGTCGATCAGGTCGGCCAGCTTTCCGGCCTGCCGCACCGTGCCACGGGTCGTGTCGGCCTCGACCACCACCCGGTGAATATCGAAAAGCTGTGCCGGGCGCTCCATCGTGTAGACCGAATTGACCAGCTCCCCCGCCACCGCGTCGCGCGCGGTCAGCGCGAAAAGCTGCGCCTCGTTGGCGTCGATGAACTGTCGCAGGATGCCGCGCGAGGTCGAGAATTTCGCGTTCAGGAGGGGCGCGCGCTTCTGCTCGGTGGTGAGCAGGATAAACTGCCGGTTCACCCCCGCATGGTTGAGGTAAAGGTGATCGTCCAGCTCGTCGCCCACCTCGGGGCTGTAGCCCGAGATGTCGATATGGAAATCGTCAAGTGCCGTGCGCTTGCCGGTCAGATGCTCCAGCGCCCGGTTATAGCGTTCGATCAGCGCCGGGCTGGAGACCTCGATCAGCCCGCCGAACATGAGACCCTTTTCGATCAGGCGTTTCATCCATGCACCCTCCGCCCGGCGGCACCGCCGGGCAGCGCCGACCCGCCCCCACGGGGCGGCGCTTCACGCCCCCCCCCCGCGGGCCGGCGCTGCCCTATGTGCGATCGGGTCAACAGGGGGTTACTCATCCTTCCCCTCCAGATACCGTCTCTTCGCCGCCTCGGTCCGTTCCATGTCGCGCACCATGTTTGCAATCGCCACCTCGTCGGACTTGTCGGCATAGCGAAACTCCGAATCCGCGTAGCGGTTGATCTCCTGCATCACCATCTCGGCCGTGATCGGCTGGCGCAACTCCTCGATCATGCCCGCCTTGGTCTCGTAATCCTTGAAGAGGAACAGGTCCGGCTCCTCCATCCATTCGTCGGGTAATTCGAAATCCATCGCCCGCACCTTCACCGCGTCGGTGATGTTCTTGATCGCGCGGCCGGTGAACCGCGGGTCGGCCTCCTGGATGGCCTTGAGATAGGTGCCGAGCTTGGCAATCGTGTCCAGCCGCCCGATCTCGGCCTCGACCCGCTCGTAAACCCGGATCAGCCCCTCTTCTTGCGGCCGCTCATGGCTCTCGAACGACCGCGCCACCGCGCGCTTGATCTCCTGCGCGGCATAAAGCGCGTGATCGCCCAGCGGGATGTCATGCTTGCCCCCCATCAGAAGATGCAGGATGTCGATGTAATCCTCGCGCGTCTGCGGCCCGTCGACAAGGAACCGCGCCCCCGCCCGCTGGCGCAGCGCGTCATCCACGTTCTCGGGAAAGTTCGAGAACATGCCGAAACTGCAATTGCCCCGCACCACCGTGTTGGCCCCGGCAAAGGCTTCCATGAAGACCGCCGTCACCTCCTGCTGGCCCGCGCTCGACTGCCGGTCGCCGCGCTTGCCCGCGATCTGGTCGATATCGTCGATCGTGCCGAATCCGATCACGCCCGGATCAAGCACGTTGTTGACGAAGGCCTTGGCATTCTGCCCGGACTTGCCCTGGTAGCTGTCGATATTGTCGATCCCGAAATTCTGGTATCGGAACGGGTAGCCCGCGTTGTCGCAATAGCCCTTGAGCAGGCCCGCCATCATCTGGATGAGCGTGGTTTTCCCGGTGCCCGGCGCGCCATCGCCCATGAAGGTGAAGATGAACCCGCCCAGTTCGGCAAAGGGGTTCAGCCGCCGCTCGAAATCATAGGCCATCAGCATCTTTGAAAGCCGCAGGGCCTGGTACTTGGCGATATGGTTGCCCACCACCTCGTGCGGCTCTTTGAAGGTCATCGTCAGGACCGAGCCTTTCGCCGCCCGCGCCGGGGTGAAGCCGCGGATCTGGAAACCGTCGGCCTCCACCTTCCACGCCGCATCGGTGAACGGCTCCAGCTGCGCGGCATTCTGCGCGCGCAGCGCGACCTTCTCCATCAACTGCTCGGCAAAGGCGCAGACCGTCGCCACCAGCCGCGTATCGTCGCCCGCGAAGGCGGCGATATCCTGGTCCAGCTCCCACAGCGCACCGTGCAGCGCCAGCTGGCCATTGTCGGTCAACACCTCCTCGACCTCGCCCACCTCGACGCTGACCTCGCCCAGATGCGGGCCAAGCAGGAACGCGGTGGCATTGGCAAAGACATGCAGCGTGATCAGCGCCTCGGCACTCAGGAGCTCCGAAAACGCGGTCTTGCGATCGGCGGGCAACGCGCCTTCAAGGTTCGCGCGCTTCAACTCGGCCAGCCCCACCTGCGCGCCATAGGTCTCGGCCAGCGCCAGCGCGATCGCCAGCGCCCGCCGCAACGCCCCCATCACGCTCGCCTGCGCCGGGCTGACCAGCGGGTCATCGCCATCCGCCGCTTCGATCCGCGCGATGAGCTGCACCCCCTCGGGCCGAGCGGTCGAGCGCGTGACCAGCCCCGGCGTGGTGGTGCGAAACCGCCGCCGCGTGCCGATCCCGGCCGAACGCTCTTCCGCGGGCGCCTCCTTGCCCCTGCCGATCCGCGGCGTGTGATCGAACCCCGCGAGAAGCGCCGCCGCCGCCGGGTAATGCTTGCGGATATCCTCTTCCCGCAACTCCATCTGGTCGCTTGTCCGGCTCATCTCTCACTCACGCCCATGCTTCATCTTGCCAAAAATACTCAAACCCGCCCCTAGCGATAGCTCAACACCCGCCCCCCGGCGCCGACCACGAACTTGCGCACACCCGAAAACCCCGGCGGCCGACGCTCCTCCAGCACCTGGTAGGGCCGTTGCGGCAGGATGATCGCGCGTTCTGTCCGGGTCGCCCCGGTATCCACCCCGCGCCCCGAGAACGGATCGAGCGCAAAGACCTCCCGCTCCACCGTCGAGAACCAGCCTGCGCGTTCCTCGCTCACCCGCTCGCTCTCCAACTCCTCGACCGTCCAGGCCAGCGCCCAGTCCTGCCCCTCGGGCGCGCGCGCATCGCGCAAGACCTCGCGCAACGGGCCGCTTTGCTGCGTATAGGCATGGCTGTACATCGGCCCAAGGTGGAACCGGCGCAGCCGTTTGGGGTGCAGGTCGTCGAAATCCGCGTCAAAGCCCCGCGCGATGGTGACGAGCTTCAGCCCCCCCACCGATTGCCCCATCAGGTGCGCCTGAACCTCGGGCCAGCGGCGCTCGTCCCTGGGCAAGGCCCGGCGCCCCGAATCCTCGACCTCCATCAGGTAGATCGTGGGCAGGTTGACCATGCTGTCATAAACTGCCCAATGCAGCAGGTAACGCCGCCGCCCGTCCAGATCTCCCAGCCATGCCACCTGCGGATCGTTGCGGGCCCAGAAAAGATCGCCGCGTAGCAGCTCCTCGTAATATAGCCGCTGCGACAGTGCGAATTGCAGCTTGGTCGGGATCTCGCGCTCGCCCAGGATCTTGCGCAGCATCTCGTCCTTGAGCGCCTCTGGCGTCGGCATGTTCTCGAGATGCCGCGCCGCCTGCGCCGCGTCATTGGCCATCACGAGCAGTTCGTTGAAGACCGGGAAACCGCTTTCCACCCGGTCCATCTCCAGCACCCCGAAAAACCGCCCCGTGTCCCGCCCCGCCATGAGGTATTTCATCGACAGCGCCCGGAAGCTATAGCCCAGCGCCGCGACATGGCGGGTGAGGATCTTCAACTCGGTATCATTCAGATCGCCCTCGGCGCGCATCTGCGCGGCCACCCGCGCGAGATGCGTCGTGATCGTCCGGAACTTGGCGAAATAGCGGCGGCTGGCGAACGTGTCGTCAAGCCCCACGTGATCGCGGTCTCCGGTGATCGCATCGCGGCCGTCGGTGATGTCAGATTCCGGCATTGGCTCTATCCAGCCCCGTCATTCCAGCCGTCCGCGGGCGGCACCCGCCATGGGCCGACCGGCGCGTCATTCCGCCCCGTAGAGGTTCTTGTCGTGTTTCTCGACGATCTTCTGGAAACGCCGGGTGAACCGCTCGTCCGCCTTGGCCTTGGCTTCCAGCACCTCGCGCGCGAACACCATGTGTCCCTCATGCGCCTCCATCATGTCGGCCATGCGCTGGTTGGTTGCCGCCCCGATCGCCGCCATCGAGCTTTGCGCCTCCTTGTCGGTCTCCACCCCGATCTCGTTGATCCGGTGGGCCACGTCCTGCTGCTGTGCGGTCTTGAGCGACTTTGACAGCGCATCGTAAAGCACCACGCGCTGTTTCGTATCGGTCTGCAACTTGTTGATCAGGACCATCTGCGTCGCGGCCTGGTTTTGCAGGCTGTCGATCCAGGTCTTGCCCTTCTCGATATAGCGCTCCAGCGTCTGGCTCTTGGCGAGCTTGACCTGCTCGTCCTGCACCATCTCGTTGTATTTCGCGTTGAGCGCGGCCAGCTCGGTCTCCAGCCGCGTGCGCGCCGTCGCGTCCTGTTCCACCGCGATCTTGTTTTCCAACTCGATGATCTTCGGGTCCATCGCCTTGATCTCGGTGCGCAGGGATTCAAGCGCGCCCACCGTCGCTTCGCGTTCGTCCAGCGTTTCGGAAAGGTTGGCCTCGACCTGTTCCTTCTGCTTGGTCAACTCGTCAAGCTGGCTCTGCAACAGCCGGGTGATCACGTCGGATTTCGCGATCAGGTCCTGCAACTTGTCGTCGATGCTTGCCGTGCGCATCCGCTCCTGGCGCATCGAGTCGGATTTGGCCGGCGAAAAGATACCGACAAAGCTCTCCCAGCCGGTTTTCGACCGCATTTCGTCGAAATCCCTGGAAAACGCCGCCGTAACGTCATCCAGCCCCATGATCAGTTCCGCGATATTCGCGTTCATCAACTCGGTATGGGCATGCACCTCGTCGAGCGTCGCATTCTCGATGTCGATGGCGATATCCTCGCCGGTGTTCATCTTCTGGCGCGCGCTCTCGATCCGGCCGGTGAGTTCAGAAATCTTGGCCTGCGCCTCGGCCACCTGCTTTTGCGACTCCTGAACCTGTTCCTCGAAATTCGCCATCGCTTGCTCCCTTCCGGTCAATCGCCTGATGAGGATATAGGGAATGTTAATGCAGCTTGCATCCGCCTGCCTTCTGAATTGCCCGGAGTGTCGCAAAAGCAACGTCCAAAAGAAAGGGGAAAGGCGGTTTCGGCACCGCCACGATCAAACCTGTCTGGCGCGACTCGCATTCCATGCTAGGCTGAACGCCTCAACAGGGACAAATGGAGTGAAAACCATGTGTGATATCTGCGTCATGAATGCCGTCAAACGCAAAATGCTCTCGCGTCGGGATCTGTTCCGGGGGGCGGCCATGGCCGGGGCCGCCGCCGCCATCGGCACGGGCGCCGCGACCCCGGCGCTGGCGTCGGGTCACGGATCGGGGCCGACCGACATGACCCACACGCTGCACCGCGATTTTCCGACATTCTTCGGTGATCCGCAGTATTCCGAGGAACAGCTTTTCAATTACGCCGAACACAGCTTCAATCTCAAGCAATTCACCGTCAACGAACACACCGGCACCCATGTCGATGCGCCGCTGCATTTCTCCGAGGACGGGGCGTCGGTCGATGAAATCCCGATCGAGCAACTGGTTGCACCGCTCTGCATCATCGACATCGCCGCCCGCGCCGAAGACGACCCCGATGCGCAGGTGACCCCCGATGACATCACCGAATGGATCGCCGCCCACGGCGAGATACCGGACAATGCCTGCGTGGCGATGCATTCAGGCTGGGGGCCGAAGGTGAATGGCGACGGTTTCCGCAATTCCGACGGAGAGGTGATGCATTTCCCGGGCTTCCATGTCGAGGCCGCGACCATGCTGATGGAAGAAACCGGCGCGATGTCGATCGCGGTGGATACGCTGTCGCTCGATCACGGCCCGTCGCCCGATTTCGCCGCCCATTACGCGTGGCTGCCCACCGGGCGGTTCGGGATCGAATGTGTCGCCAATCTCGACAAGCTGCCCGCCGCGGGCGCGACCCTCGTGATCGGTGCGCCCAAGCATCGCGGCGGCACCGGCGGCCCGGCCCGGCTCATCGCGCTGGTCTGAGCGCGGGCACTTCGTTGCGTGAAAGGTTAACGGCAACGTTGGCCGCCCCCGGCAGCCGGATGGCAGCCGGGGGGTGCACGCAAATCACCCCCCGCTCGGGCGCTCTTCGGGCCATTCCCTAACGCGGCGCGCGCAGCCCCCGCCATGCGCGCGGTGTCGTGCCGGCGATTACCCCTTGCCGATCCCGCGCGATCTGGCAGGATGGCAAAAAACCCTGTGAAAACAACGGAAAGGAACCGCCCATGACTGCCCGCCCGGGTCCGCGCAACCTGATCACCGATGTCGAGGGCCTGTTGGTCGGCCACGCGACGGACGCGAAGATCAAGACCGGCTGCACCGTCCTTCTGGGTAAAGACCCCTTTACCTGTGGCGTGCATGTCATGGGGGGCGCACCGGGCACCCGCGAAACCGACCTGCTCGCGCCCGACAAGACGGTGGAACAGGTCGATGCGCTTGTACTGTCGGGCGGCTCGGCATTCGGGCTTGACGCCGCCTCGGGCGTGACGGACGGGTTGCGTGCGAAAGGGCGCGGCTTTGCTGTGCGCGACCAACTCGTCCCGATCGTGCCGGGTGCGATCCTCTTTGACCTGATCAATGGCGGCGACAAGGCATGGGGAGAAAACCCTTACAAGGCGCTGGGCCACGAAGCGCTTGAAAATGCGTCGGAAACCTTCTCACTCGGCAGCATCGGCGCTGGCACGGGTGCCACCACCGCCAATCTCAAGGGCGGGCTCGGTTCGGCTTCGGTCACCCTGCCTTCGGGCCACACGGTGGGTGCGCTCGTCGCAGTGAACAGCCTTGGCGCGGCCACCGTGACTGACACGCCGCATTTTTGGGCCGCGCCGTTCGAGGTCGAGGATGAATTCGGCGGCCTTGGCCCATCGGCGCTTTTCCCCGACCCCCATGTCCCGCCCACCAAGCTCGCTGCCCATGCCAACACCACGATCGGCATCGTTGCGACCGATGCCACGCTCACTCAGGCGCAATGCACCCGTATCGCCACCGCCGCCCATGACGGCTTTGCCCGCGCGCTTTTCCCGTCCCACACACCCATGGATGGCGATCTGATCTTCGCCGCCGCCGCCGGCCGCAAACCGCTGGAAAACCCCTTGGCTGACACGCTCTATATCGGTCACGCCGCCGCCATTGCCATGGCCCGCGCCATTGCCCGTGCGGTGTTCCACGCCAGTCCCGCCAAGGGCGACATCCTGCCCTGCTGGTCGTCGCTCTGAGCCTTCATCTTGCCTGAAATACTCCGGCGAGCGCGAGGGGTGGAACCCCTCGCTCAACGCTCTCTCAGAAGCGCCTCAACCAGATCGCTGTCGACCAGTTCCAGCGGTTCGATCACGTCGAAATGGTGCCGTCCCTCGGCCACCACCATGTCACAGCCCCAAGCCTGCGAGAGCCAGCGCGCCTGGTCAAGGAATACAGGCCGCTCATCACCCCCGACCCAGGCCGTAACCGGCACATCCATACGATCCGCCATCAGAACCGGGCTTTCGGCCATGGCCTCTTGCGGATCGAGCTGCAATTGCGCATTCATCGAGGTGGACAACAGCGGGCGCAAATCCGCCACCGGCGAGATCGGAACGACCCGGCGCAAACGCGCGCCGACTTCACTCGACAGCATGCCCGTCGCCAGCATTCGCGCCACGAGGTGACCACCCGCCGAATGCCCGGTCAGGACCAGTGGCCCCTCAACCATCGCCGCCATCACCCCCACCGCGCGAGCGATCTGCCGGGTGATCTGGCTGATCCGCACTTGCGGGCAGAGATCATAGGACGGAAGTGCCACCGCCCATCCCCGCGCCACCGCTCCGGCCGCCAAATGCGACCACGAGGACTTGTCGAACTTGAGCCAATAGCCACCATGCACGAAAACCATCAGCCCCTCGGGCGTGCCTTCGGGCAGGAACAGGTCGAAGCGTTCGCGAGGGCGCGCACCGTAGCCCAGATCGAGCCGCGCGCGATCATCATGCGCCAGCTGTTTACGCCACATTTCCGCCGCCTCGGCCCACTGGCCGGGGAAGCGCTCGGCCCCCGGAATATATGCGGCATTGGCATAGGCATCGTCCAGTTCCACCTGTCATTCCTCCCGATCTGGCTCTGGACAATCCTAGGCCCAAATGCTTTGCCTTGGCGAGACACTTTCCGCATTCTGAGAACTGACCCATGAAGGGGGAGGATACGCCCATGCTCGATACCGTCACAAATCTCGCATCGCTTCTCAAAGACCCGTCGCTCCTTGTCACCCGGGCCTATGTTGCCGGGGAATTCGTCGATGGCGAGAATGGCACATTCGCGGTGACCAACCCCGCGCGTGGCGACGTTATCGCAGAGGTGGCCGACCTGTCGCGCGCACAGGTGGCCGATGCCATTGCCAAGGCCGAGGTCGCGCAAAAGGACTGGGCAAAGTGGACCGGCAAGGAACGCGCCGCCGTGCTGCGCCGCTGGTTCGACCTGATGATGGAACATCAGGACGACCTTGGCACCATCCTTACCGCCGAGATGGGCAAACCCCTGCCCGAGGCCCGCGGCGAGATTGCCTATGGCGCCTCGTTCATCGAGTTCTTTGCCGAAGAAGCCAAGCGTGTCTATGGCGAGACGATCCCAGGCCACCAGCGTGACAAGCGGATCACCGTCATTCGCCAGCCGATCGGCGTGGCTGCTTCGATCACACCGTGGAATTTCCCCAATGCGATGATCACCCGCAAGGCCGGCCCGGCGTTGGCCGCGGGCTGCTCGATGGTCGCCCGGCCCGCCAAGGAAACGCCGCTTTCGGCGCTGGTCCTGGGCGAGTTGGCCAAGCGAGCGGGCATCCCCGACGGGGTCTTTTCGGTGGTGACCTCGTCGTCGGCCTCGGAGATCGGCAAGGAATTCTGCGAGAACCCGGCGGTGCGCAAGCTTACCTTCACCGGCTCGACCGAGGTGGGGCGAATCCTGCTGCGCCAGGCCGCCGACCAGGTGATGAAATGTTCGATGGAACTGGGCGGTAACGCTCCGTTCATCGTTTTCGACGATGCTGACCTCGATGCGGCCGTGGAAGGCGCGATCATGTGCAAATTCCGCAACAACGGCCAAACCTGTGTCTGTGCCAACCGCATCTATGTTCAGGCGGGGGTTTACGATGCCTTTGCCGAGAAACTGGCGGACCGGTTGTCCAAGATGAAGGTTGGCGACGGGCTTGAGGAGGACACGGCATTCGGCCCTCTGATCAACCCCGACGCGGTCGACAAGGTGCGCGAACATATCGACGACGCTCTTTCCAAGGGCGGCAAGATCACCTTCGGCGGCAGCCAGCACAATTTGGGCGGCACCTTCTTCCAGCCCACGATCATCACCGGCGCCACGCAGGAGATGCAGGTCGCTACCGACGAAACCTTTGGCCCCATGGCCCCGCTCTTCAAGTTCGAGGACGAGGACGAGGTCATTGCCATGGCCAATGACACGATCTTCGGTCTCGCGTCGTATTTCTATGCCAAGGATCTGTCCCGCGTCTACAAGGTGGCCGAGGCGTTGGAATACGGTATCGTCGGCGTCAACACCGGCATCATCTCGACCGAGGTCGCGCCCTTCGGCGGGGTCAAGCAATCTGGCCTTGGCCGCGAAGGCTCAAGCCACGGCATCGACGAGTTTCTCGAGATGAAATACATCTGCATGTCGGTCTGATCCGACATCGGCGGGGAATGCATTGGAGCGTGCATTTTGTGTCAATCCTCTCGCGCCCGGACGAAACCGGCCTAGACTGGGGCATCTCGTCTTGCAAAAGAGATGCCCCATGCTCCGCTCCTTCGCCGCGATTTTGGCAACCTGCCTCGCCCTGTCGCTCGACGCGCAGGAGGCGACCCGTGATATCACCGGATCGCTGACATATCTGACGCGCATCGCCCTGCCGCCCGATGCCGAGGTTTCCGTCGCCGCGCGCGGTGCCTTTGACACGGTGCTGGGCGAAGTCCGGTTCGACACCGACGGGAATCAGGTGCCGCTGCCGTTCTCTCTGACCGTTCCCGACGGTCTTTCCGGGCATGTCGAAGCGCTCATCCACGTCGGCGGTGCGCCGCGCTGGATCATCCGCGACATTCTCTTTGACGCGAGTGACGGGCCGGTCGACCTGGGCGAATTGGAGCTTGCGCCGATCACGCCGTTGGCCTTTGCAACGAAATACGATTGCAATGGCCGGCGGGTCACCTTGGGTGTCCTGAGTGACCGCGCGGTGCTGCGCGTGGACGGGCGCGATTTCGCGATGCAGGAGGCCGTTTCCGCCTCGGGTACACGGTATGCCGCCTCGGACGGGTCCGACACCGAATTCTGGTCCAAAGGCGACACGGCGATGCTGACCCTCGAAGGTCAGGACATGGGTCAATGTGTCAAAGCAATGCCCGAACCGCCCCTCTACCGTGCCGGCGGGAATGAACCCGGCTGGCATGTGCGGATCGGGGCCGATACGGTCGACCTCACTGCTGATTACGGTGCGCTGAGCCTGACCGCACCTCGCCCGGACGTGCAGGTCTCCCCCGGTGCCTATTTCTTCGACATGCCACAGCTCGATGCGCGCCTGACCGTGAAGGAACGACTCTGCTACGACGCAGCAACCGGGATGCCATATCCGCACACCGCCACGCTCATGCTCGAAGATCACAACCTGAAAGGATGCGGCGGGAACCCGGGTAAGCTTTTGACCAGTGCCGAATGGCACATCGACGTTATCGCGGGGCAAGGCGTGATCGGGGATACAGAGATCACCATCGCCTTCGGACCTGATATGCGTATTTCGGGGTATACAGGCTGCAACCGCTTCATGGGCGGGTACAAACTGACCTGCGAGGGGCTGCGGCTTGGCCAGTTGGGGGTGACGATGATGGCGTGCCCCGAGGCGCAAATGGCGCAGGAACGCCGCGTTCTCGACGCGCTGGACGAGGTGCGACGGTTTGACATCGAAGCCAGCGGCAGACTGCTTCTTGTGGGCGTCGCCGAGGATGGGCCCCTCATGGCCGCCCATCGGCCCTGAGGGGCGCAGCATTTGAATTGCCCGGCCAGAGCATCGGCCGGGCCATTGTCAAGCGGGTCGAAACGTGCCGATCAGTTGACGGTTTCCGCGTCAACCACATCTTTCTCGACGAGATCATCGCCCTTGGTGATGGTGATCCGGCGCGGTTTCAACGCTTCGGGGATTTCGCGGATCAGATCAATATGCAGCATCCCGTCAGTATGGGTTGCGCCCGTCACCTTGACATGATCCGCCAGTTGAAAGCGGCGCTCGAAGGCGCGGGTGGCAATGCCCCGGTGCAGATAGACGCGGTCTTCGCCCTCCTCGGCCTTGCGTGCCGAAACGATCAGCGCCCCCTCCTTGACCTCGACCGAAAGGTCGCTTTCGGCAAAACCGGCCACGGCGATCGAGATCCGATAGGCATCGTCGGCGGTCTTTTCGATGTTGTAGGGGGGGTAGGTGTTGGTTGTCATGTCGTTCGATATCACCCGGTCCAGCATCTCTGCGATCTGGTCAAAGCCAACGGTCGCACGATAGAGCGGAGCAAGATCAAAATTGCGCATGGGTCATCCTCCTTTGAGCGATAACATGTCATGTTGAGATCTTCCCATCGCGGGACAGACCACTTACTCGCCGAGGCCCTTGAAGGCGCCCCGACCACCCAGAAGTGGTGATGCGAATTTGCGGTGTCAAGTGCCCGGGCTCAGCCCTGTTCGCCCTGGAACTTGTCTCTGACAGCAGGTGGATCTCGCCCTCTTGACCGCTGCCTATTGTAGATTGCGTCAGGTCGCGGTCGGGACATAACTTTATTGATATTCGCGAGCGAGCGGATGCAAATCGCCTTCGTGCTTGGCCATGACAGGTGGCAATTCCAACCCAAGCAAAATCACTGTGCCCCCGGACGATACCAAGACACGATGCGCGCCCGATGTTCCTGTGTTGCAGGAAACCGCGCGCCGCTGTCACCTCGCAATCAAGGGCCGTAGAACCCTGACCCCGCCCAGAAGGCCGCAAACGCTGTTCCAGGACAGTGCTTCGCCGCGGCTTTCTCCGTATGACGCGACGCTAAACTGTTCGTCCGGTCATATATCCAGTGCTTCGCTTGCTGGCTCAGCTTGGCTGCGATCAGAATCTTGATGAAAAAACCCGGCCCGTGATCTCGACCCGGCCCAAAGCCTCCCATCCGGGTAGGTCGTGGCCCTTGACCTTCGCGAACCCGCGATTGGCCCCGCCCCACTCGGGCAGGGCTCGCCCAAGGCTGACTGTCATCACATGTCTCGTGGCACTCATGGCTTGATGAACTTCGCTCCGGTATCGCCGCGTGCACCCCCCACGATGACACGCCGGGCCTGCTGTGATGACGAGTTTGCGTCCAGGCGCCCATTTCCGTTGGCCAGCTCGGCCTTGAGTAGCGCAATCGGTTCCTCGAGCGCGGTGCCAAGCGAAACAGGCGCGCCGTCAACTTCGGCCTTGGCTGACACGACCGACACGATCCGCACTGCACCGTCAATAAAACTCAACACAGGGGCGCCGCTCGATCCGTGATCAATTTCGCAGGACATCACGAGGACCCCTTGTTGCCGCGCCAGAACGCGGCACATTTCCTGTATCGACGGGGCTTCGGAGCGGTCCTTGGCATAGGACACAACGCCGATCCGATCGCCCTTTAGCGGGTGTACATCCGTGTCAAACGGTGTCACCGTGGTGTTGCGGACCGGGTGGTGCAACTCGAGTAGCGCCACGTCGTTGCGCACACGCGCGGCGTCATGCGCATCGTCAAAGCTGTAGTCGGGGTGAATCACCGCCCGCCTTACCCAGCGATACGCGGAGGCCCGCCCGTTGCGCCAGCCGGCCAGAAACTCGATCTTGGCATGGTCCACACGCGCCCCGCTTTGCTTATCGAACAGGCAATGCGCCGCGGTGAGCACCAGATCGGGCGCGATCAGCGCCCCGGTGCAGAATCCCCTGCCATCTATATCGAGCCGCCCCACGGCCTCCCAGCCGCGCCCCTGATCGCCCGTATCCAACCGTTTCAGGCTTGTGTCCTGAGCCAGCCCGATCGACGCTGCAAGGCTCAGACCCAGTGAAAGCGACAGGATTTGAAACATGGGCTCTCCGGCAGGCCAGTACTTTCCCCGCAACTAGCCGGGATATGGGGCGAAATTAGGGCGCATCGCCGGTCATTGCGCGGGGTTTCGGTCCACCTGTCGCCCAATCCAGCAATTCGACCGTGTGAACCACTGGCACATCCGTGCCCGATCCTATCTGCATCATGCAGCCGATATTTCCAGTGGCGATCACATCCGGCGTCTTGGCCTCCAATGTACAGATCTTGCGGATCTTGAGTTGCCCGGAAATCTCGGGCTGAAGAAGGTTATAGGTGCCTGCCGAGCCGCAGCACAGATGGCTGTCAGCGGGTTCGACCACCTCGAATCCGGCACGTTTCAACAGATCCTTGGGGTGAGTCTTGATCTGCTGGCCATGTTGCAGCGAACACGCCGCGTGATAGGCTACGCGCAATGCCTTTTCCGCGCCTTCCGGCATATCCAGCCGGGCCAGAACCTCGCTTACATCCATCGCGACGTTGGCGACTTGCGCCGCCTCGTGTGCCAGAGGCTCATTGCGGAACATGTGGCCATAATCCTTGACGGTGGTGCCGCAACCGCTGGTGTTGATCACCACCGCGTCGAGGCCCTCGCCCTCCATCTCGGCCACCCAGGCACGGATGTTCTTTGCCGCAGCGGTATGGCTCTCGCTGGTCTTGCCCATGTGATGAGTGAGCGCACCACAGCATCCCGCCGCTCTGGCCACCACGACCTCGCAGCCAAGCCGGCGCAACAGGCGGATCGTGGCATCGTTGATGTCGGTGTTGAGTGCCTTTTGCGCACAGCCCGTCATCAGCGCGACGCGCATTCTGCGCTGGCCCTCGGCAGCAAATGTCTGCGGGTCGTCATTGCGGCTTACGGGTGGGATCACTTTCGGCGCCATCTCCAGCATGGCACGCAATCGCGCATCGGGGATGAACCGCCGGAACGGCCGCCCGATCTTCGCCCCCAGCAGGGCCAGCCTGAAACGCCCCGGATAGGGCAGGATGCGGGCCAGAAGCCAGCGCAAGAAACGGTCACCCAAGGGGCGCTTGAAATTGGTCTCGATATACTCGCGCGCATGATCGACTAAATGCATGTAATGGACGCCGCTCGGGCAGGTGGTCATGCAAGCCAGGCAGGACAAGCAGCGGTCGATATGCTTGACCGTTTTCGGATCGGGAACGCGCTCGTTCTCGAGCATGTCCTTGATCTGGTAAATGCGCCCGCGCGGGCTGTCGAGCTCGTCACCCAGCACCTGATACGTTGGGCAGGTGGCAGTGCAGAACCCGCAATGGACACAAGACCGCAGGATCTGGTTCGCGCGCTGAGTGCCCGGGGCCTTTAACTGCTCTTCTGTGAAATTCGTCTGCATCCCGCTTCACGTCCCTATTGCCAGCGACAGCCCGAACCAGGGTGCCGCCGTCGCCACCCCACCCAGTGCCGCACTCCATTTCCGCATCATCGGCAGTCGCATGCGCAGCCGTAACGCCTGAACCGCGGTGGCAATCGTCATCACCCAGCCCAGCCATAGGCAGACCACTCCCCCAATGACCGAAAGCGGCCCCTGAGCCACATCCCGCAAAACCCAGGCCGCGACCAGAAGCCCCGCGACCGCGGCGACCCCGATGAATACCCGCCCACGCGACGGGTGCGTCTGCGTCAGGCCGAGAAAGATCACCGGCCCGGCCGCGAAGATCACAAGATAAGCCAAGATAAACGCCATGATTATCATCCCATCAACCCGGGGTTCAGAATACCCCTCGGGTCGAACCTATCGCGTAAAGCTTGCGAAATCTTTTGGATCGGTGCCGCCTCTGGCTGAAACACCGGCAAGCGCGCTCGCGTCTCCTTGCCGGCTCGGATCAGCGTTGCATGACCATCGAGCCCCTCCGGGCGCATGTCCGCGCCCTCTGGTCCCAGAGCCCAGACGAGACCACCGCTCCAGTCGTACTGCAGCGCCTGCGCACCCATTGCCCGCAGAGACGCGCCCAAAGCGGGCCCTGCCGTCGGGCGTACCGAATAGCGCCAGACATCACCCGCATGATCGTGAAACGCCTTGACATCCCGCACGGCACTCCAGGTTTGCGCAATCTGTGCCTCGTCCCGCTCGACCTCCACCTTGCCGAACCCGTCCAGCAAATCGCCCAGCCGCTCGGCCCTGTAGGACACGCTGGCCTCGAACCCCTCGATCCGAAGCAATGTTGCCGCATTCTCGCCGGTGATATCAGCAGGAAGATGCGCCGCCCCCGTGACCTCGAATGGCGAGCGTAGCGCCGCACACATCGCTTCTCCCGCCCGGGCCTCGTCTAACCCGCCAAGACGCAGGACCGCCGCCGCCGGTGGCTCGGGCAGGACCTTGAAACTGACCTCGCTGAGAACACCAAGAGTGCCCCGGCTCCCGGCCATCAGCTTGACCAGATCGTAGCCAGTGACGTTCTTCATGACCCGCCCACCATTCTTGAGGATACGCCCGGTTCCGTCGACGAATTTCACCCCCAAAAGGTAATCCCGGCAGGCCCCGGCTTGCACTCGCCGCGGCCCGCTCACATTCGCAGCTACAACGCCACCGATCGTGGGTGCGCCTTTCGTACCGAGAAGCCCGCGATGATCCATCGGCTCGAAGGGCAGGCGTTGCCCCTCGGCGGCCAGCAACCGTTCGATCTCGGCAACCGGCGTGCCCGCCTTCACCACGAGGGTCAGCGCGCCGGGCTCGTATTCGACCACCCCGCTCAGCTTCGCCAAGGAAAGCGCCGCACCGTCCACGGGCCGCCCCACCGGCCGCGTGCCGCCCCCGATGATTTGCAGCGGCCCATCCGCGCCCGCTATCATCTTGCTTAGTTCACTCTCGGAAACCGGTTCCATTCTTCATCCGACCTTCAAATACCTTGGGCGCCGTGGGCTTGACTCCCCCGGAGTGATCATGCGGCCCGCCGCCCTGCCGATGCTGCCAGCGGAAATACCTTGGCCGGGTTGAGCAGCCATTTCGGGTCGAACACGTCCTTCACAGCCATCTGGATATCCAGATCATCCGGCGCGAACTGATCGAACATCAGGTCGCGCTTCTCGATCCCGACCCCGTGCTCACCGGTCAGACAGCCACCCACCTCGACGCAAAGCCGCAGGATGTCGGCCCCGAACGCCTCGCACAGTTCCAGATCACCGGGCTTGTTGGCATCAAAAAGGATCAGCGGGTGCATGTTCCCATCGCCCGCGTGAAAGACATTGCCGACATCCAGACCGTATTCCTTCGACATCTCCCCGATACGGCGCAGCACGAAAGGCAGCTGGCTCACTGGGATCGTGCCGTCAAGGCACATGTAATCGTTGATCTGCCCCATCGCGCCAAAGGCCGATTTACGGCCCAGCCATATCCGCGCACTTTCTTCGGACGAGCGGCTCTCGCGCAGCTCAACCGGGTCATGCCGGCGGGCAATGTCGAGTATCACCTCTAGCTGCTCGTCGATCTCGGCCTCGCTACCCTCGACCTCGACGATGAGAAGCGCCTCGCAATCGGGATATCCTGCCCCGGCAAAGGCTTCGGTCGCGCGAATACAGGGCCGGTCCATGAATTCGATCGCCACCGGCAGGACACCGGCCTTGATGATGTCCGACACAACCTCGCCGGCCACTTCCGAACTGTCATAGCCCATCAGAACAGGCCGTGCGCCCTCGGGCTTGTGCAATATGCGCAGCGTCGCCTCGGTCACCACACCCAATTGCCCTTCCGAGCCGCAGATCAGACCGAGCAGGTCATAGCCGCAGGCATCCAGATGCGCGCCGCCGATCTCGACCACCTCGCCATCCATCATCACCATGGTCACTCCCAGGAGGTTGTTGGTGGTCACACCGTATTTCAGGCAATGCGCCCCGCCAGAATTCATCGCGATATTGCCCGCAATGGCACAGGCGAGTTGCGAGGACGGATCTGGCGCATAAAAGAAATTTTCTTCCTCGACCGCCCCTGTCACGCTCAGGTTGGTACGGCCGGTCTGCACCCGGATCACCCTGTTGTCATAGTCGGTTTCGAGAATCTCGGTCATCCGCGCGACGCCCAGAATCACGCTGTCGGCGGTGGGCAGCGCTCCGCCCGCAAGTGAGGTGCCCGCCCCACGAGGCACCACCGGCACCCTCATCTCATGGCAGATCCGCAGAACTGCCGCCACCTCATCGGTCGAAGATGGCAATACCACCGCCAGCGGCGCACAGCGATAGGCCGTCAGCGCATCGCATTCGTAGGCCCGTGTCTCGATGTCTTCGTGAATGATCGCGTCATTTGGCAGGAGTTCCATCAAGCGACTGATGAGCTGGGGCTTCTTGCCGATGACGCTACTATCCGGGGTGGGCATTTCCATGGGAGCCTCCAGCCAATTGGTAAAAAAATATAACCACTCGTTCAGGAAGGCAAGCGCAATTCAGTTTTCATGGAGAAAGCGGGGCGACCCATCGCTCAATCCCGCGTCAGGCGACGCCGAAAACCCACACCGCAATGAACGATGCCAGAACGTGGAATGCCATTCCGGGCCCTGCAACACGGTCACCATTGTGATATAGTGCAGTCACAGCCCAACATTCGAGCAATGCTCGCACTCACCTCTTGGCCTCGGTGCATTGATTTGAAGTCAAGGCAACTCGTCGAGTACTGCGCGGACGGCATTGGCGGGGGATCGCGCGCGCCAGATGGGGCGGCCGACGACAATGTGGTCGGCGCCGGCGGCGATCGCCTGCGCCGGCGTGGCGACGCGTTTCTGATCGCCTGGCATAGTACCCGCCGGCCGAACGCCGGGTGTGACGATGAGCCGGTCCCGGGCCTGCGGCAGAGCGCGGATCAGGGCGGCCTCTTGCGGCGAGGCAATCACGCCATCGGCGCCCGCTTCGAATGCGCGGGCAGAGCGTTCGGCCACCAGATCGCGGATATTGCCCGATTTCATCAGCCCGGCATCGAGATCGGCCCTGTCGAGCGATGTGAGGATCGTGACCGCAAGGATTTTAAGATCCTTGCCTGCCGCGCCCTCCCGCGCCGCGCGCACCACATGCGGATCGCCATGCACCGTAAGAAAATCGAGGTCGAACTGCGCGATTCCGCGCACCGCGTTCTCGACAGTGGCGCCGATGTCGTAGAGCTTCATGTCGAGAAATATCCGCTTGCCATGCTCCTGCTTGAGCTCGCCAGCAAGAGCAAGCCCGCCTGTCGTGAGCATGCCCAGCCCGATCTTGTAGAACGAGACTCTGTTGCCGAGCGCCTCTGCAAGTTGGAGTCCTTCAAGCGCGTTGGGTAGATCAAGCGCGACGATCAGCCGATCATCGGCGGCGGGTCCGGTGGTTTCGGCAGGCATTTCTCACTCCGTCATCGGTTTGTGGCTTCATAGTGCTTGGGCACAACCCCGACAAGCCGACACGGCCAGTCGAACGGCGCTCAACGCGCGTGCTTGACGGATGGGCAAGAATTGGGACGGGATGAAAACCGGATACAGTTACGAATGACCGCTGTTGTTCTTGCGCTGCCAAGAAAGCCGGAAACCGACCGTGATAACCAACGGCTGCGGCCGGTTTCCCCTGAAGCCATCTGTCAGTGTGCGCCCAAAAGAGGCTGGGAACTTACCGGGATTGCATTATCATTTTGAAGCAGGTTTGATATTTGAGTGTCAAGAACTACGGGTGACCGTGCCGGCAAGCAATGAGGTAAGACCCGAAACAACGATCGTGCAGATAAGAAGCATAACATACGCGACCGCCTTTGCGATCATGCTGGGCTGGCTATTGTGGGTCGGACAGCCGGTGCTGTTGCCGGTGATCGCGGCGTTGATCTCGGTCTATATCCTGTCAACTGCCGCGACTGCGATGGAGCTTTTGCCGGTTCTGGGGCGCTGTCCGGGCTGGGTACGCCGAACAATCGTTCTGATCGCCTTCGCCCTTGCCGTCTCGCTGTTGTTCGTTCTTGTAATCAACAACCTCGCTCAGGTGGCGTCGGCGCTCACCCGCTATGAAGAAAACCTTGATGCCCTAGCGACTCGCGCTGCGGGACTGCTGGGTGTTGTGGATGAGCCGACATGGGCAAATCTGCGGCGTGTGACATTGGACGAGATCGACATGCGCGGGTGGATCGCACCTGCGCTTCTGTCGCTGCGCTCTTTCGGGGTGACGTTGTTCCTGGTGGTTCTCTATGCCGCATTCTTCATGGCCGAACGCGGTGTCATGGCGCAGAAGCTCTTTCTTGCCATGGGCGGCGAAACCCAGGGGCGTAAGGCGCTTGAAATTCTGAACCGTATCAACGACCGGATCGGCGGTTACCTTTTCGTCAAGACGGTGGTGAACATCATCCTCGGAGCCATGTCCTTCGTGATCATGCTGGTTCTGGGGATCGAGTTTGCCCTGTTCTGGGCCGTGCTGATCGCCTTCCTCAACTATATTCCCTATATCGGATCGCTGATCGGGGTGATCTTTCCTGTCTTGCTGAGCCTGGCGCAGTTCGGCACGATTTGGATGGCGAGCGTGGTTCTGGTGACCCTGACCGCAGCGCAGGTTTTTGTTGCTGGCTATCTTGAACCGCGGATGATGGGCCGGGCGTTCAACCTCAGCCCGTTCGTGGTGCTTCTGGCGCTTGCCTCCTGGAGCACGTTGTGGGGGCTGGCTGGCGCGATTCTTGCGGTGCCCCTGACGGCAAGCGCGGTGATCATGCTTGCCGAAATGAAGGCCACGCGACCCTTGGCCATCATGCTCTCGGCCACGGGGCGGATCTGATCTGCGATCAGTTGGTGAACGATGCGGGTGGCGGAGCGAAAGTTGCGATAACGAAAGGTCTGACAGCGGCCATGGCTTCGAAAGCCATCTAGGCCATCAAGAGCCCCTCCTGCGCGATACGTGTTCGCTCACGTGCAGCCATTCGTCGGAGAGCTCGGGCCTCACACATGACATCTACCAGAGGGCTTCACAGAAGGGTGTAGACCCGTAGGAGAATCCACACATTGCACCTTGAAGCTCCGCAAAACCCAACCCATTTACATCATGAGGTTCCCGACAGCCCCATGCCTCGGTCGAGGGTGGGCGAAATGGGAAGGCTTGGAAAAGGAGAAATGACATGAACTTGGACAAGTTCACCGAGCGGTCGCGCGGTTTTATTCAAGCGGCACAAACGATCGCAATGCGGGAAGACCATCAGCGGCTCGTTCCCGAACACCTTCTGAAGGCATTGATGGACGATGATCAGGGGCTTGCGGCCAATCTGATCAAGCGTGCAGGGGGGGCGCCCGAACGCGTGCGTCAGGCGGTCGATCTGGCCGTGGAAAAGCAACCCAAGGTGTCGGGCGATGCCGGCCAGATCTACATGGACGGGCAGTTTGCCAAGGTTCTGGGCGAGGCTGAAAAACTCGCGCAAAAGGCCGGCGACAGTTTCGTTGCGGTCGAACGCATGTTGATGGCGCTCAACATGGTGAAATCGAAGGCCCGCGAGGCGCTTGAGGCCGGTGCAGTCAATGCGCAGGCTCTGAACGCAGCGATCGAAGATATCAGAAAGGGGCGCACCGCCGACAGTGCTAGCGCCGAAGAAGGGTATGATGCCCTCAAGAAATACGCGCGCGACCTGACCGAGGCAGCGCGCGAGGGCAAGATTGACCCGATCATCGGACGCGACGAGGAGATCCGCCGCACGATGCAGGTTCTGTCGCGTCGGACCAAGAACAACCCGGTTCTCATCGGTGAGCCGGGTGTGGGCAAGACGGCCATTGCAGAAGGCATGGCTCTGCGCATCATCAATGGTGATGTGCCGGAATCCCTGCGAAACAAGAAGCTCCTCGCGCTCGATATGGGTGCGCTCATCGCCGGGGCCAAGTATCGCGGCGAATTCGAGGAGCGGCTCAAGGCGGTGCTGAACGAAATTACCGCAGCCGCGGGCGAGATCGTCCTGTTCATCGACGAGATGCACACGCTGGTCGGTGCGGGCAAGACGGATGGTGCGATGGACGCGGCCAACCTGATCAAACCGGCACTGGCACGCGGAGAGTTGCACTGCATCGGTGCCACGACGCTGGATGAATACCGGAAATATGTTGAGAAGGACGCGGCCCTTGCCCGTCGTTTCCAGCCGCTGATCGTCGAGGAACCCACGGTCGAGGACACGATCTCGATCCTGCGCGGCATCAAGGAGAAGTACGAGCTGCACCACGGCGTACGAATTTCCGACAGTGCGCTCGTCGCGGCGGCACAGCTATCGCATCGCTATATCACTGACCGATTCTTGCCGGACAAGGCGATCGACCTGGTCGATGAGGCATCGAGCCGTCTGCGCATGGAAGTGGACAGCAAACCCGAAGAGTTGGACCAGATCGACCGGCAGATCCTGCAGATGCAGATCGAGGCCGAGGCGCTCAAGAAAGAGGACGATCAGGCGTCGAAAGACCGGCTTGAAACGCTCGAGAAGGAATTGGCCGGCTTGCAGGATCAGTCCGCAGAGATGACCGCCAAATGGCAGGCCGAGCGTGACAAGCTGGCCAGTGCGCGCGATCTAAAGGAACAGCTTGACCGGGCGCGTGCCGAGCTGGATATCGCCAAGCGTGAAGGCAACCTCGCCAAAGCGGGCGAGCTTAGCTATGGCGTCATTCCGCAGCTTGAAAAGCAGCTTGCTGAGGCCGAAAAGACCGAAGTCGAGGGCGTGATGGTGGAAGAGGCGGTGCGGCCCGAGCAGATCGCAAGTGTCGTCGAGCGCTGGACCGGCATTCCTGCTGGCAAGATGCTCGAAGGCGAGCGCGAGAAGCTCCTGAACATGGAAGAAAACCTGCACGCCCGCGTGATCGGTCAGGATGCGGCGGTAAAGGCCGTGGCCAATGCCGTTCGCCGGGCGCGTGCGGGGCTGAACGACGAGAACCGCCCGCTGGGCTCCTTCCTCTTTCTCGGGCCGACTGGCGTCGGCAAGACCGAACTGACCAAGGCGGTGGCCGAGTTCCTCTTTGACGATGACAGCGCGATGGTACGTATCGACATGTCGGAATTCATGGAGAAGCATTCCGTTGCTCGCCTGATCGGTGCCCCGCCGGGGTATGTTGGTTATGACGAGGGTGGCGTCCTGACCGAGGCTGTACGACGCAGGCCCTATCAGGTGGTTCTGTTCGACGAGGTTGAAAAGGCCCATCCCGAGGTGTTCAACGTGCTGTTGCAGGTGCTGGATGATGGGGTTCTGACTGATGGCCATGGTCGCACGGTGGACTTCAAGCAGACGCTGATCGTCCTGACGTCGAACCTGGGATCACAGGCGTTGAGCCAATTGCCCGAAGGAGGGGATGCGGCGCAGGCGCAGCGCGACGTGATGGATGCGGTACGCGCTCATTTCCGGCCTGAGTTCCTCAACCGGCTAGATGACATGATCGTGTTTGACCGGCTTAGCCGGGCCGACATGGATGCCATCGTCGAGATACAGATCAAACGCCTGATGAAACGACTCGTCGGGCGCAAGATCACGCTTGATCTGGACGCAGCGGCCAAGACATGGCTGGCCGATGAGGGTTATGATCCGGTCTATGGTGCGCGCCCGCTGAAACGGGTGATCCAGCGCGCACTTCAGGACCCGCTGGCCGAGGCGATCCTTGCGGGTGATATCCGCGACGGTGAGACTATCCCGGTCAGCGCCGGACCCGATGGGCTGATCATCGGGGAACGTGTCGGGGCCAGTAACCGTCCCAAGCCGGATGATGCCGTGATCCATTGAATCCCGAGCACAAGCTGGGAGATTGCCGCCCGGAGCTTTCTTAGCTCCGGGCGTTTTTCATGCCGGGGGGTGACGAAGCCTGAACCACAGGAAGGTGCCCAGAGCGATCAGGCAGAGCGCGACGAGTGTCCAGACTGTGGGCGTGTAATCGCCGACGCAGCCTTCGCTACGGGCCGCCTCGTGCAGTCCGGTGGGGTCGATTAGGCTCTCATACCAGAGGCCCAACGCAACGATGCCGGAAAACAGCGCGGCCACGGCAAAGTAGATCGGCCGCCCACCCAGCAGCGCCAGCGTGAAGGCGCCGATGATGCCTAGCCCCGGCAGGGTGGTGGCTATGTGAAAGAGCTCGCCCAGCCCGGTCATCGGTCCATCGGCGGGCGACCATTCGGGGCGTTCGGTTTCACAGACCCCGTCGGCCCGTGCCGTAACGGGCAGGGCCAGCAGGAGTCCCGCGAGCGGCAGGCGGAGATGGCGGCGAAAGCGGGTCAGGGTCAGTCCTCCTCGAACGGGTCCCATTCCTCCTCGACCTCGGGCAGCGCCTCGGCCTCGGCTTCGGCGGCGATGTCCTGACGGGTCTTGATATCGAGGATCCTGGCTTTCGGGAAGGAGTCGAACACAGCTTTGACAAGCGGATGGTCGCGGGCTTCGTTTTCGCGGGATTTCTTTTCGGCGTTGCGGGTCTCGACGATCGAAGGGGCGCCGGTTTCGGACGTGACAGTGACAGCCCAGCGATTCCCTGTCCAGCGTTGCAGGGCCGCGCCAAGTCGCGACGCGAGGTCTGGTGGAGCGTCGGGTGTGGGCTGGAAGGTGATGCGCCCGGGTTGATAGCTTACCAGGCGCAGATCGGCCTCGACATCCATGAGGAGTTTGCCGTCGCGGTTGGCGCGAATGAGTTCGAGCACATGGCCGAATGTCGGATAGTGGGCAAGTGCCTGCACCGTGTCCTGAGCCAGCGCGGCAGAGGGGCGACCTGACCGGCCCGACGATGACTGACCCGAGGAGACGAGTGCGTTGGCCTGTCCGTTGCCGTCACTCGCGCCGTGTGACAGGGGTGTGCCGCCCGCGGGTGGTGGCGGCGGCGGGGTTTCATTTTCCAGTCGTTTGACCAGATCCTCGGGCGTGGGCAGCTCCGCCACATGGGTCAGCCGGATAATCGCCATCTCGGCCGCCATCATCGCGTTGGGAGCCTGAGCCACCTCGTCCAACGCCTTGAGCAGCATCTGCCACATCCGAGCCAGCACCCTGAGCGGAAGCGTTTCTGCCATGGCCTGGCCGCGGCTGCGTTCGTCGGGCGAGATGGTGGGATCTTCGGCTGCCCCCGGCGTGATCTTGACGACGGAGACCCAGTGCGTGATCTCGGCCAAGTCGCGCAGCACGGCCAGCGGGTCGGCGCCTTCTGCATATTCCGCCGAAAGCTCGGCCAGGGCGGCGGCGGCGTCGCCCTTCATGATCATGTCGAAGAGGTCGAGCACACGGCCGCGGTCGGCCAAACCCAGCATTGCGCGCACTTGCGTCGCGGTGGTTTCGCCCGCCCCATGGCTGATCGCCTGATCAAGCAGCGAGGTCGCATCGCGGGCCGATCCTTCGGCGGCGCGGGTGATCAGGGCCAGCGCGTCATCGGCAATCTCAGCGCCTTCGTAGGTCGCGATCCGGCGTAGCATGGCGATCATGTCTTCGGGTTCGATCCGGCGAAGGTCGAACCGTTGACAGCGCGACAGTACTGTGACCGGCACCTTGCGGATCTCGGTCGTGGCGAAGATGAATTTCACGTGTTCGGGCGGCTCTTCAAGCGTTTTCAGAAGCGCGTTGAAGGCGGAGGTGCTGAGCATGTGCACCTCGTCGATGATATAGATCTTGTAGCGGGCCGATGCGGCGCGGTAGTGAACGCTCTCGATGATTTCGCGGATGTCGCCGACGCCAGTGCGCGAGGCCGCGTCCATTTCCAACACGTCGACATGGCGCCCCTCCATGATGGCGGTGCAATGCTCGCAGACCCCGCAAGGCTCGGTTGTTGGGCCGCCTGTGCCGTCCGGGCCAATACAGTTCATGCCTTTGGCAATGATTCGTGCGGTCGTGGTTTTGCCGGTGCCTCGGATGCCGGTCATGATGAACGCCTGCGCGATCCGATCGGCCAGGAATGCGTTCTTGAGCGTGCGCACCATCGCACCTTGACCGACAAGGTCGGCAAAGGTCTCGGGCCGGTATTTTCGGGCGAGAACCTGATAGCCCTTGGTTGAGTTTTCGCGCATGGAGTTTGCCGGTTCTTGCGTAATGAGTTGCGGTCGCCCCCAACCTAGGCCGGGCGGGGCGTCGCGTCCATGGGGAATGGGAGTGGCCAGCAGGGCAGGGGTGGGTGGGGCAGGTCTTTGTGGCAACACACAACAGAATTGGGCAACTGAGATGTGTGTTTAGATGGCAAAACCCTGCACATCAGTGCAATCTCGCGACAGGCGGATTTTCTTGGGGGGAGATCGTGCGGACTTGGCTTGTCGAGTGTGCCTATTGCGCGACAGACGGCTTCGACATCGCACCAAAGGTGATGATGGCGACAGGGTTTGCGAGCGCGACATGACGGGTGATTCCAATAGGGGAATTCGAATTTATGCCCTGCCCGTGGGCGGTGGCACATTGGCCCTGTCTGCGCTGCCGGGCCGAGGCGGGGACTATGCCTGCGATCTTGAGCTCTTTCGGGAATGGCAGCCAGGGATCGTACTGACGCTGGTGACCGAAGAGGAACTGTCCGAGGTCGGGGCACCTCATCTGGGCATCGACATTCATGCCATGGCAAGCCGTTGGTTCCACCTTCCTGTGCGAGAGCATGGCACGCCTTCGCCGGAGGTCGAGGCCCTATGGCCCGAGGCGAGCCGGGCTGTGCGCGCCGCCTTGAAAGGCGGTGGGCGGGTGATCGTGCATTGCAATAGCGGGTTCGGGCGCTCGGGCATGGTGGTGTTGCGCCTGATGGTGGAATGTGGCGAGGAAGGCTCTGCGGCGCTCAACCGCTTGCGCAGATTGCGTGATTGTGTGGTAGGGGCCCATGGACAGTTGCAGTGGGCATTGGGCGGCAAGGCTGACGCGATTCCGGTCTGCCGGGATCGGGTCGGATGAGGGACGAATCGTTGACGTTTCGGATGAAATGCTGCCAAAGCGCTCAGCTCATGGATGTGCTTTCGATCAAAACATCAGCAGGCGCCAAACTCCTGTGCCAAGCGTGGTAAGATAATATTACCGGATGGCAAAAAAATTGTTTGTTTTCGTAATCTACTTGCTTAGTAATTGACGCAGGAGAAGCAGCCGGGTTTACCTAGCCCTGCGAACAAAAACGAAAACGACAACTCGGAGGAGAATTATGGAACGTCGTAGATTTTTGAAGGGCGCTGCGCTTGGCGCCGGCGCCACCGCTCTTGCCACACCGGCAGTGGCGCAAGGAACGAAACAGTTGACAATTGTGTCCACCTGGCCGCGGGACTTTCCCGGGCTGGGTACGTCGGCCCAGCGGCTGGCTGAGCGAATTTCTGAGATTTCTGATGGCCACTTCAACGTGGAATACTTCGCGGCTGGCGAGCGTGTTGGCGCGTTTGACGTGTTTGATGAAGTCGCGAGCGGCAACAGCGAGGCCTACATTGGTGCAGACTACTACTGGATCGGTAAGCACCCGGCGTTCGGCTATTTTACTTCTGTGCCGTTCGGGATGACCACGGCTGAGTGGAATGCATGGATCAAGTATCGTGGCGGGCAGGAGCTTTGGGACGAGCTGGCCGGTGAATTCGGTCTCAAGACCATTCCCTGTGGCGCGACTGGCACGCAGGCTGGTGGCTGGTTTAACAGCGAAATCGAAAGCCCCGATGACTTCAGGGGCCTGAAGATGCGGATTCCCGGTCAGGGCGCCGAAGTCATCGCCAAGATGGGTGGCTCGACCGTGTCGCTGCCGGGCGGGCAGATCTATGAAAACCTGGTTTCGGGCGCGATCGATGCGACCGAATGGGTCGGCCCCTACAACGACTACTTCATGAAGTTCTACGAGTCGGCCCAATACTATTACACGGGCGGCATGCACGAGCCGGGCGGTGGACTTGGCTTTGGCATGAACCGTGCCTGGTATGACGGTTTGACCGACTGGGAAAAGGCGGTCATCGTCGCGGCCTGTAACGAAGAACATGCCAATTCCTATGATGAGGCGCAGGCGCTCAACGGCGAATACCTGCAAAGGCTCATCAACGAGCAGGGCGTGAAGGTTCGCAACTTCAACGACGACGTCTGGGACGGCTTCGGCGAAGGTGCCAAGGAAGTGTTCGAGGAATTGCGCGACCATTCGGCCTTGGCGGCGAAGATCGACGATGCATTCCAGGCCAATCTGCGGGAAATCGGCGAAATGATGGCACAGTTCGAGATCACTTTCGTGAACCAGCGTAACCGCGTTCTGGGGCTGGGCTGATCCCGTTCCAGATGACATGAATTGAGAGTGGGGTTTCGACCCCACTCTTTTTCGATATATCGGCACGCAAAGCCGTGTTTATGTATTGGTGAAGATGCGACGGAACCCAATGGGAGGGGATCAATGACCGAGGCCGGGGCAACGGAGATTCCGCGAGTCGGGCAGCCTGCGCTCGTGGTGCGGATTTTTGGATGGTCAATGCTCGCCTTGCTGGCGTCATTGCTTGTCAACAATCTGCTGGTGGTTTGGTTCGATTACCCCGGTATGGCGGCATTGTGGAACGGCAGTGGCGCCGAGGGGGCCTGGCTCAATGCTTTGGTGTATGCGGCGTTCCTTCTCGTGGGTTGGGCTTATGTCCTTGCAACGCGCGACAACTCTCTGAGATGGGAGGCAATGCGCATTCACGGGTTCAATATGTATCTGGTCAGAGCGCTGTTCTGGTGTGTTTTGTTGGTCGGTGTCGCGGATGTGACCGTGGCTTTCATGCGGGTTGAGAGTCTGCTGGAAATCTTCGTCGGCGACGATTTCGCACGCAATTTCAGAAGGGCATCTTGGGTCGGTGTCTATATCCACTATCCGCTTGTGATTCTGGGCTTCGTGATTGCGCTCTTCTCGCGAACGCTGGGGTTTACGTGGCTGGCACTGATGATCGTTCTGGCCGAACTGGGCATCGTGGTATCACGCTTTGTCTTCTCCTATGAACAGGCCCTGATGGGTGATCTGGTGCGTTACTGGTATGCGGCGCTCTTTCTGTTCGCAAGCGCCTATACCCTGTTCGAGGACGGTCATGTCCGCGTTGACGTTCTCTATTCCGGCTTTGGGCCGGCGAAGCGCGGGTTTTTCAATGCCTGGGGTACGATCTTTCTGGGTCTTTCCACGGCGTGGGTGATCCTTGTCATCGGGTTCAACGGCAAAAGCTCGATCATCAACTCGCCTTTTGCGAATTTCGAGATTTCGCAATCGGGGAGCAACGGAATGTTCGTCAAATACCAGATGGCGTTGTTTCTGGGCATTTTCGGGATCACCATGTTGATCCAGTTCGTCAGTTATCTATTCGAGTCCGTCGCCGATTGGCGGGACGAACCGGGGCGCCGCGAAGTCGCCGCATCCATCGAGCATTAACGGAAGGCAGGCACTGTGGAACTCTACTTTCTCGCACTTCTGATCTTTCTCATGGCCTTTGCCTTGGGCTCGGGCTATCCGGTTGCCTTTGCGTTACCGGGGGCGGCGATCATAACGATCGCGGCCGCTGCGGGGACCGGATACATTTTTGCTGGGACCACCGACGCCTTCTTCCATTCCGGTGGGCCGCAGCAATGGCTGTCGGCAGGGGTGACGAACCTGCGAGGTGTGTATTGGGAGGTCGAGCGCGATACGCTGATTGCGATTCCGCTTTTCATCTTCATGGGCATCATGTTGCAGCGGTCGAAGATTGCCGAGGATCTCCTTGTCACGATGGCAAAGCTGTTCGGACCGGTGCCGGGGGGATTGGGCATCTCGGTGGTCTTCGTGGGTGCGTTGCTGGCAGCGACGACTGGGATCGTCGGCGCGACGGTTGTCGCGATGGGGTTGATCAGCCTGCCCGCCATGCTGCGCAACAAGTATTCTCCCAGTCTTGCCACCGGCACGATTGCCGCGTCTGGCACGCTGGGCCAGATCATTCCGCCCTCGATCGTGCTCATCATTTTGGCCGATCAGCTTGCCAGTGCGACGGACCAGGCCGGCACGTTGCGCTCGAACCTGTACAAGGCTGCAACTGGCGAATTCTCGATGCCGTCGATCTTTGGTGTGAGTTCGACCAGCGCGGGGGAAATGTTTCTGGGCGCGCTGGTTCCGGGTGTCCTGCTGGTCCTGCTTTACATGGGCTATATTCTGGTCTCGGCGCTTCTCAATCCCAAATCCGCGCCGGCGGTGCAAAGCGACGAGGATTTTGACTTGAGGTTCTGGGGGCGGGTCGCGGTAACGCTTATCCCGCCGCTGACACTCATCTTCCTTGTCCTCGGGTCCATCATCTCAGGAGTCGCCACTGTGAACCAGGCCGGTGCGATCGGGGCGTCGGGCGCGCTCATCATGGCCGGTTATCGTCTGCCCGAGAAGGGGAGCAAACATCTCTATACGCCGGCGGTCCTCGCGCTTGCAGCGCTTGCCGCACTTGCCGTTCTGCTCAACACCTATGAAATGAACGTCAAGTCGATCGATAGCCCGGAAGAGGCAACGGGCATCATGCTCGGGGCCGTGGCCTCCGCGACCTTGCTCTTGTCGCTTATCTGGTCGGGTTGGCGGGTACTCAGGATCGAAGCGACCATGCATGGCGTGATGCTCGAGACCGCCAAAACATCGAGCCTTGTTTTCATCATTCTACTCGGTGCCGCGATGCTGACCTCAGCGTTCCGAGCCTTTGGTGGTGAGGAGTTGGTCCGCGAGTTCCTGAACAGTCTGCCCGGCGGGTTCTGGGGCCAGTTCATCATCGTGATGCTGGTGATCTTTATCCTTGGCTTTTTCCTCGATTTCATCGAGATCGCGGTGGTGGTTGTTCCCATCGTGGCTCCCATCCTTCTGGCAGATCCGGGGGCGAATATCACGGCTGTATGGTTGGGGGTGATGATCGGTCTGAATCTCCAGACATCATTTCTCACCCCACCCTTTGGTTTCGCGCTGTTCTATCTTAGGGGAGTGGCGCCGCAATCTGTGCGAACGGTGCAGATGTACAAAGGGGTGGTCGCCTTCATCACGTTGCAGCTTGTCGCGCTGGCCATCGTGGGATCATACCCGCCGCTGGTGAACTATCTGCCCAGCCGATCATCGTTCCTGTCGGAAACGGCCCCGCCGCCCAAGAACCCCAGGCTGCAATATTGCATCGAGGACTATACGGCGGAGCAATTCACCGAGGACAACACTGTGGCGCAGGTGATTGCCGACGCCGAGGCGCTAGACCTTTCGGCTCTACCCCGGCGCCTTCAGAATGACTTGACAGGCAGTTTCGAAAGCGCGGCGCAGGCACTGGAAGAGTTTGACCGGATCATCGAGAGTGAGGCCGCTGTGAAGGCAGCGGCTGGCGACTATCGCCCGATTCAGCGCGAGGTGCGCGCGATCGAAAAGCAAATCCTCAAACACAGTGAAGAAGCCCAGCTGTTGCAAACGCGGATTGGGCGGATGCGTGATGAGACACAGGCCACACTCCGGGCGGCTCTCGAAGCGCAACGCGAGGGCACTCTGGACAAGATCCAACGTCTGGAGGCGCAAATTCCCGAAGATTGGGAAGAGGTGCATGACGATTTTGCCGAACTGACCAATGCAGAACAGCAGGCTCGCAACATGTATCGGCGTAATGCCGATACGGCGTGGGCGGCTCCGGCGGAGGTTTTGAGCATTCTGCAGGCCAATGATCAGTTCGAGGCGTTGGAAAGCGATCTGCGCGATCTGCGTGCGGTCGTGGAGTCCGCCGAGGAAGGCGACCCGTCCGCAATGGAGGCGGTCGAGGCTCTGGAAGAGCGTTTCAGAGAGGTTGAAGGCGCCGGTGACATAAGCTCTGCCCTCGGACGAGTGCGAAGGGATCTTCGGCCAAACCGCTTTGAAGGGGAGTCGGCCATCGAGGAACTTGGTGAGGCCATATCGGAATACGAGACGCAGAAGGACTGGCGCACAGAAGCCGAAGGACTTGAACCCGGGCTCGAAGCCTATCTCGACGGTATCCGTGATACTTTGGGCATTCGCTCGCAATCCAGGCTGACACGGGAACAGGCCCTTTACATGGCGTCGTGCAGCTCGGTTCACCGCGACCTGTCGCTGAACTTCTGACATTTGCGGGCGGGGCGGCAAGAATACCGGCCCGCCTGACTGCCGGGGACCACTGTCATGCTTGACGGGATCAGGATCATCGAGGTCGAGGGGCTAGGCCCCGGGCCATTCGCGGCAATGACGCTGGCCGATCTCGGCGCCGATGTGGTGGTGGTGCACCGCAAGGTGGGCAACCCGACGCCTGGCGTGCCGGAGCGGTCTCTGCTCGACAGGGGCAAACGCTCGATCGCACTTGATCTCAAGGATGCGGATGATCTCGCGGTGTTCCGGCGACTGGTGGCCTGCGCGGACGGGCTGATCGAAGGGTTTCGCCCAGGCGTGATGGAAAAGCTCGGGATCGGCCCGGCAGAGTGCCACGCGATCAACCCCGCACTCGTCTTTGGGCGGATGACTGGTTGGGGGCAGGAGGGGCCGCTCAGCCATGCAGCGGGGCATGATCTCAATTACATCTCGATGTCGGGTGCACTCTGGTATGCGGGCGTGCCGGGTGAGCCGCCGGTCACGCCGGCGACGCTGGTTGGGGATATCGGTGGTGGGGCGCTATATCTCGTGGTGGGCATGCTGGCGGGGATCATGCAGGCCCGAGCGACGGGGCGGGGTACGGTGGTCGATGCGGCGATCTATGACGGCTCGGCCCACATGATGAACCTCCTGATGTCCTTGCGGCAGGGTGGGGGTATGCCCGAGACCCGGGGACAAGGCATTCTCGACGGGCCGCATTGGTGCCGCAGCTACCGCACAAGCGATGGCGGCTGGATTTCCGTGCAATGTCTTGAGCCGAAATTCTATGCGGTTTTCCTTGAGCTGCTTGGGCTTCATGATGACGCGGATTTCGCGGGCCAGTTCGATCGAGACCTTTGGCCGAGGGCGACAGAACGGTTGGTTTCGGTTTTCGCGACAAGGACCCGGGATGAATGGGAGGCGCTTTTTGCGGGGACCGATGCCTGTGTCGCGCCGGTGCTGAGCCCGGACGAAGCGGCTGCCCATGCGATGAACGCCGCGCGTGGGACGTGGTCCGCGCCGGACGGAGTGTTGCAGGCGGCGCCTGCGCCGAGATTCTCCAGGCAGCCCGACTGGCAGCCCAAAGCTGCACCCGCGCGCGGAGAGCACACGGACGAGATTTTGGCCGAGCTGGCGAAAAACTGAATTTCCCCGCAACTTGAGGCCGTCGCATGCAGTTTCGCTCAAGAGGGTAAAGCGGGGCTTAACGGGTGGTTCGGGGCGAATCAGGGCGTTTCAATCACCGGGCGGATTGAGCGCCAGCCATATCACTGCCAAGGCAGCCACGCCCAGCACCGCTAGCGTGGTCGGACCGAGGCCAAAGAGCTCGGACAGCGCGGAAATCAGGAAGGCCAGAGCCGACGTGGAGAGCGTGATCGCAACCATCCAGAGCGACATGATCCGTCCGCGCAGATGGTCTTCGAGCCGGGCCTGGATGCCGATCTGGAGCGATACACCGACATAGGTTCCCGCAAAGCCGGTCAGCGGGGCCAGAGCCAGCGCGACCCGGAAATCGGGCGCAAGGGTCAGGCCCGCCGTGGCGACGAAACCCATCGCGATCACGCCAAAGCGCAGGGCGGGCAGGCGCAAGAGCTGCGCGCCCGCGACCACCTGGAACACGGCCGCCAGAAGAGCACCGGCTCCCACCGCCGAGGTGAGCAGACCAAGCCCCTGCGCGCCTTGCGCGAACTCACCGTCGGCAATAAGCGCAAGTATCTCGCCCACTGCTCGCACCGGCCCAAGTGCCACCACGGTGAGGATCAGCGCACGGCGCACGGGCCATCGTGCCCAACCTGCGCGCAAGCCTTCGCCAAGATCGGCCAGATAGCTTTTGCGGGGGCCGTTTTCCTCGGTTTCACGGGGGGATAGCGTAGCTGCGATGAAGAGGTTGGGCAGGAAGAGCGCAGTCGAGATAACCGCCGTTGTCAGTGTGCCGAACCCCGCGATCATGGCGCCGCCGATGGCGGGGCTGATGATCCGGCCGACGTTGAAGTTGAGCGCGGCCAGCGCCACGACCGAGCCGATGAGCGGGGGCTCGACGAGTCGTGGCCCGAGTGACTGGCGCACCGGATGATAGGCAGAAATGACCATGCCGAAAAGCAGCGCGATACCCAGGATGGGCAGCGGCGCAAGCCCGCCTGCGAACATCAGTATGAAAAGTGCAGCAGGGCAGATCAGCAGCCCGGCGGACACCCACCAGTAGATGGTGAGGATTGGCACGCGATCGGTCAGGACGCCGAAGAACGGTGACGTGACAGCGACGGGGGCGAGGGAGGCGGCGGCGGTGAGGCCGACGAAACTGGCCGAGCCGGTTTCGTCCCATGCCAGCCACGAGAGCAGCACGCGGAAGATCCAGTTGCCGTTCACACCCGCCACTGCACCGATGAAATAGCGTCGGAACCCCGCGTGGGCAAAAGCCAGGCGGGCGCTCATCGTTTTGATTTCTTTGGAGAATTTCGCATTCAGTCGTCCTCTGCCGCCCAGAGTAGCGCCGGGGGCGGGGGCTGCAAGGGCACAAAGGCATTTAGTTTGTGCTGACGCTACGTCCGGGCCGGTTAACGGGGGCCGGAAAAGCCCGGATCAGGGGGGTGACATCCGGCTGACATTCGGCTGCCACCCGGCTGCCGGGCCAATCCTGCCAAAGGGTTGCGCCAAGGCGTTAACCGGGCGTTCGGTGACGAGGATGGGCGTTGCCGCGGGATGCCCTAGAAATCGAGATTCTCCACCGAGAGCGCGTTCTTCTGGATGAACTCGCGCCGGGGTTCGACCACGTCGCCCATGAGCTTGGTGAAGAGGTCGTCGGCCTCGGCCATTTCATCGACCTTGACCTGCAGGAGCGTGCGTTCATCGGGGTCGAGCGTGGTTTCCCAGAGTTGATCGGGGTTCATCTCGCCCAGTCCCTTGTAGCGTTGCAGGGTAAAGCCCTTTTCGCCCTCGTCGAGGATCGCCGAGAGCAGGGTCAGGGGGCCGTGGATCACCTGTTCGCGGTCCTTGCGCACCAATGTCGCCGGCTGGCCATAGATCTCTTGCAGGCTTTCGGTGAAGTTCCCGGTGCGGCGGGCCTCGCCGCCGCGCAGGATCGGGCCGTCGATGGTGCGCACCTCTTCCACGCCGCGCAGGATGCGCGCGAGGCGGATACCGTGATCCTGGGTGATGCGGCCCTGCCAGCCGCGTTCGTATTCCAGCGCGATGAGGTTGAGCCGCGCGGCCACGCGGTCGGCCACGCCTTGCAGGTCGGAGTCGATCGCGCCGGGCACGAAGGCCCCGGCGATGGCGGCCTGTTCGAGGATGTGGCGCGGGTAATGCGTGGGAAAGGCATCGAGCACGCGTTTCAATTGCCGCGCCTCGTCAACCACGCGCACAAGGTCGGCCCCGGCGACCTCGGCCCCCGATCCGAGCCGCAGGATGGCGGTCTCCACGCCCTGCTGGATCAGGTAATCGTTAAGCGCGCTTTCGTCCTTGATATAGACTTCGGACTTGCCGCGCCCGACCTTGTAGAGCGGGGGTTGCGCGATATAGAGATGGCCGCCCTCGATCAGTTCGGGCATTTGCCGGTAGAAGAAGGTGAGCAGAAGCGTGCGGATATGCGCGCCGTCCACGTCGGCATCGGTCATGATGATGATCTTGTGATAGCGCAGCTTCTTGATGTCGAATTCGTCGCGGCCGATTCCGGTGCCCAGTGCCATGACGAGGTTGCCGATTTCCTGGCTCGACAACATCCGGTCGAAGCGGGCGCGTTCCACGTTCAGGATCTTGCCCTTGAGCGGCAGGATCGCCTGCGTGGCGCGGTCGCGCCCGGTCTGGGCCGAGCCGCCCGCCGAGTCGCCCTCGACGATGAAAAGCTCGGTCTTGGAGGGGTCCTTTTCCGAACAGTCCTTGAGTTTCCCGGCAAGGAAATTCACGTCCATCGCCGTCTTGCGGCGGGTCAGGTCGCGTGCCTTGCGCGCCGCTTCGCGGGCGAGCGCCGCCTCGATGATCTTGCCGACGATCAACTTGGCCTCGCCCGGGTTTTCCTCGAACCATTCCGAGAGTTTCTCGGTCATCAGGTTCTCGACCGCCGGGCGGACCTCGGAGCTGACCAGCTTGTCCTTGGTCTGGGAGCTGAATTTCGGGTCGGGCACCTTGACCGAAAGCACACAGGACAGCCCCTCACGGGCGTCGTCGCCGGTAAAGTTCACCTTTTCCTTTTTCGCGATCCCGCTTTCCTGCGCGTATTTGCCGATGGTCCGGGTCAGCGCGGCGCGAAAGCCCGCCATGTGGCTGCCGCCGTCGCGCTGGGGAATGTTGTTGGTAAAGGGCAGCACGGTCTCGTGATAGCTGTCGTTCCACCACATCGCGACCTCGATGCCGATCTCGTCACGCTCGCCGGACACATAGATCGGCTCGGGGATCATCGGGGTCTTGTGGCGGTCGATATACTTGACGAACTCCTTGACCCCGCCTTCGTAGAATAGATCGGTTTCAAGCGGCTCGGCCGGGCGTTCGTCGCGCAGGATGATGCGCACGCCGGAATTGAGAAAGGCCAGCTCGCGCAGGCGCTTTTCGAGGGTTTCGAAGGAGTAGTCGAGGTTGGAAAAGGTGGTGGTGGAGGCGAGGAAGCGCACCTCGGTGCCCTTGCGGCCATTGGCATCGCCCACGACGCGCAGATGTTCGACGGTTTCGCCACGTTCGAACCGGGCGTAATGCTCCTTCCCGTTGCGCCAGATGCGCAGGTCGAGCCAGTCGGAAAGCGCGTTGACCACCGACACGCCGACCCCGTGCAAACCGCCCGAGACCTTGTAGGAATTGCTGTCGAACTTGCCGCCGGCGTGGAGCTGGGTCATGATGACCTCGGCCGCGCTCACCCCTTCTTCGGTGTGGATATCGACGGGAATGCCGCGACCGTTGTCGGACACGGAAACCGATGAATCGGCATGGATCGTGACGGCGACATGGTCGGCATGACCGGCCAGCGCCTCGTCGATGCCGTTATCGACCACCTCGTAGACCATGTGATGCAGCCCCGAGCCGTCATCGGTGTCACCGATATACATGCCGGGACGCTTGCGAACCGCATCCAGGCCCTTGAGAACCTTGATGGAATCCGCACCGTATTCGGGGGTCTGCTGCTCGTTTTCGGACATGTCCGCGCCTTGGCTGTTTTTGCTATCATCTTATACGATTTCCGGCAGGGAATGTTAAGGGCAGAGGCATGTTTTCCGCCTGTGCAAATGCCGGCCGGATCGCAGGTCAGGTCAAGGGTATGACGAGCCCTACGAGGATCAGCAGACTGCCCGACACGATGTTGAGCCGACGCAGGGCGTGCGGGCTTTGCAAGAGCCGTCGCGCGCGGTCGAGAAAGAGCGCCAGGCCGAGATTGCCCAGCATGGGCACGATGGCCGAAACCGCGAGGATGGCGGCGATATCCGGGCCCGTGACGCGGGTCAGGTCGAAAAAGCCGGGCAAAACGCCCATGTAAAAGAGGATCGCCTTTGGGTTGCCGATCATCGCGGCAAGGCCGACGCCGAACCCGGCCAGTTGGCCCGGACGGGTCAGGCGGCTGTCGCGTTCGGGGCGATCGGCGGGGCGGCGGACGAGCATGAGGCCCATGACAATGAACACCCCCGCCGCCACCCAGTGCAGCAGTTCGAGCAGGTCTCCGTAAAGCGAGAGCACCCAGGCCAGGCCGAAGATCGCGCAGAGCGGCCAGAGCAGATCGCCCAGCGCGACGCCCACGGCCAGCGGCCAGGCGCCGGGCATTCCACCCGAGAGTGCCCGTGCGATGAGCGCGACCCAGACCGGGCCGGGAATGACCCAGAGCGCGGCCATGCCGCCCGCATAGAGCAGAAGTGCCTCGGGTGTGACCGTCATGTGCATGATCCGGTCTGGCGGGTGTGGCTGAGGCCCGTTTCCTCGGTCACTTCGATCCGCTGGGCGCGGTCGCCCAATTCGGCGAACAGCTCGGGGCCGGTGCCGGTCATCCAGGCCTGCGCGCCGAGCGCGCAAAGCTCATCGTAAAGCGCCGCGCGGCGGGTGGCGTCGAGATGGGCCGCGACCTCGTCGAGCAGGAGGATCGGCGGCGCACCGAAATCGCGGGCCAGCGCGCGGGCGTTGGCGAGGATGAGGGAAATCAGCAGCGCCTTCTGCTCGCCGGTCGAACAGTCGCGGGCCGGGATGCCCTTGGCCGCGAACGTGCCGACAAGGTCGGTGCGGTGCGGGCCGACGAGGCTGCGCCCTGCGGAGAGATCGCGCATGCGGCCGTCGGCCAGCGCGTGGGCGAGATCGTCTGCATCCGCGGGCATTTCGCCTTCGCTTTGCGCGAGGGCCAGGTCCGCGGCGGGAAAGGCGGTTTCCGACTCCGATTGCGCCGCGGCGAGGTGATCGAGCGCGGCCAGCCGGTTGGCATGGATCGCGGCACCCGCCTGTGCCATCTGGCGTTCGAGCGCGAGATACCAGTGCGGATCGCGCACCATGTCCTTGAGGAGCTGGTTGCGCTGGCGCATCGTCTTTTCATAGGCAAGACTCACCTCGCCATGATCGGGAAAGAACGACAGCGTCATGCGGTCGAGAAACCGCCGCCGCCCCTCGGCTCCCTCGATCCAGAGGCGATCCATCGCGGGGATCAGCCAGAGCACGCGCGCGATCCGGCCCAGCGCGGCCTGCGGGGCCGGTTTGCCGTCGATCCGCACCTGCCGGGGCTGGGCGTCCTCGGACCAGGTTTCGACCTCGTGAAGCTGGCCCTGGCTGTGCAGATGGCCGGTGAGCTTCCAGCCGAGCGCCTCGGGGCGCCGGGCCATCTCCTGTGCCGCTGCGCGCCGCAAGCCGCGCCCGGGAGAGAAGAGCGAGACGGCCTCGATCAGGTTGGTCTTGCCCGCACCGTTGGGCCCATGGATCGCCACGGGGCGCGCATCCACGTCGATCACCGCACGCTTGTGCGAGCGGAAATGCGACAGGGCAAGATGGGTGAGCGCGAGGGTCATAGTTCAGTGCTATCGGTTCAGGGCGATGCATTCTAGCAACAAAAAAAGCCCCGCAAGAGCGGGGCTTTCTCTGCATCAGGTCACGGCTTGGTATCGCCGGAGGGCCTGATGGCCTCGAAATTCGAGGTCTTGAAGTGGATGTTTCCAGAGCCACATCACGATTATAAATGGGCATCGGTTTAGAGAAAGTCAATGATCAAAGCCCTAGTGCTGCTAGCATACAGGCTTGTATTTTTCTCAAACTATCGTTGGAAACAGTTTTTGTCTGGTAAGATCTGCGACCGTTGCCGTCGCGCCCTAAGCTGAACAGATCGACGCGTTCGAAGCTGAGAGCATAGATCATATCGCCTTTGACCCAACACGATTTCGCTGCCCATCGCTCTGGGAGATCAACCTCGATCTCTATCTCGCAGTGATACGGCATTACCGGTTTCGGTGCTGTCGTGCTTAGTGGAACAACAGTTACCAAGTTGGGGCGTTGTTTGATGGGTTTGGATACAACAACACAAGGTCGCGACTTCACCATTTCCGGTTCTTTGAAACTCTTATCAAAACGAACAAGGACCAGTGTTCCCTGTTTCGGGTGATATCGCAGCGCCATAGGGGCGTATCACACCCGCATGGGCATGACGACATAGACGGCGGAGGTGTCGTTGCCTTCGCGCATCAGGGTCGGGTCGCCGGAGGAGTTGAACAGGAAGACGGCGTTTTCGCGATCGACCTGGCTGGCGATCTCGAGCAGGTACTTGGCGTTGAAGCCGATCTCCAGCCGCTCGTCGCCATAGGCCACGGCCAGTTCTTCCTCGGCGGCGCCGCTGTCGGGGGCGTTGACCGAGAGGGTGAGCTTGTCCTCTTCGAGGGTCAGCTTCACCGCGCGCGACCTTTCGGAGGACACGGTGGCGACCCGGTCCACGGCATGGGCGAATTCGCTGGCGTCCACTTCGAGCCGCCGGGTGTTGCCCTGCGGAATGACGCGGGTGTAATCGGGGAAGGTGCCGTCGATCACCTTGGAGGTCAGGGTGATGTCGGGCGTGGCAAAGCGCACCTTGGTCTCGCTGACCGACACGGCGATCTGGGTGTCGTCATTGTCCAGCAGTTTGCGCAACTCGCCCACGGTCTTGCGCGGGATGATCACGCCGGGCATTTCGCCCGCGCCCTCGGGCAGGTCGGCGTCGATCCGCGCGAGGCGATGGCCGTCGGTGGCCACGCAACGCAGAACGCGCCCGCCATCGGACTCGGCGACATGCATGTAGACCCCGTTGAGGTAATAGCGCGTTTCCTCGGTGGAAATGGCGAATTTCGACTTGTCGAAAAGCCGCCGCAGCACCGGCGCGGGGGCCGAGAAATTCGAGCTGTATTCCGACGACGCCATCACCGGGAAATCCTCTTTCGGCAGCGTGGCGAGGTTGAAATGCGACCGGCCCGCAGCGACCGAGAGGCGGCCCGCGGCACTGTCGTCGGTGAGCGTGACCAGCGCGCCATCGGGCAGTTTGCGCACGATCTCGTGCAGCGTCACCGCCGAGACCGTGGTGGCGCCGGCGCGTTCGACCTGTGCCGGGGCACGATCCACCACCTCGATATCGAGATCGGTGGCGCGGAAATGGACATCCGCCCCCTCGGCCTCGATCAGGACATTGGCCAGGATCGGGATCGTGTTGCGGCGTTCGACGACCGATTGCGCCTGGGCCACCGCCTTCAAGAGCGCGCCGCGTTCGATGCTGAATTTCATACCCTCACTCCGTATCCGTCTGGCCGGGAGCGGAACCCTAGCCGTTTCCCCTGCCCGTGCAAGGGTATTGTGGGTGTTTTCGGGTGTAACACGCGGCAGGTCAAGAGCGTGGCCTCACCGGGGAGCATGACCCGGCTCAGGCTTCGAGCGTGCGGCGCAGCAATTCGAGGTCTTCGGCGATCTGACCGTCCTGGGCGCGCAATTCCTCGATCCGGCGCACGCCGTGCATGATCGTGGTGTGATCGCGCCCGCCGAAATGGCGCCCGATCTCGGGCAGCGAACGGCTGGTCAGTTGCTTGCACAGATACATCGCCACCTGGCGCGGGCGGGCGAAACTGCGCAGGCGCTTGGGCCCGATCATGTCCGAGAGGCGGATGTTGTAATGCTCGCTCACCTTGCGCTGAATCTCTTCCACGGTGATCTTGCGCTCGGATGCGCGCAGCACGTCGGCAAGGCAATCCTGCGTCAGGTCGAGGGTGATCTCGCGCCCGACGAGCGAGGCGAAGGCGAAGAGCCGGGTCAGCGCACCTTCGAGCACGCGCACATTGGTGGAAATTCGGTGGGCGAGGAATTCGAGCACGCCATCGGCCAGCACCAGGTCGGGATATTGCATGCGCTGGGCCTCGACCTTGGATTGCAGGATGCCAAGGCGCAATTCGTAATCGGTGGGGTGCAGATCGACGACAAGGCCGCATTGCAGTCGGCTCTTGATCCGGTCCTCGAGATCCTTGATTTCGCCCGGGGCGCGGTCGGCGGAGATGATGATCTGCCGGTTCTGGTCCACCAGGGCATTGAAAGTGTGGAAGAATTCCTCTTGCGTGGAATCCTTGCCGGCGATGAACTGTACATCATCGACCATGAGGACATCGACAGAGCGGAACAGTTCCTTGAAATCCATCATCTTGCGGTCGCGCAGCGCCTGCACGAAGCGATACATGAACTGTTCGGCCGAGAGATAGACGACGTTGAGATCGGGGCGGCGCGCGAAAAGCTCATGCGCGATGGCATGCATCAGGTGGGTTTTGCCGAGCCCGACCCCGCCATAGAGAAACAACGGGTTGAAGGTGACTGCACCGCCTTCGGCGACGCGACGGGCGGCGGCATGGGCCAGCTCGTTCGGCTTGCCCACGACGAAACGGTCGAAGGTGAACCGGGCGTCGAGCGGCGCCGCGGGCAGCAGGTCGTCGCGCACCGTCGGCCGGGCCGGTGCATGGACCGGCGGGCCGGCCTGGCCGTTCGCGGCCGGCGTGGCCTGTTGTGCGGCGGGCCGGGCCTCGGCCCTGGCGGAGCCGTCGGCCACTTCGAACCGGATGCGGCGCACGTCGACGCCGGCGGCCGACATCTGGTAGCGGATCACATCGCCGAAATTCTGGCTGACGTAATTGCCCAGAAAGCTCGTGGGAACATGAAATGTGGCGACACCGTCACAGAGGTTGTCGAATTGCAGCGGTTCGATCCAGTTCTTGAAATTGTTGCGTCCGACCGTTTGCAGGAGTGTTTGCTGAACCTGTCCCCATTGCTCTTGTGTCATCTGTCCCCGATCCAAGATTTCATTCCCTCAAGCAGCGGATCAACACATGATCCGCCGCCACGCGGATCACGGCACGAAGTAAAGATGCATGGCCAACACTCACCCGTGACCTGGCCACAGCGGCAGGCCGAACACACGGTCGATGACCAACATCATCGCGCGTCACAACACCCGAGGGTCTGGCAGGTCATTCCAACCGCCATGATCACACCCGAGGCGTGACGCAGAACTGGACAAGATTCAGCAGCAGCAGCTAGCTAAAACACAGACACGGGCAGCCCCGTTTTCCGGCGCTGTAAATGCCCTCTGCATGGCTTGTCCCCCAAGTGCGATGTGACTCGCAGGGTCGAAATTAGCAACATGCGCAGCGCAGGGGCAACGAAACTTCACGCTTGACTCTGTCTTTTCGGGGAAAGAATCTCGCAAGTCCTTTGAAGTCAATGAAATATGGGGCGCAAGAAAAAAGGGCGCACCGCGAGGCGCGCCCTTGGACGGATGAAACTGTGCCGTGACGCCTTAGCCGAGAGCCTTGACCCGGGCAGAGAGGCGCGACATTTTCCGCGCGGCGGTGTTCTTGTGATAGACGCCCTTGGTCACGCCACGCATCAGTTCGGGCTGGGCGGCGCGCAGGGCGGTCTGTGCCGCTTCCTTGTCGCCCGAGGTGATCGCTTCCTCGACGCGGCGCAGGAAGGTGCGGATGCGCGAGCGGCGAGCCTTGTTGACGGCGAAGCGGCGTTCGTTCTGGCGGGCGCGCTTCTTGGACTGTGGTGTATTGGCCATGTGTCGGGACCTTTCGTCGGTTCGGTTCAATTTCTATGCGTGAAACCGCCCGAACGGGCCCCGGCGTCGTCCGGATGAGTCTTGCCTGAGCGGGCATCACGCGCATGTCTGGCGCGCTTAATACGCAATTCCGCGGGAAATGCAATCGCCAAAACCGCCCGTGCCGTTTTTCGCCGTCGCGCCGGGGGCCATGCTCTGGCCCTTGGGCATAATCTGCCCTAAAGAGGGGCCATGATCCTGAGTTTCGGCAAGAAGGCTGGCGAAGTGAACGAAAATCACCGGGGACGCATGACGCGCGAAGGCATCCGCATTCATGACGAGGCGGATTTCGCGGGTATGCACAAGGCGGGCGAACTGGCCGCGCGCATTCTCGACGAGGTGGCGGAACACGTGTTCCCCGGCCAGACCACGGGCGAGATCGACCGCATCATCGAGGAGCGGGTGAAGGCGGCGGGCGCGAAATCGGCCACGATCGGTTACAAGGGCTATCAGCATGCCTCCTGCATCAGCGTGAACCACGTGGTCTGTCACGGGATTCCGGGCGACAAGCTTCTCAAGGACGGTGACATTCTCAACATCGACGTGACCGTGATCGTCGATGGCTGGTTCGGGGACACGAGCCGGATGTATGTGGCTGGCAAGCTCAGCCGCAAGGCCGAGCGGTTGATCCAGGTGACGCATGACGCCCTGATGAAAGGGATCGAGGCGGTGAAGCCCGGCAACACCTTCGGCGATATCGGCCACGCGATCCAGACCTTTGTCGAAGGGCACCGGATGAGCGTGGTGCGCGATTTCTGCGGTCACGGGCTGGGCCGGGTGTTTCACGCGCCGCCCAACGTGCTGCATTACGGGCGCGCTGGCACCGGGCCGGTGCTCGAGGAGGGCATGTTCTTTACCATCGAGCCGATGGTCAACCTGGGCCGCCCCGAGACCAAGGTTCTGGCCGATGACTGGACCGCGGTGACCCGCGACAAGTCCCTCTCGGCGCAGTTCGAGCATTCGGTGGGGGTGACGGCCGAGGGGGCCGAGATCTTCACCCTGTCGCCTGCGGGCAAGTTTCACCCGACCTGGTGCTGAGTTTTCGGACTGTCCGCTGCGCGCGGGCGCGCATCGGAAACGTGCCGTCACTTCCATTGCCCTGCCGTGGCCAATCCGGGCAAGCTGCGTCAGACTGCCCGGGCGGGGCAGTGCGCCCCGGGCGGAGGAGCGCGATGCTTGCGGCAGAGGAAAGACCCGGGGCGGGGATGGTGATCCCGATCCTGTCGGCGGCGAATTTCATCATCGGCATCGGGGCTTTCCTGGTGATCGGCATCCTGAGCCCGATGATTGCCGATCTGGGGGTGAGTGCCGCGCGGGGCGGCTGGATCATGACCTCCTATGCGTTGGGCTACGCGGTGCTTTCGCCGGTGCTCGTATCACTGACCGGGGGCGTCGGGCGGCGGCGGGTGATCGCCGGGGGGCTGGTGGCCTTTGCGCTGGCCTCGGCCTTGTCGGCGCTGGCGCCCAATGACATCGTTCTGAATGCCGCGCGGGTTCTGGCGGCGGCGGGCGCGGGCGTGGTGACGCCGGTGGCCGCGGCGGTGGCCGCCGGGCTGAGCGGGCCGGAGCGGCAGGGGCGGGCACTGGCGGCGGTGTTCTTTGGCCTGACGATGGCGCAGGTGGTGGGCGTTCCGGTGGGCAGTTTCCTTGCCTATCTCCTGGGCTGGCGGGCGGCGTTCGGGGTGGTGGCTGCACTTGCGTTGCCGGTGGCGGTGGCGGTCTGGGTGATGATCCCGGCGGGGCTGTCGTTTCGCCCCGTCACGTTGCGCGACTTGCGGCAGGTGCTGGTCGATGCGCGGCAGATGGCGGTGATCCTGTTCACCGCGTCCTTCCTCGGGGCGATCTATGTCGTTTACACGTTCTTTTCGCCGATCCTGACCGAAACCATGGGCTTCGGACGCAACGAGATGACGCTGGCGCTGGTGATCTACGGGCTGGGTGCGGTGGCGGGCAACCTGCTGAGCGGGCGGTTGAGCGATGCGATCGGGCCGTTCCGCACGCTGTTGATCGTAAGCGGCAGCCAGGTGATCCTGATGCCGGTCTTCTCGGTGCTGCCGCTGCCGCTTTGGCAGGTCTACCTGTTCCTTTTTCTCTGGCCCGCCTTCGGCTGGTCCTTCATGGCGGCACAGCAGGCGCGGCTGATGCGGATGGCGCCCGAGCGTGCGCCGGTCCTGATGGCGCTCAACGCGGCGTCGATCTATGTCGGCGCGGCGCTGGGTTCGGCCCTTGGCGGGCTGGTCCTGGCGGGTTGGGGCATGGCGGCGCTGGGCCTTGGCGGGGCGGTGGCGGCTGGCTGGGCCACGCTGCATCTCATGGCCACCCGCGGGATGGAGGACGCCGCGCGGGCAGGCTGATGGTCAGCCCGCCGGGGGCACGGCGCGGCGGTAGAGATGCCATGTCGCGTGGCCGAGCCATGGCAGGACCAGGACCAAGCCGAGGAAGAAGGGCAGCGACCCCAGTGCCAGCAGGATCGCCACGGTGAGGCCCCATGCCGCCACGGTGAACGGGTTCTTGCGGGCCACGCGCAGCGAGGTGGCCACGGCGACGGGCAGGCCGGGGGCGCGGTCGATCAGCATCGGGAAGCTGAAGGCCGCGGTAACCAGCACGAGCGCGGCAAAGACAGCGCCCACGCCGCAGCCGATCACGATCATCGCCCAGCCGGCGGGCGTGGTCAGCACGGCCTGAAGGAAGGCGAGGGGCGAGTCGGGCTCGATCGGGCCGACCGTGGTCAGGTAGATGCCAAAGGCGGCGCCCATCCAGGCCAGGAAGATGGCGAAGAGGTAGAGCCCCAGCACGATGACGGGTGCAATCGTGGTGCGGCGCAGATGGCCGAGCGCGGCGGGCCAGGTGACCTCCTGCCCCAGTTCGGATTGTCGGCTGAGCTCGTAGTAAAGGATCGCCGCGACGGGGCCGATCAGGGCAAAACCCGCAGCCAGCGGAAAGATCAGATGGACGAGCGATTGCTGAAACGCGAGGAAGGCCAGCGCGAGACCGAGCGCCGGATAGATCAGCAGCAGCGCGGCCACATCCGAGCGAAACCGCGCGGCATCATGCGCGCCGAGGCGCAGGGCCGTGCGGACGTCGTCGAGGGTGATGCGGTTCACCTCGGGCAAGTCAGTCGCGCGTTCGCTGCCGAGGCTGCGGGTCATTTCGGCAAATGCATGGCCGGCGCCGCGGACCTTGCGCGCGCCCCAAGAGGCGGGGTTTCCGATTGTCTGGACCATGAGGGCCTCCTTTCCTGTGTCGGTCGGGACAGGCGCAGACGGGATCACCGGGGTCGGTGGGCCTGTCATCCTCGAGAGCAGATTAACACGGGCAAGGGGGGTGTGCAGGTCACGATGACGCGAGCGTCAGGCGTTGTCGGCTGTCAGAAGCGTGATCGTGGTATCGCCATAGCGGCGCGCGTCGAGGGTCGTGAGGCCCTCGGGCGGGGTGACGGGGGCGCTTTCCTCCCACACGATCACGGCGCCGGGGGCGATCCAGCCGCCCGCAAGCGCGGCGGCGAGGGCCCGTTCCCCGAGGCCCCGTCCATAGGGCGGATCGAGGAAGATCAGCGTGAATGGCGCGGCAGGGCAATCGCCCAGTTTGCGCGCGTCGCGGCGGAAGAGTTTGGTTACGCCTTGAACATTGCAGATCTCGATATTGCGGCGGATGAGGGCGCGGGATTTCACGCCGTCATCGACGAAGGTGACATGGGTCGCCCCCCGGCTGAGGGCTTCGAGCCCGAGCGCGCCGGTTCCGGCGAAAAGATCGAGCACCCGCGCACCGGTCACCGGATCGCCGAACCGCCCGCCGGCGAGGATGTTGAACAGGCTTTCGCGGGTACGGTCCGTGGTGGGGCGCAGATGCGCGCCCGCGTCGCCCTTGCCGACGCTGGCAAGTGCCCGGCCCTTGAAGGTGCCACCGACTATGCGCATGGGACAGGCCATCGTGCGGAACGAAGGGCGGGCGCTGCCCGGTCTGCTTCGCAAACCGGGCGGGGACATCGCACGTTGCCCATCACAGCAGCGCCTTCAACTCGGTCGCGGGATCGATCACGGCCGCGGGGTCGGGTGATTTGCCGCCTTCGATCAGGCGCTTGCCGATCATGTAGGCGCGCGGGTCGTTCATCGCATCGACGGCAAGGAGCGTGTCGCCCTTGAAATACCAGACCGACTGGCTGCCCTCCTTCTCGCCCTTGCGGGTGAACACGCGGTCATAGCCGGCATTCAACCCGGCGATTTGCAGCTTGATGTCATATTGATCTGACCAGAACCACGGTTTGGCAACGTAATCCTTGCCTGCGCCCAGCATGTTTTCGGCCACGCATTCGGCCTGGTCGATCGCGTTCGGCACGGATTCGAGGCGGATGCGGCTGCCGTGCCATGGAAAGGACGTGCAATCGCCCGCGGCCCAGATACGCGGATCGGAGGTGCGGCCCTGTGCATCGGTCCTGATGCCGTTCTCGATCTCGAGCCCCGCCGCCTCGGCCAGTCGGGTGTCCGGGGTGATGCCGACGCCGACGATCACGAAATCGACCTCGAGCGCGCGGCCGTCCGAAAGCCGCGCACCGCTGACGCGGGTTTCGCCCGTGAGGGTCTCGAGCCCCACGCCTTCGAGAATCTTGACACCGTGCGCGCCGTGCAGCGCGCGAAAGTAGTCCGAGGTCTCGGGCGCGGCCACCCTTTGCAGGATGCGGTCGGCCATTTCCACAAGGGTCACGTCGAGGCCCTTTTTCGCGGCCACGGCGGCGGCTTCGAGACCGATATAGCCACCGCCCACGATCAGCACCCGGCGACCGGGTGCAAATTCGGGGGCCATGGCATCGACATCGGCCAGCGTGCGCACCACGTGCACGCCCTCGAGCGCGCCGCCGATGCTGTCGGGCAGGCGGCGTGGCACCGATCCGGTGCAAAGCGCCAGCATGTCATAGCCGAGTGTTTCGCCCCCGGCGGTCACGGTGTGGCCCTCGCGGTCGATGTCCTGCACCTCGATGCCGAGCCGCAGCGTGATGTCATTCTCGGCATAGAAGCTCTCGGGACGCAGGTAGAGGCGTTCGACCGCCATCTCGCCCAGGAGGTAGGCCTTGGAAAGCGGCGGGCGCTGGTAGGGCGGGGCGGGTTCGGCGCCGATGAGGGTCACGGGGCCGGAGTGGCCGGAATTGCGCAGCTTGGCGACGAGAGAGGCGCCCGCCTGACCCGCGCCGATAACCACGATGTGAGACATTTCCTTATTCTCCCCGTTGCGTCCGCCGGGGGAGCCTATAACTTCGGCTCACGGAAACGCAACGCAAGACAGGAGAGTTACATGGCGATTTCGGTGGGTGATACGCTGCCAGGTGGCACGTTGATGAAAGTGGGGGCCGACGGCCCCGAGCCGGTCGAGCTCGAGAGCAAGGTAAAAGGCCGGAAAGTGGTGATTTTCGCGGTGCCGGGGGCGTTCACGCCGACCTGCCATTCGGCGCATGTGCCGAGTTTCCTGCGCGTCAAGGACGAGCTGGGCGCAAAGGGCGTGGACGAGGTGATCTGTGTCAGTGTCAACGACCCCTGGGTGATGCAGGCCTGGGGCGAGGCGAGCGGCGCGGCAGAGGGCGGCATCACCATGCTGGCCGATTCCTCGGGTGCTTTCACCAAGGAGATCGGCATGGATTTCGACGCGCCGCCGGTGGGCTTCGCGGGCCGGTCGAAACGCTATGCGATGCTGGTCGATGACGGGGTCGTGAAGGTTCTGAACCTCGAAGAGTCGCCGGGCACCTGCGAGATTTCGGGCGGCGAGGCAATGCTGTCGGCGCTGTGACGGTGAATTTGGCGGGGGGCGGGTTCTGCCGCCCCCCGCCTGCGCCCCCCTTGCGGGGGCTGACGGGGCAAGTGGGACATGACGGAAAAGAGCGATAACGCCGACCCGGTGTCCGATCTTTTCGTGATCGGCGGCGGCATCAATGGCTGTGGCATCGCACGTGATGCGGCGGGGCGCGGGCTGTCGGTCGTGCTGGCCGAGCAGGGCGACCTGGCGCAGGCCACGTCGTCCGCTTCGACCAAGCTCTTTCACGGGGGCCTGCGTTATCTTGAATACGGCGAGATCCGGCTGGTGCGCGAGGCGCTGCGCGAGCGCGAGACGCTCTTGCGTGCCATGCCGCATATCAGTTGGCCGATGCGGTTCGTATTGCCCTTGCACCCCGAGATGCGGTTCGAGGGCGGCACGCCGGTCTCGCGCCTGTTGGGGATCGTCATGCCGTGGCTGCGGGGGCGGCGGCCGAGATGGATGATCCGGCTGGGGCTTTTCCTTTACGACCACCTGGGCGGGCGCGAGATATTGCCCGGCACGACGCGCATCGACCTGCGGCATGCGCCCGAGGGCAAACCCCTCAGGCCGGGGATCGAGGTGGCGTTCGAATATTCTGATTGCTGGGTCGAGGATTCGCGGCTGGTGGTGCTCAATGCCCGCGACGCGGTGGCGCGGGGGGCCGAGGTGTTGACCCGGGTGCGGGTCGAGCGGGCACGGCGCGTGGGCGATCTTTGGGAGATCACGCTGCGCGATAGCGTGACCGGGCAGGAGATGACGCGGCGCGCGCGGGTTCTGGTCAACGCGGCGGGGCCTTGGGTGGGCGACGTGATCGGCGGCGTGGCCGGGGTCAACAGCACGGAGCGGGTGCGGCTGGTCCGGGGCAGCCATATCGTCACGCGCAAACTCTATGATCACGACAAGTGCTATTTCTTTCAGGGCAGTGACGGGCGGATCATTTTCGCCATTCCCTACGAGGGTGATTTCACCCTGATCGGCACCACCGATGCCGACCACCCGGATGCCGACGTGCCGCCCGTCTGTACCGAGGAGGAACAGGATTACCTTTGTGCCTTTGCGTCGGAGTATTTCGCGCGGCCGGTGACGCGCGAGGATATCGTCTGGACCTATTCCGGGGTGCGGCCGCTTTACGATGACGGCGCGGGGGCGGCCGCGGCGGCGACGCGGGATTACGTGCTGCGGCTCGACCGTGCGGGGGCGCCGCTCCTGAACGTGTTCGGGGGCAAGATCACCACCTATCGGCGGCTGGCCGAAAGCGCGATGGAAAAGCTCGGCGCGGTATTCGCCGACCTGCCCGGGCCGTGGACGGCGGGCGTGCCCCTGCCGGGCGGGGATTTCCCGGTGGACGGGGTCGAGGACTTGATCGCGCGGCTGATGCGGGAGTATCCCTTTCTGGAAGGGGGCGAGGCGCGGCGGATGGTGCGGGCCTATGGCACCGAGGCGTGGCAGATGCTGGGCGATGCGGCGACGCGCGCGGATATGGGCCGCGATTTCGGCGGGGGCTTGAGCGCGCGGGAGCTGCGCTGGCTCATGCGCCATGAATTCGCGCGACGGGCCGAGGACGTTGCCTGGCGCCGGTCGAAGCGCGGTCTGCGGATGAGTGCCGAGGAGATCGCGGCGTTGGATGCGTGGATGCGCGTGGAGGGGGAGCGATGAGTCATATCCTGGCGATTGATCAGGGCACGACGTCGAGCCGGGCGATTGTCTTTGATGCGGATATGCAGGTGGCGGCGGTCGCGCAGGAGGAATTCACCCAGCATTTCCCCGCCTCGGGCTGGGTCGAACATGACCCGGCGGATATCTGGGCCACGGTGGCGGGCACCTGCCGCGCTGCGATCGAGCGGGCGGGAATCGGCGCGGGCGACATTGCCGCCATCGGCATCACCAACCAGCGCGAGACCACGCTGGTCTGGGATCGCGACACCGGTGCGCCCATTCACAACGCCATCGTCTGGCAGGACCGGCGCACCGCCGACATGTGCCGCGCGCTGAAAGAGGCGGGGCACGAGGCGATGATCGCCGCGCGCACCGGGCTGTTGCTCGATCCCTATTTCTCGGGGACGAAACTGCGCTGGCTGCTCGATACGGTCGAGGGGGCGCAGGAGCGGGCCCGCGCCGGGCGGCTCTTGTTCGGGACGGTGGATTGCTATCTCATCTGGAAGCTGACCGGCGGGCGGGTGCATCTGACCGACGCCACCAACGCCGCGCGCACGCTGCTTTATGACATCCGCGAAGGGCGCTGGAGCGAGGAGATTTGCGCGCTTCTGGACATCCCGATGGAGATGTTGCCGCAGGTCCGCGATTGTGCCGATGATTTCGGGGTGACGCGGGCCGATCTCTTCGGGCGGGAAATTCCGATTCTGGGCGTCGCGGGCGATCAGCAGGCGGCGACGGTGGGGCAGGCCTGTTTCACGCCGGGTATGATGAAATCGACCTATGGCACGGGGTGTTTCGCACTTCTGAACACCGGCGAGGTGCCGGTGCAATCGCAGAACCGGCTCCTGACCACCATCGCCTATCAACTGGAGGGCAAGCCGACCTATGCGCTCGAAGGGTCGATCTTCATCGCCGGGGCGGTGGTGCAATGGCTGCGCGACGGCTTGAAGATCATTCGCGCGGCAAGCGAGACGCAGCCGCTCGCCGAGAAGGCCGATCCGGGACAGAACGTGATCCTTGTCCCTGCCTTCACCGGGCTGGGTGCGCCCTATTGGGAGCCGGAATGCCGCGGCGCGATCTTTGGCCTCACGCGCAACACCGGACCGGCGGAGTTCGCCCGCGCCGCGCTGGAAAGCGTGGGGTTCCAGACCCGTGACCTTCTGGAGGCGATGCGGGCCGATTGGGCGGCAGAGAGCGGGCGCGGCGATGTGGCGACCCTCAGGGTCGATGGCGGCATGAGCGCCAGCGACTGGACGATGCAGTTTCTGAGCGACATCATCGGCGCGCCGGTGGATCGGCCCGAGGGGGTCGAGACGACCGCGCTGGGCGCGGCATGGCTGGCGGGGATGCGGGCCGGGCTTTACCCGCCCATGGCGGAGTTCGCCCGGGGCTGGGCGCTGGAGCGGCGGTTCGCACCGGGGATGGACGACGCGACGCGCGCCACGAGATACGGGGCCTGGACGCGCGCGGTGCAGGCGGTGATGAAGGTCCAGGACGTGCCGGATTGAACCGGCTCCGGGCCACACCGGGCGACGGGAACCAGGGGTCGGCGCCCGCCCCGGGTGGTCAGACCCGATCAGGCGCGAGACGCCACGGCGGCTGGAAACACCATCTGCCGTCGCTGTGTTCGCTGGTCACGTTCGGGCCTCAAGCATCTGCCGGGTTTCGCGCAGGATCCGGGCGAGACTCCTGAAACGTTTCACATGCGGAGATGTCTTGCGCCACGCAAGGACGACCTGACGCGGGCAGATCCCGGGGATCTCGGTCAGCGCGATCTCGTGACCTTCGGCCGCGCCGGCATCAATGGCGAGGCGCGGCAGCAGCGTGATGCCGAGCCCTTCTTCGACCATGGAGACGAGCGTGGGCAGGCTGGTGGCCGAGAAGCTTTCGTCCTCGTGCAACTCGCCACCGGGCAGGGCCGACAAGGCGTGGCGCTGCAGGCAGTGCCCGCGGTCCAGCAGCATCAGCGAATGTTCTGCAAGATCCGCGCCCTTGAGACCTTCGCGCCCGGCCAGCGCATGATCGGGCGGTGTTGCGAGCGCATAGCCATCGTCAAACAGGGGTTCGACCTGGAGCGCTCCCAAATCGTGGGGCAATGCAACCAGTGCAAGATCCAGCCGCCCCTCCTCGACGCCGCTGACAAGTGTTTCGGTCAATTCCTCGCGCAGGAACAATTTCAGTTCGGGATAGCGCGCGCGCAAGAGTGGCAGCGCATGGGGCACGAGGTATGGGCCGACCGTCGGAATGGCGCCCAGGCGTAGCGTGCCGGTAAACGCATCGCCATGCTGGGCGGCCAGTGCCTCGATCTCGGCGATGTCGGCCAGGACACGGCGCGCGCGTTCGGTGATCTCGTTGCCCGCATTGGTCAGTTGCACCGACCGGCGGGTGCGCTCCACCAGCATGACCCCCAGCTGCGCCTCGAGTTCCTTGAGCCCGGCACTGAGCGTGGGCTGGGTGACATGGCATTTCTCGGCCGCGCGCGAGAAGTTCAGCTCGTTGGCGATGGCGACGAGAAAACTGAGTTGGCGAATCGTGGTCATGGCTGAATGATAGATTTTCTCGATATTTAATCGCTTATATATCAATTTCCAAAAGTCTACCAGACTTTCTATGTCTGTCTTGCAAGCAAGCATGAAAGGAAAAAGCTGATGACCGATACTCCTTCCCCCACCTTCCCGCGCCTGAATGAACCTGCGCCGGATTTCACCGCCCTGACGACCGATGGCGTCAAGTCGCTGAGCGACTACGCGGGCAAATGGTTGATCCTGTTTTCGCACCCGGCCGATTTCACGCCGGTCTGCACGACCGAGTTCACCGCCTTTGCCAACCGCCAGGACGAGTTCGATGCGCTCGGTGTCGAGCTGCTTGGTCTGTCGATCGACAGCCACTATTCGCACATTGCCTGGGTCCGCTCGATCAAGGAAAGTTTTGGCGTGGACATCACGTTCCCGATCATTGCGGATCTCGACATGAAGGTGGCGCAGGCCTACGGCATGGTTCAGCCCGGTGCCTCGGACACGCAAGCCGTGCGCGCGACTTTCATCATCGATCCGGATGGCGTCCTGCGGGCGATGGTCTACTATCCCCTGACGAACGGCCGCTCGGTCGACGAGTTCCTGCGAATGGTCAAGGCGATGCAGACTTCAGATGCGTGTGGTGTCGCGACGCCAGAGAACTGGCAGCCCGGCGACGACGTGATCGTCAAGCCGCCGCAGACCGTGGCCGAGGCAAATGCCCGCATTGATGAAGGTTTGAACACGGTGGACTGGTATTTCACGACCCGCACGCTCTAATCCTTGAACATGCCCGGCGCTTGCGTCGGGCATGTGGCACCCTGGTTGATGGAGCGTCAACATGATGACCGACACAGCGCGAAACATGGGGAAATCCGATCCCGCCGCCCATCATCTGCGCGAGATGTGCGGCCGCGATGCGGCCCAGCTGCGCCGCGGGGAAGGATTGTGGGTGCTGCCGCCGCTGTTGTGGATCGGGCAATCCGCCGTGGTTGCGGCCATATTCGCAACGCTGTTGCAGGGCACTCCCGGCTTGCCCTGGCTGATCGTCATGACAGGGCTGTTCCTGTTGATCGGTCTTGTGCGGGTGGGGCTGGAAACCCACGCCGCGGACCGGTTGACACGTCTTGCAAGGGCTGGGGTCAGAAGGTTGCGCGACGATCTGGTCGAACGCGAAACCCGCCGCGCGCCGCATGATCCTGCGAGACCTGATTCGGCGGCGCTGGCGGTGTTGCTGGCCGAGAAGCTCGATCACCTGGTGCCCTACATCACCCGCTATCGCCCGGCGATGCTTCGGGTGATGGTGGTGCCGCTGACCATTCTTGTCCTGGCTTTCTGGCTGTCATGGGCGGTGGGGCTGGTCCTGTTGATCTCGGGGCCACTGATCCCGGTGTTCCAGGCACTGGTCGGGCTGGCCGCGCGCGATGCCAGCGTTCGGCAGATGGCCGAGATCGGCACGCTGAACAGCGCGCTCCTCGACCGGTTGCGCGGGTTGGTCGATATCCGCCTTCTGGGCGCCACCGAGCGCATGGTGGCGGGGTTCCGCGACCGGGCCGAGGCGCTGCGCGGGTCCACGATGGCGGTCTTGCGCGTGGCCTTCCTGACCTCGGCGGTGCTGGAACTCTTTGCGGCGCTGGGGGTGGCGATGGTGGCGGTCTATGTCGGGTTCTCGCTGCTGGAGTTGATAGACTTCGGGTATTGGCAAGATCCGCTGACCGTGGGCGAGGGCATATTCCTGCTGCTTCTGGCCCCCGCGTTCTTCGAGCCGATGCGCGAACTGGCCGCCGCCTGGCATGACAAGGCCGCGGCCCTGGCCGTGGCCGATGAGCATCGCGCGCTGCAGGCGCGTCCGCTCAGGCCGCTCCCGGGTACGGGCGGGGCGGCGGACCGGCTGACCGGGGCACCCGCAATCCGCACGAGGGGCCTGATGGTCGATCATGGCGCGCCGTTACGCTTTCCTGACCTTGATATTGCAGCAGGTGACAGCCTTGCCATCACCGGGCCCAGCGGCTCGGGCAAGACAATGCTTCTGTCGTTGCTGGCGGGGCTCTCTGCGCCCGATGCCGGAGAGATCGAGGTTGCGGGCCGACCGCTGGACGACACCACCACGGATGGCTGGCGCGCCCGGCTGGCCTGGGTGCCGCAGGGGGTGCACTTCCTGTCCGGCAGCCTGCGCCACAACCTTGCCCCCGGAGCCACGGCGGAAGAACTGGCCGATGCCCTTGGCCGTGCCCATGCACAGGCGGTGGTGCAACGACTGCCGCGCGGGCTGGATACGCGGCTGGGCGAGTTGGGCACAGGCGTTTCGGGCGGCGAGGCGCGGCGGCTGATGCTGGCGCGCGCCATCCATGCCGCGCCGGATGTGCTGATCGCGGATGAGCCGACCGCCGATCTGGACCCCGAGACCGCGCAGGAGGTCACCCAACAGTTGCTTGCGCTGTCGCAGCAGGGCGTCACCTTGATTATCGCCACGCATGACATGCGGCTGGCCAATCGCATGACTCATCGTCTCGAACTTCCCCCGTTCGGAGAGGAGGCGGGCTGATGCGTCACTTGTGGAAAATCCTGATGCTGATCTGGCGGGCCGAACGGGTGGCCTTGCTGCGTGGCGTGGTGCTCTCGATCACCGTTCTGGTGATGGGGCTGGCGCTTCTGGGCTTGTCGGGCTGGTTCATCACCGCCGCGGGGCTGGCGGGGCTTCTGGGACTCGGTACGACCTTCGACATTTTCCGCCCGAGCGCCGGGGTGCGGTTCCTGGCCATCGGGCGCACCGCGGCGCGGTATGGGGAGCGCCTGTTGAACCACGATGCCACCTTGCGTGCCCTGGCGGCACTGCGCGTCCGGCTGATGCAGGCGCTTGCCGCGCAGGGCTGGGAGCGACTGGGACGATTGCGCGGCTCGGAAATGCTCAATCGTCTGGGCGCGGATGTCGATGCGCTTGACGGCGCGATGCTGCGGCTGGCGATACCGGCGGTGGCGGCCGGGGTGACGCTGGGTCTGGCGCTGGTGGTCATGTCATTGCTGACGACACCGCTTCTGGCGATCGCCAGTGTCGGCAGTTTCACCCTGGGCGGTGTTCTGGCACTGATCTGGGTGACGATGCGTGCGCGCAAACCCTCGCGCCGGGCAGGGAGAGCGGTGCAAGCGTTGCGTATCCGCATGATCGACCTTTTGCGTGCCAAGGCGGATCTGGCAGTGATGGGCCGGCTGGCCGGCGCGCGCGCCAGCACGCTGGCAGCCTCGGCCCGCCTCGACGCTGCGCGCGCGGCGAGCGATGCGGTGGAACACCGCGCCAACGGCAGGCTGGGCGCAACGACCACGATCGCGACCACGATCGCGCTGTTTCTTGGTGTCATGTCGGCCCGAGAGGGTCTGATATCGGCGCCGCAAGCGGCGCTCGGTTTCTTTGTCATGCTGGCGGTGGCGGAAACCCTGGCGCCGTTGCGCCGCGGTTTGACGGAACTGGGCGCGATGCTCGATGCCGCCGCGCGCGTCGATCACCTGCTCGGGGACACGCCGGAACCACGGGGCCATGCCCGTGCCGTGCGACCGGACCCCATGGCCCCCGCGCTGGAGATTGCCGACCTGCGCTATCGCTATCCCGGTGCCGCAGCCCCGGTGGTCGATGGCTTCACGCTGCGCGTGCAGCCGGGCGAGGCGGTGGCGCTGATGGGTCGCAGCGGATCGGGCAAGAGCACGGTGCTGCACCTTGCCGCAGGTCTGATCGCACCGGACAGCGGCACGATCCGGCTGGCCGGTCGGCCATTGGCGGACTGGTCCGAGGAGGCTCTGCGCAACCATGTGGGCTTGTTGCCACAGCGCAGCACATTGATGCGTGGCACGATTGCCGAGGCCCTGCGCCTGGGTGCGCCGGAGGCGTCCGAGGCCGATCTCCGGGCCGTGCTGGAGGTGGTGCAACTGGCCCGCGTGATCGCGGAGCGCGGCGGGCTGGACGCGAACCTGGCCGAGGCCGGGGCGGGCCTGTCGGGCGGCGAGGCGCGTCGTCTGGCGTTGGCGCGGCTGTTGCTGCGCCGTCCCCGGCTGCTGCTGCTCGATGAACCGACAGAGGGGCTGGATGACGCCACCGCCGATCGCGTGATGGCGGGGTTGCGTGACTTTGCGCCGCGGGCTTCCATCCTGATTGCAACCCATCGCCTGCCACCGGCCAAGGCTGCGCGGCGCATCGCCGCAATGGTGTAAAAGATGCAAGAGAGAAACATATATTTGATTCACATCAAGGTAACAGAATGTAATCGGCTGATGGTAGTCGACATCAACGGGTCCGATTCGGATCTGGACTGTTCAAGGAGGGTTCCATGGAATTCGGGATCGTAGAGCTGTCGCGCCTGCAGTTCGCGCTGACGGCAATGTACCACTTTCTCTTTGTCCCCTTGACGCTGGGCCTGTCGGTCCTGATCGCGATCATGGAGACTGTTTACGTGATGACCGGCCGCCCGATCTGGCGGCAGATGACCAAGTTCTGGGGCACGCTCTTCGGGATCAACTTTGTCCTGGGCGTGGCGACCGGCATCACCATGGAGTTTCAGTTCGGCATGAACTGGAGCTATTACAGCCATTACGTGGGCGACATCTTTGGGGCGCCGCTCGCCATCGAGGGGCTGATGGCCTTTTTCCTCGAGGCGACATTCGTCGGGCTGTGGTTCTTCGGCTGGGACAAGCTGTCAAAGGTCGCGCACATGATCGTCGGCTGGCTGGTGGCGATTGGCTCCAACTTCTCGGCGCTGTGGATTCTCATTGCGAATGGCTGGATGCAGAACCCGGTCGGCGCAGAGTTCAATCCGATGACCATGCGTATGGAGATGACCAGCTTCTTCGAGGTCATGTTCAACGAGGTGGCACAGGCCAAGTTCGTGCACACGGTTTCGGCCGGCTATGTGACCGCGGCGATTTTCGTGCTGGGCGTCTCGGCGTGGTTCCTGCTCAAGGACCGGCATATGGAACTGGCGCGCCGCTCGATCGCGGTTGCCTCCAGCTTTGGTCTGGCGGCGGCGTTGTCGGTGGTGGTTCTGGGCGACGAGTCGGGTTACAGCGCCACGCATACCCAGCGCATGAAACTGGCCGCGATGGAAGGCATGTGGGAGACCGAGCCCGCACCGGCCTCGTTCACCCTGTTCGGCCTGCCCGATCAGTCCGAGCGCGAGACCCATTATGCGCTTCACGTGCCCCATGTCATGGGGTTGATCGCCACCCGCTCACTGACCACCGAGATCCCGGGGATCAACGATCTGGTGATCGAATCCGAGGAGCGGGTGCGCTCGGGCGTCATTGCCTATGATGCGCTCATGACGATCCGTGACGAGCGCGAGGATACCCCGCAGGAGGTGCTGGACAGGTTCGAGGAGCACGGGAACGACCTGGGCTATGCCTTCCTGCTCTTGCGCTATCTGGACGATCCGCGAGAGGCAAGCGAGGAGCAGATCCTTCAGGCCGCAAACGACACGGTGCCCATGGTCTGGCCGTTGTTCTGGGCGTTCCGGATCATGGTGGGCCTCGGCTTTGCGTTCATCGGGGTGATGGCCTATTTCTTCGTCGCGACCAACTTCATGGGCGGGCGCTATCCGCGCTGGACGTTGCGCGCTGCCGTGGCGATCATTCCCACGCCCTGGATCGCGGCCGAGATGGGCTGGTTCGTGGCCGAATACGGTCGCCAGCCCTGGACGGTGGATGGCATCCTGCCCACGGCCATGTCGGTCAGTCACCTGTCGATCACCTCGGTCGCACTGACGCTGGCGGGATTCATCATCTTCTACACCATCCTTTTCGTCGTCGAGATGGCGCTGTTGCTCAAATACATCCGCAAGGGCCCCGAACAGGATGTGGAAGAAACCGAAACCTGGATGGCGCGGCACGAACATCGGTTGCGCACACATGACGGCAAGGGGCCCTTTGCCTCACCTGCGGAGTAAACGACATGATCTTGCATGAACTGATCGACTTTGAACTTCTGCGTGTGATCTGGTGGCTGCTTCTCGGCGTGCTTCTGATCGGTTTCGCCCTGACCGATGGTTTCGACCTGGGGGTGGGCACGCTCCTGCCCTTTGTCGCGCGAACCGACGGAGAGCGGCGCGTGGTGATCAACACCGTCGGCCCGGTATGGGAAGGCAACCAGGTCTGGTTCATTCTCGGCGGCGGGGCGATATTCGCTGCATGGCCACCGCTTTACGCGGTCAGCTTCTCGGGCTTCTACATGGCGATGTTCCTGATCCTGGCGGCGCTGATCCTTCGGCCCGTGGGGTTCAAGTATCGCTCCAAGCGCGACAGTTTCGCCTGGCGCAATGGCTGGGACTGGGCGTTGTTCGTTGGCGGTGCGGTGCCGGCGCTTCTGTTCGGTGTCGCGGTGGGCAATGTGCTTCTGGGCGTGCCGTTTCGCCTGACCGACAACCTGTTCTCGCTCTACGAGGGCAGCTTCTTCCAGCTTCTGCACCCGTTCGCACTCTTGGCGGGGGCGGTGTCGCTGGCGATGCTGATCGCGCATGGCGCGGCCTGGCTGACGGTCAAGGCCGATGCGCCCGTGGTCGTCGATCGTGCCCGCCGCTTCGGTGTCACCGCCGGACTGGTGGCGATGGGGGGCTATGCGCTGGCCGGGCTGTGGCTGGCCTTTGGCATCGACGGTTTCGCCCTTGTCGGCCCGATCGACACCGATGGTCCGTCGAACCCGCTCCTGAGCGAAGTTTCGCGTGGCGGTTCATGGCTGGCCGCCTATTCCGAACGCCCCTGGATCGCCATCGCACCGATCATGGGTTTCGTCGGCATCGGGCTGGCCGTGCGCGGATTGGCCCGCGGCGGCGAGGTTTCGGCGCTCCTGTGGTCGAAGCTGGGCATCACCGGGGTGATCTCGTCGGTGGGGCTGACGATGTTTCCCTTCATCCTGCCGTCGTCGATCGATCCGCGTTCGTCGCTGACGGTCTGGGATGCGTCATCCTCGCACCTGACGCTCTTCGTGATGCTGGTCAGCACCGCGATCTTCATGCCGCTCATCATGATCTACACCGCCTGGGTCTACAAGGTGTTGTGGGGCAAGGTGGGTGAGGATGAACTCTCCAGCAACAAGAATGCCTACTGAAAGGAAAGACACATGTGGTATTTCGCCTGGCTTCTGGGCCTTCCCCTCGCGGCGCTCTTTGCCATCCTGAACGCGATGTGGTTCGAGTTGCGCGAGGACGCCCGCATGGCAGAAGATTCGGACGACTGACTGCCAACGCGCCCGGACATCCCGGGCGCGTTGGCTCGCAAGGAAACCGGGGTGATCGTGGAGCCATCCGCTCGGCGCCGACCCTCGCGGAGTGGCAGCGCACAGGGCATGAGGAGGAGACCATGACCAGCTTCCCCAACCGGAGCGAGGCGGGAAAGGCCCTCGCAGAAGAGCTTGCGAGCAATGGATATCACGATCCTGTCGTCGTCGCCTTGCCCCGTGGTGGCGTCCCCGTGGGGATCGAGATCGCGCGCGGTCTCGATGCGCCGATGGACCTTGTGATGGTGCGCAAGATCGGCGTGCCGGGACAACCCGAACTGGCAGTCGCCGCGGTGGTGAACGGCGATGATCCACGGATCGTCATCAACGAGAGTATCGCCGCGCATGTCGGACTGACGCGCGATGACATTGAGCGCATGGCGCGGGAGCAGCTCGACGAGATCGCCCGCCGGAGAGGGATCTACCTGCGAGACCGCAAGCCGGTGCCGATGAAAGGGCGCACGGTGATCGTTGCCGATGACGGGATCGCCACCGGGGCAACGATGCGCGCCTCGCTCAAGGCGCTGCAACAGCGCGGCCCGGCCAGGCTGGTGCTTGCCGTTCCGGTTGCCGCGCCCGACACCCTTGCCGAACTGCGTGAGGAGGTCGACGAGGTCGTCTGCCTTCTCACACCGCAACCGTTCTTCGGGGTCGGTGCACATTATGCCGATTTCGATCAGACAACCGATGACGAAGTCATCCGGCTGATGGACGAAGCCCGCGAACTGGGTCAGCGGCGGGAAGGGCATGGCCCGCAATAGGGCCCTGCGTTTTCGCCGTTTCGTTCCGGGACATCAGGTCCGCACTCTTGTCCGAGGTTGAAGCGTGGATGAGACCCGGTCGCAAGTCTCCTGCGGAAGGGGGTGATGCCCCTGCAGCGAAGGGAGATGATCAATGTCCATGCTCAAGGTTGTTGAAGTGCTCGCGGAATCGGAGAAAAGCTTCGAAGACGCGGCCCAGACCGCCGTCACCAAGGCGTCGGAGTCGGTGCGCAACATCAAATCCATCTATGTCAAGGAAATGGACGCGTCCGTCGAGAACAACAGGATCGTCAGCTATCGCGTGAATGCGAAGATCAGTTTCCTGCTGGAGGATCAGCCGGCTGGCGGATGACTGCCGACCGATAGGGGCACGCATGTCACATATGTGTCCCTGCCGCGGCGTTCAGACCGGAATGTCATCCTTCTCTCTCTTGGTCGGTTTTGCCGATTTCGCGATCTCTTCGAGGCTGTCTTCGCCGGCTTCCAATTCCGCCCGGCCGAAGCGGCCGGCGCAACGGGCACAGAAATCGAACCACTCCCGGGTATCCTCGGCGATGCGCTCCATCGACTGTTTCTGCCATTCGGCGACCGATTTCATGGCGTGCGCCGGGTCCGAGGATCCGTTCGCCGAAATATCCTTTGCCGTCTCCAGGGCCGTGCGCGTTGCGGTGTGGCGTCTTTCAAACCAATGCCTTGAAAAGGTTTCGGTCTCGCCAAGGATGTCTTTCTGCGCCTGCCAGAAACGCTCGGCTTGTGGTGCCATCAGCGGGATCATCCCGAGCATGTTCTGATATTGCGAGAAGAAACTGGTGACCGCGGGCGCGTCGGGCTTTCGGGCTGCCATTTCATTGCTCCTGAGATGTAAATCGAATCAATTCCCTTAAAGCTCGATTCTAACATCAGCCTCGCCATCCGCATTAACGTGCGTAAAGAACATCAAGTCGCGAGTTGGCGGGCCTTGCTGATCGGCGCTGGTCCGCTCGCTTCACCGGCTAACAAGATCATGCGCCAATGTGCTGAATCCAAACGGTTCTCGCAGCGGTTGCCGTGCCGAGATCTTCCGGTCGGCAGGGTGAATCCCTGATGTGTCGAAAATCAAGACCTGGAAGGCCGTTATCGGTATAATGAATTTCACATATAGAAAGCGGGATCGTCCTTGCCCTGTCCGCGCTTCCAGGGTCGTGGGATTGGCTTTTCCTGCAAGAATGAATTGGCCCCGGAGGCAATGCTGTGGTGTTTGCTGAAAATCAATATCAAGAAGGTACGCGCGATACCGCGTGGGTGTTTCCCGGAACCGCTCTCGATGGCTTTTCATCCGGCCTTGAGAGCCTTTTCAGCCAGCATGTCCTCCGTTTGCCGAACAACTGCACGCTGTTGATCGAAGGCGACGAGTGCCGGGCTGTCTATTATGTGCGCGCAGGGTGGCTGGCGCTGTCCAAGGCGCTTGAGGGTGGGCAGAACCAGATCATCGATTTCGCTCTGCCCGGCGATATCGTCGATCCATCCGGGGCCGATGGCGTGACCGCGTCGGTGACCGTCGAGGCGCTGACCGATGGTGCGCTGGCGGCCATGCCCTATCGCAGCTGGGAAACCATGACCGGCGAGCGGCCCGCACTGCACCACCTGGCGCATCGCATGGAATCGGCGATGCACGCGCGCCGCGCCGAGCGGATGTTGCGCGTCGGCAGGGGGGCGGCCGAGATGCGCCTTGCCTATGCGCTTGTCGAATTCTGCATCCGGATATCTCCGGACAGCGACGGCAGGAATTGCGAATTCCATATTCCACTGACACAGCAGCAGCTCGGCGACTATGTCGGGTTGTCATCGGTCCATGTATGCCGAACCCTGCGGCGCATGGCCCGCAATGGAATCCTCGAAATGCGCGATCACATGGATATCCGGGTTCTCGATCCCCGATCCCTGGCCTGCTTGGCCGGTGTCGATGTCGAGGCGCTCAAACGCGCGATCATGCCCCAAGGGGCATAGGCGCGCAGGCGTTCCGCCGGGGCAGGGTCCGAGCCGGAACAGGTAAAGCCGGATGCCTTGAGCGGAATGTTGGAGGGAACCGAGGATGACCGGGCGCCTGCACGCCGGTCAGATCCGCAATGCGGCGCGTGCCCTCTGCGCGACCGCTTGTCTTTCCGCGCCGGCCTCGATCTGCACCCAATCTGCCGCCACCTTCCCGGTTTCAACCTGCTTGCGCACCACCGTTTCATCGGCGTCCGAGGCATCGCCCCGACGTGACGAGACCCGCGACATCAGCGTTGCAAGATCCGCATGCAGCCACAGCCCGGTGAGCTTTAAACCTTGGCGCTGCGCCAGTTCGGCCAGGCCCTGGCGCTCCTCGGGGCGTGCAAAGACCGCATCGATAATGACGGAATGCCCGGCCTCCAGGACGCGAACGGCCTGGTCCAGCAAGCGACTGTAAACGCGCTTGCCGGCAGCGGCGGAATAGGCGCTTTGTGGAAGGCGCGACAGCGGATCCACCCCGAACATCGCCTTGCGCTCCAGATCGCTGCGCAAATGGATCGCACCGGGTGCCGGGGCAATCAGAGGCGCCAGTTGCCGGGCGAGGGAGGTCTTGCCGGTTCCCGAAAACCCGCCGATCGCCACCAGCCGGGGTGCAGGTGGCGCCAGGTAACCGAGCGCATGATCGAGATAGGCCCTCGCCGCTTCGACATCAGCGTCGGACCCTCCCTCCTTCAGTTGCGCCGTCTGCACCTTGACCATCGCCCGAATGCCCGCTCGGAGCCCCAGGAACAATGGGAGCAACACCAGGCCATCAAGATGATCGGGCTGGCGCGCCCGGTTGAGATAGGCATTCAGCACGGCATTCGCGGCCTCCGACAGCCCGCGATGCAACAGGTCCATGATGATGAATGCCAGATCATAGAGCACGTCGAGCGTGCCCAGGCGCTCGTTGAATTCCAGGGCGTCGAATGGCACCGGCCGGCCGTCGAGCAGCACCAAGTTGCCCAGATGCAGATCGCCATGCCCTCTCCGGACATGCCCGGCCCGGCCCCGGCCGGTCAGGAGCGCCGCGTTGGCCCCGATTTGCGCCGCGACACTGCTATGGAACGCCTCGACACGGGCCGGGCCCAATACGTCCGCCATGCCCGCGAAGGCATTGTCCAGCTCGCTCGCGATTTCTGTCACAAGTTCGAGGCCGTCCGCGGATGCGATCTCGGCCCGCGCGTGATAGTCGGCAATGCTGTGTCCGATCTCTTCCGCCAGCGACCGGCTGATCGCATGGCGCGCGGCCAGCGCCGTCAGTTCCGCCTCGGCCGGAAACCGCCGCATCTGCAGGCACCATTCGACGACCTCGCCGTCGCCGTCCAGTTTCAGGCCCCCATCGGATTGCCGTGTGACCGGCACAAGGCCAAGATAGATCTGCGGTGCCGCGGGTTTGTTCAATTCCAGCTCGCGGCGCAGTATCGCCTCCCGCTTCTCCAGCGTCGAGAAATCGAGATAGTCATAGGTGATGGGGCGCTTCACCTTGTACGCCGTATCACCGGCCAGGAACACGATCGCGGTATGGGTCCGCACCGTTTCCACCTCGACGCCCGGCCCATGGGTGTCCGGGGCAGACAGGAATTCGGCAATCTCCTCGAAAGACATCCGCCACTCACTGCAACATGCTGTTATCGGCGCCAGAATAGCCTGATCTGCGCCGAAAGGCATTCCTTAAGACGTGTCGCGCCTCTCGGCGCTCAGGGTTCGAGATCGACGGTGAAAACCTCGTCGCTCCAGCCATCCTCGGAACAGCGGGCGCGGACATGGATGCGGCGCAACCCGTCAGGCAGCATCACGTTATAGAGCGAGCGGGTAAAGGGCTGCTCCTCGACATGCGGATGCGCGAGTTCGCGGAATCCCAACCGGTTGCCTGCATCGTCGAGCACCTCCCAGGCGTCGGCAAAGTGATCCCAGCCTGCATCGGGATGTTCCAGCGTCACGTCGATTCGCCAGTCCATGCCCGTGCGTATCGCTTCGACAGCGAGGATTTCCGGAGCTTCGGGCCGCGCCGAGGCAGGCAGGAGCAGGGCAATGGCAAGGGCGGCGGGGAGGGCGCGAGGGCAGGTCATGGACACCAGTGTAGCAGCGCCGGGCGATCACCGGCATCTCAATTATTCGTGTCAGCGGCGTGGTTCGTGGAAACCTGTCTCAGACCTCGCGCGGGGGGATGTTGATGGCACGCCTGATCGCTGGGCGATCCATGAAGCGGTCGAACCAGGCCAGGACATTGGGCCGGCTGTCCCATTTCACCTCTGCCTTGGCGCCATAGAAATCCAGCGCGCGAAGCCATGGCGCGTTGCAGATATCGGCGATGGAATAGTTGTCCATCAGCCACTCACGACCTGCCAGCCGCGTTTCGAGCACATCGAGCAGGCGCATGGTTTCCTTGAGATAGCGTTCGACCGGGCGCCTGTCGTCGATATCGGCACCGCCAAAGGCGAAGAAATAGCCCAGCTGTCCGAACATCGGGCCGATCCCGCCCATCTGGAACATGACCCATTGCAGGGTTTGATAACGCGCCGCAGGGTCGGGGGAGAGAAACTCGCCGGTTTTCTCGGCCAGGTAGACGAGGATCGCCCCGGATTCAAAAAGTTCGAGCGGCTGACCGCCCGGGCCATCCGGGTCGATGATCGCGGGGATCTTGCCATTGGGATTGAGCGACAGGAATTCGGGGGTTTTCACATCCGCATCCGAAAGCGTGACCCGGTGCCATTCATAGGGCAGGCCGGTCTCTTCGAGCATGGCCGAGACCTTGACCCCGTTCGGCGTGGGAAAGGAATAGAGCTGCAGGATGTCGGGATTGGCGGCGGGCCAGCGGGTGTTGATCGGGTGGTCGGTGATTGCAGGCATGAGGCACTCCTGGTCTGTTCGGGAAAAGTAACCGGAAAATCCCGTGAACACAGGTCCGAATACATGTTTATTCGACGTCGTTGAAATGCGATCCTGTGCCGGGACACAAGGAGACAGGACAGATGGATCAAATGATGGGAATGGCAGGAAGCTGGGGGCCGATGGTGATTGCGGCGATCAAGGCGCTGATCGTTCTGGTGATTGGCTGGATGGTGGCCGGGATGGTGTCGGGCACGGTCCGGCGGAAGGTGAATGCCAATCCGCGGATCGACGACACGCTGGGCAATTTCGTGTCCAGCGTCATCAAATGGGTGATCCTCTTGATGGTGTTGATTGCGGTTCTGGGGCTGTTCGGCATCCAGGCGACATCGCTGGTGGCGGTGCTGGGCGCGGCAACGCTGGCCATTGGCCTGGCACTTCAGGGTACGCTGAGCGATCTGGCGGCGGGCTTCATGATCCTCCTGTTCCGACCCTACAAGCTGGGTCAGTATGTCGATATCGGCGGCACGGCGGGGACGGTGGCGGATATCAACCTTTTCATCACCGAGCTGACAACGCCCGACAACGTGCAGATCATCATGCCCAACGGCCAGGCCTGGGGGTCGATCATCCGCAACTTCTCGCATCACGCGACGCGGCGCGTCGACATGGTGTTCGGGATCGACTATGGCGACGATGCCGAGGCGGCCAAGGCGGTGATCCTCGAACAGGTCGCGGCGGATGCGCGCGTTCATGCCGATCCGGCGCCGTGGGTGCGTGTCACCAACCTGGGCGACAGTTCGGTCGATCTCACCTTGCGGGTATGGTGTGCGGCCGGGGATTTCTGGGATCTCAAGTTCCATCTCACGCAGGCGATCAAGGAAGCCTTTGATGCCAAGGGCATTACCATTCCCTATCCGCATGCGGTGGAGATCCAGAAAGCCGAGTGACCGGATCGTGCGCCTGCGGCGCGCATGATGCCTCGTCTTCGGCCATCCGGCCTCATCCTCGGGTGGCCTCCGGCGGGAGTATTTGAGGCAAGATGAAGGATCGGGGTGCAATTCCGTTTGACAGGCCGCGGAAGCGAGTCTAATTGAGCGGCTCGTGTGAGATGGCGTGGTAGCTCAGCCGGTTAGAGCACAGCACTCATAATGCTGGGGTCGGCGGTTCAAGTCCGCCCCACGCTACCACACACTGATTCCCCGATGGAGATGACGTGCAGGGCGGGCCACAGCCCGCGACCGGCGCAAATGAAAAAGGCCCGGTGCGATCCGCATCCGGGCCTTGTGCGTGCTCTGGTGCGCGATCAGCGATCGCGGAATTGTGGCTCGCGTTTTTCCAGGAAGGCGGACATGCCTTCCTTCTGGTCCTCGGTGGCAAAGAGCGCGTGGAACACCCGGCGCTCGAACAAGAGCCCTTCGCGCAGCGTGGTCTCGAAGGAGCGGTTGACCGATTCCTTGACCGCCATGGTGGCGATCATGCTTTTCTCGGCGATCTTCTGGGCCGCGCCCATCGCCTCCTTCATCAGCTCCTTGGCGGGGACGATGCGGCTGACCAGCCCGGCGCGCTCGGCCTCTTCGGCATCCATGAAGCGGCCGGTGAGGTTCATGTCCATCGCCTTGGCCTTGCCGATGGCACGGGTCAGACGCTGGGTGCCGCCGATCCCGGCCATGACGCCGAGGTTGATCTCGGGCTGGCCGAACTTGGCATTGTCGGCGGCGATGATGAAATCGCACATCATCGCCAGTTCGCAGCCGCCGCCCAGCGCGTAGCCGCCCACGGCCGCGATGACGGGTTTGCGCACGCGGGTCACGGCGTCGGTCTCGTCGGTGAAGAGATCCGAGGTGAAGACGTCGGTGAAGCTTTTCTCGCTCATCATCTTGATGTCGGCCCCGGCGGCGAAAGCCTTGTCGCTGCCGGTCAGCACGATGCAGCGCACCTTGTCGTTGGCTTGTGCCTCGGTCATCGCCTTGGCCAGTTCCCTGAGGAGCTGGTCGTTCAGCGCGTTGAGCGCATCGGGGCGGTTCAGACGGATGAGGCAGACGTGGTCTTCTACTTCGACGATGATCGTCTCATAGGCCATGGTCATGTCGCTTTCGCTTGTTTCGGTCTAGGGGGGATTCCTTACCATTGTGGCGGGGTGGATCAAGTTATCTTTGGCATTGCGGGCAGTGAAAGGACGACCGTCCCGATTGCACGGTGCGGCGAATCGTGGCCGTGCAGCCGGGGGTGCGGCAGGGCTGGCCCGCGCGGTCGTAAACGTCGAAACGGTGCTGGAAATAGCTCAGTTCGCCGCTGGTCTGGCGAAAATCCCTGAGCGATGAACCGCCCGCCTCGATCGCCTCTTGCAGCACGGTGCGGATGACCGGAACGAGTGCCGCCACCCGCGCCGCCGAGATTCGCCCGGCACGGCGTGTGGGCGCGATATGGGCGCGGTAAAGCGCCTCGCAGACATAGATGTTGCCCAGGCCGGCGATGATGCGCTGATCGAGCAGGGCCGATTTGACCGGGGTGTTCCTGCCCCTGAGCGCGGCGACGAGGTAGGCCTCGTTGAAGGCATTGCCGAGCGGCTCGGGGCCGAGCCTGGCCAGCAGCGGATGGGCATCGGCCCGGTCGGTGGGCAGGAGGTCCATCGCGCCGAAGCGGCGCGCGTCGTTGAAGGTGATCCGCGCGCCGTTCGCCATGTCGATGATGACGTGATCGTGTTTTTCGCGGGCCGGGTGGGCGTGGACAAATTGTCCCAGCGGGTCGCCCGAGACGGTCATCCGCCCTGACATGCCGAGGTGAATCAGCAGCGAGTCCCCCCCGTCGAGATCGGCGAGGATGTACTTGGAGCGTCGGCGGAGCCGTTCGACACGCCGCCCGGTCAGGCGTGCGGCGAAATCGGGCGGGAAGGGCCAGCGCAGATCGGGGCGGTTGACCTGCGCATGGGTGATTACCTGCCCCTCCATCGATGGGGCAAGACCACGGCGGACAGTTTCAACCTCGGGCAACTCGGGCATGGGGCCTCGCGGTCATCGGGGCGCATTGTGCGCGCGTAACGCCGCGTATAAGAGTGGGCGGACAGCATCAAGGCAAGCCAAATGACCGGGAAGACCACGCATTTCGGATTTCAGGATATCCCCGAGGCAGAGAAGGCCGGGCGCGTGCGCGGCGTATTCGGGTCGGTCGCGTCGAAATACGACGTGATGAACGACGCGATGAGCCTTGGCATTCACCGCATCTGGAAGGATGCGATGATGGACTGGCTCGCCCCCCGACCCGGACAGCGGCTTCTGGATGTGGCGGGTGGCACGGGCGACATCGCGTTCCGCTTTCTCAAGCGCTCGGGGCATGGGGAGGCTACGGTGCTTGATCTGACCGAGCCGATGCTGATCGAGGGGCGCAAGCGGGCCGAGGCGGTCAACCTGTCGCACAGTCTTGACTGGGTGGTGGGCGATGCGATGGCGTTGCCCTTTGATGACAGCGTTTTCGACGTCTACACGATCTCGTTCGGAATCCGCAACGTGACGCGACCGCAGGAGGCCCTGAACGAAGCGTTCCGCGTGCTCAGGCCGGGCGGGCGGCTGATTGTACTGGAGTTCAGCCAGATTCCCAATGACCTGATGCAGAAGGTTTACGATCTCTATTCCTTCAACATCATTCCGCGCATGGGCGCGGCGATCGCGAATGACCGCGATTCGTATCAGTATCTTGTTGAATCGATACGCAAGTTCCCGGATCAGGAGACGTTCCTCGACATGGTGAAAGCGGCCGGGTTCGAGCAGGCGAAGTATCGCAACCTGTCGATGGGCATCGCCTGTCTGCATTCGGGCTGGAAGCTGTGAGGCGCGCGGGATGAGGGGTCCGCACAATATCATCCGCCTGATCCGTACCGGTGCGACGCTGGAGCGGACCGGGGCGATGACGGTGATCCTCGATGCGTTCGAGGCGCCGAAATTCATGCGGATGGTGCTGCGCGCGCTGGTCTGGCCGGTGCAATGGCTGGGCGAAAAGGGGGATCCCGCGATGCCGCCCGCGACCCGCGCGCTGAGCGCGCTGGGCCCCGCCTATATCAAGTTCGGGCAGATCCTGAGCACCCGGCCCGACGTGGTGGGCGACGAGCTGGCCCAACATCTGCGGGTCTTGCAGGACAAGCTGCCGCCTTTTTCCATGGCCGAGGCGCGCGCAACGGTTCAGGATGCGCTGGGCCTGCCCGTGGGCGAGATTTTCGACAGTTTCAGCGAACCGGTGGCGGCGGCCTCGATCGCGCAGGTGCATCGCGCGCGGCTCAGGGACACGAGCGAGGACGTGGCGGTCAAGGTGCTGAGGCCGGGGATCGAGCGGGCGTTCCGGCGCGATATCGACGCCTTTTACCTTGCCGCCGATGTGATCGAGTTCCTGTCGCCTGCATCGCGGCGCTTGCGCCCGCGCGATGTGATCACTCATTTCGAGGGCGTGGTTCGCGGCGAGCTCGACCTGCGGCTCGAAGCGGCCTCGGCCAGTGAATTCGCGGCCAACACCTCAGAAGATGCGGGCTTCCGTCTGCCGGATGTGAAATGGCCGTTTTCGGGCCGTCGCGTGATGGTGATGGGCTGGGCCGAGGGGGTGGCGCTGGGCGACAACGCGGCGCTGGATGCGGCGGGCCATGATCGTCGCGCGCTGGGCGAGCGGGTGTTGCAGCTCTTCCTGAGCCATGCGCTGCGCGACGGATTCTTTCATGCCGACATGCATCAGGGCAACCTCAAGGTCGCGGCGAATGGCGATATCATCGCCTATGATTTCGGGATCATGGGGCATATCGACGAATACACCCGCCGGGTCTATGCCGAGATCCTCTATGGTTTCATCCAGCGCGATTACAAACGCGTGGCCGAAGTGCATTTCGAGGCCGGATACGTGCCCGCCGATCAGGACGTGGACGCCTTTGCCCGCGCACTCAGGGTGGTGGGCGAGCCGATTTTCGGCATGGATGCCAGCCAGATCTCGATGGGGCGGCTTCTGAGCTATCTCTTTGAAGTCACGGAGCGTTTCGGAATGGAAACGCGCACCGAGCTGATCCTTTTGCAGCGCACGATGGTGGTGGTCGAGGGGGTGGCGCGATCGCTGTCGCCCAATCTCAACATATGGGACGTGGCCAAGCCCATCGTCGGCGACTACATCCAGCAATCCATCGGCCCCAAGGCGCTGGCCCGGGACATGGCGAAAACCGCGCGGGTGCTGGCGCGGTTCGGCCCGCGCCTGCCCGGCATGGTCGAGGCCGCGCTCATCCGGCAAAGCCTTCCGCCTGCCCCGCCCCGGCCCGAGACCCGTCCATGGGTGCACGCGCTTTGGCTTGTCGGTGGTGTGGCGCTGGGAGCGGGGGGCGCTGCGCTTGTGATGTCACAATGACGATCTGCGGCGCGGTCATCTGCACTGGCAGATTTGTGACAGTTGGGCAGGCGCGTGTTTCACGGTGAAATGGGCTGTTTTTTCACGGTGCAGTATCGCATAAGCTGTCAGGGATTAATTGGAGTGGCAGCGCGATGCGGGTTACGACGCCGGCGATGATTATCGGGTTTGTGGCGATGGTGCCGATGGCGGCCCATGGTGACAACCTGACCACCAGATCGAAGAACATGTATGGCACGCCCGGTGGGTTGATCGACATGCCCACGGCCGAGATGGCCGAGGACGGGGAATTATCCGCCACGGTTTCGCATTTCGGGGATACAACCAAGACGACGTTGAGCTTTCAGGTCGCGCCGCGCCTGACCGGATCGTTTCGCTATTCGTCGTTGCGCGACTACCGTCCGGGACGGGGCGGGGCGAATCCCTATCCCAATTCGTCGTATTATGACCGCAGCTTCGATCTGCGCTATCAGGTCCTGACCGAAGGCGACTACCGGCCGGCGGTGGCGGTCGGCCTGCGTGATTTCATGGGCACCGGGCTTTATGGCGGTGAATACGTGGTCGCGACCAAGGAAATCGGATCGCGGCTGCGCCTGACCGGCGGAGTCGGTTGGGGTCGGCTTGGCAGTTTCGACAGTTTCGGGAGCACCGGCACCCGCCCGACAGGCGTCATCGGTTCCGGCGGCATTCCAAATACCGACCGATGGTTCCGCGGGCCGATGTCGGGTTTTGGCGGGCTGAGCTACCAGGCGAGTGAGCGGCTGAGCTTCAAGGCCGAGTATTCGACCGACGCCTATCTCGAAGAGCGTGGCGCCGGGCAGGACCCGGGGGCGAACCTGTTCCGACGTGAAAGCCCATGGAATTTCGGTCTCGATTACCAGGTCAGCGACAGCATCAACCTCGGCGCCTATTACATGTATGGCTCGGAAGTCGGTGTGCGGATGAGCATTGCACTCAACCCCAAGGCATCGCCGGTGCCGGGCGGGTCCGACACGGCCCCCGTGCCGGTTTCGGTGCGCCCGCAGTTCTCGGCCCGCGATCTGGGCTGGGCCGACACGCCCGGGGCCCGCGACAGGTTGAGCGACGAGGTTGCGCAAAGCCTGGCCCGGGAGGGGCTGATCCTCGAGGGGATGGAGGTCGACTCCCGGCATGCGCGGGTTCTCTTGCGTAACCACCGCTGGGATGTCGAGTCTCAGGCCGCTGGCCGTGCGGCCCGCGTTCTGAGCCGCGTGATGCCGGATTCCGTCGAACATTTCACCATCGGGCAAAGCTATCGCGGCATGCCGGCCGGTGCGGTGACCATGCGGCGAAGCGATGTCGAGGCGCTGGAAAACGCGCCCGCCACAGAGATGTTCGATCGCGTGACCTTCAGCGGCAATGGCGCGGCATGGGCGGGAATGGACGTTGCCCCGGACAATTATCCGCGGCTGGAATGGAGCCTCGCCCCGTTCTTGAAACTCGGTGTTTTCGATCCGGATTCGCCGGTCAAGGCAGATGCGGGGGTGCGCCTGTCGGGCGACTATCACGTCGCGCCCGGCTGGGTTCTGTCAAGCGCTGTGTCGGTCAAGGCGGCGGGGAATCTCGACGATCCCCCCAGTGGCCGGTCGGGGGCGGGTCCGGGCACGCTGCCAAAGGTGCGATCGAACGCGCGCTTCTATGCCGAGGGCAACGACCCGCGGCTCGATCATCTGACAATCGCGAAATATGGCCGGCTGGGTGATGACTGGTATGGCCGCGTGACGTTCGGCTACCTTGAACAGATGTATGCCGGTGCCTCGGGCGAGGTCCTTTGGAAACCGGTGGACAGCCCTCTCGCGCTGGGCGCCGAGTTGAACTATGTCGCGCAGCGCGACTTTGATCAGGGTTTCGGACTGCGCGATTACGATATCGCGACCGGCCACCTGTCGGCCTATTACGATTTCGGTAACGGCTTTCACGGGCAGCTTGACATGGGCCGATACCTTGCCGGCGACTGGGGGGCCACCGTGGCGCTCGACCGGGAATTCGACAATGGCTGGCGTGTGGGGGCCTATGTGACCAAGACCGACGTCTCGACCGCCGCCTTTGGCGAGGGGTCGTTCGACAAGGGCATCCGCATCACGGTGCCGTTGAGTTGGGCGATCGGCTCGGCCACGCGCAAGAAGAACGACATCAATATCCAGTCGCTGACCCGTGATGGCGGTGCGCGCGTCAATGTGGATGGTCGGCTTTACGAGGCAGTGCGCGACACCCACCGACCGCAGATGGCCAAGACATGGGGGAAATTCTGGAGATGAAGCGTTCACATGTCGGCCTGCTGTTGAGTGCCTGCCTTGTCCTTGCCGCCTGCGGCAACCGGCCCGGCCAGAGTCAGCTCGAGGTGCTCAGGACCGCGGTCTCGGACGTGTTCAAGTCATCGGGTCAGGAGGACAACGGCGGCGCGACAGCCGAACAGATCGCGGCCGAGATTGATGCAGGGCTCAAGGGCACCGATCTGCCGCTGAGCCTTGCCGTGGTCGAGGCGCGCAACAGCACGACGCTCCTGACCCGGATCGAGACCAATGGCCCCCATGGCACATGGGCCGCGCCGGACCGTCGGACGATCATCATGAAGGACGGGCTGATTACCGCGACGCGGGGGCTCGGAAATGACATCATGTCATCCGAAACCGGAGAGATTGCCGCGCTCGTCACCGCCCGCCAAGAGGGTCAGGCGCAGCGCGTTCACCGCTATCTTGACGGTGAAAACCACACCGTGGATATGCGCGCCACGTGCCGTGTGACCCGTGGCGGCGAAAAGATGGTCGAAAGTGCGCGGTTCGAGGCGAAAGCGATCGAGATGACCGAAAGCTGCGACACCGGAGCGCGTCGTTTCGTGAACACCTACATGGTCGACACGCAGGGCGACGTTGTGCAGTCGCGCCAGTGGGCGAGCCCCGATACAGGGCACATCTTTATCCAGGCCCTGCGCAAGTAAGTGACCAAATGAAAACGGCGGCCCACAGGCCGCCGTTTCCAAAAACCGGTCGCCTGTCGGCAATCGCCTCAGCTTCCGTCGCTGCTCGAGCTCGAGGCAACGGCAGCGGCCAAACCGACGACGGCGACGGCTGCAAAACCTGAGCCAATCCCGGCAAGGCCAAGCCCGGCACCTTGGGTCGACACGAACGGATCGTCCTGGGTCTTGGTTTCAGCGGCAACCGGCAATGCGGTAGCAGCGGCGAGAGCAGCAACGGCTGCGATCGTCGAAATCTTTTTCATAACTTTCTCCAAACCTTAGTTGAGTCGGCAAGTGCCAACATGACCAATAACACTATCGCACAGTATCATTCAGCTTGAAAACAGATTTTTGCGGTGCCGGCGTTTCCGTTTCGATCTGCTCCAATCTTGGGCAGAACCGTGCTGATTTTCCGCGATACGGCGCTGTGCTGCGTTGCATTTTTGCATCGACGTGGCTCTGTGACGTGGAATTGCCGCGAACCGGTCAACCCTGTGAATGCCCGGTGTTCCGGCATGATTGATTCGCCAAGAAGTTGTCGGGACAGGCTGTTCAGGCCGCTCGCTTCGCGCGCTCAGGTCGGGTGGCGCAGCGCCAGAACATCGTCTGCAGGAACCGTCGCGCCGCCATCGAGGACAAGCTGCAAGCTGCCCTCCACGTTCTGCGCCTCGATCACCCTGGAATAGGTTTCGACCGGGGTCGTGGAAACGGGTTCTCCCTTCGCGAAATTCTCGACCGTGAAACTGTAAAGCCCCGGCGCCAACGGGGCGCCGTCCGCGTCGACCCCGGCCCATGCGACCGGGCCACCGGCAAGGTCGAGCGGGTGACGCTGAACCTCGGTTCCGGTCTCGTCGGCGACGACAAGCCATGCCGCATCGGCCTGCGGGTCGACCTCGGGTGCGAGGTTCAGGGGCGTGCCATCGAACCGGGCCGCGGCGGTGCTGCGCACCTCCATCCCCACCAGCGAGGCAAGCTGTGTCACGCCCGACGCCGCGATATTCGCCGCCAACCCGCTCAGCAGATCATTGGTCAGAACCTGCTGTTCGACAGATGAGAACGTGGCCAGTTGCACCGCGTAGTCCGAACTGTCGATCGGATTGAGCGGATCCTGGTTCTGCATCTGTGTGGTCAGCATTTCCAGAAAGGTCTGAAAATCCGAACCGATCACGCTTTGCGTCTCGCCGGATTGGGCGCGCGCACTTTGCGCGGCGGCGGCGTGAGAAGTTGATGAAAGGGGCGTGGTTGGGTCTGTCATCATGCGCTGCTTTCGTTAAAGGCGGATATCGATCGAGCCGCTCGCAATGTGGGCCGAGAGCGCGCGCGCAGGCGGCGCGTCTCTCTCGGGCGCGCCCGGGTGCCGGCCTGCTTCGGCGTGTGTCGGGTCATCGTCCGGCGCCGGGTGCCCGCGCCCCTGGCGCTGGCCTTCGGGGCCGAAGTCGAATGTGATGCTGCCATAGCCGATCTGGCGGAACTCCTCCGCCAGAAGGCCGATATGTCGCCGAATGAGGTCAAGCGTCTCGCCGCGTTCCGCGGTGATGCTGACCGAGATCGCACCCTCGGCCTGGATCATGGTCATGCGCACCCGTCCAAGCTCTTCGGGGTTGAGCCTCACCTCGGTCGCCTGCTGCGGCTGCGGGGCGAATTCGGCGATCTGGCGGGCGATGTGCTGTGGCAGATCGGGACCATGGCGGGCGATGAGCGGACCCGCGGGGCGCAGGTCTCGCGTTGTGGTCTCGACTCCCGAGAGAGAGGCGAACTCTCCCAAAGGGTCAGCCAGGCTGGCGCGGTCGCCTCGGTTCGAAGCGGGCGCGGGCAGGACCGACTCGGCGGTGGCGGCCAACAGTGGGAGGACGGCAGGCTGCCGAGGCGATGTCACCAGCCGTTCCGGACCTGGCACCTGCGGTGTGCCGGACTGGCCTCCGGCCATGTAGGCAGCCTTGGGTTCCGCGCCGGGGATCGGCAGAGGCTCTTCGGTGCCTTGCTGCTGTGCCGGGGCATTTTTTGAAATTTCGGTGAGCCGGGCCCGCGCCGCGTTCGAGGCGATGGCTTGTGCCGGAAGTTGGATGTCCGGCCGCGCCAATGCGGCGGCGCGCGTTGCATGGTGATCACTGCCCGTTTCGGAGAGCTTGTGCACCGGAGTGGCGAATCCCTCGGCCTTCGGGGGGGTGGGAATGCCGTCTGTTCCTCCTGTCCGCGGTGGCATTGACGACTGCTGTTTCTTGCCTGATGCCTCGGCCCTGTGGTCAGGGCCGGGCCGGCCAGGGAGCGGCGCCGGAGCCGCGAAAGCCGCAGCCGCTGTTGCGGGCTCTTCCTCGCGTGCCGCTGGATGCGGCGCGGTATCGGGTTCATTGGCAATGTCGGGATGCGTTGCCTGCATGGTCGTCGGGTTGGTTTCGTACTTTGCTCCGGGGTCCGTGATCCCGGGCGGAGGCGACGTTTCCGTTCCTTCGTCTTCTGCGCCCGACACGCCCGGATCGGGCGCCGGCTCAGGCGCCTGGGGGTCTCTGCCCGGATCGCCCACTGAAGGCTGGGCGGGGCGCTTGCCCGCTTGCATCATGTCGGAAAAGCGCAGCGCATCCGCCTGACCGTCCGGTCCCCGCCCCTGCGCGTGCGCCCCGGGCGTGCGATCTGGCGCGTGCCCGCCCATCGCCGAATTTGTCGTGATTGCCGTCATCTGGCCCTCGGACTTCTTCCAGTACGGGCCAAGCATTCCAGATTGCGGTTACCGGTTCTTTACCCGGCATCGGGTACAACGAAAAAAATCCGATCAATTGGAGGCATGTGAATGACCGATCTTCCCATCCTGCCCCATGCGCCCGCGGGGCTCTCCGGCGCGGTGGCGCGGCCGGCCACGGAAAACCGCGCGGCACGGGATTCGGACCTGTTCGCGGCCGCGCAGAAACTCGAAACCGTCTTTCTGTCGGAAATGCTCGAAAGCGCCGGTTTCGGGGAGCCGCGCGAGAGTTTCGGCGGCGGTGCCGGCGAAGCGCAGTTCGCTTCGCTCCTGCGCGACGCACAGGCCGCGGAAATGGTCAAACAGGGCGGGATCGGCCTCGCCGAGACGCTTTTCCATGCATTGAAGGAGAACAGGGATGACAGATGAAACCGGCTGGCGCCATGATGCGGTCGAGGCGCTCGTGGCGCTTCTCGAGGCGGAAAGGGCGGCACTGCTTGCAGGTGATTTCGAGCGGCTGATCGGGATGCTGGATGACAAGGCGGCGTTGATCGACCAACTGGATGCGGCCGATGACCTGACCGAAGACATGCTTCACGCGTTGCGCACCCGGCTCGAACGCAACCAGGCGCTTCTCGACAGCGCGCTTGCGGGGATCCGCGGGGTCGCCGGGCGGATCGGGGCGTTGCACCGGATGCGCCGCTCGCTGGACACCTACGACCAAACCGGCCGCCGCACCACGATCGAGGGCAGCATCGACCACGTTGTCGAAAGACGCGCCTGAGAAACACTCCAAATCACCTAAAATGCAGGCAAGATCGGGAACGGAACTTAGGAAACCATTAGGATGTATGCGGACATGGTGGGCGGGCATCCAGATGGATGGCGCGGCATCGCGATCGCGGTGTTGCACGTGTCAGAACGACCTGGCTCCGCCCGCGTGAGCGGCGGGATATGAAACGGGCGCAAAGCGTCCAATGACCAAGGGAACGCAACACCATGTCCAGCATTCTGACCAACAACAGCGCAATGGTCGCGCTGCAAACCCTCAAAGGCATCAACAAGAACCTTTCCGGTGTCCAAAGTGAGATCTCGACCGGCAAATCGGTGGCCTCGGCCAAGGACAACTCGGCCGTGTGGGCCATTTCGAAAGTGATGGAGTCCGACGTCAACGGGTTCAAGGCGATCTCGGACAGCCTTGCGCTGGGCGAATCCACCGTCGCGGTGGCGCGCAATGCCGCCGAATCGATCACCGATCTGCTGACCGAGATGAAGGGCAAGATCGTCGCCGCGCAGGAAGACAATGTCGACCGCGCCAAGATCAACGACGATGTGACCGCGTTGCGCGACCAGATCGACTCGGTCGTGAGTGCCGCCCAGTTCAACGGGTTGAACCTTGTCGACGGTTCGACGGCCTCGGCCGACATCCTGTCCTCGCTTGATCGCGATTCAACCGGCAATGTCTCGTCGTCGTCGATCACGGTAACGGCGCAGGACCTCTCGACCGGCGGATATACCGCGATTTCCGGTTTCGAGGGTACGAACACCGACGGTGTCGCGGCCGACAACCGCGACACGTTCGGCTTTTCGCTCGATGCCAATGGTGGCACCGACGACAGTGGCCAGATCGAATTCGATACGCTTGCCAATGCGGGCTACAGCGCTGGCGACAGCGTGAGCCTGCGGTTGGGCGAGACCGAGGTGACCTATACCATCACCCAGGCCGATATCGACGCGACCTCGACCAATGACGTCATTGCCCTCGGCGTGAAATCGGCGATCGAGGCGTCTGATGCCGACGTTTCGGTCGATTACGACGCGGCAAACAGCGGTCGCCTGGTCGTCACCAACGAGGATGGAACCGATGGCCTGTCGGTCAGCGGCCAGTTCACCAACGCCGGTTCCGGCGGGCTCGGTGCGCTGTCGGCGATCGACGTGTCCTCGGGTGCCGGCGCGACCGCCGCGCTCGGCTCGATCGAGTCCCTGATCGATACCTCCATCACGGCCGCTTCCGCTTTCGGCTCGGCCGAGGGGCGGATCAACACCCAGTCCGAGTTCATCTCGAGCCTGACCGATTCGCTCAAGTCGGGGATCGGGGCAATGGTGGATGCCGATATGGAAGAGGCTTCCGCCCGGCTTCAGGCACTTCAGGTGCAACAGCAGTTGGGCACGCAATCGCTCTCGATCGCCAACCAATCTCCGCAGGCGCTCCTGTCCCTGTTCCGCTGATCTGAACCGGTCCGGGCGCCACGATCCGGCGCCCGGACCATTCTGCCTCGCATGCAGTGACAGACAACGGAAAGGACCGAGCCTTGCAATCTCGAATGATGGCGCGTGCCGCCTATTCCACCCAGAACACACCGATCCGCACGCCCCGCGGCACCGAATACGATGTCGTCGCGCGCGTCACACAACGGCTGCGCGCCGCGGCGCTGCTCGGACGGCCCGGCTTTCCGGCCCTGGCCGAGGCGGTGCATGCCAATCGCCGCCTCTGGACCATGCTGGCCGCCGATGTTGCCGATCAGGACAACCCCCTGCCGGCCGAACTCAGGGCGCGAATCTTCTACCTGGCCGAATTCACGCACGATTACAGCGGCCGGGTCCTGAGCAAGGAGGCCAGCGTCGCGCCGCTTCTCGAGATCAACGCCGCGGTGATGCGCGGCCTGCGCGCCGGGGGGGCGGGAGAATGAGTGGCCTTGTTCTCAAGCTTGGTCCGAAGGAACGGGTCCTCATCAACGGTGCGGTGATCGAGAATGGTGACCGCCGGTCGCGCCTGTCGATCATGTCGCCCAATGCCAATATCCTGCGCCTGCGCGACGCGATCCATCCCGAAGAGGCCAATACGCCGGTGCGCCGCGTCTGCTATGCTGCGCAGCTTGTCCTGACGGGCGATGCCACGCCGGATGACGCGCGCATGCCCCTCTTGCGCCGGATCGAGGAGTTGAGCCAGGTGCTGACCGATCATGACAGCCGCCGGCAATTGGCGCTGGCCACCGAGGCCGTGCTGGACGCGCAGTATTATCAATGTCTCAAGGCGCTGCGCGCGCTCTTGCCGCGCGAGGAGCGGCTCCTGGCCGCCGGGGTGCAATGATGGCGTTCCAGCCGGTCATCCCGTCTGGCGGTCTTGTCGGCTGGCGCTTTCTTCAGCAGACCCGCCCGACACAGGAGGCGGCCTTTCGGGCCGCTCCTGCAATCCAGCGCGACACCGAATATTTCAAGGAGCGGATCGGCCGGATCGACACGGCCGCAGAGCTTGTCTCGGACCGGCGGCTCCTTTCGGTGGCGCTGGGCGCCTTCGGGCTTCAGGATGACATAGACAATCGCTATTTCGTCCAGCGCATGCTCGAAGACGGAACGATCAAGCCCGATGCGCTGGCCAACCGGATGGCCGATGACCGATACAAGTCCTTTTCCAAGGCGTTCGGGTTCGGCGATTTCTCGGTACCGCGCAGCAAGCTTTCGGATTTCGCGGACGGGATCGTTGACCGCTACCTGTCGAAATCCTTCGAGGTGGCGGTGGGCGATCAGCAGGAGGAGATGCGCCTCGCCCTCAACGCCCAGAGCGAATTGCCGCGCATCGCGGGGGAGGGCGGCACGAATGAAACGAAATGGTTCCGCGTGATGGGTAACGCGCCCTTGCGCAAGGTGTTCGAGGTCGCGCTGGGCCTGCCCGGAAGCTTTGGCCAGATCGACCTCGACAAACAGCTCGAGATCTTTCGGGACAAGGCCGATCGCCAGTTCGGCAGCAGCGAGATCGACGAGATCGCCACGCCCGAGAGCCTTGATCGCATCATCCAGCGGTTTCTCGTGCGCTCGCAGATCGACACCGGCCCGGCCAACACCGCGGGCAGTATCGCGCTCACGCTCTTGCAGTCGGCGGCGGCGGCCCCGGTGTGAGCCGATCACCTGGTGTCGGGCACCCCCGGCAGCGATGCTGCGGTGACCTCGCCGCTTGCCACCGCCGCGCCGCGCTCGGCGGGTCGGACAGGGCTTGCGCCCGCGCGGGCCTGTCGCGCCATACCGCCACCCGCCGCATTGGCCGCGCGCCGCAACATGAGGCGCAACCGGTTGAAGCTGTTCGCGATATCCTGGGTTTCGCGCTCGGCAAGAAAGGCGTCAAGCTGTGCCCAGACCCGGATCGCGCGGTCGGTCTCGGGGTCGCTGCCCTCGGTATAGAGCCCGGCGCGAATCATCATTTCCGACCGGGCATAGACGCCCAGAAGATGCCGCGCCTCGGCGATCACCTTGTTCTCCTCGTCGCTGGCCGCGTCGGGCAGGCTGCGCGAGACCGAGCGCAAGAGGTCGATTGCCGGATAGCGCCCGCGCTCGGCGATCTGGCGGTCGAGCACGACATGCCCGTCGAGTACCCCGCGCAGGATGTCGGCGATCGGCTCCTCCATGTCCGACCCGGCCACCAGCACCGTGAACACCGCCGTGATCGCGCCCGAATGGCCCGTGCCGGGGCCCGCGCGCTCGCAAAGCGACATGATCGTGTGCGCGGTCGAGGGTGGATAGCCGCGCAGCGATGGCAATTCCCCTGCGGCCACCGCCACCTCGCGATGCGCCTCGGCGAACCGGGTGATCGAATCGCCGAGGAACAGCACGTTGCAGCCCTGGTCGCGGAAATGCTCGGCCACCGCCATCGCGGTCCAGGCACAGCGCCGCCGGGTCAGCGGCGATTGGTCCGACGTGGCCGCCACCACCACCGCGCGCTTCATCCCCTCGGCGCCGAGCACGGTATCGACGAACTCGCGCAACTCGCGCCCGCGCTCACCGATCATGGCGATCACGATCACATCGGCCTCGACATGACGCGCGAGATGGGCGAGCAGCGTCGTCTTGCCCACGCCCGACCCGGCGAACAGGCCCAGCCGCTGCCCCTCGACCAGCGGCAACATGGTGTTGAACACGGCCATCCCGGTTTCGAGCCGCGCACCCAGCGCGTGGCGCGTCGCCGGGGCGGGGGGCGGTGCACGCAGGGCACGCGCCATGCCGCCCCGCAAAAGCGGCCGCCCGTCAAGCGGCGCGCCGTAGGGGTCGATCACCCGCCCGATCCAATCATCCGCGGGCGATATCGTTCCCGCTTCCCTGATGATCGCCCGATCCCCGAGCGACACGCCATCGGGTGCCGCTTCGGGCAGGATGACCGCGTGCTCCGCGCTCAGTTGCAGAACCTCCCCGTCAAGGGGCGGGCCGCCACGGCGTGCCACCCTCACCCGATCACCGATTCGCGCCGCGTCCTGCATCCCGCCGATATGCAGCAATCCACCATTCACGGCAGTGATGCGCCCGACCAGGTGCACGGCGCGCAGGCCGCGAATCTGCTCGGTGATGCGGTTCAGACCGGAATCGGGCATGCGAACTCTCCATTGATGATCTGAAAACCGTTTCTAAAGGAATCGGGGTTAAGCCTTGATTGAAACCAATCGAGGGAGAAGCCCCGATGCTTGCAAAGATCGAATATTTCCAACTCGCGCACGCGATGGCCACGCATGCGGGAACGCGACAGGCCGTCGTGGCGCAGAATGTCGCAAATGCCGACACCCCCGGATACAAGGCCCGCGATACCGTCTCGTTCGCCGACACGCTCGCGGCGCAGGCCGGCGGATTCGACCCGCGCGCGACGCGGCCGCGGCACCTGCACGGCGTCACCGGCCCTGCCGCCCCGGAGATCGTCGAGACCGGCCAGCAGAACGACCCCAACGGCAACGGCGTCACCATCGAGGAAGAGACGCTCAGGGCGGTCGAGGTCAAGCGCCAGCATGACCGCGCGCTCGCGATCTATCGCTCGGGCCTCAACGTGCTGCGCGCCAGCCTCGGCAAGGGTTGAGGGGGCGGATGATGGGCGAATTTTCCAACTCCCTCGACGTCTCGGCCAGCGGGCTCAGGGCGCAGGCCCAGCGCCTGCGTCACGTATCCGAGAATATTGCCAATGCCGACACGCCCGGATACCGGCGCAAGACGATCCCGTTCGAGACGGTGTTCGCGGCCGGTCGTGACGGAGTCGGCCGGGTCGAGACCGGGCGCGTCGCACTCGATCCGCGGGCGCCTGAACAGGTCTATGACCCGGGTCACCCCCTGGCCGATGACACCGGCCATTATGCCGGATCGAATGTCGATCTGGTGATCGAGATCGCCGACGCGCGCGAGGCCCAGCGCAGTTACGAGGCGAATCTCAAACTGTTCGACCAGGCCCGGCAAATGTCGGGCAGCCTGTTCGATCTCTTGCGCAGGTAACCCCAGAAAAGGAGATCCAGAATGGATATCAACGCCCTCAATGCCGCCAGAAGCTATGCCGGCCTTCGCCCCGCGACGGAGCCCGACCCGGGGCAGGCCGGTGGCGCGCAGGTGCGCCCCGATGATGCCGGCGGCGCGCTTGGCGGCGCGGTCCGCGATTTCACCGAAACCCTTCATGCAAGCGAGGATCTTGCCAAGGCGGCGATGACCACGGGCGCCGATCCGCACGCGCTCGTCCATGCGCTGGCCGAAACCGAAATGGCGGTCGAAACCGTCGTGACCGTGCGCGACAAGATCGTCGAGGCTTACCAGGAAATCCTGCGGATGCCGGTCTAGGGCCGCCGCGTGATGGATGAGGGCGTCTTCTTCGACACGTTGCGCGAAGGGCTCTGGGTGGCGGTCATCACCTCGTTCCCGATCCTTGCCGTCGCGCTTCTTGCCGGGGTCGTCGTCGGCCTCTTTCAGGCGCTGACCTCGATCCAGGAAATGACCCTGACCTTCGTGCCGAAACTGGCGGCCATCGTCGGCGTGTTCTGGGTCGCGATGGGGTTCATGGCGCAAACGCTGGTCGATTTCTTTCAACAGGCCATCGTGCCGCTCATTGCAGGAGGCTGAAAATGGATACAACCGGATATGTCACCCTGTCGCGCCAGTCCGGGCTGATGCGCGAAATGCAGATCGTGGCCAACAACGTCGCCAACGCCGCCACCACCGGCTACCGGCAGGAGGGGCTGATCTTTTCCGAGCATGTCGCGGCGCTCGACGGGCAGCCCGCACTGTCGATGTCGGGGGCGACCGCGCATGACACCTCGATGCTGCAGGGCGCGCTGGGCGAGACCGGCGGGCGGCTCGATCTCGCGATCGAGGGCGAGGGGTTCTTCATGCTCGACACCCCGCAGGGCGAACGCCTGACCCGGGCGGGTGCCTTCACGACGAATGCCGAGGGCGAGATGGTCAATCCCGACGGGATGCGGGTTCTCGACGCGGGCGGTGCCCCGATCTTCGTGCCGCCCGACGCCACAGACCTCTCGGTCGCCGCCGATGGCACGATGAGCGCGGACGGGCGTCCGCTGGCCCAGGTCGGCCTCTACCTTCCGGTCGATCCCAACGCGATGATCCGCGAGGGCGGCGTTCTGTTCCGGTCCGAAGCGGGGATCGAGCCGTCCCAGACGGGACGCATCGTGCAGGGGTTCCTCGAGAACTCCAACGTCGACCCGATCGGACAGGTCGCCCGCATGATCGAGGTGCAGCGCGCCTATGAGCTTGGGCAGAGCTTTCTCGATACCGAAAACGAACGCCTCCGCGAGGCGATGAAAACCCTTATCAAGTAAAGGATGACGACATGCGGGCACTGACAATCGCGGCCACCGGCATGGCCGCTCAGCAGATGCGGGTCGAGACCATCTCGAACAACCTCGCGAACATGTCCACGACCGGCTACAACGCCCGCCGGGCCGAGTTTGCCGACCTGCATTACCAGCAGATGGCGCGGCCCGGCACGATCAACGCATCCGACGGCACGGTGCTGCCTACCGGTGTGCAGCTTGGCCTCGGGGTGCGCCCCGCCGCCGTTTCCCTCCATCTCGCGCAGGGGTCGCTTTCGGCCACGGGCGGTGATCTCGATCTGGCCATAGACGGGCCCGGGTTTCTCGAGGTGACGCTGCCCTCGGGGCAGGCCGCCTATACCCGCGACGGGGGGCTCAAACGCTCGGGTGACGGGCTGATCGTGACCTCCGACGGCTTTCCCGTCGCGCCCGACATCACCATTCCACAGGAGGCGCGATCGATCGCGATCAATGCCGAGGGCGAGGTCCATGCCTATTTCGACGATGCCGCAGAAGCGCAGCTTCTGGGCCAGATCGGCCTCGTCGGGTTCACGAATCCAAAGGGGCTCGAGGCGCGCGGCTCGAACCTCTTTACCGAGACCGAAGCCTCGGGTCCGCCGGTCGTCTCGACCCCCGGTCAGGACGGGCTGGGCACGCTGCGGCAAGGCTATCTCGAGGATAGCTCGGTCGATCCTGTGCTCGAGATCACCGAACTGATCGAGGCCCAGCGCGGCTATGAAATGAATGCCAAGATCATATCGGCCGCCGACCAGATGCTCGGCGCGACGACACAGGTGCGGTGATGCGCTGCGCGATCGCCCTGAGCTGGGCCCTGCTCGCCATGCCTGCCCTGGCCGATGTCGTGGTGCCGGTCCACACGATCCGTCCGCAATCCGTGATCGGGCAGGGCGATCTCGCGCTGCGCCCCCTGCCGGGTGTCGAAGGGTTCGATTCAGTCGATGAACTCATTGGTCTCGAAGCGCGTGTCGCGCTCTACGCGGGCCGCCCGATCCGGCCGCAGGATGTCGGCCCCCCGGCAACGATCGAGCGCAACCAACTGGTCCTGCTCGTCTTCGCGCGCGGAGAGCTGGAAATCAGGGCCGAGGGCAGGGCGCTCGACCGGGCGGGCAAGGGCGAAGTGATCAAGGTGATGAACACCTCGTCGCGCAACATCGTCATGGGGGTGGTGCGCCCCGATGGCACGGTCCTGGTTCAGTGAGGATGCCGATGACAAACCAGATCCCACGCCGCGCGTCCAAAGCTGCCGTCGCTCTGATCCTTGCGCTGGCGGGCTGTGGCCGGGGCGACCATCTCGGCAAGGCGCCGGACTTTTCCGAAACCAGGGAGCTTGGCAACCCCGAGCATGTCGCGATGCTTTTTCCCGGCTTGCCGGCGCATGGCGAGCGCGCCACCGCAACCACCGAATCCTCGCTCTGGCGCGCCGGGCAGCGGTCGCTTCTCGGTGACCGCCGCGCAGCCAAGCGGGGCGATATCCTCACCGTCGTGATCGAGATCGACGAGAAGGCCGAGATATCCAACAAGAGTTCGCGCGCGCGCAGCGGTTCGGAAAGCCTGTCCCTGCCGGGGCTGTTCGGCCTGCCCCAACGCGCCGACCGGAAACTGCCCGACGGTGCCACGATGGACAGTGCCGTGGCGATCGATTCGGCCTCGCGCTCGGATGGCGACGGTTCGGTGCGGCGCAACGAAAAGCTCACCCTGCGGGTCGCCGCCACGGTGACCGAGATTCTGCCCAACGGTGTGCTGGCCATATCCGGAAGCCAGGAGGTGCGCGTGAACTACGAATTGCGCGAGCTTCTGGTCTCGGGTTTCGTGCGCCCCGAAGACATATCGCGCCGCAACGAGATCACCTATGACAAGATTGCCTCGGCGCGCGTGTCCTATGGCGGCCGGGGACAGATCTCCGACATGCAACAACCTCGATACGGGCAGCAGATGCTCGATGTCGTCCTGCCATTCTAGGGTTGCGAGGCTCCGACATGCTCAAGATCCTCATTCCTCTCCTCCTGCTCATGATCGGGACGGGTGCCGGCATCGGCGGCGGGCTCTACATGCGCCCGGTTCCGCCGGCCGACCCTCCGGCGGAGGACACCGCCGACGCGCCGAGCATGGACGCGCCGGCCCCCGCCGCCGACGCGCCGCCTGAGCGGAAGGTCGGCCATGAGGATGGCGACGGGCCGGAGCAGGATTACATCAAGCTCAACAACCAGTTCATCGTGCCACTGGTCGAGGGCGAAAGGGTCACGTCCCTGGTTGTCCTGACCCTCGGGGTCGAGATTCCGTCAGGACAGCGGGAAAGGCTCTACATGATGGAGCCCAAGGTGCGCGATGTCTTCCTGCAAGAGCTCTTCGCCCACGCCAACAGGGGCGGCTTTCGGGGGGCCTTCACCAGTGCCAGCAATCTGGGCAACCTGCGCAACAGCCTGCGCGAAGCCGCGCGATATGCGCTTGGTGACCTGATCACGGACATCCTGATCGTCGACATCGTGCGCCAGGACAACTGAGCCGAGAGTCCATGACCCTTTTCCGAAAGCCATGACGGCCAACCGGGCCGGAGTTCAGCGCCGCATCGACAACGCCGCCAGAAGCGCCTGATCCTGGAGTGTTTCCATCTGTTTCAAGGTCGCCTCGCGGGCCTTTACACGGCGCGCGTGATCGCGCAGCCCTTGCGCCACATCGTTTCGCGCATGTGCTCGGTGCAGGGCTGCGGCGGCCTGTGCCTTGCGGGCGCGGATATCGGCCAGACGCAGGTTGGTTTCGGCCCGCTTCATCGCCTTCCAGCGGTGCCAGCCACGATCAAAGCTCGACAGACCCATGTTCAGCGCCGTATCCGGATCGGACACCGCGCCGAGATCGTTCAATTCCTCGAGATAGCGTTTGAGCCGGCGCTCGGTCGCGGCCAGCGCCTCTATCCTTGCCAGCTCGGACCGATAGGCCATGCCGGTCAGTCGGGCCAGCCGTTCTTCTGCGCTCATGGTCTTATCTCCTCCCCTGTCCGGCGCCGCAACCCGTCGGCAAAGCGAATGGCGGCGGCGACCGCGCGGTAATGCTCGACCGCGATTTCCTGCCCGATCTCGGTGCTTGCATGCAGGGCCCGTGCCGTGGGCGGATCGCTTCGGATCGGCACGCCCGCCTCGATGGCCATTTCGCGGATGCGTTTCGCGATCATGTCCTGCCCCTTGGCGACACAGATCGGCGCGCTGCCGCGCTGGCGGTCCCATTTCAGGGCGACGGCGAAATGCGTGGGGTTCACGATCACCACATCGGCCCCGGGCACATCGTTCAGCATCCGGTTCGCCGCGATCTGCTGGCCCTTTTCCCGGCGCGCCTGTTTCATGTGCGAATCGCCCTCTGTCTCCTTGTGCTCGTCGCGCAGATCCTTGTCGGACATCCGGTTCTTGCGCAGGTGATCCGCCCGTTGCCACATGAGGTCAACGAACCCTATGGCCAGCGCGATCATCACGATGATCAGCAGGAACTCGATCATGACCTGCGCCAGCAGGAGCGTCGCAGGTCCCGGTCCTGTCATAAGCGTGGTGCCGATCCGGTCAAGATTGGCGCTCAGAAAGAGGCCCAGGATGGTCGAATAGATCACCAGCTTGACAAGGCTCTTGGCGAATTCGAACAAACCGCTCAGCCCGTACTTGTTTTTCGCGTTCTGGATCGGCGAGACGCGCGAGAGCTTGAACCGGACCTTCTCCGGGCTGAAGGTGAGGCCGCGCTGCGCAAACAGGCTCAGCACGACGAGAAGACCCGGGATCAGGAACCACGCGGCGAGAGGGGCGATGCTGTTGGCAATCGCGGTCTTCATCGCCCAGGCCGCTTGCGGCCCGGCGCCGGGGCGGCTCAGCGGGCCGGCATTCGCGATGAGGCTCTGAAGGCTTGCACCTACCTGCATCACCGCCGGTTCACCCAGCGCCCAGAAGCAGAGCAGCAGGCCAACATATCCTGCCGCCGCCGCCAGGTCGAGCGATTTGGGGACCTCGCCCTTGCGGCGCGCGTCGTCGAGCTTTTTCTGCGTCGGTTCATGGCGTTTCGTGGCGCCGTCGTCCTCGCCGCTCATCGCTCAGCCTCCGAACGGCGCGGAGAGAAAGCCGCGCAGCGCGTCATGCCAGACCGTGATCGCCGTGACGGCGAAGAGATAGAGGAGCGCAACCCCGGCCAGCGTGATCGCCGGGGCACCGACAAAGGCGACCATCAGTTGCGGCATGGCCCGGTTGATGACGCCCAGCGTGAGATTGTAGAGTGTCGAGATGATCAGGAACACCGCGCCAAGGGTGAAGGCGAGCGAGAAGGATCGCGCGAGCAACGTGCTTCCCCAGTCGAGCAGGTCACTACCAGCCGGATAGCGCGCGAAGGGCAGGTAGTCATACGAGCCGACCAGGTAGACTGCCACCTCGACATGGAGCCCCGCCATCACCGCCAGGCACAGACCCGCCATGGTCAGCGTCTGGCCCATCGCTGGTATCGGCTCGACCCCGGCAGTGCCGAGGATCTGCGACAGCGAGGTCGCCTGCGCCGCGATCGTGCCCGCGATCTGGAGCGCGAAGACAAAGCTGCGCAGCCCGATCCCGAGGGCAAGCCCGTTCACCGTCTCGGCAAGAAGGACCGATGCGATTGCCGCGCGATCTTCGGGCCAGGCGGCCGGTGCGGCCGGCCCCACGATCAGCGTCATTGCCAGCGCCAGCGCGAGCTTGACCCGCATCGGGATCGCGCTTTCGCCGAAACCGGGCATCAGTGCCACCACCGGCCCGACCCGCAGAAAGATCACCCCCAGCGCCAGGCCCTGCTGCGCCAGCGCCTCGACCAGCGGCGCGAGGTCGGCACTCATGCCTCGACCATCCCGACGAGCGCGGGGCGTGCCTCGACCCCGACCTCCTCGAAGGACAATACCGGGTTGGGGATCGAACGCGCCTTGAGCAGGGTGCGCAGGAATCGCCGCCGCCGCACCGTGGTGATGAGTGCCGGGTAGCTTCCGCTCGCCGCCGCGTCGGACACCGCTTTCGAGACCGCCTGCGTCAGCCGGTTGAACACGTCCGGCGGCAGGGCCACGTCGGCAGCGTCGCCATCCTCGCCGATCTGGTAGGTCGTGAATGTATCCTCCCATTCGGGCGCAAGCTGGACAAGCGGCAGGCTGCCATCCGCGCGGCGCAGCGCCGCAACCAGTTGAAACCCGAGCTTCTGGCGGACGAATTCGCAGATCGCCTCGGGCTGACCATGGCGCACGCGGCCTTCGGCAATCGCTTCAAGGATGAGCGGCAGGTTGCGGATCGACACCTGTTCGTCAAGGAGCAGCCGCAGCACCGCCTGCAAGAGGTCCATCGGCACCTTGTCGGGCACCAGCTCCTGCAGCAGGCGCTTGTTGGCCTCGTTGCGCGCCGGGCTGGAGAGATTGACCATCTCGTCCAGCAGCCGCCGCAGTGCCTTGAGCGTCAACAGGCGGCTGAGATTGCGCTTGATGGTTTCAAGCAGATGCGTCGCCAGAACCTCGACCGGGGTGACCGTGGTCATGTCGAGCATGATCGCCTTTTCCTGGCTCTCCGGCTCGATCCACCTTGCGGGTGCGCCGTAAACCGGTTCTTCCACGCGGATGCCCGCGATGTCGGACCCGCCCGCGCCCTCGGGTTCGAGCGCGAGTATCCTGCCCGGATGCAATTCCGAGCGCACCTGCTCGACCCCGTGGATCTTGATCACGTAGGTGCCCGGTGGAAGCGACGGCGCATCGGTCAGGCGGATCTCCGAGATCACGAGGCCAAAGCTGCGGGCCACGTGATTGCGCATGTTGGCGATCCGCGCCTCGAGCCCGTTGCCCGGATCCAGAACCATGTTCACCAGGTTGCTGGCGAACTCCACATGAATGTCGTCGAGATCCAGCAGATCGCCGATCGTGCTCTCATGCGGCCGGGCGTCGGGCGCCGGTTCGGGCGCGGCCGCCGCGGCGGCGCGGCGGCGCATCAGCATGAGGCCGATCCCGATCAATGTCACGGCCCCCACGAAGAACGGCACGAAAGGCAATCCCGGAAAAAGCGCGAAGAGCATCATCAGCCCCCCCACCGCGACCAGCGCCGGCGGGTAATTGCCAAGCTGGGTAAAGAGGGTGAAATCCGTCGCCCCCGTTGCGCCGCCCCGCGCAAGAAGCAATGCCGAGGCGATCGAGATGATCACCGCCGGGATCTGCGACACCAGACCGTCTCCAACGGTCAGGATGGCATAGACCTCGAACGCGTCGCCCAGCGCCATGCCATGCACCAGGACCCCCATGGTCAGCCCCATCACGAGATTGAGGATGGTGATCAGAAGCCCCGCCACGGCATCGCCCTTGACGAATTTCGACGCCCCGTCGAGCGAGCCGAAGAACGTGGTTTCAAGCTGTTCTTTCTCACGCCGTGCCTTGGCCTCGGCATGGTCGATCGCACCCGCCGACATGTCGGAATCGATCGCCAGCTGCTTGCCCGGCATCCCGTCGAGGGCAAAGCGCGCGCCCACCTCGGCCATGCGTGCCGCGCCCTTGGTGATGACCATGAAATTCACGATGAGCAGAACCCCGAACACCACGAGGCCCAGGAACATGTTGCCGCCCATCACGAAATCGGCAAAGCCCGCGATCACGTCACCCGCCGCGCGCGTGCCGGTATGACCCTCGCCGATGATCAGCTTGGTGGACGAGACATTGAGCGACAGGCGCAGCATGAGCGAGGCCAGAAGGATCGTCGGAAAGGACGAGAACTCCAGCGGCGTCTGGATGAAGAGCGTGATCGTGAACACGAGAATTGCCAGCGCAAAAGACACCGCCAGACCGGAATCGAGCACCCAGGCCGGCATCGGCAGGATCATCATCACGATGATCGCCATCAGCGACATGGCAAGAAGAACGGTCGGCTGGAAGATATTGCGGATCATTCGGCCGCCCCCCGCCCGGCCACACCCGGCATCGACAGGAACGGCCGTCCCCCGCCCGCGATGTTCGCCGCGACGAGCGACCCGCCCCGCGCCGGAGCGCCTGACGCCGTGGCAACGAACAGCGGATAGGTGTTGTCGCGTGCGGGTGCGGGATTGGTAGGGGCAGGTGTTTGCTCGGCCCCCTCGGCCCCGGACGTGACGGCGGCATAGTGCGCTTTGAAGATCTTGAGATAGCGGCGCGCGTGTTTCGGCGTACGTGAATGATATGCCCCTGCCGCATCGGTCCAGTTTCCCATCTCGGCGTGCAGTTCGCCCAGGAAACGGGCCGCGTAGCGGGCATTCACAATCGGGTCGATCATCGTGTCCAGCGAGGCAAAGCCGTGGCGGTGCCAGCGGTAATTGACCTGGAAACAGCCCACGTCGAAATTCCGCTGTCCCTGGGCGACCTGATCGCGAAGGAAGCGCAGCGCCTCGCTGCGGCTGTCGAACCAGTACCCCTTGCCCGCCACGTTCGCGGTCCAGGGCCATGACGAGAGCGGCCCCTGCCGTGCGCGGCCGGTCTCTGTGCGGGTGATCGCCCTGAGGACGGCGGCGGGAACGCCCTGGTCGCGTGCGGCGATCACGCCCGCGCGTTCACAGGTGGTCTGCCCGACTGCATGGCCAGCACCGGACCAAAGCCAGACCGCCGCGACCACGGCAAGGCCCAACCGCGCGCGCGGTCCGATCAAGCGAGAGTCGATATCCGTTCTGGCACCCATGTCCCGACCTTCCGGCGTGAGAATTCTTCTCGCGACTCCCCGCCCGGCACGGGGATCGGGCACAGTGCTAGCAAGCCAGGGTTAACGAAGCCTCAACCGCCGGGAGAAGGCTATCGCGAGGCACCGCCAAGGGGTGTCAGCGCGCGCCGCGTTAACCGATTTGTGCCCGGGTTTCGCTGCGCTGCGGCGGTGCACGCCCGGCAGCCGGGCCGCAGCCGGACATCACCCCCCGTTTCGAGAGGCCCAGGCCGCGGTTAACCCTTCGGAACGGTGCACCTGCGCCGATTGCGAAACGGGCTTGATTTCACCTTGGGATCAAGCGCAAACTCGCGCCCATGACAGTGCAGGATCCTTCGCCTACTTCCGGGCCGCACCCTTCGCAGGTGACATTCCACCGCAGCGAACTGAACGTGATCCTTTCGCTTTACGGGCGCATGGTCGCAGCGGGGGAATGGCGCGACTACGGCATCTCCTGCCTGCGCGATTCGGCGGTGTTTTCGGTGTTTCGCCGCACCGCCGAGCATCCGCTCTATCGTATTGAAAAAAGGCCGAAATTGCGCAGCCGACAGGGGCAGTATTGCGTTGTCGGTATGGATGGCCAGATCCTTAAACGCGGTCATGATCTTCGCATGGTTCTTCGGGTTCTCGAACGCAAGCTGATCCGCGCCGTCGAATGAGGACATCCCGGTCCGCTATTCTCTGGCCGGGCAGGACGTTGTGCGCAAGGCATTGATTTTTGGCGTAAAAATCTAGACGGCGCTGTCGCCCGGTTTTTCGCTCACCGCGATTTCACCGGCAGGTTGAAGCGATGGGATTCGACCCCCAGTTCTGCCGGGGCCGCGGGGAATTGCCCGGCATTGCGCACCGCCGCAACGGCCAGCCTGTCGATACGCGGATTGCCTGAGGACTTGGCCAGGTTGACCGCCAGGAGGGCACCGTTCCCCGACACGGAGATTGTCACGATAGCCGTCCCCCGACCCGCACCACGCGGCGCGCGGCGGGCGACGCGGGCCCGGATCTGCCCACCCCATTGGGCCATGAGCGACTGGCGCTGCGACTTGGACAATGTGGCCACCTCCGCCTGCCCGGAATCGCCCCGCGCCGCGTTTCCACCTGTGCCCTGCGCCTTGCGAGCCATCGAGGCGGCAGAGGCAGAGGATTGTTTTTTCGCTGGTTTTTCAGTGTTTTGCTTGGGCTCGGCCTGTGGCTGTGGCGGCGTCACAGGGCGTGCCACGGGGCGGATATCCGCGTGGGGGGCGGTGTCGGTCTCGGGTGGTGTCTCGGCGCTGGGCTCGGGTTCGGGTGGTGCAGGCGCAGGCGGCGGGGGCTGATAGCCGGGCAGCGCGGGCGCATCGGGTTGCACGATCAGCGGCTTCGGCGGCTGAGTGGCGGCAGGGGCCGCCCGGGTGTCGGGGGTCGCTGGCATCTCGGGCGCCATCATCGCGACATCGCGCGGCTCGGACAGTGCGGTTTCAGCCTCCATGGTCGCCTCGGGCGGGCTATCCCATGTCTCGACCAGTACTTCGATGCCGGCATTCGATGCCTGAACCGACAAGAGATCGTCGCCTCCCTCACCTGCCCCGACGACTCCCGTTCTCGGGGTAGAGGACCAGACTGCGACATGCACCGCGAGCGCCACCCCTAGAAAGAATGATCCTTCGAGGTATCTTCGCATCGTCACCGCATCCCCGATACGAGTTTGACTCGACGCACACCTTGGGCGGCCAGCCGGGGCAGCAGCGCAGCGATCTGGCTGGCCTCGACCCCGCGATCGGCGCGGATCATCAGGGCCTCGCCTTCGGGCAGGTCGGGCATCGCGTCGAACACCGCTTCACCCCTCGAGTCCCCCATGGCCATCTCTCCATCGGCCGAAACGTAGAGCACGTGACGCCCCTCGGCTGCGGCTTCGGCATCCGATTCCGGTAGGGTGAGGTCAAACGGGTCGGGGGGTGCGATCTGGGCCGTCATCAGGAAGAAGATGAGTAACAGGAAAACCACGTTGATCATCGGCACGACGCTTTCGCGTGGGCGGCGTTTGGGTAGGACGTCAAGCATCATAGCGGGTCACTCCACCAGAACGAGGCTCTGATACCCCGCCTTCGCCAGCGCTTCGATCACCTCGACCACGCGTTGCAGGTCGGCCTTGTCGCGCGGGCGAAGGACAATCGCATCGTTATGCAAGTGCATCATCGTGCCCAGCTTGGGCAGCAGATTGTTCATCTCGGTGTCAACCCCGTTGAGCCGTAGCCCGCCAGGAAGGATATCGACAAGGCGCGGCGGCCCCTCGTAGGGCTGGTCGGACGCGGCGGCGAGCGGCAGGTCGATCTCGACATCCTGACCGAACCGGGCAGCCAGCATGAAGAACACCAGCAGCAGGAACACCACGTCGATCATCGGTGTCAGGCTGGGTTTACGTCGGGCAGGTGGCGGGGCGAGCAACATGGATCGGCCTCACTCGGCAGCGGCGGTGACGGTGGTTGCATCTGCGGCCATGGCAGGGGCGTGACGACGGGTGGGATTGCGCGTCAGGATGCGGGTCGCCGCGTCCTCCATGTCGCGCTGGGCGCGGTCGGCCACGCTTTCGAACCAGGCCAATGCGACACCGGCCGGAATCGCGACGGCCATGCCTGCGGCGGTGGTCAGAAGCGCCTCCCAGATGCCACCGGCCAGCGCTGCGGGATCGGCGCGCGACCCGGCCTCCTGCAGTGTCTGAAAGGCCGTGATCATGCCCAGAACCGTGCCGAGCAGCCCCAGCAATGGCGCAATCGTCGCAATGAGATCGAGCGCGCGCAGCCCGGCGCGGGCGCGGGCCAGTTCACGGCTGGCGACACGCCGGATTTCTTCGCGCGCGGTTGCGTCGCTGAAACCTTCGCCGATCCGTGTCTGCATCGCCCGATACGCCACGATCGCACGCAGCGAACGGCGGCGTGACAGCGCGGCGCAGGCATCCTGCGCAAAGCCATCCTCCCATAGCCTGATGGCCGATTCGGTGCACCGCCCAGCCCAAGCCCCCATCAGGATCAGCCGCCAGATCTTCCACAGGATCAGCGCCAGCGTCAGGACCGACAGCGCGGCAATCAACCATATCGCAGGCCCGCCCAGCGCGAGGAAATCCTGTGCCTCGCTCCAATGTGCAAGTACGTCCATCATTCATGTCCTTCCTGGCAAGGTTTGCCGCAACATATGCGTTAAGACAGTGTCATTGCGCCGCCATTCGCGCCGCATGGGGCAGGATGAAGGTGCCCGAAGCAGGGGCCGTGTTGACCCGGACCGCGCAGTCATAGGCCCGGCTGAGCAGGTCGTCGCGCAGGATGTCGGCGGGCGCGGCCTGGCCGAGGAGATGGCCCTGGCTGATCAGGGCGACCTCGTCGGCGAAAATCGCGGTCAGGTTGAGGTCGTGCATCACGGCCACCACGCCGCCCCCGGCATCGGCATAGTCGCGCGCGATCTGCATGACCTGAAGCTGATGGCCAATATCGAGCGCCGAAACCGGCTCGTCCAGGAACAGCCAGCGCGGCATGCCGTTCTCGACCGGCTGCCAAACCTGCGCCAGAACCCGGGCCAGTTGCACGCGCTGCTGTTCGCCGCCCGACAGTTCTTGGCAAAAGCGCCCCTCGAAGCCCGAAAGGCCGACCCGCGCCAGCGCCTGTCCAATCAGGCCGATATCGGCGGCGGCCACGCCGCGGCTCAGGCCCAGGCGTACGACCTCGACCACGGTAAAGGGAAAGGCCAAGGGCGTTGCCTGTGGCAGAACCCCCCGGATCGCGGCCAGATCCCAGGGTTTGGCCGCCACGATGTCATGCCCGTTGAGCCTGACCTGCCCGCCGTAATCCGCCTCTCCGGTCAGCGCGCGCATAAGAGTTGTCTTGCCCGACCCGTTGGGACCGACAATCGCCACCACGCGCCCCGGTCGGGCGGTGAAATCGACCGCATGCAGGATGCGCGTGCGGCCATAGTCGACGGTGATCTCTTTCGCGTCCAGCATCGTTCACATATCCAGAAGGCCGCGTTGCCGCAGCAGGATCCACAGGAAGAAGGGCCCACCCAGCACCGCCGTGACGATACCGATGGGCAATTCGGCGGGGGCAATGATCGTGCGGCTGATCACATCGGCACAGAGCAGCAGTGCCGCCCCGAGCAGCGCCGAGTTCAACAGCAGGAAGCGGTGATCCGGCCCCACGACCAAGCGCAACAGATGCGGTACGACGATCCCGACGAAACCGATGCCGCCGCTCACAGCCACGGCGGCCCCGACCGCACCGGCTACCATCAGGATCGCGGTGTTCTTGAGCCTCTGCACGGGAATCCCGATATGTGCCGCCGCGGCCTCGCCCAGGGCCAGAGCGTTCAGGCCGCGCGCGAGGAAAGGCGCGGTGGCCAGCGCAAGGCAAATCAGGGGCGCCGCGGCCAGCACCTTTGACCACGTCGCTCCCGCCACCGACCCCATGCCCCAGAAGGTCAACGTGCGCAACTGGGCGTCATCTGCCATATAGACAAGGATACCCTGCACCGCGCCCGCCAACGCCCCCAGCGCGATCCCTGCCAGAAGCATCGTGGCCACGGATGTGCGCCCGCGCCGAGTGGACACCCGGTAAAGGATCAGCGTGGTCGCCCAGCCACCGAAGAATGCGGCAACCGGCACGAGGTAATAGCCGAACAGGGCCGCTGCAGAGGCCGGCAGAAACCCGCCAAGCACGATCGCGGTGATCGCCCCCAGCCCGGCCCCGGCGCTGACTCCTACAAGGCCCGGATCGGCCAGCGGATTGCGGAAAAGTCCCTGCAAGACCGCGCCGGACACCGCCAGCGCGGCCCCGACGAGCATCCCCATCACCATGCGCGGCAGCCTGATGTCGAACAGGACGATCCGGTCACGGGGGGAAAGTTCCTGCGCGCTCACGAGGCTTTTCACGGCATTCCCCAGAGACACGCCCGACGCCCCCGTGCCGAGGCTCAGAAGCGCCGCAAATCCCAGCAGTACCAGCAACAGGCCCGACAGGGCACGCGCCTGTCGGCTGCGATCGCCCGGTAATGGGGCAGCGGATTCGATGTCCTGCATTGCAAGGCTCATGGTGTCAGCCACCCACCTGGGTCAGGGCCTGCGAAAGTGCCGTGGCGGCCTCGGCCGTACGTACCGAGAAACCCAGCATCGCCATGCCGTCCATGCGGATCACCGCCCTTGCCTGGCCCGCCGGCGTTGCCGCGATTGCAGGATGGGTGAAAAGCTGCTCGTCCGTCACGTCCATATCGCCTGTCCGATCCATCATCAGGATGATCTCGGCTCCGCTTTCGATGATCGCCTCGTCGGTCAGTGGCTTGTAGCCCTCGAACCCGGTGGCTGCGTTCTGGCCACCTGCCAGCGCGATGATCGCATCGGCGGCGGTGTTCTGGCCCCCGGCCAGAACCCGGCCTCCTTCCATCGACAGGATGAAGAGCACCGATTTGCCCGCGGTGCTGCTGGTTTCGGTCTGAACGGCATCGAGGTCATCATTGATCCGCGCTGCGAGTTCGGCCCCTTTTTCCGGCACGCCCAGCGCCTCGGCCACGGCGGTGATCTTGGTCGTGACCGCCGATGCGGTAAAGCCTTCGGGTATCTCGACCAGCGGGATCGCCGCTTCGTGCAATATCTCCAAGGCTTCGGGTGGTCCCGCGCCTTCCTGCGCGAGGATCAGGTCGGGATCGACCGAAAGGATGCCCTCGGGCGACAGCCGCCGGATATATCCCACATCGGGCAAGTCGAGTGCCGCTTCGGGGTAATTCGACGTGGTGTCCCGCGCCACGAGCCTATCCTCTTCCCCGAGTGCATAGACGATCTCGGTGATCGCACCTCCCACCGACACGATCCGCTGTGGTGCATCTGCCCGCGCGGTGCCGATCAGGAAAAGCGAGACCGCGAGACACAGGGCGGCCTGTGCCCAGAAAAACGGATGCACCCGGGTCATGCAGTCACCTCCGCGTCCAATGTCTCGAAACCTGCGATCAGGGCATTCCATTCCCGCGCAGCGTCCTCGTCTCGCAGCACGCCGAAGAACTGGGCAATCAGCCGGCCTGCCGCGTCGAATGCCTCGACCGAGATGGCTTTGCCCCTTCGGGTCGATTTGGTCACGGCATAGACCTCGGCCAGGTGATCGCGACGCAAGTGCAGGTCGAACCCGGGGTCGAGCACGTTGATCCATGGCCCCATCTCGACGATCCGCTCGACCGGCCCGGAGTGGATCTCGATGCAGCCCGCGTTGCCGACAAAGACCATGATCGGGATGGCGGCCTCGGCGGCCCTGCTCAAAAGCGTTTCGATCACCCCGGGGGTAAGCTGCCTTGCATAGGGCGCCCCTGCCACGCGGTAAGCGCCCAGTCGGTTCATCTTGAGCCGCCGCGTCATCATCAGGAATTGATGCGTGTCAGTCAGTTTGTCCCATTCGGCGCGTAGCCGTTCGGCCTGATCCGGGCGCCCCTTGGCTGGCTCGACCGGTTTGCGTGGCACGTATCCGGGTGCGCCGGATTGATCGTCAAGCCGCAACTCCTCGACCACTCCGGCCCATGCGTCGGCATTGGATCCCTCGCGCAGGAACACCTTGTGCACCGCATCGCCGGCGGCGTCGAAAACCTGGATCGTGCGGCGCATGCCGCGCTCGGTCTCCTGTTCGATGGCAAAGCCATGCACCCAGTGGTTGGGAAAGATGCGCAGGTCTATGTCCTCGTTCACGATCATCGCGGCATGGTCGCCCGGGGTGTAATTGTCGTAATGGCCCACCTTTTCGATCACGCAGCTTGCGTTGCGGGTCAGGGCCATGACCTCACCCAGCCGGGTCAGCGCGGGCATGATCCGGTCGGGATGGGCGGTGATTCGGGTGGCGGTTTCGCCCAGCGCAGCGGCCACGAGACCGGCCTCGGAAATGCCCAGCTTGTCGGCCAGATCGCGGTCGCGCATTTTGGGGTTTTCCATGCGCGCAGCCTTGATGTCAGACGCGGAAATCACGGTTGGTTCAGCCAAGACGGCTCTCCTTTTTCATCACGATGTTTGGGTGCGTCTGGCTGGTGGCCGGAATGCCACGTTTGCTGGTGCGCCGGGATCGAAACTCGATCTTCAATGTTGACAAAAATAGTCGACTTAAATAGCGAGTGCAAGTCTCCCATTGGCGGAGTGAACGAACACCACGAACGCAGCCAGCCCTGTGCCAGCCCGAACCGTCGTGAGGATTGGAAAGGGATAGGAATGCGTGTGAACTGCACCGTGAGGGCGGCGCTTATGCTGGGCGTTGCGACGATCTGGGCCTTGCCGGCCGTGGCCCAGGATGATGTGACAGAACTGGACGAAGTGACCCTCGGCAAGAGCAAGCGCGAGGTCAGGACCGACACCGCCAGGCCTGAAACCAATGTGGATCAGGAAGAGATCGAGGATCGCCAGGCCAGCACCATCGCGGAACTGACGGATTCGGTCCCTGGCGTGACGCTGATCAACGGGCAGTCACCACAAGGTTCGGGGATCAATATCCGGGGGTTCGGGGCGAACTCGACCTTTGGCAGTGACCAGAAGGTGCTTATCCAGGTTGATGATGCCGATGTCGGTGCCGAAGAACTCTATCGCATCGGCACCCAGCTTTATACCGATCCCGCGCTTTACAAGCAGGTGACGGTGATTCGCGGCATGGCCGGCACGCTGGAATACGGTTCGGGCGCGATCGGCGGGCTTGTCCGGCTCGAAACCAAGGACGCGTCGGATTTTACCGGCGGCGTTCCGGGATTCAAGTTGCGCCAGACATTGCAAGCCTCGACCAATGGCGACGGGATCACCAGTTCGACGATCATGGCATGGCAACCGACGGATGATTTCGAGGTTCTGGGCAATTTCACCTATTCGACGCAGGACGAACAGGTTGACGGTTCGGGTGCGGTGATCGGCAATTCGGGCTTCAAGCTGCCGAGCTGGCAGTTAAAGGCGAAGAAGACCTTCGGCGACGGCGACCATTCGCTCAGCTTCTCGATTGCCGAAACCGCGTCGGATGACAAGGACGTGCCCTATGACTCGTTCATGACCTCGGGCGGAAATTTCGGGAATGTCGACCGGCAGACAAGTCAGCGCACGGCGACGCTGGGCTATAACTACAACCCGGTAGGCAATGACCTGATCGACCTCGACGTGACCCTGTCCTATGCGGACCAGAAGATCGACCAGAGCTATGTTCCGGGCAGTTCACCGCTCGAAGGCACGCCGGACTTTCCGTTCCTGCAACCGCTGGTCGATGCCGATCACCGTTACGAAACGACCAAGCTGATCTTCAAGAACACGGCCCGGTTCGAGACCGGCACGGTCTTTCACGACCTGCGCACCGGAGTGGAATTCAAGCACAAGAAACGCCGTGATGCATCTTCTGCGCCCGGTGGTACCGATGAGCGGATCGCGCTTTTCTTGGTCGATGACATGAGCATCGGCGAGCGCCTGACCCTGACTCCGGCGTTGCGCTACGAAACCCAGAACATTGGAGACGACACCGCGTCTTATTCCAATGACGCGCTGATGGGCGGGATCTCGGCGCACTACAGGATCGGCAACGGATTCGCGGTTTTCGGCTCGCTGGCCTATACCGAGAACCTGCCGATCATAGACGATCTCGATACCCCTGCCTACATGACACAGAGTGAGAAGGCGAGCACGGTCGAGCTGGGCTTTTCCTATGACCGGCTGGACGTGTTCACGCCTGGCGATGACCTTTCGTTCAAGGTGACGGCCTACAAGACCAAGGTCTGGGATGTCACCTCCTACACCACGCCGACGATGGTGCCGGTCACGGATATCGAGATGGAGGGGCTTGAGCTCGAGACGGCCTACAGCCTGTCCTCGGGGCTCTACATGGACCTCAACGCCAATATCCAGCGCGGACGGGAAACCGCCCCGGCGCCGGGCGGGGATTGGCGCGGGATTCCGGCGGATCAGCTGCGCCTGACCGTGGGCAAGAAATGGCAGGAAAATCTGGATCTTAGCTGGGAAGTCGTGGCCAATGACCGGATGAATCGGGCGGCCACGCCGACGCCTTCGAACGTGGTGCACAACCTGCGGGGAACGTATCGTCCGCAGGGTGGATTGTTCCGGGGGACCGAGCTGCGGGTGGGGGTCGAGAACCTCTTTGATCTCGACTACACGCCGCACCTTGCGACCCGCAAGGCCCCGGGGCGGACGATCAAGTTCACCGTGTCCAAGACCTTCTGAACGCGGCGAAAGCGCCGGGTGGGCCGGGGCCCGCCCGGCCCGCGCGCGGCGCGTTCACCTTTGCACGCAACACCCCGAAAACCGGGGGGTGACATCCGGCTGACATCCGTACACCGCCCGGCTGCCGCCGGAATCGCCCTACTACCGTTAACCACTGGTGGTCAGATTGTGTGTGACGACCGCGATCCTGTCACGCAGGCATCGGCAGGCCCGTTCAGAGGGTGAGGTCGTAGGGCGGGCGATCCAACAATTTGTGGAGGTGCCTTTTCTGCAGATCGCCCATGCGACGGCCCGCCGGAAAAAGATCGGGGCGTGTTGCCTTGGGCCGAAGTTTGCCCACCCGGAGCGGGCGCTGCCCTCCGGTCAGGACCGAATGACACCGGGTGGGCGTCAAACCACAACCTCCATCGCTTCCTGCTCGCCGACCCCGAACACCCGCTTGTAGCGCGCGATCTCGTCGGCGGGGCCCATCGCCTTGCGGGGGTTGTCGGAGAGCTTGACCGTGGGGCGGCCCTCGGCGGCGACGGCCTTGCAGACCATGGAGAAGGGGGCGAGGGAATCGTCGGGGGTGAGGCCGCGGAAATCGTTGGTCAGGAGCGTGCCCCAGCCGAAGCTGACCTTGACCCGGCCAGAGAATTGCCGGTGCAGTTCGATGATCTTTTCGACGTCGAGGCCGTCGGAGAAGATCACCAGTTTCTCGCGCGGGTCTTCGCCGCGGCTTTTCCACCAGTCGATGGCGATCTCGGCGCCCTTGGCGGGATCGCCGGAATCGATGCGGATACCGGTCCATTGCGTCAGCCAGTCGGGCGCGCGGTCGAGAAAACCCCTGGTGCCGTAGGTGTCGGGCAGGATGATGCGCAGGTTGCCGTCATGGTCGCGGTGCCAGTCGGAGAGCACCTCATAGGGCGCGCGGGCCAGTTCCTCGTCGCTGTCGGCCAGCGCGGCATAGACCATGGGCAGTTCGTGGGCGTTGGTGCCGATCGCCTCGATGTCGCGTTTCATGGCGATGTGGCAGTTCGAAGTGCCGACGAAGGCGGGGCCGAGCCCCTCGATCATGGCCTGCACGCAGCGGTCCTGCCAGAGGTAGGAATGGCGGCGGCGGGTGCCGAAATCGGCGATCCTGAGGCCGTCGATCCCGCGCAGGCGTTCGATCTTTTCCCAGAGCTTGGTGAGGGCGCGGGCATAGAGCACCTGGAGTTCGAACCGGCCCATGCGGTTGAGCACGGCGCGTCCGCGCAGTTCCATCAGCACGGCAAGGGCGGGAATTTCCCAGAGCGTGACCTCGGCCCAGGTGCCTTCGAAGGTGAGCTCGAACTGGCCGTCGCGTTTCTCGAGGTGGTAGGGGGGCAGGCGGAGGTTCTCGAACCAGGTCATGAACTCGGGGCGGAACATCTGGCGTTTGCCGTAGAAGGTGTTGCCGCGCAGGAAGGTGGATTCGCCGCGGGTAAGCGAGAGCGAGCGGATATGGTCGAGCTGTTCGCGCAGCTCGCCCTCGTCGATGAGCTCGGCCAGGCGGACGGATTTCGAACGGTTGATGAGCGAGAACGTGACCTGCGTGTCGGGCTTGTTGCGAAAGACCGATTGGCACATCAGCAGCTTGTAGAAGTCGTTGTCGATCAGCGAGCGCACGATCGGGTCGATCTTCCACTTGTGGTTCCAGACGCGGGTGGCGATGTCCAAGGCGTGCGTCCCCCATTGTTGGCAGGTGTCGCACCGTTCTAGGACAGATCGGCAGGGGGCGGAAAGGGGAAAGGCGCGGCAGCGGGCGATTGGGCAAGGGTTTGCAACAGGTCGTCCTTGTGCAGGGGTTTGCTGAGAAAGCCGTTCATGCCCGCGGCCAGGCAGGCGGCGCGATCGGAGGCGAAGGCATTGGCGGTGAGCGCGATGATATGGGGCTGGGCCGGGGCCTCGGCCCGGATCGCGCGGGTCGCGGCGAGGCCGTCCATCTCGGGCATGGACATGTCCATCAGCACGATGTCGGGGCGGTGGCGGCGCGTCATCTCGACCGCCGCGCGCCCGTTCTCGGCAAAGAGCAGGGTGAATGGCGTGTCCTTGAGGAACTTTCGCACGAGAAGGCGATTGGTGCGGTTGTCCTCGGCGACAAGCACGACACGGTGGGCGAGGTCCGGCGGTCGGTCGGGCAAGGCGGGTGCGGGGTGCGTCGCGTCGGGGCCCCGGGCCATGTGCAGGGTGACGGTAAAGCATGAGCCCTTGCCGAGGGCCGAGGTCAGCGTGATGTCGCCACCCATCTCGCGCGCCAGCAGGCGCGAAATGGAAAGGCCGAGCCCGGTTCCGCCGAATTGCCGCGTCGTGGCGGTATCGGCCTGTTCGAATTCGTCGAACACATGCGCGATCCGGTCGGGGGCGATCCCGATGCCGGTATCCTCGATCTCGAAGCGCAGGCGATGCCCGGTGCCCTCGCTCCGGGCCGAGGCGCGGATCGTGACACCGCCGCGGCTGGTGAACTTGATCGCGTTGCCGACGATGTTGATCAGGATCTGCCTGAGCCGCCCGTCGTCGCCCGTCACCCGGTGGGGCAGCGCGCCGTCGATCAGCAGGTCGAGCGTCAGCCCCCTGGCGCGTGCCTGCGGCTTGAGAATGGCGAGGGCCTCGCCGATGCAGGCCGCGGGGGAGAAGACATTGGCGTGCAACACCGGCTTGCCGGCGTCGAGCCGCGAAAACTCGAGGATGTCGTTGATGATGCGCAAAAGCGCATTGGCCGACTGGCGGATGGTCTGGACATAGTGTCGGCTTTCGGCGCCAAGCTGCGTCTCGGCGAGGAGGTCGGCCATGCCGATGATACCATTCATCGGTGTGCGGATCTCGTGGCTCATCGTGGCCAGGAAACTGGCCTTGGCGCGTTCGCCCTTCTCGGCGGCGATCTTGGCCTCGGCCAGTTCGGCCTCATGCTTCTTGGCCGATGAAATATCCCGTTCGATCGAGATGACCATTTCCACCGCGCCGGTCTCGTCGAGAACCGGCACGATGTTGGTTTCGATCCAGATCCGTCGCCCATCCTTGCGCTGGTTGAGGATCTCGGCCCGGTGCGCGCGGCCCGCCGCCACGGCGGCGGCGATACCGTCGCTGACCGCGGAATCGGTGTCGGGGGCGTTCAGAAGCTCGGACGGGCGCAGGCCACGCGCCTCTTGCAGGGAATAGCCGGTGATGCGGGTAAACGCCTCGTTCACCCAGAAGATGCAGCCGTCGGGCTCGGCCATGATCACGCTGTCATTGGCGTGGCGGGCCACCAGCGACAGGTTGCGGGCCTCGCGTTGCTGCTCCTTGAGGTGGGAATTGGCGCGGGCGAGATCGAGGCTTTGGACCAGCAAGTCGCGGCTGTCGCGGGTGTGGCGCCGATGCCCCGAGACGACGAAGCCGAGGAAGATGTAGATCGCGTAACCCATGATCCCGGTCGCGATCAGGTCGAAAAGCGCCCGTTGCGACAGGCGCCCCTGCGTGACGATCTCGAACAGGAACAACCCCGCGAGGGTTGCGGCATAGAGTGCCAGCCGTACAAGCGCCGCGCTCCGGTGAAATGGCAGAACGAGTCCGGCGTTGACCGCGGCGCCCGCGGCGAACGCCATGGCAAAGGCCGTCGCCGTATCATCGGGAACGCCGAGCCATGCGAGTGCGATGCAGGCACTGATGGTCGCCGCCTGCAACCCGGCACTGACCGTCGCCAGCCGCGACAGGCGCGCCGGTTCGGCGCCGCGCGCCACGAGGCCGGGCACGGCACGCAGCAGGCCACAATCCAAGATTTCACCTGCCATGGCCAAGGTACCGGCCATCAGCCCGATAAAGGGCCCGGCCAGCAGGACGAGAGCGACACTGCCCAGCAGGGTCATCACCTGACGAGCCCAGAAATGCGATACGCGCCCGTGGGCATAGCGCAGAAACAACCCCGTGGGCGCGTTGCGGGCATCGAACGCGTCGAGCCGCGCCCGGATATCCTGAATCGCCGCTGTCATCGGTTTTACGCTGGTTCCCTTTTGCCGATATGGCTGGAGCCTAGCGCGTGATGGGTTAAGAAACCCGCAATGCCCGCCCTCAGGCGAGGGTGACGCCCGCCTGCGTCATCTCGGCCTCTGCCGTGGCAAGCGAGCCGTCGAGGTCGATCGCCCGGCACAGATCGCGCCGCACGGTCACATCAAAGCCCAGCCGCGCGGCGTCGAGTGCCGACCAGGCGACGCAGAAATCGGTGGCAAGGCCGACAAGCGTAAGCCGGCCCACGCCACGCTCGCGCAGCCAGCCTTCGAGGCCGGTTGGCGTGCTGTGATCATTCTCGAAAAAGGCCGAATAGCTGTCGAGGCCCGGGTGCATTCCCTTGCGCTGGATGAGTGCTGCGGGAACGGTATCAAGCGCGCGGTGAAAGGCGGCACCGGGGCTACCCTGGACACAGTGATCGGGCCAGAGCACCTGCGGGCCATAGGGCATTTCCACCGTCTCGAACGGGGCCTTGCCGGGGTGGGACGAGGCGAAGGAGGAATGCCCGGCCGGGTGCCAGTCCTGCGTCAGGGCCACGGTATCGAACTCGCGCATCAGCGCATTGATGCCGGGCACGATCTCGTCGCCGCCCGCGACCGCGAGTGCGCCGCCGGGGCAGAAATCGTTCTGCATGTCGATCACGATCAGGGCATGGGTCATGGGCTGTCCTTTCGCTCCTTGCCCGAGACTGGCGGCAAGCCGGGGCGCGGTCAACCGGACCCTTGCAGGGCAAGGGTTTCGGGCGTAAATCGGCGTGCATGTTCACCTGCCGCGCGCTTTATCACTTCGCCCGTTTCGACGACCCCGCCGCGTTGCGCGGGCCATTGCTGCGCCTGTGCGAGCAAAACGGGATCACCGGGTCGCTTTTGCTGGCGCGCGAAGGGATCAACGGGACGATCGCGGGCAGGTTGACCGGGCTTGACCGGGTTTTGGCACATATCCGTGCCCTGCCTGGCTGTGACGACATTACCTGGAAGGACAGCCCCGCTGCGGAGCAGCCGTTTCGGAGGATGAAGGTCCGCCTCAAGCGCGAGATCGTGACCATGGGGCAGCCCGATGTCGATCCCATGCGCAAGGTGGGCCGCTATGTCGAGCCGACCGAATGGAACGACCTGATCCTCGCACCCGATGTCGCGGTGATCGACACGCGCAACGATTACGAGGTCGCGATCGGCACGTTTCGCGGTGCGGTGGATCCGCAAACCGCGAGTTTCCGCGATTTCCCGGCATGGTGGGAGGCCAACAAGGCGCGGTTTCACAACAAGCGGATCGCGATGTTCTGCACCGGGGGAATCCGCTGCGAGAAATCAACCAACTGGCTTTTGCAACAGGGCGTCGAGGAGGTGTTTCACCTCAAGGGCGGAATCCTGAAATACCTTGAAGAAGTGCCCGAGCAAGAGAGCACGTGGGAAGGCGAATGCTTTGTCTTTGACGGGCGGGTTTCGGTGGGCCACGGCTTGCGCGAGGGGCCGCACCTGCTCTGCCATGCCTGCCGTCGCCCGATCCTGCCCGAAGACAGGGCACGGCCCGAATACGAGGACGGCGTGAGCTGTCATCATTGCGTGGACGAGACCTCGGAGGCCGACAAGGCCCGGTTTCGCGAGCGGCAGAAACAGATAAGGCTGGCCGAAGCCCGCGGGGAACAGCATCTGCGCAGCGCCTGAGCTTTGGGCCTTTTCCCCCGGTGTCGGATGGTGTCAACTGCGCGGCGAAACACCGATCGAACTGGACCCGGAAAATGACACATTGCCTCACTGCCAGCCCTGAAACCTGCGCATGGGGCTATTTCGATGCGGGGCTTCCTGCCGCGCTTGAGATCGACAGCGGCGAAGAAGTGGTGATCGAGACGGTTTCGGGCGGGCCGGACCATGTGCCGGGCAAGGATGCCGGGTTCCACGTGCCGCCCGAGTTGTGGGAGATTCACGCGCGATCCGAGCGGATGTTGCCGGGCCATATCCTGACCGGGCCGGTGGCGGTGCGGGGCGCGCGGCCGGGGCATGTGTTGCAGGTCGATATCCTTGATGTCACGCTGCGGCAGGATTGGGGCTGGAACCTGATCCACCCGCTGATGGGCACATTGCCCGGCGAGTTCGAGCGCAAGCGGATCGAGATCATCCCGCTGGATCGCGCGGCGATGGTGGGGCGGATGCCCTGGGGGCTCGACCTGCCGCTCAGGCCGTTCTTTGGCGTGATGGGCGTGGCGCCGCCGCCCGGATGGGGGCGCATCTCGACCATCGAGCCGCGCGCCCATGGCGGCAATATCGACAACCGCGAACTGGTGGCGGGGACGACGCTGTTCCTGCCGGTGCATGTTGCGGGGGCGATGTTCTGGTGCGGTGACGGGCACGGCGCACAGGGCGATGGCGAGGTCTGCGTCACCGCGATCGAGACCGCGCTTGCGGGTCGGTTTCGCCTGACCCTGCGCGAGGACATGGCGCTTGACCGGCCGCGCGCCGAGACGCCCACGCATCTGATCACGATGGGGATGCATGAGGACCTCGACCGCTGTGCCGAGGTGGCGCTGCGCGACATGATCGCGTGGATCGTCGCGGAAACGGGGCTGAGCCGCGAGGACGTCTACATGCTGTGTTCGCTGGCAGGCGACTTGCGGATCACGCAAACGGTGAACGGCCAGAAGGGCGTGCACATGATGATGGAGCGTGCATTGCTCGGGGCAGGGCAGGACGAGAGGAAACAGGGATGACGGTCAGGACCGCGATTATCGGGCTGGGGATCATGGGGCGGCGGATGCTCGAACACATGGTCGCGCATGAAGGCTATGAGCCGGCGCTTTTGTGGGACCCGGACCCGGCAGCCTGTGCGCAAGCGCGTGACCTGGCGCCGGGGTCGGAGATCGCGCAGAGCGCGGAGGCGGCGATCGCGGGGGCCGATCTGGTTTACCTCGCCTGCCCGCCGGTCCCGCGCAAGGCGCTTGCGCTGATGGCCGCGGAGGCGGGCAAGGCGGTGTTCCTCGAAAAGCCGCTGGGCGTGGATATTGCTGCGAGCGAGGATCTTGTGGCGCGGCTGGCCGCCACGGGCGTGCCGGTAGCGGTGAATTTCACGCAAGCGGCAAGTCTGGCGATGACTGCCGTGACCGAGGCCGCCCGCACCGGTGCGATGGGCGCGCTTGTGGGGGCGGATATCGTCGTGACCTATGGCGCATGGCCGCGGGCGTGGCAGAAGGCTGCCGACTGGCTGCGCTTTCGCGACGAGGGGGGCATGACACGCGAGGTGATCTCGCATTTCCTGTTCGTCTCGGAACGCGTCCTGGGGCCTTTGACATTGACATGGGCGCGCCCGTCGTATCCCGCCGACACGGCGCTGTGCGAAACCCATATGCTCGCCCGGCTCGAGACGGCCGAAGGATTGCCCGTCACGGTGATGGCCAGCGTCGGCGGGGCGCAGCCCGACCGGCAGGAACTCACACTCAAGGGCGCGCGTGCCAGCCACCGGATCAGCGATTTCTATGTCGATGCGGTCTCGGACGGTGGGCCGTTCCATCCCGTCGAGCGCGGTGGCGTGGACCCACGCAGCGGGGCGATCCGGGCGCAGCTCGACGAGTTCTTGGCGTTGATCGAGGGCAAGGCCAGCCGGCTTGCCACGCCGCAAGAGGCGCTGCGCGTGCAGAAACTGGTCGAGGCGATGCTGGCCGGGAAGGGCGGATGACGCCCGGTTTGCCCTTCCGCCTCCGGCGCATCGGTGATTAACCTAGGACCGGGAGACATGAAGAAAAGGGGAGATATCATGACCACGATGAACCGCCGCCACGCGCTGGGCCTTTTGGGGGCCGCGGCCGCCAGCGGCACGCTGGCCACGCCCGCGATCGCACAGAATCGCAAGATCACCGTCGGCGCGCTGCGCTTTACCTCGCATTCGGCGAGCTTTATCGGCGTGGAACGTGGCTATTTCGCCGAGGCCGGGCTGGATGTGGAGCTCAAGTTCTTTCAGGCCGCGCAGCCGATGGCCGTGGCGATTGCCAGCGGCGATGTCGACTATGGCGTCACGGCGATTTCCGGCGGCCTCATCTCGCTGGCCGACAAGGGCGCGATCAAGGTGATCGGTGGCGGCCTTTCGGAAGAGCCGGGCATCGACGGGCAGAAGATCCTGGCGTCGGACGCGGCTTACCAGGCCGGACTGACCAGCCCGGCGCAGCTCGATGGCAAGTCGTTCGGCATGACCACGGCAGGATCGTCGTTTCACTACATGGGCTCCAAGATCGCCGCGGCCGAGGGCGCGGCGATGAGTTTCAAACCGTTGCAGAAGGTGGGCGCGGTCATCGGGGCGCTTAAAACCGGGGATATCGACGCCTGGACGATCGTGCCGCATATCGCCAAGCCGTTGGCCGGGTCGGGCGCGGTGCATATCATCGGCGACGTCTCGGATTACATCCCCGATTACCAGGTCACGACGGTCTTTACCTCGACCGCGAACGCGCAGGACGAGGGCGAGATGACCCGCGCCTTCCTCGCCGGGTTCTCGAAAGGAGTGGACGATTACAACAGCGCCATGATCGACAAGGCCGGTGGCGAGGACGGCGTGAACGAGATGGTCGCGCTCATCCACAACTATGTCTATACCGACCGGCCGCTGGACAAGGCGGCGCCGTCGATCATCAACGGCACGATGCGGCTCAACCCCGGCGCGGCGCTCAACACGGCGTCGGTGAAGGATCAGCTTGACTGGTTCAAGTCCGAGGGCCTGGTTGGTGATGTGAGCATGGACCAGTTGGTCGATGCGTCCTATGTCGAGACAACAGGCTGAAAACAACCAGGGCGGCCCCCGTCATGGGGCCGCGCCAAACCGGCGGAATTTCCATGGAATTGCGGTTGAAGAACTTGAGCCACGCCTATGGTGGCACCGAGGTGCTGCGCGACATCACCCTGACCATTCCCGAAGGGCGGATCGTCTGCATCGTCGGCCCGTCGGGCTGTGGCAAGTCCACGCTGTTGCGGATGATGGGCGGGCTGGAACAGCCCGATGCGGGCGAGATATTGCAGGTCGGATCGCCGCCCGAGGGATGCCTCAATCCGCTCACCTACGTGTTCCAGGATTTTGCATTGTTGCCGTGGCGGTCGGTCGAGGGCAATATCGCGCTGGCGCTTGAAGACCACCGGCTGGGACGACAGAAAAGGCAGGCGATCGTGGCCGATGTCCTGGCCCGCACCGGGCTGTCGGATTTCGCGGGTGCCCTGCCGCGGCAGTTGTCGGGCGGCATGAAGCAGCGGGTGGCGATTGCACGGGCGCTGGCTGTCAATCCGGCGGTGATGTTGCTGGACGAGCCGTTGTCGGCGCTGGATGCGCAGACCCGCGAATTGCTGATGGATGACCTGATCGGGCTCTGGACGCGCGCGCCCTTTACTTCCGTCTATGTGACACACAACCTGGCCGAGGCGGTGCGGCTGGGGCATGCCATAGTGGTGCTGTCGCGCCGCCCGGGTGCGATCCGCGAGATGGTCGAGATCGCCGCCCCGCTGGAGGCACGTGACATGGCGGACCCGGTACTGGCCGCCAAGCAGCAGCACCTTTGGGAATTGATGCGCGACGAGGCGCGAGCGGCGGATGCGGAGCTGGCCGATGCCTGAGATCCGACCGGTTCCGTTTCGGGGCGGGGGGTTCCGTCCGCAAGTGCGCCGCTGGGTCGGCTTCGTCGTGTTTGTCCTGCTGATCGCGATTGCCGAATGGGGCACGCGCACGGGGTGGATTTCCAACCTCACGCTGCCGCGCCCGTCGGACGTATTGGCCACGTTCGCGGAGCTTTGGCAGTCGGGGCTGCTGGCCAAGCATCTCTCGCCGTCGCTGTCGCGGCTGGCGGTGGGCGCCGCGCTGGGGGTGTCGGTCGGGGTGTCCGTGGGGGTGCTGATCGGGCTGTTTTCCTATTTCCGGGCCGGGCTTGTGCCGGTGGTTGCTGCATTGTTCCCGATTCCGAAGATCGCGCTTCTGCCGCTCTTCGTGATCTGGTTCGGGATCGACGAGGGGTCGAAATACGCGCTCATCGCCTTTGGCACCTTCACGCCCACGGTGGTGGCGACCTATGGCGCGGTCGACAATGTTGACCGGACGCTTATCCGCATGGGGCAGAGTTTCGGCCTGACCTGGTGGTCGATCGTGCGCAAGATCGTCCTGCCGGGTGCCATGCCCGGCATCCTGTCGGGGCTGCGGATCAGCCTTGCCATCGCCATCATCCTGCTGGTCGCTGCCGAGATGCTGGGCGCGGAATACGGCATCGGCGCCTATATCCTCGAAGCCGGATCGCTTTACGATCTCGAACGGCTTTTCGCCGGGGTGGTGATCCTGTCGGTGCTGGGCGTGCTGGTGTCCAGCGCGATCACGATGATCGAAAGGCGGCTGTTGCACTGGCGGGGATGACCCCGCGCAGCGCTCCACATGACAGGATCAGCTGTTGTTGCTGATCGTCGTGGTCAGACCGACGAGCGACCCAAGCAGGCTGGTGACCGTGCGCACCGTGGTCACCGGCGATTCGGTGGCCAGAACCGTATCCATCGGGTTCACCTGAAACTTGCGCGCGGCGAAGAGCCCGTCGGCACTCGTCAGATCGAAGGTGAACACGACTTGCGCCTTGGTCGGGCCTTCGGGGCGCAGTTGGTCTTCGTCATAGTCGCGCAGCACGAGAACGCCCTTGGGATTGGCGCGGCTGTCCGAGAGTCCGCCGATGATCGACATCGCTTCGAGCGCGGTGATCCTTTCCTTTTCGAAATAGACCAGTTGCTCGCTCCCGGTGGCGCCGAGCGCGGTGAAATAGCGTTTGTCCTCTTCGACAATTACCTTGTCGTTGCCGCGCACGAGGGCGTTCTTGGACGCATCGGAAAACAGGCTTTCGGCCCGGATTTCATAGGTTTGCCCGCCCCGGATCAGCCGGACCAGCGGATTGCGCAGCGCGTCGGAAATGCCGCCGCTTTCTGCGATGAGGCTCAGGATGCTGACATCGCGACCGGCGAGAGGGTAGGTTCCCGGACTGGCCACGCCACCGACCAGATCGACCGAGTTTTCCTGTCCCGAGGTATGCGCGATCTGCACCTGTGCATCACTGGCGATGGGGCGCAAACGGTTCTGGATTTCCTTGCGCGCAGCATAGGGTGTCATCCCCGTGACGACCACGTCACCCAGATAGGGCACGAAGATCGAGCCGTTGGGCGACACGACGAGATTGGCCATGTTCACCGATTTCTCGGCTTCTGTCGTCAGAAGCGAGTTTTCCTGGCTGTCCCAGATGATCAGGGCAATCTGGTCGCCGTTGCGGATGACCGGCGCGTCCGGTCCGCGTTCGGCTGGCAACCACCTGTAATGCCCGCTCCATCCGGTCTCGGGCCAGGTTGCGAGTTCGGGGAGTTTGTCCCGCGTGACCTCGACCACCTGGAAGCTGGGCTTTTGCTTGTCCTTCTCGTTGAGAACTTCCGAGACCATCGCAGCGCCACGTGGCATGGCACAGCCGGCCAGGACGAACAGCGCCATGAAGAGAACAACGAGCTTTGACGAGATACGCAAAGAACCCCCCCGGGTGCCATTGGTAGGTGTTGCACCTGTCATACATTCTATATGCTGGGAGAGACAATGATTAAAACCGCCATGTGCAGTGAATGGGAAACGTGACCGTGACGACACGACAACGCGGACTTCTGGTTCTGGGCGCGAGCGGCAAACTGGGGCGAATGTTGGCGCGGCACTGGCAGGCGCGCGGGCCGGATGGCTGGCAAGCAAGCTGGCAATACAGACGAGATCCGCCCGCGAACGGAGTCGAGTGGCAACCGGGACAAGCCGCGCCCGGGTCGCTGTCGCCGATCGGCGCGGTTCTGGCCCTTTGGGGCGTGACGCCGCAAGCGGGCGGCACGGCCACGCGTGACCTGTCCGAAAACGCCGCGCTGGCGATCGAGGCGATGGAACTGGCCGCACGGCTCGGGGCGGAGCGGGTGCTGCATTGTTCGTCGGCCGCGGTCTATCTGCCCGGACCCGATCCGTTGAAAGAGGATGCGGCGGGTGGCGACATCAACCCCTATGGTCGGGCCAAGCTCGACATGGAGGAAGCCATTGCAAACTGGTGCGCGGCCCATCCGGATGGCCCCCGGGCCGTTGTCATGCGGATCGGCAATGTTGCCGGCGCAGACAGTCTTTTCGCTGCGATCCGGCGTGGCAAGGGCGCGGTCACGCTTGACCGGTTCGACAGTGGCGAAGGGCCGTGGCGCAGCTATGTCTCGCCGCGTGCTTTGGCACAAGCCATTGAAACCCTTCTGAATTGCGCGATCCCGCCCATGCCTTTCACGGTGAATGTCGCAACCCAGCCGCCGCTTGCAATGGAAGCGATCGCGCGCGCAGCGGGGTGTGAGGTGAACTGGCGCGCAGCGCCGGACGGGACGGCGCCGATGGTGTGGCTCGACACCGGCCGGTTGGCGCGATTGACCGCCTTGCCCGAAGAAAGCGCCGTGTCGCTGGTGCGCGGATGGCAAGATGGGGAGAGCGTGGCGTGACTCCGGCCAAGCGGGCATTCGATCTCGTGCTGGCGTTGGTACTGGCGTTTCCCCTGGTGCCGCTTGTCGCCGGGATTTCACTGTGGATCCTGATCCGTGAGGGACGCCCGGTGTTTTATGTCGCGGAACGGATGAAAGCCCCGGGCCAGCCTTTCATGCTGTGGAAATTCCGCACCATGACGGTTGCAAAGAATGACAGCGGTGTCTCGGGCGGCGACAAGGCGGGCCGGATCACCCCGACCGGACGGTTCCTCCGGCGTACGCGCCTGGATGAAATCCCACAGCTTTTCAACATCTTGCGCGGTGACATCAGCTTCGTGGGGCCACGCCCCCCACTGCGCCGCTATGTCGAGCGGTTCCCGGCCCTATATGCCGAGGTCCTCAAGTCGCGCCCCGGTGTGACGGGGCTGGCCACGCTGGCCTATCACCGCACCGAGGAGCGGATTCTGGCCCGGTGCAGAACCCCCGAGGAGACCGAGGCGGTCTATACCCGCCGCTGCGTTCCGACCAAGGCGCGGCTCGACCTGATCTATGCCCGCAACCGCAATGTCTGCTATGACCTGCGGCTGATGGTGGCGACGGTGTTTCACCGGCTGCCGTTGCGGACAGCGCGGCGGCGGCAGCCATCTGCCGATGGTTAACCCGCCCCGAATCGGGGGGGGTGACATCCGGCTGTCGCGCGGCTGCCACCCGGCTGCCGGGGACGGGCGGCGGCGCGGGGTTAACCGGGCGAACGGCGAAGCGCCGATCCGCGCAACACCGACGCAAGGGCAGAACGCCCCGGGGCTTGCCCCCCGGCGCGCGGCGCGTGACAATCTGGCGCGACACATCCGGGAAAATGGAAGGGGACGGGGCATGGCGGAACTCTGGTCATTGACGGCAAGCGAGATGACGGCGCGGGTCAGGGGCGGTAACATCCGCGCACGCGATCTGACCGAGGCGGTGCTCGACCGGATCGAAACGGCCAACCCGGGCTGCAACGCCATCGTGGCGCGCTGTGACGGCGAGGCCCGGGCGGCGGCGGATGCGGTCGATAGCGCCTTGGCGGCGGGGCAGGACCCCGGGCCGCTGGCCGGGGTGCCGGTGACGATCAAGGTCAATGTCGATCAGAAGGGCCATGCCACCACCAACGGGCTGCGGCTGCAGGAAAACCTGATCGCCGAAACCGACAGCCCGGTGGTATCGAACCTGCGCAAGGCGGGCGCGGTGATCGTGGGGCGCACCAACACGCCGGCCTTTTCGCTGCGCTGGTTCACCCGCAATTCGCTGCATGGTCATACCACCAATCCGCGCGCGCCGGGACGCACGCCGGGCGGCTCGTCCGGGGGGGCGGCCGCGGCGGTCGTTTCGGGGATGTGCGCGGTCGGGCATGGCACGGATATCGCCGGGTCGGTGCGCTACCCGGCCTATGCCTGCGGTATCCACGGGCTGCGCCCGTCGCATGGGCGGGTGCCGGCGCATAACGACAGCGGGCCGGATCGGCATATCGGGGCGCAGCTCATGGCGGTGTCGGGGCCGCTGGCGCGCTCGATCCCCGATCTGCGGCTGGCGCTTGCGGCGATGGCCGCGCCCGATCTGCGCGATCCGTGGTACAGCCCGATGCCGCTGCGCGGGCCGGACGTGCCAAGGCGGATGGCGCTTTGCGTGACCCATGACGGGATGCCGGTCGCGCCCGAGATCAAGGAAGCGCTGCACCGCGCCGCCGAGACTTTCCGCGCGGCGGGATGGCAGGTGGACGAGGTTTCGCCTCCGCCGATGCGCGAGGCGATGGAGCTGCAACTCGTCATGTGGCTGTCGGAAATGCGCCGCGGCGCCGCCGAGACGGTGCGCAAGGAGGGCGACCCGGACGCGATCGCGGTCTATGGGTTCCTCGAGGCGATGACACCGCCGGCCGACCTCGCGCGGGTGATGGACGTGCTGCAATCGCGCGCGCGGCTGATCCGGGCATGGCGCGCGTTTCTCAGCGACTACCCGGTGATGCTTTGCCCGGTCTCGGGCGCGTTACCTTTCGAGGATCTGCGCGACGTGCAGAGCCAGGCCGATTTCGAGGCGATCGCCGAGGCCCAGATGAGCCAGATCGCCCTGCCGTTCCTGGCCCTGCCGGGTCTGACGGTCACGACCGGCGACGCGGGTGGCCTGCCGGTCGGGGTGCAGCTCATCTCCAATGCGTGGCGTGAAGACCTGCTGCTGGATGCGGGCGAGGTGATCGGCGGGGTGGTGCCCGTGGTCTGAGGGGGGCCCGCGCCTCGATGCAGGGATCTTGAGTATTTTTACCAAGAAAGAGACGAAGCGCGTCCTCTTTCTTCATCTTGCCAGAAATACTCATCTTCCGACCATGAGGCAGGCGGGGCGATCGAAGGCAGGTCGCAGGCTCGGCCTTGTTGCAACATAGCTCACGTTGACGACAGGGATTTGTGAATGGACCGTCCCCGCCACGCACCCTAGGGTGCGCGCAAGAAGGCCATGTGCCTTGTTCCAGGGAAACAGGGTGAGAGATTTGCGCAACAGCGATGCGAGCCGGGGGCGGGGATGATCGACGCGGTGATCCTGCCGATGCAGCGCCGTTTGCTGCATCCGCCCGCGCGGGTGCTGGCGCGACTTGGCGTATCGCCCGATGCGATCACGCTTGCCGGTTTCGCAATCGGGAGTCTGGCGCTGCCGTTGCTGGCGCTGGGGTTTTTTGGCGCGGCGCTTGTCGCGGTCCTGCTCAACCGCTTGATGGACGGGCTTGACGGGGCGGTGGCTCGGATCACGGGGCCGTCGGATCGGGGCGCGTTTCTCGATATCGCGCTGGATTTCGTTTTTTACGCGCTGGTGCCGCTGGGGTTTGCGCTGGCCGCGCCGGATGCCAATGCCCTGCCGGCGGCGGTGCTCATCGCGGCGTTCGTGGGCACGGGGTCGTCGTTCCTGGCCTTCGCGGCGGTGATCGCCAGGGAGGGCCGCGCGGCCCCGGCCTATCCGACCAAGGGGATCTACTACCTCGGCGGGTTGACCGAGGGGTTCGAGACCGTCGCGCTTTTCATCCTGATGTGCCTTTTCCCGGTGCATTTCCCGGTGCTCGCTTATATCTTCGCCGCGGCCTGCGCGCTGACCACGCTGACGCGGTGGCGTCAGGGCTGGGTCGCGCTGGGCGGCGCCGGCATGACATCCGTTCAAGACCGACCAGAGGAGTCACCATGAGATTTGCCCTGATCCTTTCCGTGATCGCCGCGCTTTTCGCCCGGCCCGCGTTGGCCGATGACTGGCAGGAGGTGCTGGACGCGGCGCGGGGCCAGACCGTGTACTGGAACGCATGGGGCGGCGACGAGCGGACCAATGCCTTCATCGACTGGGTCGGCCGCGAGGCCGAACGGCGCCACGGGGTCAGCATCAACCATGTCCGGCTGAGCGATACCGCCGAGGCGGTGACACGGGTGATTTCCGAGCGCGCGGCGGGCAGGGACAGCGGCGGGTCGGTCGATCTCATCTGGATCAACGGGCCGAATTTCCTGGCCATGAAGGAGCAGGATCTGCTCTACGGCCCCTTCGTGGAGCGGCTGCCCAATGCGCGGTTGGTCGATCTGTCGCCCGGGGCGCCGGCCGCGCTCGATTTCACCGTGCCGGTGGAGGGGATGGAAAGCCCGTGGCGGCTGGCGAAATTCGTGTTCAGTTACGACAGCGCCCGGGTCGAGGCGCCGCCCGAGACGATGCGCGATTTCGTGGCCTGGGCCGAGGCGAATCCGGGGCGGTTCACCCATCCAGATCCGGCGAATTTCATGGGGGCGACATTTCTCAAGCAGGCGCTGATCGAGCTGGCGCCGGACCCTGAGGTGCTGCTCGAGCCGGTGACGGATGAGAGTTTTGCCGCGCAGGCGGCGCCGCTCTGGGAGTGGTATGACGCGCTGCGTCCGAACATGTGGCGGCGGGGCGAGGCCCTTCCCGAGAACGAGTCGGTGCAACAGCAGTTGATGAATGACGGGGTGATCGACATCGCGATGTCCTTCGATCCGGCCTCGACCGCGGCCGCCATCGCGCAGGGGCTTTTGCCCGAGAGCGCGCGGGTTTTCGTGCCCGAGGGCGGCACGATCGGCAACGTGAGTTTCGTGGCAATCCCCTATAACGCCGCCCATGCCGCGGGCGCGATGGTGGTGGCGAACCTGCTTCTGGACCCCGAGGTGCAGGCGCGGATGCAGAATATCGAGGTTCTGGGCTCGTTCTCGGTGCTCGATCCGGATCGGCTCGACGAGGCCGCGCAGGCCCGGTTCGAGGCGCTGCCCAGTGCCCCGGCGTTGCCCGGGCTCGACGATCTCGGCCCGACGCTGCCCGAGCCGCATGCCAGCTGGATGACGCGGCTGACCGAGGAATGGGCGCGGCGTTACACGCGGTGAACGGAATCGCGTCATCCACGCCGCCGGGCCGGGCGCTGCGGCTTGCCGTGCTGCTGGCGGTGGCGGGCGGGGTGATCCTGCCGATCATCGCCGGGCTTTGGGAGACAGCGCGGGCGGGCTTTGGCATCCTGCCGGCCATCGGCGCCAATCACCTGTCGCTTGAGCCGTGGCGGATGCTCGCCGAACTGCCCGGTCTGGGCACGAGCCTGAAACTCACGCTGCTGACCGGGCTGGGGGCGACGGTGTTGTCGCTGATCCTGGCGGCGGGGACATGCGCGGCAGTGCATGGCCGGATGAGCACCCGCACGGGCGGGCGGATGCTGACCCCGTTCCTGGCCGCGCCCCATGCCGCGGTGGCCATCGGCTTGGCCTTCCTGCTGTCGCCCTCGGGATGGATCGCGCGGGCGCTGGCGCCGCTTGTCGGGTGGGACAGGCCGCCGATGTTGATCACGGTCAACGATCCCTGGGGCGGGGCGCTCATTCTCGGGCTTCTGGTCAAGGAGGTGCCGTTCCTCATGCTGGTGATGCTTTCGGCGCTGAGCCAGATCGCGGTGGCGCGGCATATCGCGGTGGGGCGGGCGCTGGGCTATGGGCGCGGGACCGTGTGGGTCAAGGTGATCCTGCCGCAGGTCTGGCCGCTGGTGCGGCTGCCGGTGATGGTGGTGCTGGCCTATTCGCTGTCGGTGGTCGACATGGCGCTGATCCTCGGCCCGTCGAACCCGCCGACGCTCGCGGTGATGCTGCTCCGGCTGTTCTCGGCGCCCGATACGGCGATGCTGTTGCCCGCCTCGGCGGGGGCGGTGCTTCAGGGGGTGCTGGTGGCGCTGTCCTTCGGCCTTCTGCTGCTGGTCGAGCGGGGGGTGAAGCGCGTCGGGCTGTGGTGGCTGAGACGTGGCGGGCGGGGGCTTTCGGCCGAACCGGGATTGATGCTCACCACCGGGGTGACGGCGACGGTGATGATGGCGGGCGCGCTGGGCATGCTGGCGCTGGTGGTCTGGTCGCTGGCCTGGCGCTGGCCGTGGCCCGGGATGCTGCCCGAGAGCTGGTCGCCCGGGGCGTGGATGCGCCCCGGCGCGGGCTGGGGGTGGGCGCTGTGGCATACGGTGCTCTTGGCCTTTGCGACCACGGGGCTTGCGCTGGCGCTGGCGGTGGCCTGGCTCGAAGGCGAGGACCGGGCGCGGATGCGACGCGCGCGCTGGGCCGAGGCGCTCATTTACCTGCCGCTGCTGGTGCCGCAGATCGCCTTTCTCTACGGGCTCAACGTGCTTTTCCTGCGGATCGGTATTTCGGGCGGCATGGCAGCGGTGATCTGGGCGCAGGCGCTGTTCGTGTTTCCCTATGTCATGATCGCGTTGTCGGACCCGTGGCGGGCGCTTGACCCCGGGTTGCCACGGGCGGCGGCGGCGCTGGGTGCCGGGCCGTGGCGCAGGCTCTGGGCGGTGAAACTGCCGGTTCTGCTCACGCCGATCCTGACCGCGGCGGCGATCGGGGTGGCGGTGTCGGTGGCGCAATACCTGCCGACGCTCTTCATGGGGGCGGGGCGAATCGCGACCCTGACGACCGAGGCGGTGACGCTGTCGTCGTCCTCGGACAGGCGTGTGACGGGGGTTTACGCGACGCTACAGGCGGGGCTGCCCTTTGCGGCCTATGCGGCGGCGTTCCTCATTCCGGCGCTGGCGCATCGCAACCGGCGCGCGTTGCAGGGTGGGGGGCCGGGCACATGACGCTGGAGATCAAGGGGCTTTCGGTGCGTTACCGGCAAGAGCCATCGCTTTTCGCGCCGCTCGACCTGTGCATCGAGAGCGGCGAGGTGGCCACGGTGATGGGGCCATCGGGGATCGGCAAGTCGACCCTGCTCGACGCGATCGGCGGGCACCTGGCGGCGGGGTTCACGATGACGGGTTCGGTCCGGCTCGACGGGCGGGAGGTTACGCAACTGCCACCCGAGGCGCGGCGCATCGGGCTGATGTTCCAGGATGCGGCGCTGTTTCCGCACCTGTCGGTGGGCGACAACCTGGCCTTTGGCCTCGCCCGCGCGATAGGCGGGCGGGCGGCGCGGCGCGCGGCAGTCGAGGCGGCACTGGAACAGGCCGGCCTGGGCGGGCTTTACGAGCGCGACCCGGCGACGCTTTCGGGCGGCCAGCGGGCGCGGGCGGCGCTGATGCGTACGCTACTGGCTGACCCGCAGGCGCTTTTGCTGGACGAGCCCTTTTCGAGGCTCGACGCGGCGCGGCGGGCCGCGGTGCGGGGGTTCACCTTTGCGCATATCCGCGACCGGGCTATTCCGGCGCTCATGGTCACGCATGACCCGGCCGATGCCGAGGCCACGGGGGGGCAGGTCCTGAGCCTGGTGACGGAAGGCGCCGGCGGGTGACGACGGGCCGGGGACGGCCTGTTGTCGACGCCTATTCCGGCGGCGCCGCGGCCAGGAGCGCCTCGATCTCGCGACGGGTATCGGCGCTTGCATCCACGCGCCTTCGCGAGGAGGCCAAGGGTGCCGGATCGTTTGAAGGTCCGGTCGCGTCAATGCGGGATGGTTGCCCGATTTCCGGGTTTGCAGGCGACCCTGCCAGCAACTCTTCCAGCGCCTCGACCTTGTCGTCGTCGCCCAGGCCCCGGTAGAGGGCCAGGGCCTGCTCGAAATTCCGCCTCGATTCGCTCAGCTGCGCGCGCAGCCTGTCGGCGCGTGCACCTTCGAGCCCGGACAGTTCGGCCGCGGCCATGTCGGGATTCCCGAGGTCGATTTGCGCCCTGGCCCGCAGGCGCCTGGCCGCCTGCATGTCGTGCCCGCGAAACGCCGGCCCCAGAAGATCGACGGCCGAATCTGGAAAGCCGAGCGCGACAAGCCGGTCCGCGATGCCGAAAACGGTCTCGGAGACAAGCTCGTTCAGGGTATCGGGTGTCAGGGCGAGAGCGGCCGACAGGAACACCGGGTCGGATGCCTTGCGCGCCATGCGATCATGGAGGAAATCCTGCGCCTGGCGAAAGGCGTCGCCATCGACATCGGCCCGGAGCCCCGCCAGCGCATCAAGGGATTCGGAAAATGCATCCGAAAGGGTCAGCGCGACAACCGTGGAGAACCGAAGCTCGGCGGAGAGTTCGTTCGTGGAATACTCCTTTTGAAGGATGCGTGCCATTTGTGCGGTGTCATAATCGATCGATCCGTCCTCGCGCATCTTTCGCGAGATCAGTTCGATCATGGCCCTCGGCGAGGTTTCGTGGTTCTGTTCGGTCAATTCCGTCAGTGTTTCATACGCCTCGCCGGCCCGGTTCTCGTCATCGCGGATCAGGGCGCCGGCCAGTTTCGCGTTCGGATCCGCCGCCGCGCCGCTGCGCGCCGCGAGCCTGAGCACCTCTTTCGCGTCCTGCGGCATGTCGAGCGATCGAAACCGCTCGCTCAGGGCCCCGGCAAGATGCGTGCGCAAGGTGGACGGCAGCCGGTCAAAGGCGGTCAGCACGGCCGACGGGTCGACTTCCGTTCCGATCGCGCCTGCCTCATGGCTCAGCATCGACCAGAGCGCGGCTTCGTTGTCGCATGACAGCGCATCCGCGAACATGTTCTGCCCGGGGACCGTGCCGGTCTCGATCAGCGACGCGATGGCCACGAGATGCCCGGCATCGTCGACGAACTCCTCGAGGACAAGCATGGCCTCGGCCCCGAAGCCGAAGAAGATGTAGACCTTTGCCAACTCAAGGGCGATCTCCCGCCTCGACCGATCGAATTCTCCGTAAAGCTCGGATCTGAGCCTGCCGATGGCGGTCGTGAAATGCCCCTCGCGTGCCCAATCCGCGATATCCAGGTCCTTTTCGACGAGACAGGTTTCATCCCTCGTTGCCGCCATTGCGGCGAGCCGGTCTCGTGGTTCGGGCTTGTCGGCGCCGTTGCGAATGGCGAGGTTCACGCCTTGCAACCCCTCGCCGTCCACGTCTTGCAGGGCCGTGGTCACAAGGTCCTGCAACGCGTCCGGCCGTCGCTGCTCCTTCGCGTCGGTATCGGGCTGTTCCGCGGTCGCGTGCGGCGTGATCGTCGGGCTTGCAGAAGCGGCCCCCGGTATCCGGCGCCGTGGAGCACTCTTCGGTTTCTTGTCGTCCCCGGCCTCCTGCGGCGGGTCAGCAGGCGGCGCCATGGCCGGTGTCGTCGCATGGTTCGCGCGCAGGACGGCGTTGTCGATCCAGAAGGTCGTGAGGAAATCGGCCCGCTCGCGTTCATCTGCCTCATCGGGGCTTGCGGATCGGCGTTCGCTCACGTCGACGACCAGCATGGTGCCGCCGAAGAGAAAGGCATTGACCGCGCAATCGCAATTCAGGCCGACCCGCAGAACCCCGTCCCGTTGCCCCTGTTCGACCGCTCCGATGCGATCCGCATTCAGCCGGGACCTGGCGGCAGACAGATCGAAGCTCAGGTCAGGCGCCTCGAACACGAGGTCGAAACGGGTTTCATGCTCGACCATCCGCCATGCGAGGCTGCGGGGCAGATCGAGCGCCAGCCGGGTGAACCCCTCATGCTCGCCCCCGCGCACCCGGATCGTTTCGGCCGCCACGCCGTGGGCGGCCAGATGAAAGGCCATCAGCAGGGCCAGGGACAACCACTTTCGACAGACTGTCGGCATTCTCAGGCTTCCTTGCGCAGGTCCTTGAGCGATTTCTCAAGCTCCGAAAAGCTCGGGCGGCGGTTGATGGGAATGTTCTGACGTCCCACCTCGATGCAGATATTGGCCGAATGGTTGTGCAGGTTCGCGATCAGGATTTCGCGGATCAGGTGATAGAAATGTTCATCCTCCTCGACCACGTTCCGGACCTTGGCCGAGAACGGGCCGACGAAGCCGTAGGAAAGAAAGACGCCGAGGAACGTCCCGACAAGGGCGCCGCCGATCATCTTGCCCAGGATCTCGGGCGGTTGGTCGATCGACCCCATGGTCTTGATGACGCCCAGGACCGCGGCGACAATGCCGAGCGCGGGCAACCCGTCCGCCATGTTCTGAAGCGCGTGGCTGGAATGCAGGGAATGATGCAGGTTTGCCTCCATTCGCTTGTCCAGCACCTCTTCGACCTGGTGGGGATCATCATAGTTCATGGATGCAGAGCGCAATGTGTCGGCGATCAGTTCGACCGCCTCCCTGTCGGTGACGATCTTGGGATACCTTTGGAAAATCGCGCTGTTTTCGGGATCTTCCACGTGTTCTTCGATCGCGACCGGGCTGGTTCGGGCCAGCCTGATCAACTCGTAAAGCAGGCAGATCAGATCGCGGTAATCCTCCGGTTTCCAGTTCGGTCCCTTGAAGACCTTTCTGATATCCTTGAGCGTCTTCTTCACCGCATGCAGGTCATTGGAAATCAGAAAGGCACCGATCGCGGCGCCACCGATCATCATCAGCTCGAATGGCAACGCCTTCATGATGATGCCAATGTTTCCGCCCGCGAGCAGGTAGCCCCCGAAAACCATCGAGAGAACCACCCCGATACCGATAATTCCGTTCATCCCTCATATCCCCGTTGCTGCAACCGACCGAAAGGACGCATGTGCTTGCATGGCCACTCCCCTGCCGCTCAATTCTTCGGGCCGAGCGCACTTCGCCCGGCGAGTATCGCGCTGATGGAATAGGCGCGCTCGGCGCTCAGGCCCGCCATGATCCCGGCCGCCGCCTCGGGCTTCATCCGGGCCAGGAACCCGGCGGAAAAGTCCGGGTCCATTTCCTCGAACAGGACGGATGCGTCCTTGGACTTCATGTTTTCATAGACCGCGGTGAGCGTTTCCAGATCGCGTTCGGAGGCACCGTCGGCGACGTCGATCGTGCGTTTCAGCTCGGTTTCCGCGGCTTTCAACTCGCTCAGCCGGTGTTCGATCCGGGCTTCTGCCGCAGCGAGATCCTGCAACCTTTGTTCCAGTTGTGCTTCTCGCTGCTCAAGGCGGTTTTCCCGCTTCGTCAGGGCGTCGAGGACGGCGCTTACCTCGGACTCCTGCATTGGGGCCGTGTCCTCGTCCTTGCCGTTGGGTTCCTCGGCCTCGGGCTGTCCTGCGGTCTGATCGGCAAGGACGCCGCCCACATTGGTTCCCAGGCGCAGCAAACCGGAGGCCATCAGGAAGAAGGCGACAAGAAACAGGGCCCGTCCGACCGGGCGCATGCGGCGTCGGGCTCTTGCCGATCGCTTGGCGATGGCGACCATGCGTCAGTCCTTCCCGCCTGCGTGCCTCAGGAACACCGGCTCGGACCCGTCGGGCGGCGATGACCCGGTCTCTTCCGGCGCCTCGGTGATGTCGTGCATCGACGCGAGCAGCAGTTCCAGCCTCTTGGCGGCCAGCTCGGCCCGGTCGGTCAGGCCCGAGATCGATTCGGTGGTGGTGGAGGCGGCATCCCTGACCTCGCTCAATGTCGAGGTGAGATCATCGACCTGCATCGAGAGCAGCGCCACGGCCCGTCCGACCCCGGATTCCAGATCGTTGAACCGCGCGAGACGCCTTGCGATGACGAAGCAGTAGATCCCGGCCCCCAACGCACCTGCAACCAATAGAATATCCGCAACGAATTGCATTGAAGCCCCCTAGATTACCGCGAATTCCATGATCAGAAGATCGTTGACCTTGCCCTCTCCGATGACCGTCTTGATCCGTCGCAGGATCTGCCCGCGAATTCGAACAAGCGCGGCGGAATCCGCTATGTCGGTATAGTCCAGGGCTCGCAAATATCCGTTAATGACATCCGCAACGCGCGGCAGGAACCTGGTCACGTCGCCCTGGAATTCGGATGGAACCTCGAGTTGCGCGCGAAAGCGAAGGTGCCTGTTTTCCCCGTCCGTCCGAAGTTGAACGACGATCGGCTCGATCGGCACGAAACGAACATCGGGCATGTCGTCGGCATCGCTTTCCCGCGCCTCGAATCGCCCGATGTCAGGGTTTGAACCCATCGGGATATATCCCGAATAGGCCGCGTAGAAACCGCCGGCGGCGCCGATGATCCCGATGGTCAGGCCCATGAAAAGAAAGGCTTTCGAGCGCTTCTTTCCACCGCCTTCACCGGCCTCGTCATTTTCGTCTTGCGTGTCCGCCATGGAAGCCTCCGACCGTTGCGATGGCGGAACAATAGCAAGCTGCCCCTAACCGATTCTTAATCAAGATCTGGAACAAGCTGCGTTCGGGGAGACCCGTTTCCAATGCTCCGGAGAGGCATATGCAACACCTGAAAATCCTGTGGCTTTCGCTGGATACGCGCAAGCAGGTCATCGCTGTCCTCGGCGGGCTTGCCATCGTCGCGACGCTTTTCGCGATTTTCCAGATCGCCACCAAGCCGAGCATGAGCTTGCTCTATTCCGGCCTTGAGGACCGGGCCTCGGGCGACGTCATTCAGGCGCTTGAGGCCAAGGGCGTCATCCATGAGATTCGCGGCGACAGCATCTTCGTTGAAACCTCGCGACGCGACGCCCTGCGCATGAGCCTCGCCAGCGAGGGGCTGCCGGGCATGTCCAGCACGGGCTATGAGGTTCTCGACGGGTTGAACGGCTTTGGCACGACATCGCAGATGTTCGATGCCGCCTATTGGCGCGCCAAGGAAGGCGAACTTGCAAGGACGATCCTTGCAAGCCCGATGATATCGAGCGCACGGGTCCATATCGCGACCTCGCTTCGGCGGACCGCGTTCAACGACTCGGAGCCGAGCGCGTCCGTATCGGTGATCACGGCTGGGGGCGACCTTCCCGCGCGCCATGCCAAGGCCCTGAAGTATCTGGTGGCATCGGCCGTCGCCGGCCTTACCCCCGAGAATGTCGCGATCGTGGACGGTCAGGGCGGGGTGATCGACGACTCGGAGGCGTCGAACGCGACCAGTCTTGCGGATCAGAGAGCGGAAATCCTGCGCGGCCGGGTCCAGAACCTGCTCGAGGCGCGGGTCGGTCACGGAAACGCCGTGGTGGAGGTCAGCATCGAGACCGTCACCGAGAGCGAATCGATACATCAAAAGCAGATCGACCCGGACAGCCGTGTGGTCATCAGCACCGACTCCGAAGAGACCGTCAACAGGTCCACGAACGCCGATACGGCGGCGGTCGGCGTCGCCTCGAACCTGCCTGATGGTGATGCGGACGCCCAGCAGAACAGCGAGAGCAACGAGAACAGGACACGCGAGCGTATCAATTACGAAATCTCGGAAACCGAGCGCAGGATCGTAAGGGAGCCGGGTGCGGTCAAGCGACTGACTGTCGCTGTTCTGGTCAACAGCGCGCTTGGCCCCGACGCGGCGGCAGAGCCGGGCAACCCGCAAAGGTCGGATGCCGAACTGGCGAACCTGCGCGAGCTTGTCGCCTCCGCGGTCGGTTACGACGAGCAACGTGGGGACATGATCACGATCAAGGCCATGGAGTTCGAGGCCCCGGGCGCGCCCGGCACCGGATCGGCGCCGTCATTGATCGACGCGTGGGGCATTGACGTCATGTCCCTTGTGAAGCTCGTCATTCTGGCGCTGACGGTTCTGGCTACGGCCCTCCTCGTCCTGCGACCGATCCTGAAGGGAGCCCGGCAAGACACCGGGGCTCTGGCGGCGCCCCCGACCCTGCCGGGTCTGGACGGGGCCGCGCGACAGGAGGCGAGGATGGACGCCCTGACAGGCGAGATCGACGACACCCCGCGCAACACCGAACGAATGGAGCTCGTGCCCTCGGCGCGGACAGATCCGGGCGATGCGCTCGCCGAGCGGTCCGGCGAAGACCCGGTCGGGCGTTTGCGGACCATGATCGAGGAGCGAAAGGAGGAAACCGTCGAAATCCTGAGAAACTGGCTGGAACCGAAAGAAGAGGACGCATGATGGGCATTTCGCATCTTCTGGAATCCTTTGATACCAGGGCCCAGGCCGCTGCCCCGGTCGTGTCGATAACCGAGGCGGACCTCGAGGAAAGCAAGCTCAAGGCTTTCGAAGAGGGATACAGGGCAGGTTGGGATGACGCGATCAAATCGCAATCCGACGACAAGACACGGATTTCCCAGGATTTCGCGCAGAATCTCCAACAGATCTCCTTTGCCTATCACGAGGCGCAGGCCGAGATCCTGAGATCCCTTAAGCCGGTTCTCGAGCAGGTTGTCGGGGTTCTTCTGCCCGAGATCGCAAGCTCGAGATTCGGATCGCGTCTGTTGTCCGAACTGATGACACTGACCGAAGCTTCCGCGCAGCATGAAGTCGAGATCGTCGTTTGCCCGGAAAACAGACCTGCATTGGAGGCGATGCTGGCCCGATGCAACATCTCGTCCTTCAAGCTGTCGGCCGAGGAGAGCCTTGGCGCTGGACAGGCCTACATCCGGCTGGGCGAGATCGAGCGGCACATCGACCTGGATGCCGCCGTGAGCGAGATCCGCACCGCGGTCGAGGGCTTTTACCAACAACTGGAAAACGATGCCACGAAGGAGATCGAGAATGCCGGATAAGGGCGACGCGCGGAACCAGGAAATGCCGCAAGGCGACATGTTCTCGGTCATTCCGATCGAGGTCACGGTCTCGGTCGGCAAGGCGCGCCCGATGATCCGTGACCTTCTTGCGCTGGGCGAGAATTCCATTCTCCCACTCGATACCCGTGTCGAAGATCCGGTCGAGCTTTTCGTGGGCGGTCGACTGATCGCGCGGGGCGAGCTGGAAGAGCTCGAAGGGGAAGACGCGGGGCAACTGGGGGTACGGCTGACCGAGATCATCAAGCAAGGCGGAAGCTTCTAGATGAGGGGCCCGCGGATCTTCGGGTTCCTCGCCGTCTTTCTTGTCGCGGCACTCGCGCCATCGCTTGCGCCGGCGCAGGAGCTCTCCATCGGGTTTGGCGAAAACGGGTCGATCACCGGCACCTCCATTCAGCTCATCGCGCTGATCACCGTATTGAGCGTGGCCCCCGGCCTTGCCATCATGATCACCTGTTTCCCGATGATCGTCACGGTCTTGTCGATCCTGCGCCAGGGCATCGGGTTGCAGCAATCGCCGCCGAACATGTTCATCGTGAGCCTTGCCCTCTTTCTGACCTATTTTGTCATGGAGCCGGTCTTCGAAGAGGCCTGGCGGGTCGGGATCTCACCAATGATCTCGGAGCAAATCAGCGCCGAGACGGGTTTGGTGCGGGCGCTTGACCCGTTTCGCGACTTCATGGCGGGGCGACTGGATCTTTCGACGTTCGAGGCCATGGCGGCGCTGCGTCCGGATTATTCCGGGACGCAGGAACTTCGGGACTCGCCCATGTCGATCCTGATCCCCAGTTTCCTGCTCTCGGAAATCTCGCGGGCGTTTCAGATCGGTTTCCTCGTCTTCCTGCCCTTCCTGATCATCGACATCGTCGTGGCCGCGGTCTTGATGTCGATGGGCATGATGATGGTTCCGCCCGCCCTGGTCTCGTTGCCCTTCAAGCTGTCGTTCTTCGTGCTTGCCGATGGTTGGAGCCTGATATCGGCAAGCCTCGTGAGCGGGTATTTGTAGGGGGGCCTTGCCCTCCGGTGCCGGGCGGGCCAGGGCGCGCCGCAACGCGCCTTGTCGGGCTGGCGGATCTAGCGACGCCCTTCCCTGAGCCACGCCAGGATCAGCAGGCCGGCTGCCAGCAGGAGCGACAACCATGCGGGCAACAGGGCGCGCGTTTTCATGTCCGTGACGTCATAGGCCGCGCGCGGGGTGATGCCCAGCCAGCCGCGCCCCGTTGCCGGCCTTCCCGTCTTGACCGTTCGGATGGTCGGCATCCCCTCGCTCAGGCGTTTCGAGCCGCCGCGATGTGCCTCCAGAACGGGTTCGATCCAGTCCGGCCCTGCAACGGAGTCGACGAATTCGCGCGGCGAGACCGGCCCGAGACCCACCAGGGCGGATTTCTCGTCGTCGGACAACCGGTAAAGCCCGATCTCGTCGCCCTCGGCGGTGCCCTCGAACACGCCCGGAGTGCTTTCGACCAGCCGGTGTTCAGAGGATTCGCCATCCGGCGACGTGACCGTGACGGGGGCGGCCGTGTCGGCCAGCGTGCGCCGGGTGATCTTGATATTCTTGCCATCGGGCTCGGCGACAAGATCTTCCTCCTCGAGCTCGGGCTCCTTCATCATCCAGTGCGAAAGGCGCCGCAGCAAGTCCAGTTGCGGCCCGCCGCCTTCGAAACCGCGGTTCCAGAGCCAGGCGTGATCCGACGCCAGGAGCGCGATCCGCCCCTCGCCGACCCGGTCGAGGACCAGCAGCGGCGCACCCTCGTGTCCATCCATGACGACATGACCGTCACGCTCTTCTACCGGTGTCACCTCGATCTGGCGCATCCAGCGGCCCCAATCGGCAGGCTGATCGGATGCATCGAGGTTTGACGTGACGGGGTGGCGCTTGCCAAGCTCGCTCACCTTCGGGCGATATCCGCGCTCGATCACCCTGGCGGTCGGGCTTGCGGGCAGAACCTCGGAGAGGGGCGAGCGGAAAATGCTGTCGGCGCTGGCGAAATCCGGACCCGCCGCGACGAGGACGGCCCCGCCTCCCTCGACATACTGGCGCACATTGTCGAGATAGACCGAGGGCAGAATCCCCCGCCGCTTGTAGCGGTCGAAGATGATCAGGTCGAAATCGTCGATCTTCTCGATGAACAATTCCCGGGTGGGAAAGGCGATGAGCGAAAGCTCCCCGACCGGAACGCCATCCTGCTTTTCCGGTGGTCTGAGGATCGTGAAATGCACCAGATCCACGGAGCTGTCGGATTTCAGGAGATTGCGCCATGTCCGGCTGCCTGGATGTGGCTCACCCGAGACGAGAAGCACGCGCAGGCGGTCCCGGACGCCGTTGACCTGCACCAGCGCGATATTGTTGCGCGCCGTCAGTTCGCCCTCGGTCTCGGGCGTCGATATCTGAAAGACATTGCGACCGGTGTGATTGATCTGGATCGGGATGTCGACGGATCGCCCCACCGGGACGTCAAGACTGACAGGCGGCTCGCCATCGACCGATACCTCGAGCGGGGCAACGGAGGCGTCGTCGGGCACCGCGCCGCTGTCCTCGACCCGGACCGTGAGCGTGACCTCCTCGTCGAGAATGGCAAAGGCCGGTGCATCTTCGACAACGATCTGCCGATCCCAGTCGGATGGCTCACCGGTCAATAGCAGGTGCATCGGCGCGGACAGGTCGGGGGCATTCTCGACATCGTGAATCCGGCCGTCGCTGATCAGGAAAACGCCGGAAATTCGCGAACGTGGTTCCTTGTTCAGGGCGCGGGTGAGCGCGGTCATGAGCCGCGTCCCGCTATCCCCTTCGCCATCGTCCACATCGACGCGGCGTATCTCGGTGTCGCCGAGGTTCGAGAGGCGGGTTTCGAGTTCCTCGAAGGCGGTTTCGGATTGCCCGGCCCTGTCTCCGAGGGTCTGGCTGGCGCTGTTGTCGACCACGACGATGGCGATATCGTTCAGCGCCTGCCGCTCCTCCTGCTGAATGCGCGGAGACAGCAAGGCCAGGATCAGGACGGCGGCCCCGAGCAATCGGAACACCCAGCCCGACAGGCCACGCCAGACGGCCAGTCCCAGGAGGACGGCGGTGATCAGCGCGAGCACGGCAATGATCGGCCAGGGCAGAAGCGGTATGAAGACGACGGATGTGTTCATTGTCCCAGCCTGTCCAGAAGCGCAGGCACATGGACCTGGTCCGATTTGTAGTTCCCGGTCAGCACGTACATGACTAGGTTGACCCCGAAGCGGTAGGCCATTTCACGCTGGCGATCCCCGGCAACGCCGCGTCCCACGGGGAAGCTCGGGTTTCCGCGCTCATCCACCGCCCAGGCCGCTGCCCAGTCGTTGCCGCCGATCACGACCGGCGTCACACCGTCGTTGAGATTGCGGAACGGCATGCCCTCGGCCTGTTCCGCGTCCGGCGGCGATGCCTCGACCCAGATGTCGCGATCGCGGTGTCGCCCCGGGAATTCCTTCAACAGGTAGAAGGTGCGCATGAGCACATGATCGGACGGAACAGGCTCGATTTGCGGAATGTCGAGTGGTCGCGCCAGTTGCTGAAGCTTGCGGCCATTCGGGCTTGCCGTGCCATAGCCCGAGATGTCGCCGTCGCGCGTGTCGAAAAGGATCATCCCGCCCGAGCGCAGATACTGGTTGAGCTTGTCATAGGCGCGCTCCGAGGGTCGGGCCTGTTCGGGTGTGATCGGCCAGTAGATGATCGGGTAAAAGGCCAGCTCGTCCTGTTCGAGGTCGACGCCGATCGGCGTGCCCGGCTCCACCGATGTGCGCTGAGAGAGAGTTTGCGACAAGCCCGTCAGGCCGGCATGAGCGGTGTCGTCAATGCTGTTGTCGCCGGTCAGGACATGCGCGAAAACGACCTCGGAGGTGGCACGGATCGCGCGTTCGTCATCGGCCGTGGCCTTTGGCGGCGCGATCAGGATCGCCAACGCCAAGACACTGGCGGCGCTCGCCCCGCGCGCGATGTAAAGCCGCCCCGACAGGGCCAGAGAGGCGAGGATATCGAAGCAGAGCAAGGCAAGTGACAAGGCCAGGAACCACCCGGCAAGTGGAGTTTCGCCGTTGCGCGTCATGCCCAGAACCCGGGCATTCTCGGGCCAGTTCATCTCGGCCAGTTGATCCCCGGGCGCAAAGACATTTCGCGCGATCACCCGGTCGTCCCGTTGGTAGAGGCCCGCGCGCATCTCCTCGCCCAGCGTCTCTGTGACAAGCGATTCACCATCGACGCCGGGCAGGTTGCTGCCATCTTCAAGCCTGCCATATCCGTCGAGAACGAGGACCGGCTCCCAGAAGGTGTCGGAAAGATCCTGCTCCCCGTCGGGGGTGCTGACGGATGCGACGGACAGACGATCCAGCATGTCGACGAAAAGCCCGGAGAGCGGCAGGCTCGACCATTCGGCATTGGCGGTGACGTGAAAGAAGGTCACCCGCCCGTCGCCCAATCCCTTGCTTGTGACAAGTGGGGTGTCATCGCTCAACCGCGCCAGAACGCGATCCGACAATGACGGGTCGGGCTGGGCCAGCACCTGTGCATTCACGGTGACATCGTCAGGGATGTTCAGACCGGCAAAGGGCGAATCGTCGTCAAATGGCGCTAGCGTCTTGGGCTCGCCCCAGCTCATCGCGCCGCCGACCGTGCGCCCGCCCGCGCGCAGCCTGACCGGCATGAGGGGATGCTCGTCCTCGCGGCTGATTTCGCTGGCCGCGACGCGTGGACCGGCGAACCGCAAGAGCTGCCCGCCCTCTTCGACCCATTCGGTCAGGGCGGCCTCGTCATCGGGGGCAAGTTCGGCGATGTCGGCAAGGATCACCACGTCGGGATTGGCGGGCAGAACCTCGCCCAGCGCCCCTTCGAGGAGTTCCGCATTCGGTTGCAGGGCGTTTCGCAGGAAATGCAGGGGCGACAACAATTCGAGCCCTTCACGATCCTCGCGCGTCGAGATGAGCGCCACCTCGCGGCGTCCGAGACTGTCATCGCTGAGGGCCACGGCGCCGGCACTTTCGACCCCCTCGAGGGCCAGCCGCGAGATTCGGCCACGCATTTCCGCGGGGAGCGACCGGCTTTCGGTGATGTCGGCCTGATCCGGTTCGAAGGCCAATTCCTGCTCGTCGAGGACCGTCTCGCTTCCGTTCGGATCGGTTCCGATGAACTGCACCGTGGCGGACTGCGCGGTCCCGGTCGCCGACCGTGACAGGTCGAACTCGATCGCGCCATCCTTGTAGCGCGGCGCGGTGATGGCCTGCACCGGCCGGTCGGCCTCGAGGATCGTGGTGCGCCCCGACCCCTGGAACGTCTCGAAAAGCGCCTCGCGCCCGTCGCGTGCCAAACCATCGGACAGCCAGACGGTTTCCATGTCATCACGCTCGGGCAGCAGTGCGGCAAATCGCTCCATCCGCTCGGGCGTGGGCAGCCACGGGGCCGGGTGCAGCCCGGCGAGGGTGTCGCGCAGGTCGGATGCAGAGACGAAGACCGGCGCTTCGGGGCGGCCGGCCAGGAGGCTCACCGCCGCCGTGCGGCCCGCCCGGCTTGCCTCGGCCAACAGTTCGTCGACCTTCTGAATCCGCGCATCCCAGTCATCGGCACTGGCCCAGCCGCCGTCCATCACCACGAGAAGCGGCCCCTGGCCGACTGCACCGCGCTCATCGGGGTTCAGCACCGGGCCGGCCAACCCGATGATGATCGCCGCCACCGCAAGCGTGCGCAGCAGCAAGAGCCACCAGGGCGTGCGGTCCGAAATGCTGTCATCGTCCTTGAGGCCAAGGAGAAGAGTAACCGCCGGAAATCGCCTGCGGATCGGGGCCGGGGGGACCGCGCGCAGCAGGATCCACAGCACCGGCAGCGCGATCAGGGCGAGAAGCAGCCAGGGGGCCGTAAAGGCAAGTGCACCCATCATCGGCGCGCTCCGTCGATCGCCTGATACAGCCAGAGCAGGGCGGATTGCGCGCTTTCGCTGGTATGGTGGCAATGATAACGCCACCCGACCACGGCGCACATGGCTTCAAGCTCGGCCTTTCGGCGCGCCAGCCTTTCCAGATAGTTCTCGCGCAGTTCGGACGCCTTGAGCGTTTCATGCGAGAGTGATCCGGCGACGCTTTCGAAAAGGGTGCGTCCCCGGAACGGGAAGCTTTCCTCGGCCGGGTCGAGCACCTGAAACAGAACGCCGCGCACGCCGCGATCCGCCGCATCGGTCAGCGCCGACAGAACGGGGGCGGGATCGGCAAGGAAATCGGACATGAACACCGCGGACGCATGGGCAATCAGGCCGCGTGTGTCGGGCGCGGCATAGTCGGCATCCTGATCCTCGGACAGCGCCTGGGCCAGCCGGGTGATCTGAACCTCGCCGCGCCGCGGGGGCAGCAACCCGCCCAACAGGCCGACACGTTCGCCGGCCCGCAACAGCAGGATCGAGAGGGCCAGCCCGATCAATCGCGCGCGGTCGGACTTGTCCGGGAGGGTATCCGAACTGGCAAAGCGCATCGAGGCGGCAGGATCGATCCAGAGCTGCACACTTTGCGCGATCTGCCATTCCTTTTCACGCACGAACTGCGTGTCGGAGCGGGCCGAGCGCCGCCAGTCGATCATTCGCCGCGAATCCCCGGCCTGCATCGGGCGGTATTGCCAGAAATCGTCACCCTGCCCGGCGCGGCGGCGCCCATGCTCGCCCATGAGAACGGACCCGGCCAGATGGTCGGCCCGGGCGAGCAGATACGGAAGACGCGACGCCTCCTGTTCGGCCGTCTGCTTGAGAGAGGACGGGCTCTGGCTCACGCAGCGGCCTCGTGGCGCAGGATATCGCGTGCCACCGTGTCGATCAGATCCGTCAGGCTGTCGCCGCGTGCGCGGGCAGCGAAATTGAGGGCCATGCGGTGGCTCAGGACCGGCCGGGCCATGGCAAGGATGTCATCCGGCCCCGGCGCCAACCGTCCTTCGAGCAGGGCGCGTGCCCTGACCGTCAGCATGAGCGCCTGCGCGGCGCGCGGCCCGGGACCCCAGGCCACGTTGGTGCGGATGGTTTCGCTCGCGGTCGGGTCGTCGGGACGAAAGGCACGGACCAGATCGAGGATCTGCTCCACGATCGCATCCCCGACCGGCATTCGCCGCAGCAGGTTTTGCGCGGCGATCAGGTCAGACGCGGAAAACACGTTCTCTGCCTGTTGTTCGGTCTCCCCGGTCGTTTCCAGAAGGATGGATTTCTCGGTGTCCCGGTCCGGGTATGCGACGTCGATCTGCACGAGGAATCGGTCGAGCTGTGCCTCGGGCAGGGGGTAGGTGCCTTCCTGTTCGATCGGGTTCTGCGTGGCGAGAACATGAAACGGCGTCTCAAGCGCCCGGTCCTTGCCCGCAACGGTGACGCGCCGCTCCTGCATGGCCTGAAGCAGGGCGGATTGCGTGCGCGGGCTGGCGCGGTTGATTTCATCGGCCATCAGAAGCTGGCAGAACACCGGCCCCTCGATGAACTTGAAGCTGCGGCTGCCATCAGCGCCGGTTTCGAGCACCTCGCTGCCCAGGATATCCGAGGGCATGAGGTCGGGCGTGAATTGAACCCGGTTTCCTTCGAGTCCCATCACCGTCGAAAGCGTTTCGACCAGCCGTGTCTTTCCAAGGCCGGGCAGCCCGATCAAAAGCCCGTGACCGCCGCAAAGAAGCGCCGAAAGCGTCAGGTCGACAACCGAGCCCTGGCCGATGAAACGCCGCGTGATCGAGGCCTTGGCGCGGGCAAGCCGCTCTTCGAGCGCCTCGATCTCGGGGACCAGGGTTTCGGAATGGGACATGGAAAAACTCCTGCAGTTCGGATAGCCTTGGGTGAGTGTAACGCGCGGAACAGGAATGGCAAAAGCTATGAGCGGACAAATGACCGTGAACCCGTCATTGGAAGGGGTTGTTGCCTCGGCAAAGGCTGCCAAGGGCGCGAAGGGCCTGCCCCCGGTGCACAAGTGGAATCCGCCGTTTTGCGGTGATCTCGACATGCGGATCGCGCCGGATGGCACGTGGTACTATCTCGGAACGCCGATCGGGCGCCCGGAATTGGTCAGGCTGTTTTCCACCATATTGCGCAAGGACGGGGACGACTATTTCCTGGTGACCCCGGTCGAAAAGGTGGGAATCACGGTGGATGATGCGCCCTTCGTGGCGGTCGATTTCACGCGCGAAGGCGAGGGCCGGGACCAGGTCTTGACCTTTGGCACAAATGTCGGGGACCATGCGGCGGCGTCCGCAGAGAACCCGATCCGGGTCGAGATCGACGCCGATACCGGTGAGCCAAGACCCTATGTCCTGATTCGCGCGAACCTGGAAGCCCTGATCGACCGGAAGAGCTTCTACCGCCTTGTCGAGCTTGGAGCGCAACACGAGATTGACGGCGTCGATTGGTTCGGCGTGTGGTCCGGCGGGGTGTTCTTTCCCATCCTCAGATCATCGGACATGGATGACACTTGAGATGTCAATGCACGACGAATTCGGCATGAAGGGCGCCTGCGGCCTTGATGCTCTTGAGGATGTCGATCATGTCGCGCGGGGCGACGCCGAGGGCATTCAGCCCGGCGACAACTTCTGACAGCGAGGTGCCCGGCGAAACCTCTGCGAGCGCCACGCCCGGTTCCTCCTCGATCTCGACATCCGTTCGCGGCACCGTGATGGTGTCGCCCTCGGCGAAGGGGTTGGGTTGAACCACGATCGGTTGCTCCTGAACGCGGAGGTTGAGATTCCCCTGCGACACGGCAACGCGGGAAATGCGCACGTCCTGTCCCATGACGATCGTGCCTGATCTCTGGTCGACAACCACCCGCGCCTTGTGCTCGGGTTGAACGAGGATGTTTTCTATACGGCCGATGGCATGGGCCGGCGAGCGCGCATCCATCGCGGCAACATCAAGCCGCACAGTGCCCGAATCGAGCATCATCGCGACCTGGCGCCCCAGCGAGGCATTGATCGCGGTTTCGATCCGCGCCGCGGTCGTGAAATCCGGCTCGCGCAGTGCGATGCGCACGGTGTCGAGTGAGGCGAGCTCGAAATCGACCTCCCGCTCCACCCGCGCACCCGACGGGATCACGCCGGATGTGGGCACACCCTGAACGACGGCGGCCGCCGCGCCCTCGGCTGCCGCTCCGCCCGCGATGATCGTTCCCTGTGCAACGGCGTAGATCTGTCCATCCGCCGCGTTCAGCGGCGTCATGATCAAGGTCCCGCCCAAGAGGCTCTTGGCGTCGCCGATCGCCGAGACCGTCACGTCGATCTGGCTGCCGGACCTCGAAAAGGGCGGAAGCGTGGCGGTGACGAAAACCGCGGCCACGTTCTTGGGTCGGAACTGTTCACCGGTCACGTTCACATCCAGGCGTTCGAGGATGCTCGACATGATTTCTTCGGTGAACGGGGCATTTCGAATCCCGTCACCCGTCCCGTTCAGGCCGACCACGAGACCATAACCCACCAGGTCATTCCCGCGGACACCGTCGAACTCGACGAGGTTCTTGATCCGGATTTCGCTGCCATGCGCCATCCCGGTCAGCGCCAGAAGGACGGGGAAAACCAGGAGCAACTTCATCGCATGTACTCCGCAAGCGACAGTCTGCCGAGCCTGACCGTGGCGGTATAGAGACTTTCAAGTTGAAGCTGAACCTCTTCGAGCCTTGTCACAGTCTCGAAAGGGTCGACACCCAGGAGTGTGTTGATGGCATATTCCGATGCCGTCTTTTCGCTGGCAATCCGGGTTGCGATCTCTTCGACGCGGGCCTCGGTGTATCCCAGATCGGCACGAATTCCGGTCAGCGGATCCTGTGCGGCAACAAGGCCGTTTCCGGCATGGGCCAAAAGGCTTTTCTGCAACTCGTTCGGCAAGCCGAGGTCAGGATCGGCCGCGAGGGCGGCGATTGCCGTGTGCATGAGAATATTGCGCAGTTGCGGGGCGTCGGCGCCGAGATTGAGGGATACAGTCTCGTTCTCGCCAAGCAGGAAGGGCTTTGTCCCGTTCTGTTCGCCCAGATACCCAACGGTCTCGAAGCCGCCGCCAGGTGTGTTGAACCAAGCCTCGACTGCCGCAATCATGCCGGGCAGATCGGTTTCGCCGGAGACCTCGCCGCGAATTTCCGTGAGCATCGCATCGGCGCTGGCGAGGGCGGTGGCATCCGTGCGCGCGCCGGCAAAGAGAGCCTGCCCTGCAACCGAGCTGTTCAGCGTCGTCACCAGCGCGTCGAACGCCTCTCCGGCCTTGCCCGACGCGGATTGCACAACCTCGGGCAACCCGCCATCTCCCGCGGCGAGCAGATCCGCCGCGAGATTGCCGGACGTCTCCTGCACCTTGCCCAGGGCCGTTTGCATGGTGTCGGTGAATGTCTGTGCCTCGGTTGCGGCCATGCCATAGCTTTCGAGTATCGCCCGGTCACGTTCAAGCGCGCTCAGGTGACTGAAATTGCCTTTCAGATGCCGTGACGGATCGGCGGTCCGGCCGGTTGCAAGCTCCTCGGTCAAGCGTCCGAGTTCGGAGGACAAGCGCGTGTTCTGCTGTCGCAGCATTACCGATTGCGACATGTCACCAACGGAAAGATTTGGCATGGATCAGATCCTTATCAGGGCGTCGAACATTTCGCCGACGGTTTGAAGCAGGCGCGCGTTCGCGGCATAGGCCTGTTCGATCTCCATCAGGCGCTGCATTTCCTGATCGGAATCGACGCCCTCGGCGAGCAATTGGGAATTGGCCGAGTCGAACCGGGCCGCTGCGAAGGATTGCTCAAGTTCGCTCGCGTTGCGGTCATTCGAGATCTGGTCGAGCAACCCCGATTGCAAACCCGCAGCGCTCAACTTGCCCGGGCCGAAGGCCCCGGATGCCGGGGTCCGGCCTTCTGAAAGGGCCGACGCCATGTCGCGAAGCAGTGTGCCATTGCCAACCGGGCCCGGATCCGCTGCGCCGAGGCCATCGCGCAGTCGCCAGAGCGCGCCGCCATTTTCGGGAACCACGGCGTCATTGAGCGCCAGGCGACCGGACAAGCCGGTTTCATCGCCGGGTGCGAAGGCCGCCCCGCCATCCGTGAACAGGCCGGGATCACCGGCGGTGCGGGTCGCATCGAGCCCCGCGCTTTCGAACCGCTCGACGAGATCACGCGCCGTGGCATCGACCCGGGTCTGGATCTTCGGAGCGATTTCGTCGCGAAATTCGAACAAGGCCCCCAATCGCCCGCCATGCATCGGGCCGCCCTCGGCGTCGGTGGCGACCTGCCTGCCGTTGATCGACAACCCGGACAGCTCTCCACCGGCCTGTGTCATGTGTGGTGCGGTCATGTTGGTTGCCGAGAATTCGACCCGCGCGGCGGTCCCGTCGAGAAGGATCGCCCCGCCCGATGTAAAGAGCGCGACCGCGCCAAGCTCCCGCTTTGTCTCCTTGACCGGGACGATCTCGGCGATGCTGTCGATCATGACCTGCCGCTGATCCTCGAGTGCCGAACTGTCACGGCCATTCACGGTCGATACAGTGATTTGTCGATTGATGTCGCGCACTTGCGACAGGAGCGTGTTGAGGGAGTCTACGTCGCTCGCAATCTTGCGATCCGCTTCTCCGCGCATGGACTGAATGCCATCCGACACCTGCTTGAACCCACTGGCGAGGTCCTCGGCGCTTTGCAGAACGGCACCAAGGCGTTCGGTGAGGTCCGGGCGGCTTGCCGCCTCGACAAGCGCGCTTTCGAAACGCGTGATTTTGGCGCCGAGTGATGCCGGGTCGGATGGCAAGCCGATCAACGATTCGAGACGATCATGAAATTTCGCGGTCTCATCCGACCCGGCCCGCGCTGCGCTGGCCAGGCGGACCTCCGAGAGCAGGCCGGGATTCATATGGCGGGTGGTGCCCAGAACGGTGACGCCGCCATGCGACCCCAAACCGTTCGCACCCAGCTCGACCTCGCGTCGGCCATAGCCCGGAGTGGTGGCATTCGACAGGTTCGACGCCGTCACCTGGGAGGAACGTGAGGCCGCATTCAGGCCCGAAAGCGCATTGGACAGGGCTCCGGACAGACTCATGGCAAGCTCCTTCGGGATGAAATGTGTCTCACTTCAGGTTTCAGCGTTTGATATTGGTGGTTTCCTGAAGCATTTCGTCCACGGTCTGAATGACCTTGGCGTTCGAGGAATAGGCACGTTGGGTCTCGATCATGGAGGTCAGTTCGCCGGCGACATCGGTTGTCGATTCTTCCCGGGCGAAGGACGCGATATCACCTGTCGGCCCGTCGCCTGCATCCCAGAGGAAATAAGGCCCGCTTTCCGGCGAAGGCCGATAGGTTTGTTCGTCCAGTGCCACCATGCCGTTCGGGTTGGGCATGTCCACCAGTGGAACCTGATAGATTGTTCGGGTGATCCCCGTGTCAAACAGTGCATTCACCATCCCGTTGGCATCGACCTCGACCGATGTCATGTTGCCCACGGGAAACCCATCTTTCGAGATCGACACCGGCGCGAAAGTGTCCGACAGCTGGGTCAGACCGTCAGCCGCGCCGAAAAGCCCTATATCGAGTTCCACCGGCCCGCCCGCAACATCGACGATCATCGCCCCTGTTGCGGGATCATAGGCCCCGCCCGTGACGGTCGTGACCGATTGCAGCGTTCCGCCCGAGCTGCGGCCGTCGTCGAACTCCAGCGTGTATTCGCCGATGGTCACCCCCGGTGAGGCCGAGTCGGTGATGGTCATGGTCCATTCGTTCGATGACCCCGCCGCCGGAACGGTTGGTGTGAACTCGATGGTCAGGTTCTCCGCGGTTCCCAGATTATCATAGTATTCCACCGAGAGTTCCGATGTCTTTCCTTCCGCCCCTTCTTCTGTCTGGACAGCGGGCAGGTTGACACCCAGGTCGATCCTGGTGGTCGGTTCCCCCGAGAATTCGTTGACGTTGATGCGCACCGGTTCGAGCCCGTCGGACGTGTCTCTGGGATAGGTCGGAATCGTGCCGTCCGCCAAGGCCGGCCAGCCAAGCAGAACCTGACCGGCTTCGGACTTGAGGTAGCCGTCCTCATCGGTGCGGAACGAACCCGTGGTCGAGAGGTTCATCTGCGCCTCGCCATTGCCGCTCAGGATGTCCGAGATCTGGGCCACCGGGAGCATGCCGCGCCCGCGCACCGCAAGGTCCGTGGGATTCGATGTGGAAAGCAATGCGCCACGCTCGTCGATCAGGCGTTGCGTCGTGCTGCGTACGCCACCGGCGGAATAGGTCCCGCCCTCAGGCGAGATCACCATGGAATGGAAATCGGTTTCGACCCGTTTGTAGCCGAACGTGGACGAGTTCGTGATATTGTCGGAAATCGCCGCGAGACGCGTCGCGTTTGCGGCAAGGCCGGAAACGCCGGCATTGAGCGAAGATGAAATCGTCATGGACACGCCTTTCTGCTGCACCAACATCAGTCGGCGACAAGGCATAACGCGCGGCCATTAACAGCGACCTAACGGCTAAAATCCTCCATGCATTCACGTGTTGTCCCGCAAGATGACGATCTCGATCCGGTTGTTGCGAAGCGACATCGGGTTGTCGGTCGCAAGGCTTCGGTCGGCATGCCCCGTCACACGCCTGAAACGCGCAGACTTCAAGCCCGCGTCCTCGAGCGCGACGCGCATTCTGCTTGCACGCGAGGATGACAGGTCCCAAACCGGGTTTTCGAGCATGACCACGGCACGGGCGCGCGTGTGCCCGTCGATCGCGATACCGTTCCCGATCTGGCCCAGAACCGGGATGAGAAATGTCACGATCCGATTCAGCAATTCGGTGGGAGAATCGCCGCCGGGATCAAACAATTGCTGGCCCCTTGCATCGAAAAACTCGAGGATCAATCCTTCGTCCGTCACGCGCGAGACGACGTGTTTGCGAATGTCGTCGGGCACCTCGCTTTCCCCTCCGCGCCCCATGAGCGCGTCCTGAATCTGCAGGAGCTTTTCGGTCTGCTCATCCGGCTCGGACTGGGTCGGATCGGCTCTTGTACCTTCCGCCGCCAGGCCAGTTTCTCCACGCGCCTGTCGGGCCTCCGTCGAGCGCCGATTCGTCGCGCCGATGCCGTTCTGCGGCAGTTCAAGCTCGGAGAAGGCACTCTCTCCTCCGAAGGCCCCAGATCCGCCACCAGATACCCGGTGAACGGGAATCGTCGGGCTGAAATAGTCGGAAACGCCCTTTCTTTGCTGCTCTGTCGTCGCGTTCAGCAGCCACATCAAAAGGAAGAACGCCATCATCGCCGTTACGAAATCGGCATAGGCAACTTTCCACGCTCCGCCGTGGTGATCGCCACTGGTGACGACTTTCTTCCGTTTGATGATGACTGGCGCGGCATTGCTTTGCGCGCTCATCTCACCACCTTGCTAACTCACCCGGGAAAAGGTGTAGCAGGCCAAATCTTACGTTTGGCTTAACGCTTGCATCCCGTTCAGCCGCCCGCCATGCGCAAGGTATCGCCCCGGGAAATCATCGGCGTCAGTTCGATCCTGACCGGTGACGGATCGACATCCTGGCCCTGGCTGCGCCCGAGGATGATCTTTGCCGCCTCCCGGCCGATTTCGGCCCGGCAGGCATCCATCGTGGCGAGCCGTTTCGGCAAGCCCTGGAGCAGTTCGACACCGTTGAAGCCGGCCAGTCCGATCTGTCCGGGCACATCGACCCCTTGCTCAAGAAGGTAGAGAAGGCCCCCGGCGCCGATCATGTCGTTGGAATAATATATAAAATCAATATCCTTGGTGCGTGACAGGACGGTTGCGGTCATTTCCCGTCCCTTTGCCAGTGCCGAACCACCGGAGTAGAACTCGTGATCGACGGCTTCGATCCCGGCCTTGGCCAGCGCTTGGGTGAAACCTTCGAACCGCTTGCGTGCGCGGTGGTCAAGCGGCATTTTCGTCCCCAGAAACGCGATCTTCCTGTAGCCTGCTTCGACGATGGCTTCACCCATCTTGCGCCCCGCCGCGCGATGCGAGATGCCAACGACCGAGTCGACCGGCTGGCCATCCGTATCCATGATCTCAACGACGGGAATCCCGCTGGCCATGAGCATTGCGCGCGACGCCTCGGAATGTTCAAGCCCGGCGATGATCACCCCGGAAGGCCGCCAGGACAGCATTTCATAGAGCACCCTTTCTTCCTTCTCGGGAAGATAGTCGGTGATCCCCACAACCGGTTGCAGGCCGCTGTCTTCCAGGGTGTGGCTGATTCCTGTCATCACCTCGGGAAAGACCATGTTGGACATCGACGGAATGATCACCGCGACGAGATTGACCCGCTGGCTCGCCAGCGCGCCGGCGATCTTGTTGGGCACATAGCCCAGGCGCTTGGCCGCCTGCAGCACTTTCTGCCGGCTCGCATCGGAAACATCGTCACGATTGCGCAACACGCGGCTGACCGTCATCTCCGAAACACCGGAGGCTTCGGATACGTCTCGCAATGTCAGGGGGCGCTTCGGAGGCGTGGTCAAGGGGGATGCCCGGCATGAATTCTCTTCGTCCAGTTAGCCCGAAGAGTCGGCCCGGTTCAACCCGTGACGCAAGTGCATGACCACAAAGGATGCGACAAGTGAAATCATGGTCATGACAACCCGGCGATCCTGCGCTAACAAGCCCGGGCAAGGCCCCGTGGCTCAACTGGATAGAGCAGCCCCCTCCTAAGGGGCAGGTTGCAGGTTCGAATCCTGCCGGGGTCGCCAAAAAGGCAACATGACATGGCGCACCCGGGTAATATCCCCGGCCTGTCGAAACGCGCCAAAAGGACGAGTTGCTGCGAGCGAGGATCCGACTACGGAAAGGCGACCAGCCGGAACCAAAGTACGGGATTCAAGACGAAAGTGGCGGTGGTCGAGTTCGCGGGTGGCTTTGTTGCATAAATCTGCTGAAGGCCGGACTTCCCCTTTCCCCGGACGGATTTACCCTACGGCCACTGTGACGGGTATGCCAAGCGCGGTGTAGC
>LJSU01000008.1 GCA_001314705.1 Rhodobacteraceae bacterium HLUCCO07
GCTACACCGCGCTTGGCATACCCGTCACAGTGGCCGTAGGGTAAATCCGTCCGGGGAAAGGGGAAGTCCGGCCTTCAGCAGATTTATGCAACAAAGCCTGTGAATGGGGTAAAATAATAGGCGGGTGAATGGGAACGTTGATTCGTGCGCGCATTCCCAAAACAACCTTAGGTTACAATTTGCTTAATTCCATTCACCCCTGAGTTTAATTTCTCGCATCTACGCCCGCACCGCGTGCAAAGATTGTCCGAAAATTCTGCCGGATTGACTTGGATCATGCAAGACTGTTTCGCATGAGGCCATAAATCTGGCGAAACTGTGGCGAAAAACGTAGATAAATGGGGCGGCAACGTGTATTTTGCGAAGAGTATAGCGAGTATTGCATTTTACAAGGAGGGGGTACCTTGCGCAGCCATTTCGAATAATCACTGGGGTAATATGTGCCCCGTGCCATGTGAGAATGGCACGGGGTGCCGACGAAAACATCTCTGCATCATGCGTCATGGTTGACCCGCAATTATGCGGCCGATGGATTATTGCGAACAGATTAGTACAAGCGGAAGACGGAATATGAAGAACAGCGCTACAAGCAAGTCATTGAAAGCAATTCTGCTCGCCTCCGGGAGCGCAACATTATTCTCGGTAACTGGTGCACTGGCCGACAACAACGAAGCTTTGATCGATCAAACCGGCGCCGGAAACTCGCTGCTCATTGATCAGTCCGCCGCCGAGGCATCCAGTGTCGGATATTTCAAGGCGACCCCGAGTGGCCCGGGGGGAGTCATTGACGGGATTGCCAAGCAGGTCGGCGACGAGAACAGTTTGTCGGTCACCCAGACCGGGCGTGGTCACAGTGTAGCCACGGGGCCGGGGCAAAACGGGCGGGCTGAACAGCGCGGTGACGACAACACGCTCACAATCACTCAGACGCGTGACGTGAACCAGACAAACGATTTCGGCAACGAAGTCGCCCTCGTCCTGCAGGAAGGTGACAATCACTCAGCCGCAATCACGCAGACCGCCGAAAACCGCGGCAACCTTGCCAATCTGCGTCAGAACAACGACGCCGGTGAGGACGGCAACGAAGCAACCATCACGCAGAACAATAACAATACGGACACGGGCAACAGCAGAAACCGTGTCATGACCTCGACCACGGATGGTGGCGTAAACCAGTCTGGCCAGCGCAACAGCGCGACCGTCGATCAGGACGGCATGCGCCTGCAGTTGCGCCATCTGCGTCAGACCGGCGATGACAATATCGCATCCGTCACTATGACCGGCAGCGACAACGGGAATGCGCCCTATGACCTGACAGGTGACTTCTCGGGGGCGAGTGGCGCCACGGGGTCAGAGGTGAACCAGATCGGCAACCGGAACAAGGCGGAACTGACCATCGGCGGCTCCGGAAACAATTTCGGGACCGAGCAGGAAGGCGACGACAACCTTGCTCTCGATATCGATGTGGTGGGCATCGATAACTCGGTGGGCGTCGGTCAGTTCGGCGACAATAACGAGATCGACCTGTCCTCGATCGCCGGCAGTGACAACAGCGTTGGGTTCAATCAGACCGGCAACGACAACTTTGCTTCTGCCACTGTGAAAGATGACAATAACAGCGCCCTGATCTCTCAGGTCGGCAACGACAACGAGACATGGCTGAACGTCACCGGCGACAACAACATCGCCACTCTCGGCGTGACCGGTAATGACAACTATGCCAATGGGCTACAGGCCGGCGATGGCAATGTCCTGACGCTCGACTTCAACGGGAACGGCAACAATGCCGTCGGCTTTTCCAGCAGATTTTCCGATAATGCACTGAATGTCCGCGACTTTGTACGCGCCAGCACGCCGGGTGATGCCACATTCCGCCGCGGGGACCTGTTCCAGGTGGGAAATGGCAACACCATGACCATCACCGGGTCGCTGGCCGACAACAACAGCTTCGCGATGTTCCAGGGCGGCGACAATAACAGCATCACCGGCCGGATCGAGAACGGCAGCTTCAACCAGGCGGTTGTCGCGCAAGTGGGCAGCGGCAATAGCGCCAACTTCACCCAGTCGGGCAACAACAACAATCTTGGCATCGTGCAGTGATCTGCATCTTCCCCGGGCCGGGAGACTCGGCCCGGGGCTAAATCGGAGAAATTCATCAAAGGAGTGAATATCATGACCCTCAAGAAACTTTTCCTCGCCTCCAGCAGCGCGCTTGTATTGAGCGCAGCGGGCGCGCTGGCCGATGGCAACACAGCAACGGTCGATCAAACCGGCAATGACAACTCGCTGCTGGTTGATCAGGACGGCGGAAGCAACAACATCGCCGGTTCGGGTTCAAACGCGCCACGGGAACTGCGCCAGACCGGTAATGACAACGAGATGTCCGTCACGCAGACCGGCAACCAAAACGAGATCGCGGGCTATTCGCCCGGAGGACCCAGCGGATACCCGGATGGCGCACATCAAACCGGCAGCTTCAACAAACTGACAGTGACTCAGGACGCGGCGGTCTCTGACCACTCTTCGAATGGCAACCAGATTTCCAGTGTTCGTCAAACAAGTGACGAGGCCGCGACCAGCACGACGAACGTCGCCACGATCACGCAGACTGACGGCGTTTACACGCCCGGACCGAACACCTTCGGACCACGAACGAAAAACATCCTGAACCTCCTGAACCAGAACCATACGGGCGGTGCGCAGAACACGGCGACGATCACCCAGACAGAGGCGCATGCCAGCGGCTTTGCGGGCAACCTGATCAACGAAGCGCGCCAGGAGGGGTCCGATAACACCATGACCATCAATCAGGACGGCGAGGGACGGATTACCGGCTCCGCTGAATTGAGTGATACATCGGGCGGCTCGGGCCGTCGGACCGGTCCTGCCAACGTTGTCGACATCGTTTCGCAAACCGGCGATGGTCATTCGGCGACCGTCGAACAGGACGGGTTCCAGAACTATGTCGGCACCGTTCAGCAACTTGGCGGCGACGACAACACGGCGACAATCAGCCTGACCGGCGACTTGAACGGCGCGACGCAGTCGACAGCCGCGAATGGCCGTCCGACCGCTGGAAGCTTTGGCACCGCCGCTTCTGCCTCGGGTGCCACGGCGAGCGACGTGACCCAGAACGGCAGCAGCAACATCGTCAGCTATACCGTCAACGGTGGCGACAACAACCAGTTCGGCTTCCACCAGGATGGCGACGACAACTCTGCCGACAACATCCTGATCACCGGCAGCTCCAACGAACTGGGCGTCTATCAGGACGGTGAGGGCAACATGCTCACGCTGGCAGCCATTGGCGGCAGCGGAAACGAAATCGGGTTGATCCAGAGCGGTGACTACAACGAGGCCGGGCTCATGATCGACGGCGACAACAACGGTGGAGCGGCAACGCTTGCCGGCGTTGCGGATACCCTCGCCACCAGCCTCGGCCTGACCTCCGGCCTGATGGAGCAATATGGCAACGACAACAGCATCGATCTCGATATCTACGGCGACTCCAACGCCTTTGCACTGCGGCAGGGTGAGGAGCTTGCTCCGGGGGACAACAACGAGATCTCAGGAACCGTGACGGGATCGTCCAACTCCGTTGCCGTGGCGCAGGCAGGCAGTTCAAACACCGCCAGCTTCAACCAGAACGGCGCTGGAAACAGCACCTCGATCTCGCAGTAAGACACCGGGCGGGGCGCCCTTTGCGGCGCCCCGCTCTGCTCGGACGTAGACTCAACAGTGAACGCATGGGCTGGGGTTTTCCCCTTTTTTTGGTGGACTGGGGCCAGCAACGTCGCTCTCATCCCGGACCTTGCGCATTACGACAAAGGATTTTGACATGACTGCCGGGATGACTCTTGCCGCCTGTGTCGGTCTCGGCGTGGTCATGGTTTCCGGCCCGGTCTGGGGGCAGGCCCTGTCGTCCGACAACATCACCCGGATCGAGCAGGACGGCCTGGAGAATTCCGCACGGATCGACCAGGCGGGGAGTTCGAACACCGCAGGCACCGACGCAGACCCGTTGTTGCAGCAGGGGGTCGAAAACGGCTTGACGATCCGTCAAACGGGCGAAAGCAACCAGGTGGGAGCGGGTCCCGAGGGCCTGCTTCAGGAAAACACTGCGCCAGGTCTGCCCGGCGTCAACATCGCGTGGATCGAGCAGGAGGGCGGCGGCAACCGCGTGGACGGGGTGCTGCAGCAGATCGAGGGCATTGTGCCCGGCGATGGCAACCGCCTGCTCATTCTGCAGAACGATGGTGCCGGCTTCGGGGTCAACGTGATCGACCGCGTTCAGCAGATCCTGGGGGCCGGTCTGCCCGGCCAGTCCGCCGAAATCACCATGGACGGCACGGGCAACCGGATCGAGCTGATACAGCAGGACGGCCTGTCGAACCTGCGCCGCGAAGAGAACAGCATTTTCGCCGCGATCACCGGCACGGGCAATGGCACGCAAGACCTGCGCGGAGTGGCCCAGGTGTCGGGGGTGCAGGCCAGCACGTTGGTGCAGACCGGTGGCAGCGAAGACACGCTGTCGAACGGCAACATCATGCAGCTGGAGATCCAGGCAAACGGCACCGCCTTTGGCATCCTGCAGCGCGGGCGGGGCAATCTGACCGGACCGATCGTCATCGTAGGCGATGGAAACGCCGTCGGTATCGACCAGGACGGGACCGACAACGAGCTGTCGCTTGGCCTGATCGAGGGCGCCGACAACGAGATCGGCCTGGCGCAGTTCGGAACCAACACCGCGGCCCTGTCGCTCTTGGGCGAGAGTGACCGCAACTCGGTGCGGATCGACCAGATGGGCAGCAACGACGCCACGGTGACGATCGAGGGCGATGACAACGTCCTGCTCACCGATCAGGGCTACCTGGCGGGTGCGGGGGGCACGAACGATGCCGAGCTGGGCGTGACAGGCAACGACAACCGTGCCGAGTTGGGCCAGAACGGTGACGGAAACACGATGGTGCTGTTGATCGAAGGCGATTTCAACAACAACGTTGCCGGCGGGTTCACCAGCGCGATCGTGCCGTCCGGCGCGCTTCCCGGCGCCTACATCCAGGCGGGCGTTCTGAACAGCGCCGTAGCCACCGTCGAGGGCGACGCGAACGTCAGTTCCTGGTTTCAGTCCGGCGCGCTGAACACCATCCTGATGACCGTGACGGGCGATGAAAACAAGGCTTATCTGCGCCAGATTGGCAATGGGAATTCTGCCGGGTTGAACCAGAGCGGCAGGGGCAACGTGGCTGTACTCCTGCAATAGAGACACCTGACATTTGCGACCCCCTGCCGATTTTCGGACAGTGGGCCGTGCCCTGCCTTTCGGTTCGGCACGCAAGCACGTCAGGCGCGATACAACGCGATACAACATGGCCGACCCAGCTGCATTCTTGACCATCTGCCCGCGTGTCTTTAGGCGGGGCGGGACGGAAATTTCCAAAGGATGGACCCCATGAGTAACCCCTCGCTTCTTATCCTGCCCGGTGACGGGATCGGCCCGGAAGTCATGGCCGAGGTTTCCAAGGTCATTGATTGGTTTGGCGCCAAGCGCGATTTGAACTTCGACGTGAGCGAGGATCTTGTGGGCGGTTGTGCCTATGACAAGCATGGCGCCCCCCTGCATGATGATACGATGGCCAAGGCGCAGGAGGTTGACGCAGTGTTGCTGGGCGCCGTGGGTGGGCCGAAATACGACGACCTGGATTTCAGCGTAAAGCCCGAGCGAGGGCTGCTGCGCCTGCGCAAGGAGATGGATCTTTTCGCCAACTTGAGACCTGCACAGTGCTTCGACGCGCTGGCCGATTTCTCGTCGTTGAAAAAGGACGTGGTGGCAGGTCTTGACATCATGATCGTCCGCGAACTGACAAGCGGGGTCTATTTCGGCGAACCGCGCGGCATCTTCGAGGAAGGCAACGAGCGGGTTGGGATCAATACCCAACGCTATACCGAGAGCGAGATCGACCGGGTGGCGCGCGCGGCCTTCGAATTGGCGATGAAGCGCAACCGCAAGCTTTGCTCGATGGAAAAGGCCAACGTGATGGAGTCGGGCATCCTGTGGCGCGAGGTGGTGACGGAAGTGGGCAAGGACTATCCCGATGTCGAGCTGAGTCACATGTATGCCGATGCCGGCGCGATGCAGCTCACACGCTGGCCCAAGCAGTTCGACGTGATCGTGACCGACAACCTCTTTGGTGACCTGCTCTCTGATCTGGCGGCGATGCTGACCGGCAGCCTCGGGATGTTGCCTTCGGCCAGTCTTGGCGCACCGATGGAAAACGGGCGTCCCAAGGCGCTTTACGAGCCGGTGCATGGCTCGGCCCCCGACATCGCTGGGCAGGGCAAGGCCAATCCGATCGCATGTATCCTGAGCTTTGCAATGGCGCTCCGCTATTCCTTTGGTGCGGGCGAAGAGGCGGCGCGACTGGAGCAGGCGGTGAATGCGGTTCTGGCCGACGGGCTGCGCACGGCGGACCTGCTGGGCGAGGAAGGCGTGAAACCGGTCTCGACCACCGAGATGGGCGATGCGATCGTTGCCAAGCTCGAGGAGTCACTCTGATCTTGGAAGATCGAATTCGGTGGTAATTCGACCCTGCTCAACCGCCAACAAGCCGGTTGAGCAGGACCACCTCACTTTCCTCCGATATGGGGGTTGCCCAGGCGTCGTTGTAAATCTTGCCGTCGATTGACACTGAAACCCCGCGGTCGAGCTGGGGCTTGAGTGCCGGGTAATCCCGCGCCAACCCGTCGAGAAGCTGCCGCAGGTTGGCGGCCTCGATCTCGACGGTCTGCTGGCCGTCCGCGAGTTCGGCCAGCGAACCCCAGAGTCGGACCGCCACCACTTATTCCGCCTTCAGGGCTGCCAGAACCTTGGGCGGCGACATCGGCAGCGAAGTGAGCCGAACACCCGCCGCGCGGCTGACCGAATTGGCGATGGCCGCGAGTGGCGGCACGATCGACGTTTCGCCAACGCCACGCACACCATAGGGATGGCCCGGGTTGGGAATCTCGAGGATCACCGGTTCGATCATCGGCAGGTCGGAGGCCACGGGAATGCGGTAATCGAGGAAGCCTGCATTCTGGAGCCGCCCGTCATCGCCATAGATGTATTCCTCGTTGATGGCCCAGCCGATACCCTGGGCGGCACCACCCTGGAACTGGCCTTCAACATAATCTGGATGCACCGCCTTGCCCGCATCCTGGAACACGGTATAGCGCAGCACCTTGACGGCACCGGTTTCGGGATCGACCTCGGTGTCGACCATGTGGGTGGCAAAACTCACCCCCGCTCCCTCGGCATTGACCTCGTGGTGCCCGGCGATCGGCCCGCCGGTATTCGAGGCAATGGCGGCAATCTCCTTGATCGTCATCGGTGGGAACTTCCCGGCATTGGGGCCCGCGGGATGAGCGGCCCCGTCGCGCCAATCGACCGCCTCGGGGTCGATCCCCCATGTCATCGCGGCGCGTTCCTTCATGATCTGGATCGCGTGGCGGGCAGCCTTGATGGTGGCTAGGCCGACCGCGAAAGTCACGCGAGAGCCGTCGGTCACTTCGTTCTGGCCAAGACTTGCCGTGTCGGCGATGATGGTGCGGACCTGATCGAGCGGCACGCCGAGTTCTTCGGCGGCCATCATCGTCATCGAGGCGCGCGAGCCGCCGATATCGGGGTTGCCCTCTGAGAGCGATACGGTGCCATCGGGGTTGACCATCAGCGAAACGCAGGTATCGCCGCCGAAGTTGAACCAGAAGCCACAGGCCACGCCGCGCCCCTGGTTGGGGCCGAGTGGCGCGGACCAGTGCGGGTGCGATTTCGCGGCGTTGAGCGTCGCCTCGAGGCCGATGGCGGGATATGTCGGGCCATAGGAGGATTTCGTACCTTCCCGCGCGGCGTTTTTCAGGCGGGTTTCCAGCGGGTCGAGATCGAGTTTCTGGCAAAGCTCGTCGATCACCGACTCGACCGGATAGGCCCCCATGGGCGCGCCAGGGGCGCGGTAGGCGGCGGCCTTGGGCCGGTTGGTCATCACCTCGAAGCCCTCGGTGCGGACGTTTTCAAGGTCGTAGGGCGCAAAGCCGCACATCGCCGACAGGAACGCGATGCCGCCTGGATAGGCGCCGGCCTGAAGCCGGTAGCTGGCGGTGGCGCCGGTGATCGTCCCGTCCTTGGTCATGCCGATCTTGACATCGACAGAAGAGGACGCCGTGGGGCCGGTAGCGCGGAACACCTCGTCGCGGCTCATGACCAGCTTGACCGGCTTGCCCGACTTGCGCGCGAGCATCAGCGCGGTGGGCTCCATCCAGACATGGGTCTTGCCGCCAAAACCGCCACCGATTTCCGAGGCGGTCACACGCAATTGTCCCGCGTCGAGCCCAAGAACCCCGGCACAAACGTTGCGCACCATGTAATGGCCCTGCGTGCAGACCCAAAGATCGCCCTGACCATCGGACCCGAGCGTCGCGAGGCAGGCATGTGGTTCGATATAACCCTGATGTGTTGCCGCGGTCTTAAAGCTGCGCTCGACGATCAGGTCGGCCTTCTCAAAGCCTGATTCGGGGTCGCCATGACCGTATTGCGAGCGACCAGTCACGTTCTCGGAATAGCCTTCGGGCACGTTTTCCTGTTGCCGGCCGGTTTCGACCACCGGGGCGCTGGGCTTCATGGCCTCGTCAACATCCGTGACATGGGGCAGCACCTCGTAATCGACCTCGATCGCGGCGAGCGCCGCGCGGGCGATGGATTTCGAGGTGGCGGCGACGGCGGCGACGGCATGACCGTCATAGCGCGCCTTGTCACCGGCCATGCAGTTGTCGAGGATGTCAGCCATGTCGGCATCCTCGGGCTGATGGGTGAAATCGGCGCGGGTGATCACGGCCTTGACGCCCTTCATGGCGCGGGCCTTCGACGTGTCGATGCCCTTGATCCGGGCATGGGCGTGAGGGCTGCGCAATATTGCGCCCCAGAGCATGCCGGGGGCTGATATATCGGCGCCGTAGCGGGCTTTGCCCGTCACCTTGTCGATGCCATCGGGGCGGATCGGTCGGGTGCCAACGACCCTGAAATCGCGGGATTGATATTCGTCCTTCGGCATCAGGCGGCCCCCCTCATGTCGGCGGCGGTGTCCATCACCGCGCGGATGATCTTGTCATAACCCGTGCAGCGGCAGAGGTTTCCGGCGAGCCAGTAGCGCACCTCTTCCTCTGACGGGTTCGGGTTGCGTTCCAGAAGGTTCTTTGCAGCGACAAGGATACCCGGGGTGCAGATCCCGCATTGCAGCGCCGCGTGTTCAAGGAATTTCTGTTGCAGCGGGTGAAGTTGGTCACCCTGCCCCATGCCTTCGATGGTTTCGATCGCGCGGCCTTCGGCCTCGGCGGCAAGCATCAGGCAGGAACAGACAAGGCGGCCATCGACCACGACGCTGCAGGCGCCGCAATCACCGGTGCCGCAGCCTTCCTTGCTGCCGGTCATGTCGAGATGATCGCGCAGCACGTCGAGCAGGGTTTCGTCGGCCTCGCAGAGATATTCGGTCTCGTCGCCGTTGATGGTCGTGGTGATATGGATCTGGGACATCAGCTGTCTCCTCTGGCGCGGGCGAGTGCAATCCTGGCGGCGCGTTTCGCGAGAACGCCGGCCACGTCCTTGCGGAAGGCGATAGTGCCGCGCTTGTCGTCGATGGGTTTGGCCTCGGCCGATGCCGCGGCAGCGAGCGCGTCCAGCGCGGCGTCGTCCCCGGCGGTGCCGATGAGCGTATCGGCGCAGGATTGCGACAGGATCACGGTGGGTGCGACCGCCCCGAGCGCGACACGGGCATCGGAAATTTTGCCCTGATCGTCGAGGGTTACGTATATGCCACAGCCGACCACGGCGATGTCCATCTCGGTGCGCGGGATGAAGCGCAGATAAGCGTCGCCGGAGCGGGCGGGCTTGGGGGGCAGGTGGATGGAGGTGACGAGCTCGCCCTTGCCGAGCGAGGTCTTGCCGACGCCGGTGGGGATGTCCTCGACCGCGACGTCGCGGGTACCGTCGGGGCCGGCGATGCGCGCGGTTGCGCCGGCGGCCACCATGGCAGGCACGCTGTCGGCAGCCGGCGAGGCATTGCAGAGATTGCCGGCCAGCGTGGCGCGGCCCTGGATCTGGGTTGAGCCGATCAGGTCGGCGGATTCGACCACGCCGGGCCAGTCGGCCTTGAGGGCGGCATGCTCGTTCATCTCGGCCGAGGGCACGGCCGCGCCGATGCGCCAGCCGCCATCCTCTTGGGAAATAACGGTCATTTCCGCTATACGCTTGATGTCGATGATGGTGCTGGGCGCGATATTCCCGGCGCGCAAACGCACCAGGAGATCAGTGCCGCCGGCCAGAAGCCTGGCCTCCGGGTCGGCGGCGAGAAGCGCCACGGCTTGGTCGACGGATGTCGGGGTTTCAAATCTCATTCTCTTCAGCTCTCTGCTTGGCCACGTAAGACCTGGCGTCACGGGGCGGGGTCGCACGGACCCCTCTGTCCGACAGAGTGTTGCGACTCGGCTGATTTGGCAACCCCCGTTGCGCTGGCCCTCTCCGGAGGGGTTAACGCGAGTCTTCGGCGAAAAACCGGGGGTGATCTTCGGCTGCTGCCCGGCTGCCGGGCGTGCACCGCCGCGTTGCAGCGAAATGGTTCGCCGAAATGGTAAACGCAGCGCGCGGTGGTGGGTGAGGATGAGTATTTTTGCCAAGAAAGAGACAGGGCCGCGGGCTGTCGGGACGAGGCGGGATGAAGAAGGCCCGGGCGCGGAGGAGGTCCGCGCCCGGGCGTGTCAGAACAGGATGTCGCCGCGATCAGGCCAGGTCGAACCGGTCGGCCATCATCACCTTTGTCCATGCGGCCACGAAGTCGTTGACGAATTTCTCTTTCGAGTCGTCCTGGGCATAGACCTCGGCATAGGCGCGCAGGACCGAGTTCGAACCGAACACGAGGTCGGCGCGGGTGGCGGTCCAGCGGGTCTTGCCCGAAGCACGCTCCACGACCTCGTAGAGGTTCGAGCCCTTGGGCTCCCACTTGTAGTCCATGTCGGTCAGGTTGACGAAGAAATCGGTCGTCAGGGCGCCCTCGTTGTCGGTGAAGACGCCGTGCTTGATGCCGCCATGGTTGGCGCCCATCGCCCGCATGCCGCCGACGAGGACGGTCATCTCGGGTGCGGTGAGGCCCATGAGCTGTGCGCGGTCGAGCATCATTTCCTCGGGCGAGACCACGTAGTCCTTTTTCAGCCAGTTGCGGAAACCGTCGGAGACGGGTTCGAGCCACTTGAAGCTGTCGGCGTCGGTCATCTCGTCGGTGGCGTCGCCGCGACCCGGGGTGAAGGGCACCTCGATGTCGAAGCCTGCGGCCTTGGCGGCCTGTTCGACGCCGAGATTGCCCGCGAGCACGATCACGTCGGCCACGCTTGCGCCGGTGTCCTTGGCGATCGGCTCCAGCACCGAGAGCACCTTGGCCAGGCGTTCGGGTTCGTTGCCTTCCCAGTCCTTTTGCGGGGCAAGGCGGATGCGCGCGCCGTTGGCGCCGCCGCGATAGTCCGACCCGCGGAAAGTGCGGGCGCTGTCCCATGCAGTGGCGACCATCTCGGCGACCGAAAGACCGGCATCGGCGATTTTCGCCTTGACCGCCGCGACATCATAGTCGGCGTTGCCCGCGGGGATCGGATCCTGCCAGATCAGGTCTTCCTTGGGCGCCTCGGGGCCGAAATAACGCTCTTTCGGGCCCATGTCGCGGTGGGTCAGCTTGAACCATGCGCGGGCGAAGGCATCGTCGAATTCCTTGGGGTTGTTGTAGAACCGCTCGGAAATCTCGCGATACTTGGGATCCATCTTCATGGCCATGTCGGCGTCGGTCATGATCGGGTTGTGACGGATCGACGGGTCGGTCGTATCGACGGGCTTGTCTTCTTCCTTGATGTCGACCGGTTCCCATTGCCATGCGCCGGCGGGGCTCTTCTTGAGTTCCCACTCGTAGTTGAGCAGCAGTTCGAAATAGCCATTGTCCCACTTGGTCGGGTGGGTGGTCCAGGCGCCCTCGATGCCCGAGGTCACGGCGTTGGTGGCCTTGCCGCCCATCTTGGGGTTGGTCCAGCCAAGGCCCTGTTCTGCGACATCCGCGGCTTCGGGTTCGGGGCCGAGGAGTTCGGCATCGCCATTGCCGTGGGTCTTGCCGACGGTGTGGCCGCCGGCGGTCAGGGCGACGGTTTCCTCGTCATCCATGGCCATGCGGGCGAAGGTTTCGCGCACCTGCTCGGCGGTCTTGAGCGGATCGGGTTCACCGTTCACGCCCTCGGGGTTGACGTAGATCAGGCCCATCTGCACCGCGGCGAGCGGGTTTTCCATCGTGTCGGGCTTGGACACATCGCCATAGCGTTCGTCGGAGGGTGCGAGCCATTCCTTCTCGCTGCCCCAGTAGGTGTCTTTTTCCGGGTGCCAGATGTCTTCGCGACCGAAGGAAAAGCCGAAGGTCTTGAAGCCCATGGATTCGTAGGCGACGTTGCCCGCAAGAATGATGAGGTCGGCCCAGCTGATCTTGTTGCCGTATTTCTTCTTGATCGGCCAGAGCAGGCGGCGCGCCTTGTCGAGGTTGGCGTTGTCGGGCCAGGAGTTCAGTGGCGCGAAACGCTGGTTGCCGGTTCCGGCGCCACCGCGGCCATCTGCCACGCGGTAGGACCCTGCGGCGTGCCATGCCATGCGGATCATGAGGCCGCCATAGTGCCCCCAGTCGGCCGGCCACCAGTCCTGGCTGTCGGTCATCAGCGCGGTGAGATCGGCCTTGAGCGCGTCAACGTCGAGCTCCTTGAGCGCCTCGTGGTAGTCGAAATCGCCAAGCGGGTTGGTCTTGGTATCATGCTGATGCAGGATGTCGAGGTTGAGCGCGTTGGGCCACCATTCCATCACATCCGCGCCGGTCGTCGTCAGCGCCCCGTGCATCACCGGGCATTTGCCCGACTTGTCCATGTCGTTTCCGTCCATCTTGCTCTCCCATCGTGGTTTACGAGTTGTCATGCGCCCGGGTCGCGATGTGCCCCGGATGAGGTCAACCATCACGGCACCTGCCTCTATCGGGCATGATGTCGTAGCACGGCTGATTCTCTTTCTGGAATGAATCTAACAAACTCTGACCATTGGTTTAAGTTGCATTTCCTGATTTGGCAGATAAGTTTTGCTTATGAAAAATCTGACCTTGAAGCAGTTGCGCTATTTCATGGCGCTGGCCCGGCACGGGCATTTCGGGCAGGCGGCAGAAGCCTCTGCCATATCGCAACCGGCACTTTCGATGCAGATCAAGGAGTTGGAGGAAGCGCTGGGCACGGTCCTGTTCGAGCGCGGGGCGCGGCATGTGCGCCTGACCGGGTTCGGCGAACTCTTCGAAGAGCGGGCGCGGGCGATCCTGCGGGATGTGGATGAGCTGGGCGATCTCGCACGGGCGGCGCGCGATCGGCTGGTCGGGCGGCTCAGGATCGGGGTCATCCCAACGATTGCGCCCTATCTTCTGCCGCGGATCATCGGCGATCTGACCGGGGCCTTCCCCGAGATCGACATCCAGGTGCGCGAGACCCTGACCCCGAAGCTCGTCCGGGAGCTTTCCGACGGGCTTCTGGATACGGCGATCGTGGCATTGCCCGTGTCCGAACCCGGATTCGCGGAGGTGCCGATCCTGACCGAGAATTTCGTGCTGGTGCGGCCCGAGGCGCAGGCGGGGCAGCCCGTGCCCTGTCGCGAAAGTTTGCGCGAGATGCGTCTATTGCTGCTGGAGGAGGGGCATTGCTTTCGCGATCAGGCGCTTTCGTTTTGCAGCATACCTTCGGGCCGACCGCGCGAGGGGCTTGACGGGAGTTCGCTTTCCACGCTGGTGCAGATGGTGGGGGCCGGGATCGGGGTGACCTTCATCCCGGAAATGGCCGTCGAGGTCGAAACCCGCTCGGCCCGCGTGTCGGTCGCGCGGTTCGACGATCCGCAGCCGAGCCGCACCATCGGCATGATCTGGCGCCGGTCGACACCGCTTGCCGGGCAACTGGAGCGGATCGCGCAGGTGATCCTTCCGGGCTGCCGGGCGGCTTGAAATGCGGAACGACCGATCGGGCGCGTCCGTTCAGCTGGGCCGCCGGGGGGGCGAAGTCACACGGCCCCGGGCCATCACGCAGGTTGCGCGAGCCCCGCGACCGGACTCAACAGCTTTAATTTATTCGCAATATCAGTGACTTGGTCCGCTTCCTTTCATTGGATTTGACATCTGCGGCAAGCATGTCATCGTAGTGACACATTTTCGGCGGGTCTGCCGGTGCGCAATTTGTAGGCACTCGACCCGTCGCGAAAACGCATCGCGAGGGCCGGCCCGGCCCGGTGCATCCCCGGGGACAAGTGTTCGTGAGGGGAAAAATCGAAGACTGTCCGCGTGAACCGGTGCGATCCGCACTGGCTCGGGCATGTGGTCGAAACAGAAAGGGAGACGACATGAAAATCACGAAACGCGTGCTCACAGGAGCGGCGGCAGCCGCGGCATTGGCCGCGAGCATGACAGCGGCACAGGCCGAGACCTGGCGCTATGCCTTCGAAGAAGCGATCACCGACGTGCAGGGCGTGTTCGCGACCAAGTTCAAGGAAGAGGTCGAGGCGAATTCGGACCACGAGATCCAGCTTTTCCCTTACGGGACGTTGGGAGAATCTGCCGACACGATGGAACAGACCCAGGACGGCATCCTTCAATTCGTTGACCAGTCGCCGGGGTTCACCGGTTCGCTGATCCCCGAGGCGCAGGTCTTCTTCGTCCCCTACCTGCTGCCGCAGGACACCGAGGAGCTGGGCGAGTTCTTCCGCACCTCGAAGGCGATCAACGAGATGTTCCCCAAGTTCTATGCCGAGCAGGGGCTTGAGCTTCTCAAGATGTTCCCCGAGGGCGAGGTCTGCATGACCACCAAGGAACCGGTGAGCGAACCGGCGGACCTCAACGAGGTCAAGTTCCGGGTCATGACCAACCCGCTGCTTGTGGAGAACTACAAGGCTTTCGGGGCGACCCCCACGCCGCTGCCCTGGGGCGAGACATATGGCGGCCTGCAGACCGGCATCATCCAGGGCCAGGAAAACCCGATGTTCTGGATCGAGTCGGCCAAGATGTATGAGGTGACTGACGTCATTACCTGCGTCGGCCATAACAACTTCACCACCGCGGTGATGGCCAACAAGGACTTCTATGACGGGCTGTCGGAAGAGGATCAGCAGGTGATCCAGGACGCGATGGACGCGGCCTTCGAACACATCATCGACTATCAGAAGGGTCTGCACGAGGAGAGCCTCGAGAAGATCCTCGAAGCCAAGCCCTCGATGGAGGTCAACGTTCTTGACGAAGAAGAGCGTGCGCCCTTCGTGGCCGCAGCCGAAGAGGTCGAGGCGAAGTTCATCGAGATGACCGGCGACAGCGGTGAAGAGCTGCTCGAACAGTTCAAGACCGACCTGGAAGCCGTGACCAACTAAAGCTCGAAACGACGGGATGCGCCCCGCAGCGGGCGCATCCACATTCCAACAAATCCGCATTAAAACAAAGTTCAGACAGGGACAGTTCGGTGGCAGATGAAGAAAAGCGCAGCCAGGTCCAATTCAGCCAGCTGCAATCCCAGACAGATACGACCGGAACCGACGATGCCGCGCTCGAGGTGTATCAGTCCACGTTGCCCGGTTTCCTGGGAACAATCGACACAGCGATCGGCCGGATAGAAAGCGTCTTTCTGGCCGTTGGCGTTCTCTTGATGGCGCTCAACACGGTGTCCAACGTGATCGGTCGCTTTGTCTTTCAGAACTCGATATTCTTTTCCGAAGAACTCAACCGGATCCTGATCATCCTGATCACGTTCGCGGGTATTTCCTATGCCGCGCGCCAGGGCCGGCATATCCGAATGTCGGCGATTTTCGATGTCTTGCCGGTCAAGCCGCGCAAGCTGTTGATGATCATCATCGCCCTGGTGACGGCGGTCTTCATGTTCGGGCTGGCGTGGTACTCGTTTCAATACATCCTGACACAGGCAAGTCGCGGGCGGGTGCTTTCATCGTTGCAGATCCCGGTCTGGATGATCCTCGTGTGGGTGCCGATCGGCTTTTTCATGACCGGGCTGCAATACGTGCTGACCGCGATCAAGAACATGATCGAGAAGGACATCTACCTCTCGACCAACGTTCTGGAAGGCTATGACGACGAAGAGCTGGAGATCTGATCCATGGCAGTGACAATCTTTTCCATCATGATCGTACTCCTTCTGCTGGGCTTTCCGATGATGGTCCCGCTGATCGCCGGGTCCTTCGTGGGGTTCTATTCGATGTTCGGCGGCATGGGACAGTTGGAAACCATGGTGCAACAGATGATGGCGGGAATCCGGCCTGCCTCTCTGATCGCGGTGCCGATGTTCATCTTTGCGGCCGATATCATGACACGGGGCCAGTCAGCGGGGCGGCTTATCGACCTCGTGATGTCGTTTGTCGGCCATCTGCGGGGCGGGCTGGCCGTGTCCACGGCTGCCGCCTGCACGATGTTCGGCGCGGTCTCGGGCTCGACCCAGGCCACGGTCGTGGCGATCGGCGGCCCGCTGCGCCCGCGGATGCAGAAGGCCGGCTACAATGACAGTTTCATCCTGGCGCTGATCGTGAATTCGTCGGACATCGCCTTCCTGATCCCGCCCTCGATCGGGATGATCATCTATGGCGTCGTCTCGAACACGTCGATTGCCGAGCTGTTCATCGCCGGGATCGGGCCGGGGCTGCTGATCCTCGTGCTGTTCTCGATCTATTCGTGGATCTACGCGGTGAGAAACAACGTGCCGACCGAGGAGCGTGCCACGTGGGGTGAGCGGGGGCAGGCGCTCAAACGGGCGCTTTGGCCGATGGGCTTTCCGGCGATCATCATTGGCGGCATCTATGGCGGTATCTTCTCGCCGACCGAAGCCGCGGCGGCCTGTGTGCTCTATGCGATCATCCTGGAAATGCTGGTGTTCAAGGAAATGGATTTCCAGGCGCTTTACGATACGGCCAAATCCACCGGGCTGATCACCGCCGTGGTGTTCATTCTCGTGGCGGCCGGGATGGCATTTTCCTATATCATCTCCTTCGGACAGATCCCGCAAGCGATCCTGTCGGGCATCGGCATCGACGAGATGGGCCGGATCGGTGTCCTGGTGGTGATTTCAGTCGCGTTCTTCATCGGCTGCATGTTCGTCGATCCGATCGTGGTGATCCTCATCCTGGTGCCGATCTTCGCGCCGGTGGTCAACGCGATCGGCCTCGACCCGGTCCTGGTGGGCACGATCATCACGTTGCAGGTGGCGATCGGATCGGCCACGCCGCCCTTTGGCTGTGACATCTTCACCGCCATCGCCGTCTTCAAACGCCCCTACTGGGAGGTCATTCGCGGTACGCCGCCCTTCATACTGATCCTGCTTTGCGTCTCTGCCCTGTTGATCTTCTTCCCGGACATCGCGCTGTTCCTGCGTGACATGGCCTTTGACAAGTAACTGAAAGGAGGACGAGAATGTTCAAACGGATACTTGTGCCCTTTGACGGGTCGAAGGGCGCCGAGAAGGCATTGCACAAGGCTGTGGAACTGGCTGAACTCTGCGGCGCGGAGATCAACGTGCTGACCGTCTATCGCCACCACGGGATGCTCGAGGCATCGTTCTCGATGGTGCGGGCCTCGGACCCGGGGCAGATGGATGACGCGATGCGCGATCATGCCAGGGAAGTGGCCGAGTTCGCCAAGGAACAGGCAAAGAAGGGCGGGGCCTCGCAGGTCCGTGCCTTTGTCAAGTCGGGCCAGCCCGCCCGAACGATCGTGCGTTTCGCGAGCGAGCATGAGTGCGACCTGATCGTTCTGGGTGCGCGCGGCATGGGATCGGTCGAGGGCTACCTGCTCGGCTCGGTCTCGCACAAGGTGACCGGGCTCGCGCCGATGCCGGTTCTCGTGGTCTAGCGCAAAGCCTTCCGAGAAAACGAAAAGGCCCCGCCGGGATGCTCCGGCAGGGCCTTTCCTTGTCCGGCGCGGGGGCCGATCAACTCGGGTCGGCGATGGTGCGCAGGTAGGGCAGCTTGAAATCGACATTGCCGAATTTCTGCTTGGCCTCCTCGTCCGAGAGGGTGAGGGCGACGATCACGTCCTGCCCCTTGACCCAGTTGGCGCCGGTGGCGATGGGGGTTTCATAGGTTGTCTGGAGTGCGTCGAGCGCGCGCAGCACCTCGGCGAAGTTGCGGCCGACCGACATCGGGTAGGTCATGATCAACTGCACCTTCTTGTTGGGCGCGATGATGAAGACCGAGCGCACCGAGGCGCTGTCGGCGGCGGTGCGCCCATCGGGCAGATAGGCCTCGGCCGGCAGCATGTCGAAAGCCTTGGATACTTCGAGCGAGGTGTCGGCGATGATCGGAAAGCCCGCCTCGGCCCCGGCATATCCCGAGATGTCGGATTTCCATTGCACATGCTCTTCGGCGCCATCGACCGACAGACCGATGACCTTGGTGCCGCGTTTTTCCCATTCCTTGGCCAATTGCGCGACGGCGCCGAACTCGGTGGTGCAGACAGGGGTGAAATCCTTGGGGTGCGAGAACAGGATCGCCCAGCTGTCGCCGATCCAGTCGTGGAAGGTGATCGTGCCCTGATCGGTTTCAGCGGTGAAGTCGGGGACGGTGTCGTTGATGCGAAGGCCCATGCCGGGAGGCTCCTTTCGTTGTCGTGACTGTTGTTGCAATATCCAATTACCCTGTTCCGCAGCGTTTTGCAGCCCCTTGTCTTGCAGCCCGGCGGTCTGAGTGACAGAGTGCCGCAAACCGGATTCCCGGGCAGTTCTGCCCTCAGCACGAATGGGAGAGACCAGATGATCGAGAAGCGTCAGTTTTATATCAACGGTGAGTGGGTGGACCCCAAAGAGGGCCGCGAGCATCACGTGATCGACCCTTCGACCGAAGAGCCTGCGGCGGTGATCTCGCTTGGCGGGCAAGCCGATACCGATGCGGCGGTGGCCGCGGCCAAGGCGGCCTTCCCGGGCTGGATGGCCACCCCCAAGGAAGAGCGTATCGCGCTTCTGGAAAGGCTGATCGAGATCTACAAGGCCCGCGCCGAGGAAATGGCCGAGACGATCACCATGGAGATGGGTGCGCCCATCGAGATGTCCAAGACCCAGCAATGGGGCGCGGGCTATGGCCACCTCAAGAATTTCGTGCGCGCGGCCAAGGGATTCGAGATGATCCGCCCGCTGGGCGATCATGCCCCCAATGACCGGATCATCTATGAGCCGGTGGGCGTTGCGGCGCTGATCACGCCGTGGAACTGGCCGATGAACCAGATCACGCTCAAGGTGGGCGCGGCGGCGGTTGCCGGTTGCACGATGATCCTCAAACCCAGCGAGGAAACGCCGCTCGATGCGATGCTCTTTGCCGAGATGATCGACGAGGCGGGTTTCCCCAAGGGTGTGTTCAACCTCGTGAACGGCGATGGTGCAGGCGTGGGCAGCCAGCTTTCGGCGCATCCGGGGATCGACATGGTGTCGTTCACCGGCTCGACCCGGGCCGGTATCCTGATTTCCAAGGCCGCGGCCGATACGCTCAAGAAAGTGCATCTCGAGCTGGGTGGCAAGGGCGCCAACGTTATCTTTGCCGATGCCGATGAAAAGGCGGTCAAGCGTGGCGTCATCCACATGATGAACAACTCGGGCCAGAGCTGTAACGCGCCCAGCCGGATGCTGGTCCAGCGCGAGAAATACGACCAGGTCGTGGAAGAGGCGGCCAGCGTGGCCAACTCGATCAAGGTCGGCAACCCCCACGAGGAAGGCCGCCATATCGGCCCGGTGGTGAACGAGACCCAGTGGAACAAGATCCAGGACCTGATCCAGGTCGGGATCGACGAAGGCGCGCGCCTTGTCGCCGGGGGCACCGGTCGGCCCGAGGGCCTCAACAAGGGGTATTACGTGCGCCCCACCGTCTTTGCCGACGTCAACAACCAGATGCGGATCGCGCGGGAAGAGATCTTTGGCCCGGTCCTGTCGATCATCCCGTTCGAGAACGAAGAAGAGGCGATCGAGATCGCCAATGACACGCCCTATGGCCTGACCAACTATGTCCAGACGCAGGACGGCGCGCGCCTCAACCGGATGGCGCGCAGCTTGCGCTCGGGCATGGTCGAGATGAATGGCCAGCCGCGCGGTGCCGGGGCGCCCTTCGGCGGGATGAAGCAGTCGGGCAATGGCCGCGAAGGCGGTGTCTTTGGCATCGAGGATTTCCTTGAAGTGAAGGCGGTTTCGGGCTGGTCGAACGAGAACGACTGATCCAATCGGATGGACTGCGACATGATCCGGGGCTATCACGGCCCCGGATTTTCTTTTGGATGCACGATGACCGAGACCACGATCACATTCGTTCCCGAGACGGTGCACAAACGTGACGTGTTCTCGGAAACCATATCGGGGCACCTGGCCGAGCGGCCGGAGTTGAAGGTGGTTCTGCGCAAGCTTGACGTGGTACCGTGGTGGGCGCGCCCGGTGGCGTGGGTGCTTGCCCGGCGCGAGATCGCGGGGCTGCGCGCGGTGGACGGGATCGAGGGGGTGCCCACGCTCTTGCGGGTGGATCGCGAGGGGTTGCTGCGCAGCTGGTCGCAAGGGACGCCCCTGCAACTGGCCAAGCCGGATCAAGTGGAATGGTATCGCGATGCCAAGCGGCTCTTGCGCGAGATGCGGCGGCGGGGAGTCACGCATAACGACATCGCCAAGCCGCAGAACTGGTTGATGACGCCCGGGGGCCGGGCGGCGGTGATCGACTTTCAACTTGCCTCGGTTCATCGGCGGAAGGGCAAGATTTTCAAGGTAATGGCGCGGGAGGACCTGCGCCACCTGCTGAAACAGAAGCGCCGCTATGCGCCGCATCTTCTGACCGCGTCGGAGCGGCGGATGCTCGAGCGCAAGGCCTGGCCGACGCGGCTGTGGATGGCGACGGGCAAGCGGGCCTACAATTTCGTGACCCGGCGGCTGATGAACTGGTCGGACGGAGAGGGTACGGAGGACCGGATCGAACGCGACGGCGCGGCGGTGCGCGCGGCGCTGATGGCGGGGGGCGGAGTGCGCGAGGCGGCGCTCTTTACCTATGCGCTGCCGGCGCGGGGGGTGGGGCTTTATGCCTTTGCCGAAACCGATCTGGATCATGCGGGTTTGCGCGCGCGGGTGAGCGAGGCGCAGGCGGACCTGGTTCAGCCTGTGGCCCGGTTGCCGCGCCGGGCCGATGGTCGGCTGCGCGAGGATGCGTTGCAGCTGGTGGCCACGAACCGCCTGGACGAGTTGGAGGCGATGATGGCGGCGGAACCCGACCTGGCAGAGGTCCTCAAGCCGATCATCGCGGGGCGGCAGAACCTCACCGACCGGGAATTTTAGCCGATTGCGGGGCTTTTCTTCGCCGGATCCTGTCATATATTGTCTTTTGAATGTGAAATCAGGAGGCTGACATGGGCCAATCCAAGAAACTGACCTGTCTGGAGTGCGGGCAGGTGAACCGGGTGCCGGCGGAACGGCTGGGCACAGGGGCGAAATGTGGCACATGCGGGGCGCGGCTGATCCCGGGCAAGGTGGCCGAGATCGATCTGGCCACGCTGGAAAAGGCCACGCGGAATGACGATCTGCCGCTGGTGGTGGATTTCTGGGCGCCGTGGTGTGGCCCCTGCCGGATGATGGCGCCGGAATTTTCCAAGGCGGCGCAAGAGCTTGATGGTCAAGCGCGCCTGGTCAAGCTCAACACCGAGGCGCACCCCAAGGCGGGGGCGACCTACGGCATACGCGGTATTCCGACCATGGCCGGTTTTGTCGGTGGACGGGAAAAGGCGCGGCAGTCCGGCGCGATGCCGGCGGCGCAGATCGTGAACTGGGTGAAAAGCGCGTTCTGACCGCGGCGTTCAGCGTGTGCTCTGTGAGCGTGCGATGACACCGGGCATGGTGTCGGGAACATTGATGCTGCGGACGATCAGCGTGTGTACATAGGCACCAGCCATGACCAGCGCTGCCGGGGTAATGCAGGCGACAAGATAGATCATCAGGGCCTGAAACCAGGTCACGTCGGCGAAGACGAGTGCCGCAATCGAAGCGACAATGCCAAGGACACCGGAGAGGATGATCACCACAATTGCCATATGCCAACCTTTCATTGACCGCCTTCGAGCCCCCTTTCACAATCTCGATCGTAAATACGCCGTAAATGTGGCGCGATCGGGGTTGAGTTGTGACGGGAACCAAGCCTGCGCGTTTCAACTTAAGGTTTATACCACGGCAGTTTACAAAAGGTAACCCGCAGCGTCGGTGCCTGGGCGGCGATCCACCGGCGGGCCGGAGCGGCTGAGTCGACGGGGCTTCGGGTATGAGCCGGGTCAGACCGCCGCGACGACCTTGTCGAGCATCTCGCGGACCCGGGTGACGACCTTCTTGAGATCCTCATTGTCGATGGCGGCCATCGACGCGATCGGATCGACGGCCGAGATCTCGACCCCGGCATCCGTGCTGCGCAGGATCACGTTGCAAGGCAGCATCGTGCCAAGCTTGGGTTCATGGCCAATCGCCTCCCATGCGAGAGCCGGATTGCAGGCGCCGAGGATCCGGTAATCGGTCATGTCCTTGTCGAGTTTTTTCTTCATCGTGGCCTTGACGTCGATCTCGGTCAGCACGCCGAAACCAGCATCCATCAGGGCCTTGCGGGTGCGGGCGTCGACCTCTTCGAACCCGGCGTCGGTGATCGTGCGATCCATCGTGTAGGACATGGAAAACTCCTTTGAAATCAGAGGACAGTGACCTTCGTGCCGATTGGAACACGGTCATAGAGGTCGATTGCATGTTCGTTTATCATGCGGATGCAGCCATTTGATACGGACTGTCCGATCGAGCCGGGTTCGGTGGTGCCGTGGATGCGGTAATAGGTGTCACGCCCGTTCTGGAAGAGATAGAGCGCTCGGGCGCCGAGCGGGTTGTCGGGGCCGCCGGGCTGGACGTAGTCGTTATCCTTGAACTCGGCATAGGTCTCGGGCTCGCGCTCGATCATTTCGTCGGTGGGGCGCCATGTGGGCCATTTCTTCTTCACGTCGATCGTGGCGGTGCCGGTGAATTCCAGCCCGGCCTTGCCGACACCGACACCGTAGCGCAACGCGCTGCGCGGCTCGATGATGTAGTAGAGGAAATGCGCCTTGGGCAGAACCAGGAGTTGCCCGGGGGTATAAGATGCTGAAATCTTTACGGTTTGTGGAGCAAACACCGGGTCGAGCTGGAACGCGGCGCGGGCGACATGAGGCGCGGCAAGGGTGCTGGCGGCGACGGCGGTGAGGAATGTGCGGCGGTTGATCATGGTCGGTCCCAAGTGCTTCTGTATGACTGGAATCTTGTCATGCGGGGCGGAAATATCAATATATGCCTATCCGATCGCACGAAATCGTTAAAGCCCCGTGGGCAGGGCCGAACCGGGGGGTGATTTCCGTGCACCATCCGGCTGCCGGTCGGCTGTCGGGGGGCGACGGACCATCCCGGGGTCGCAAGGGTTAACGCGGCGTGCGGTGTGCGGCGGGCGCGGACGGCGAAATCCGGCGTCGAATGCAAAACGCGGCCCACGATGGGGCCGCGTTCGTTCACGTCATCCCGAGTGATCGGGAAGAGGCGTCAGGCCAGCGCGATGTTCATGGCCGACTCGCGGCCGTCGCGGCCGGATTCGACGTCGAACGTCACTTTCTGATCGTCGGCGAGGCTGGTGAGGCCCGAACGCTCCAGCGCGCTGATGTGAATGAACACATCCTTGCCGCCGGTTTCCGGTGCGATGAAGCCGAAGCCTTTAGTTGCGTTGAACCATTTTACGGTGCCATTGGCCATATCCGTAGTCTCCAAGAATGATGTTGCCCACGGTATTGCGGCAACCCGGCGTCGTCGGTCTGGATCGAGTGACTGAACGCCGTTTGAAGGGAGACAGTGGGTCGAAAAAGAATAACATCTGCGACGAGACGTATGACGCATGGCAGCGAACATTGCAAGCGAAATCGTCGGGCCCGCGCAGAACCGTCCGGGCGCATCAGCGCCGGACGTAGGTTTGCCACAGCCAGATCAGCAGGAGCGCACCGAGCACCGCACCGATGAAGCCGGCGGCGAAGCTCATCACGCTCAGCAGGACGCGCAGGATCAGCCCGCCGATCAGCGCCCCACCGATGCCGATGGCCACTGTGGTGATGATGTCGGTATCCAGGTTCATGATCCGGGTGGCGAGGAACCCCGCCGCCGCGCCGATGATGATGAGCCAGACGATGGCCATGGGGCCCCCTTTCAGCGTTTTCGGAAATGGGTGGGGATGATGATGAGCGCACCGATGGACGAGACGATGGCGTTCAGGCCCGGCGAGCCGAAGCCGATGCCGAACATCAGCCGGACGAAATAAAAGAGGAACGCGCCGCCGACGCAGATGATGATCGAGGGGATGACGCCGTTATGGGTGAAGCCCGATTTCTCGGAGGCGTAGCCGATGATGCCTGCGATGACGACGGTGCCCATGATGGTGGGAAACATGCGTTGGTCCTTATTCGAGCCGCGCGCCGGGTTCGAGGCGGATGCCGCGCTGGAACGTGTCGGCATCCTGCGCCTTGTGGCCGGGCCTTTGCAAGCGCGTGATCTGCACCGCCCCCGTGCCGCAGGCCACTGTGAGGGCCGTGTCGAGCAGGGTGCCGTGTGGCCCCTCGCCCTGCCCCATATGCGAGCCCAGCAGCTTGAGCCGTTCGCCCTGCAACATGCACCATGCGCCGGGAAAGGGAGAAAGGCCGCGTATCTGGCGGTCGATTTCGGGGGCGGGGCGGGTCCAGTCGATGCGGGCCTCGGACTTGTCGATCTTCGCGGCATAGGTGACGCCGGTTTCGGGCTGCGGCTCGGGGGTGAGCCGGTCGAGGCGGGTGAGCGCATCGGTGATCATGTGCGCGCCCATCGCTGCGAGGCGGTCATGCAGATCGGCGGTGGTGTCCTCGGGGCCGATGGGAGTGGCCTGGCGCAAGAGCACCGGACCGGTGTCGAGCCCTTCCTCCATCTGCATGATGCAGATGCCGGTTTCGGAATCGCCGGCCATGATCGCGCGATGAATGGGGGCCGCCCCGCGCCAGCGTGGCAAAAGCGAGGCGTGGATGTTGAGGCAGCCGTGTTTCGGTGCATCAAGCACCGGTTTGGGCAGGATCAGCCCGTAGGCCACGACCACGGCGATATCGGCACCGAGACCGGCGAAGGCGGCCTGTTCCTCGGCGGATCTGAGCGAGGCCGGGTGCCGGACGGTCAGGCCGAGTTCCATCGCGCGGGCATGGACCGGGGTGGGGCGATCCTTCTTGCCGCGCCCGGCGGGGCGGGGCGGCTGGCAATAGACCGCGACGATGTCATGGCCCGCGGCCGCCAGCGCGTCGAGCGCGGGGACCGAGAATTCGGGGCTGCCCATGAAGATGATGCGCATCGTGGAAATCCTTCGCGGGGGTGCCGGGCGGTGAGAATTCGACAGGGTGCGACACGCTATAGCCCGCTCGCCCGGTCATTTCAATTTGCGCGCCCGCTTGATGAGCCGGTCGCGTTTGAGCCGGGAGAGGCGGTCGAAATACATCTTTCCGTCGAGGTGGTCGATCTGGTGCTGCACCGAGGTGGACCAGAGGCCGACGAGGTCGCGGGTCTCGATCTCGCCCGCGTCGTTCAGGAAGCGCACGGTCACGCCGCGCGGCCGTTCGAGCCGGGCCGAGACGCCGGGCAGGTTGGGGCTGGCCTCTTCGTGGTCGCGCAGGATGGCGGAGGCGTCGATGATCTCGGGGTTGGCCATGCGGATCGCCTGGCCGCGCGCATCGCTGGCATCGACCACGGCGAGGCGCAGCATCACGCCGATCTGGGGCGCGGCGAGGCCGACGCCCGGCATGGCCTCCATCGTGTCGATCATGTCGGTCCAGATGGCGTGGATGTCGTCGGTGATCCCGGCCACGGGGTCGGCCGGGGTGCGCAGGCGGCGGTCGGGCCAGGGGATGCAGCGGCGGACGCTCATGCGTGGTCAGCAAGCCAGGGTTTTTCCAGCGTTTCGCGCAGCTCGGGCGCGATCCGGTCGAAATGAAGCATCCCGTTGAGGTGGTCGAATTCGTGCTGGATCACGCGGGCCTCGGCCCCGTCGAAATCGCCCATGTGGATGTCGCCGGTTTCGTCCGTCCATTGCATTGTCACGGCCTTGTGGCGCTCGACCGGCACGGCAAGACCGGGAACCGAGAGGCACATCTCCTCCATCATCACGGGGACGCGTTCGCGGGCCATGACCACCGGGTCGATCATCACCATGGGCGTGCCTTCGCCGTCCTTCCATGTCGCGTCGAAGACGAAGAGCCGTTTCATCACGCCGACCTGTGGCGCGGCGAGACCGCGGCCCTTTGCGGCATACATGGTGTCGAACATGTCGGCGATGAGCCGGCGCATGTCCTCCTGGCCAACATGGGCGCAGCGTTGCGACAGGCGCGGGTCGGGCCATTCGAGGATCGGCAGGACGCTCACGCGCGGGCCTTTTCCCGTTTGAGCTTCTGCATCTTGCGGGTGATCATCTGGCGTTTCATCGCGCCGAGATAGTCGATGAAGAGCTTGCCGTCGAGGTGGTCGATCTCGTGCTGGACGCAGGTGGCCCAGAGGCCGGAAAAATCCTCGCTCTGCGGGTTGCCGTCGCGGTCGATCCATTTCACCGAGACCTCGGCGGGTCGGGTGACGTCGGCATATTGCTCGGGGATCGAGAGGCAGCCCTCTTCGTAGGTGCTTTGTTCGTCGGAGCGGGCGGTGATCTCGGGGTTGAACATGACAAGGGGGCGGGGGGCGGCGCCCTCCTCCTTCACGCAGTCGAGCACGATCAGGCGGCTGAGCACGCCGACCTGGGGTGCGGCAAGACCGATGCCCGGCGCGTCATACATGGTTTCGAGCATGTCATCGGCCAGCGCGCGCAGATCGTCGGAGAGATCGCTCACGGGCGCGCAGGCCTTTTTCAGGCGCGGATCGGGATGGATGAGGATGGGCCGTTTCATGCGGATGATTTAGGCGATGCGGGGGCGATCTGCAACGGTGTCGCGCGCGAGTCGGGCGAGGCAGGGCGGGACCGTGTCATGACCGTGGCGCCGCGGATGGGCGCGGTGAGGAGATAATACCAAATTGATAACCATTATTGGGAAGGTGTTCCTCAATGATCCGAATTACCGGAACCTGCTTCCATTTCCGGCGCATTCATTGGAATATCGTGGTTTGGCGGAAAGGCGATTGTCACCCGCCTGTTGATGAGATTACCTAGCCACGCGGCGCGATCAAGGAGGACGTGATGAATTTCGACGAGGTCATCGACCGGCACGGCACCCATTCGGTGAAATGGGACATGATGGAAAAGATTTACGGGGTGCCGGCGGATGACGGGATCGCGATGTGGGTGGCGGACATGGATTTCCGCCCGCCGGCGGCGATCCAGCGCGCGTTGCAGGGGATGCTCGATCACGGGATCTATGGCTATTACGGCGACGATGCATCCTATCGCGCGGCGATCGGTTGGTGGATGCAGACGCGCCATGGCTGGTCGATCGAGCCGGAATGGATTTTCACCACCCATGGGCTGGTGAACGGCACCGCGATGTGCGTGGACACCTGGACCGAGCCGGGCGACGGGGTGGTCCTGTTCACCCCGGTTTATCACGCCTTTGCCAAGGTCATCAAAGCCAACAATCGCCGGGTGGTGGAATGCCCGATGGTGGTCCGCGATGGCCGTTACGAGATGGATTTCGACAGCTATGACGCGATCCTCGACGGATCGGAAAAGATGGTGATCCTGTGCAGCCCGCACAATCCGGGCGGGCGGGTCTGGTCGCGGGCCGAGCTGGAACAGGTGGCGGATTTCGCCAAACGGCATGACCTGATCCTCGTCTCGGACGAGATTCACCACGACCTGGTGATGCCGGGGCAGACGCATACGCCGATGGCGCTGATCGAGGGCGTGTCCGACCGGCTGGTGATGATGAGTGCCACGACCAAGACCTTCAACATCGCCGGGAGCCATTCGGGCAACGTGATCATCGCCGACGAGGCGCTGCGCGCGCAGTTCGGGGCGCGCATGGCGGGCCTGGGCATGTCGCCCAATTCCTTCGGGCTGGTGATGGCCGAGGCGGCCTACAGCCCCGAGGGCGCGGAATGGGTGGACGCGCTTTGCGCCTATCTCGACGGGAACAGGCAGGTGTTCGACGAGGGGGTGAATGCGATTCCGGGGCTGCACTCGATGAAGCTCGAGTCGACCTATCTCGCCTGGGTGGACTTCGAAGGCACGGGGATGAGCCGGGACGAGTTCACCCGGCGCGTGGAAGAGACTGCGCGGATCGCGGCCAATCACGGGCCGACCTTCGGCTCGGGCGGCGAGAATTTCCTGCGCTTCAACCTGGCCACGCCAAGATCCCTGGTGAGCGAGGCGGTGGAGCGGCTGCAGGCGGCGTTCGGCGACCTGCAGTGAGCCATCGCGCGCGGCGCGGCCCGGCCCCCGGGGCGGGGCCTGTCGGGTGCGCGCAGCGGTGTTGGCGGGTGATCTATCGCGCGTCTTCGATCAGGCCGGTCGGCGCATCCTCGTCGCGGGCGAAGTCGAGCGGCGCATGGTCGTGGGCCTGTGTGCTGCGCTTGTATTCATAGCGCATCTCGGCCCCCTCTTTCTCGGAGGCGATGACGAGGCATTGGGCCTTGTGGCGCGCTCCGTCGTAAAGATCGACCAGCCCGCGCATATGCGGCGCGTCCTCGGCATCGAGGGCGAACCCGTCGTTCCAGATACGCAACACGGGATAGGTGTCATCGCCCACCTTGACGCGCATGCGGCCATTCTTGCGCGCCGCGAGCCTGCGGGCCTGCTCCAGCCCGGCGCGCAACTCTTCGGTCAGAAACTCGGTCATCGGCGAGGCCCCCAGCGGTCGATTCCGTTTCATCACAAGTCTGACCGGAAGGATCGAATAGTCAAGTTAAGGTCGTGTGAAGCCATGCGCTCCGCTTCTCTTGATCCGGATGGCCCGGTGTTTCGTAACAAGATAACATTTGTCGCTTTTCAGGTGATGTGCACAAGCGCGCAGCATCCTGCGCGCGGGGCGACGCTTGGACAAATGCGACGCAATGCATAGGTGCGGTCAAAGGGCAAGGAGAGTGACAATGGGTCAACTGGTCGAGGGAACGTGGCAGAGCGGGTGGTATGACACCAGGTCCTCGGGCGGGGCATTCCGGCGCAGCGCGGCGGTGTTTCGCAACTGGATCACGCCCGATGGCGCCCCGGGGCCCAGCGGTGCGGGCGGCTTCAAGGCCGAGAGCGGGCGTTATCACCTTTATGTTTCCCATGCTTGCCCATGGGCGCATCGCACGCTGATCTTTCGGTCGCTCAAGGGGCTGGAGGATCACGTCGGCCTGTCCGTGGTGCATCCCGACATGCTCGATGACGGGTGGAGTTTTGCCAGCGATTTCCCCGGCGCGACCGGAGACGGGCTCTATGACCTGGATTACCTGCGCGAGATCTACCTCAAGGCCGAACCGAAGATGTCGGGGCGGGTGACGGTGCCGGTGCTGTGGGATCGCGAGACCGAAACGATCGTGTCGAACGAAAGCGCCGAGATCATCCGGATGTTCAACTCTGCCTTCGATGCCATCACCGGCAATCGCGAGAATTACTGGCCGTGGGATCTGCGCGGCGATATCGAGGCGGTGAACGCGCGGATCTATGACACGCTCAACAACGGGGTCTACAAGGCGGGCTTCGCCACAACGCAGGCGGCCTATGACGCGGCGGTGGGGCCCTTGTTCGAGACGCTCGACTGGCTCGAGCGGCATCTTTCGGACAACCGCTACCTGATGGGCGCACGGATTACCGAGGCCGATTGGCGGCTCTTCACCACGCTGGTGCGGTTCGACGCGGTCTATCATGGGCATTTCAAGTGCAACCGGCGGCGGATCGTGGATTGTCCCAACCTCTGGGCCTACACGCGCGAGCTTTATCAACGGCCGGGGGTGCGCGAGACGGTGCACATGGATCACATCACGCGCCATTACCATTACAGCCACGAGACCATCAATCCGCACCGGATCGTGCCAATCGGGCCGGTGATCGATTTCGAGTCGGCGCATGGGCGCGCCGCGATGCGGTTCTGAGCATCCGCACCCCCCTGCCCGTCCGGGCAGACAGGGGATTTCCTCGAACGTTTCGCACTGCGCGAACTGCCCGATCCGGTCAGCCCGCATGACCGTGAACTGCGTGGGCATCAAACGCGCAAGGCAGAGCGCACTTCGATCCCGCTCGCGCCAGAGGAATGAACCGCACCGGGTTTGCCGCAGGCAGGTTGATGTCAGTTGCGCGGCCAAGGTCCGAGTTTCCAGCGCTGCCGGAAGAACCGAGCGGGCTGATGCCATCTTGACCCCAAGCAAGGTCCATGCGAACAAATCGCGTCAGAACGTGTGCCTCATGCGAACCAGTTATCTGTCCAGAAAACCGCTACAAGCCGATCAAATAATGGAGCCTATATCTATTAGAAATGCACCGAAACATAACAGAACGATCTGATTTGAATGCGTTGCGATGCAGGTACTCTAACGTCAGCAGAATGAATTGATCCTGCAAGAAGCGAAAGATCTTGAACATGCCAAGATCGGGATGCGATTAATCTAAATCGAAAAAGAATTGACATTCCTCAGGCATTGAACCCCTTGCAGGACACTAGAAGAAGAACCACGAGTTTTACAGGAACCTCGCACTCATGAATATCAAGGAAGAACCACCGTTTTTCATTCTGGGCTGCGTACGTTCAGGCACTACACTCGTGAGAAACCTTTTGCGCCGACAGCCAAACCTCATTTGCCCCGAGGAAACACATTACTATCGCTGGGCTGAGCCCTTCAAATCGCGGCGCTATACTCATACTATGTTCAACAACGGAACCATCATAAGGCACAGAGAGATCGATGGAATTTCCGATGAAGTCTTTAAAAGAATTTATGAATCAGCAAACAGCAGGGCGGATCTTCTTACAGGCCACATCACCGAGTTTGCACGTGCAAAAGGCATGACCTCATATCGCTGGTTCGAAAAAACACCCCAGAATGTCTATGGAATGGGAATGATTGCCAGTGACTTTCCACAGTCCAGATTTCTTCACCTTGTACGTAATCCATTGAACGTTGTCGCCAGCCTGAAAGAGGGCAAGATAATAAAAGAAAATGATATCGTTGGAGCATGTAATTTTTGGAACGAAGCGATTTCCATCATAAATCAGCAAAAAAAAGCATTATCCAAAAGGATTCTTGAAGTAAAATATGAAGATTTGACACAAGACACAGCGAAAACGATGGCAGAAATTCAGAGTTTCTTCGGCATTGATGAGGATGCAGCTTCTTATTCAAACGAGGATACCCACACAGAAAGAAATCGCTACAAGGAAATTCTGAGCGAGAGCGAGCAACTCACAGTTAGGCAGTTGTGCAGCCATGCTGGAAAAACTCATGGCTATTTCTAAGATTTCTTGGCAAAATAGTGGGGGCCATTATTTTTCGATAATGGCGATGATGTGTGCCAGCTAAAAGATGACACGGGTCCTAAATATCCATATTGGAGCTCACAAGACGGCAACGACTGCGCTTCAGTCTACCTTTCTCAGAAATTCCGAGATCCTCGCACAGAATGGCATACTCTATCCAGACTCGAACCGCCTTCACTTTGCTCACCACCGGCTATCATTCGCCTTGCGGGGGCTCAAGGATCACAAGCATGACGATGTGCCGGACTTCAACATTGAGATCGCGGAGTTGCGCAAGGCGATCGAGGACAGCCCACAGCCGCAGATATTCATTTCAAGCGAGGAATTCTTTGTCTGCTCTGCCAAACAGTTGCATAGGCTTCACAAGGCGTTGGATTTACCCATCAATATTCGCATCATTGCAACGATCCGGCGTCAGGATGATTACCTTCTTTCGGTTTACAACCAACGCTCAAAGACAATCGGAAATGGTTTCATTCGGCCATTGCGGTGGCATGTGCAGAACCCGAGGGATATCAATCGTGAGATATCTTTCTTCTCACACCTTAAAAGATGGCGTAAAGAGTTTGGCGCCAACTCCGTAAAACTACTGCGTTACGAGGATGGGGAACCACTTGCGGCAATGCTGGAGATTCTAGGATTGCCAGAGAAGCTAATTACTGCGCCGAATAAGCGCGTGAACCAGAGCACGCCTTCGGCGGTAGCCGAGGCGGTACGAGTGGCCAAATGCCTGCGGTTACCACGGAGTGGTCAGATCATGGTCCGGGAACTGGCGACCAGAATCTTTTCTGGAGGTAAGCGCCGAGCACTCTCGGACACCGAACGCCGCAAGATCCTGGTAGAATTCGCAAGCGAGAATGACGCCATGTTTTCCACCTTCGGTATGGAAAATACCTATCTGCCATCGGATTGAGAGAGATAATTCGTCCGATCTAAAACGGGTTCCGGGCGTTTTCTCACCCGCGAAGGCTTTGTTGCATAAATCTGCTGAAGGCCGGACTTCCCCTTTCCCCGGACGGATTTACCCTACGGCCACTGTGACGGGTATGCCAAGCGCGGTGTAGC